>JAFRQM010000027.1 GCA_017428625.1 Clostridia bacterium
CGACTATATCAAAAATATGATTACCGGCGCAGCTCAGATGGACGGCGCTATCCTCGTTATCGCTGCTACCGACGGTCCCATGGCTCAGACAAAAGAGCACCTTCTTCTTGCCCGTCAGGTCGGCGTTCCCTACATCATCGTTTTCATGAACAAGGTTGACCAGGTTGACGACCCCGAACTCCTTGAACTTGTTGAAATGGAAATCCGTGAAACTCTTGACGAGTATGAATTCCCCGGCGATGACACACCCATCATCCAGGGTTCAGCTCTCAAAGCTCTTGAATATGAAGGCGGCGACGTAAACGCTCCCGAAATCAAATGCATCTGGGAACTTATGGATGCTGTTGACTCCTACATTCCCACTCCCGATCGTAAGGCAGACCTTCCCTTCCTTATGCCCGTAGAAGATGTTTTCACAATCACCGGCCGCGGCACTGTTGCTACAGGCAGAGTTGAGCGTGGACAGCTCAAGACAGGCGAAGAAGTTGAAATCGTCGGTCTTACAGAAGAAAAGAGAAAAGTTGTCTGCACAGGTATCGAAATGTTCAGAAAGATCCTCGACTATGCAGAAGCAGGCGACAACATCGGTTGCCTTCTCCGCGGCGTTCAGAGAAGCGAAATCGAACGCGGTCAGGTTCTCTCCAAGCCCGGCTCAATTCATCCTTACACAAAGTTCGTAGGTCAGGTCTACGTTCTTACCAAGGATGAAGGCGGACGTCATACTCCCTTCTTCAACAACTACCGTCCTCAGTTCTATTTCAGAACCACTGACGTTACCGGCGTTATCTCCCTTCCCGAAGGCACAGAAATGTGCATGCCCGGCGACAACGTAGATATGAACGTTGAACTTATCACCCCCATCGCTATCGAAAAGGGTCTTCGTTTTGCTATCCGTGAAGGCGGCAGAACAGTCGGTTCAGGCGTTGTTATCGACGTAATGGACTAATCTCCGGTTAAATAAACAAAAATCGAGGCTGTCGTAAGGCAGCCTCTTTTTTTAAAAGTAAACACCGAATAATATTTGCGAGTGCCTCTCAGCAACATATTGTTTCGCCTGATTTTGTCTCAAAATCTTAAAATACACAAAGTATTCCTGCGATTTTTCGACTTCATCAAACAAAAAATCTGTTTGCAGGCAGGCACACGCAATATTAAACGGTCTTTACATATATTTTTTAATATAAATCGTTATTGGCTAAATAATTTCACCCGTGCAGTAATCACCTTCAACTCCGGTGATTTTCACATTTATAATTTCACCGCATTTTTCCGGTGGGCAGTTAACTGTAACGGGCGTGTAATTCGCGGTGTAACCGTGACAGAACCCTTTTGAATATTCTTCGGGCAAAACGGCAACCGTTTTGCCTTTCTGCTTTTTCAGAAACTCCTGCCTTATTTTTTCAGCCTCTTCAATAACCCTTTTCGCCCTGCGTTCTTTTTCCGCTTTTTCAACCTGTTCCGCCATTTTTGCGGCAGGTGTGCCTTCGCGCTTGGAATATGGAAAAACATGAACTTTCTCGAAGCCGATTTCCCTGACAAAATCGAGTGATTTCTCAAAATCCTCCTGCGTTTCACCGGGGAAGCCGGTCATAAGGTCGGTGGTGATTGTGCAGTCGGCAAATACTTCACGGAGTTTTTTGCACAGAGTTCTGTATTCATCCGTATTGTAGTGCCTGTTCATTTTTTTCAGTGTTTTGTCGCAGCCGCTCTGCAGCGAAATGTGAAACTGCGGGCAGAATCCGGGAATTTCTTTAAGCTTTTCGATTATCCCGTCCGTAATGTGGTCGGGCTCCAGCGAGCCTAAACGCACTCTTTTTATTCCTTCGGGTTTTGCGGCAATCTTAACCGCCTGCGCCATATCGGAACCGTTGTCCGTGCCGTAGGCAGAAAGGTTTATGCCGACAAGCACAATTTCTTTATAACCGTTTTCAGCGAAAGCATCAGCCTCTTTTTCAATTTCGTCAAGCGGTTTCGAGCGAACTCTGCCCCTCGCGTAGGGAATAATGCAGTAGGAGCAGAATCTGTTGCAACCGTCTTCGATTTTAAGTGTAGCCCTGGTGCGCTCACGGTAGGATGAAACGGCGTCGCCTGCGAATTGCTCGCCCTGCCTGTGTTCCTCAACCGCAAACTCCCTTTGCCCTTTTATATGCTTTTCGAGCAGTTCGGGAATCCTGCTGTTGAACTTGTTGCCGGTGACAATGTCTGCCTGTTCAAGTCTTTTTGCGTCTTCGGGAAAAGCCTGAGGCATACAGCCCGTCAGCAGAACCGTGCTGCCCGGGTGCAGGCGCTTCATCTTTCGCACCGCCTGCCTCGTTTTGCGGTCGCTCTCCGCCGTTACCGTGCAGGAATTTATAATATAAACATCCGCCTCTTCGCTTGAATCAACAATCTCATAGCCTTCCTGCTCCAGCCGCTTTGAAATGCCTTCGCTTTCATAGTGATTGACCTTGCAGCCGAGAGTGATTATTGCAGCTTTCATCCGCTCACCGCCTTTCTACCGGTTATTATATAATAAAAAAAGAATATTATCAATAACTATGGCACTTTACACAGTAAAACCCTTGAGAATTAACAAAAATTTTGTTTTATTATTGTTGCATTATTCCGACTTTTAAGGTAAAATAATTCTAAATGCGGAAGTGTATCTTTCACAGTAAAGACTAATCAACGAACGAAGGTAAAATCAGATGTCCTTTAAACTCAACTTTTCTTACGCGGGCGATTTCGCAAAGGATGAATGCATTGCCTCTCTGGCGGGCGAAATTGCAGACGCGCACAATAAAATTCATAACGGAACAGGTCTCGGCAGCGGCTATCTCGGCTGGGTTGACCTTCCCGTAAATTATGATAAATCCGAATTTGAGCAGATAAAAAAAGCGGCTGAAAAAATCCGCGCCAACTCAGAGGTTCTTATTGTTCTCGGTATCGGCGGCTCTTATCTCGGCGCAAGGGCGGCAATAGAATTTGTCTATTCAAACAACTACAACCTTATTAAAAAAGACGCCCCCAACATCTATTTCGGCGGCAACACAGTCAGTTCCTCGGCAATTTATGAACTCATAAATCTGTGCGAAGGCAAAGATTTTTCGGTCAATGTAATTTCCAAATCCGGCACAACAACCGAGACCGCCGTCGCGTTCAGAATTTTCAGAAAACTTGTTGAAGAAAAATACGGCAAAGAAGAGGCAAAAAACCGCATCTTTGTAACAACCGACCGTCAGAAAGGCGCGCTCAAAAGCGTTGCGGATAAAGAAGGCTATCAGACCTTTGTCGTCCCCGACAATATCGGCGGCAGGTTCTCCGTTCTTACAGCGGTGGGTCTGCTCCCGCTCGCCGTTGCCGGCCTTGACATTGACACGCTTATGCAGGGCGCTGCTCAGGCGAGAGAAGAATACCTCAATGAGAATCTTCTCCAAAATGACTGCTACAAATACGCCGCTTTCAGAAATCTTCTTTACAGAAACGGTAAAAAGTTTGAGATGCTCGCCGCTTACGAGCCTTCGATGGCCTTGATGTGCGAGTGGTATAAACAACTCTTCGGCGAGAGCGAAGGCAAAGACGGCAAAGGCATATTCCCGACCTCCGCAATTTTCTCAACCGATCTTCACTCGCTCGGTCAGTATATTCAGCAGGGCGAAAGAACCTTGTTTGAAACCGTGCTCTGGTTCAACACCCCGAAATATGATGTGCAGATAGAAGAAGATGCTTCAAACGAAGACGGTCTCAATTATCTCGCCGGCAAAAACGCAAGTTTTGTCAACCGCAAGGCGTTCGAAGGCACTGTTCTGGCTCACGCGGACGGCGGCGTTCCCAATGTTGTTATTGAAATGGATTACGCCGATGAACGCTCGCTCGGTCACCTCATTTATTTCTTTGAAAAAGCCTGCGGCATTTCGGGTTATGTTCTCGGTGTCAACCCGTTTGACCAGCCCGGTGTTGAAAGTTACAAAAAGAATATGTTTGCGCTTCTGGGCAAGCCCGGCTATGAAGACGCCAGGGCGGAGCTTGAAGCAAGAATCAAGTAAACTAAGGAGGACAAACATAATGATTACACTTATTCTCGGCAGAAAAGGCTCCGGCAAAACAAAAACCCTCATCAACTGCGTAAACTCGGCTGTGGAATCCTCAAACGGCAATGTTGTCTGTGTTGAGAAAGAAAGGCTGCTCACCTATGACATTGATTCGAGAGCCCGCCTTGTTGAAACGGATCACTACGGCGTAAGCGGCTATGAAGCGTTTTACGGCTTCCTGTCGGGCATCGTCGCCGGCGATTACGACATAACGGATATGTTTATTGACGCAACGCTCAGAATCGGCGGCAGAGATTATGAAGAACTCTCCGCTTTCCTTGAGAAAGTTGATAAACTCAGCGGTATTGCCGGCATTGACTTCACTTTCACCGTTTCGGCTGATGAGAGCGAACTGCCCGAAAAAATATTCGCTTTTTGCAAGAAAAACTGATTTTTTTGTTGACAAACAGGCGCGCTGACTATATAATGTTCTGTGCGTGATTTCAGATATTTATGATTATTGATCTTGAATCCATCTTCAATGTCGAAGGTCTTTCGGCTGACCTTGACTATGAAATTGATATGTTCGGTGAAGAACTTGACGGCGCTTTTCCGTTTAAGTCTCCTGTCAGGGTCAGGGGTAAGGTTGCCAACACCACCGGAATTGTAGAGATTAACGCCGAAGCGTCTTATGAACTCACAATGCCGTGCAGCCGATGCGCGAGAGAGACAGTTCATAAAATGAAAACAGAGATTTGCCACACCCTTGTGCGTCAGGTCGAAAACGAAAACAACGACGATTTTTTAACCGTTACCGATTTGCGTTACGATGTTGACCCGCTTATTCGCGAAGACATTTTGCTTTCATTGCCTTACAAATTCCTGTGCAGCGATGATTGCAAAGGTCTCTGCCCTATGTGCGGCAAAAATCTCAATGAAGGCCAATGCAGCTGCACGCCCGCCGCAGACCCCCGTCTGGATGTGCTGCGTCAGCTTCTGGATAATAACGAGTAATTATAACCCAAGGGTTTTGCTTAAAACCGTTTAAGGAGGTGCTTTAGAATGGCAGTGCCCAAGAGAAGAGTTTCCAAAGCAAGAAAAAACAAAAGACGCTCAAACGTATGGAAGATGAACGCTCCCGTGCTTGAAAAGTGCTCAAACTGCGGCGAACTCAAAAGAGCTCACAGACTTTGCCCGTCATGCGGTTATTACAACGGCAGGCAGGTAGTGGTTGTTGAAGAAGACTGATTTTTCACAACTTGAGAAGAATATAAGGCAGGTTTAAACCTGCCTTTTTTCTTTTATCTGTTATTATATTTTTCAACCGCTGAGTGCGCGCAAAGCGCCAGCAGGTTTATGTATTCTTCCGGCACACCTTCAATGCGCAGACCGTTTTCCGAAATATTTTTACCTGTAATCGTTTCATAAAAACAGGCTCCCGCAAGGTAGCAGCCCAATGCGCTTGCGTGGTAGCCGTCGGGGGCTGTCAGCATATCTTTAAGACTTGTTTGCCTCGCAAACTGAAAAGCCAGTCCGCTCGGAATTACGCCGTCAACATCAGTGTTGATTTTTGCAATTTCAACGGCTCGGTTTATGCAGTCAAACATTGTGCTTGTGTTGTTTGAATATTTTGAAAAACCTTCGTTTACCGTGCCTTTGTCATAGGCCCAGGTCTGGTGAATAAACACCTTCGCCTTCGGAGCCGCCATCCTGATATAAGCGGTCAGTTCCTCAATGTAGGGCGACCAGCTTTCCTCTATGCCGGAAAGTGAACTTACCTGCTGAAGTGTAACAACATCCCAGTCCTCGTCTTCAAGCGGTTCAAACAGCGCAACGCCGTCTGCTTTATTCATGACCGTCTCGCCCGGCAGATATATCTGATATTCGTAAGCCTCTTTTTCGCTTTTCATATTCTCCCAGTGTGTTTCAAGCGAGCACGCGGGAATATACAGGTTGCAAAGCATAAAATCATCACAGCCGTCCGCCTTCATCATACCCGGCAGGCAGGTGTGCGCGTTCTGCGAAAAACTGTTGCCGATTGAAAGAACATTCATTGTTTTTCACCCTCTTCAACGGGTTTTATGTATTTTCTGCCGAAAAGTATTATCTCCCTGTTCTGCGGGCAGTGGCGCTCAATAAGCGCAAACATAATCACAATCATAAGTTCGTAGGGGACCGGGCAGAATTCGCCGGGGTTGACAAGCGACATCATAAACATCCCGATATATGAAATAAAAACAGCGAGCGAGAAATATGTAATCTTGCTCCAGAAAACTATATTGCGCCTGATAAACTGGCAACCGAATGCGAGAATGCCCGCCGTGCCGAAACTGCCGATAACCTGAAACGGTGCCGAGTGATACCAGTTTGCCGCAAATTTTCTTGACGGGTAAATGTCTCTGTTGCCCATATAGCCGATTCCTCTGCCGAAAACGGGGCACGCCCTAAAATCCTCAACAGCGCGGCGTATAAATCCCGTGCGAGGGTCTTTGTTAATCATATCCGAGTCAAAACGGCTGATTGTTTTTGAAATAAAAGTGATTATGTCGCCGGCGTAAATAATCACGGCAAAACCGCATACTGTCAGAATAAGCAGGGTCTTTACCCTGTTCTTTTTATCTGCGTAGATAATGTAAATACAACACAGCATAAATTCAACCGCACCGAAAAGCAGACCTCCGCGAGAACTGGTGAGAGCGAGGCAGGGCATGGTGATAAACGCGGGAATAATATAAAAATAGTTTTTCAGCGAGAGGTAAAACACGAACGGCATTGTCAGAATAATAAATGTCGAAACATTGTTGCGCCACTGCGGCTCAAGAATCGAACGCGAGGATATGACATCCTTTATATTTACCGCGTAGTGAAGAATTACCATAAGGCAAGAGAACAGGCACACAATAAACATTATAAACGAAAATGTTCTGTGAATAACAACCTTGTCTGAACTTTCAAGGCATGAATACGCAATAATATAAACAAGCACCATCGCGGCGCCCAGACCGACAATATAATAAAGCGAAGTCAGCGAAAAATACTCTTTTGAACTTATGCTGCCGATTCCGCCGAGCGTTACGGCAAAAGTTACAGCAAGAAGACTCCATATTGTTGAGCCGGTCTTTACGGGCTTCGGATAAAGAATAAAATGAATAATAATAGCAAGCACAACAACCGGCGCCAGCGGGGCGAGTTTAATATATGTGTCAAACGAGTCAAAACATTTAATCATTATCGCGCTCGCAAGCAGGAAGGGCAGTGTGGTCGCAATAAGTTCATCGCAAACAATAAGAGTAAATACAACTATGCAAACAAAGGCAATAAGTCCGTAAAACTCGACGCCCGTAACGGTAATAACGCAGGCCAGCGCCAGCAGAGCGAACATATACGGCTTTGAAAGCAACGCAGAGCGCAGAACTTCAAGCATTCTGAGATTCTTTTCACTTTTCGCAATTAAACCTGTTTTTTCCATAACGGACACCTCCTTTTCGGAAATGATAATGTCTAATAAATAATACTATAATAATATTCTGTTTTCAAGTGCAGCGGCAAATTATTACAAATATATGAATTTTGAAAAAAGGTCTTGATTTTTTGAAAAAATGTATTACAATATGAATTAGCACTTGATAAGGTCGAGTGCTAAAAACTGATTTTCACTGTCGTTCGCAAACCAAAAGGTATTTTGCAAAACGGCAATGAATACACATATTTCATTATTGGAGGTAATCAATATGACCATCAGACCGCTTGCAGACAGAGTTGTAGTTAAGGCTGTCGAGGTTGAAGAAACAACAAGCAGCGGAATCATCCTTTCCGCCTCAGCGCAGGAAAAACCGCAGGTAGCCGAAGTTGTGGCAGTAGGCCCCGGCGGAATGATTGACGGCAACGAAGTCAAAATGTATGTTAAAGTCGGTGACAAAGTTATTACCGGCAAATATTCAGGCACGGAAGTCAAGCTCAATAAAGAGGAATACACAATAGTCCGTCAGAGCGACATCCTTGCGGTTGTAGAATAATTCAGGGAGGCAATTAAAATGGCAAAACAGATTATTTACGGCGAAGAAGCCCGCAAAGCGTTACAGGCAGGCATTGACAAGCTTGCTGACACAGTCAAAATCACTTTAGGCCCCAAAGGCAGAAACGTTGTTCTTGACAAAAAATACGGCGCTCCGCTCATCACAAACGACGGCGTAACAATCGCCAAAGATGTTGAACTCGACGACCCGTTCGAGAATATGGGTGCGCAGCTTGTTAAAGAAGTTGCAACAAAAACAAACGATGTCGCGGGCGACGGCACAACCACCGCCACCCTTCTCGCTCAGGCGCTTGTAAGAGAAGGCATGAAGAATGTAGCCGCAGGCGCAAACCCCATGGTAGTCAAAAAAGGCATAGCTAAAGCGGTTGACACGGTTGTAGCGTCAATCAAGGCAAACGCAAAGCCCGTTGCCAACTCAAAGGATATCGCAAGAATCGGCACAATTTCATCCGGTGATGAAGAAGTCGGTAAATTCATAGCCGACGCTATGGATAAAGTTACATCCGACGGCGTTATTACTGTCGAAGAAAGCAAAACAGCAGCCACATACGCTGAGGTTGTTGAAGGTATGCAGTTTGACCGCGGTTATATCTCACCTTATATGGTAACCGACACCGATAAAATGGAAGCCGTAATTGACGACGCTTACATTCTTATTACCGACAAAAAAATCTCCGCTATTCAGGATATTCTTCCTCTTCTTGAGCAGATTATCAAAATGGGTGGCAAACTTGTTATCATCGCTGAGGATGTCGAAGGCGAAGCCCTTTCAACAATCCTTGTCAACAAACTGCGCGGCGTATTTACCTGCGTATGCGTAAAGGCTCCCGGATTCGGTGACAGGCGCAAAGAGATGCTTCAGGATATCGCGGCTCTCACAGGCGGCGAAGTTATTACCGCAGACCTCGGTCTTGAACTCAAAGACGCTCAGGTTTCACAGCTCGGCAGAGCCCGTCAGGTCAAGGTTTCCAAAGAGAACACCATTATTGTTGACGGCTCGGGCGCAAAAGACGCCATTTCCGGCAGAGTCAACCAGATTAAATCACAGCTTGAAACCACAACATCCGATTTTGACAGAGAAAAACTTCAGGAGCGTCTCGCAAAACTTTCGGGCGGCGTAGCGGTCATCAAAGTCGGCGCGGCTACCGAAACCGAAATGAAAGAGAAGAAACTCCGTATTGAAGACGCTCTCGCAGCTACCAAAGCGGCAGTTGAAGAAGGCTGTGTCGCAGGCGGCGGCGTTGCGCTTCTCAACGCGATTCCCGATGTCAAAGCCCTTTGTGACAGCGCAGAGGACGCCGATGAAAAAACAGGCATCAGCATCGTTCTTAAAGCCATTGAAGAGCCCATCCGCCAGATAGCGGCAAACGCGGGCCTTGAAGGTTCCGTAATTGTCAATGCAATTCTCGGTCAGAAGAAGAACGGCTACGGCTACAACTTCGCGACGGATAAATATACCGATATGGCAAAAGCCGGTATTCTCGACCCCGCTAAGGTTACCCGTTCCGCAATTCAGAACGCGGCTTCCGTAGCGGCAATGGTTCTTACAACAGAGAGCCTTGTCACCGACAAACCCGATCCCGCTGCAGACGCGGCAAACGCGGCGGCAATGGCGGCAGCAAGTCAGGGCGGAATGTATTAAGCCAAACTCAACAACAATATCAAAAGCCACCTCTTCGGAGGTGGCTTGATTGTTTATATTATCGTTTGAAATCCAACTTATATTTTTTGAAAACGGTGTTCAAAACATCAGAGCGAAATGACCGCACCTTGCCGCTTTCACCGTGTGTTAATGCGAATTATTATTTAAAACTGCCTTTCCCGCGAATGACGCTGACGCATCTGCGGAACCCGCAGGGGAAATGTCGCCGAAATCACCGTCGCCGGAAGCCGTCGAGCCGCAGAATCCTATCGAGCCGTCGCTCAGCAGACAGGCTGAAAGAATTTTATCCGCGTCACTGCCGCCGAATGCAAGTAAATTCTGTTTTGTGCCGAAAGAACTTATTGTGCAGATAAACGCGTCATAATCACCCGCGCAGGGCATTGCCGCAAAATCGCGGTTTGTTGAGTTTGAATAGCCTGTAATCACATATCCGTCGGATGTTCTGACAATATCGGTAATGAAATCGTTGTAAAAGCCTACCGCGACCGACAGCCATTTTACTTTGCCGTCACTGCCGAGCGCAACAACCGCACCGTCCGCCGAGCCTGCGTTACCGCCATTGTAAACAGATGAAAAAGTTCCCTGACTGCCGAGATTGTTTTCATCCGAAGGCGCCGCCGAACTGTAATATCCCGCAACCACACAGCCGCCATCATCGCCGGCGGTTATTGAAGGCATATATGTTTTTGCGGATGAGCAGAGCGTTGACTGCCATTGTTTCGCTCCGTCAGCCGAATATTTGACAACAAGCGTTTTTTCACTTCCGATGTCTTTGTCGGGAATGTTCTCAAAATCGTAGTCGGGGGTTCTGACATCAATGCTCGCAAAAACATCGCCGCTCTTCGCAACTGCAAGCCCTTCGACACAAGCGTATCTTGAACTTGTCATTGATTTCATCCAGGAGATTTGAGAGAAGTCGCTGTCGGCATATTTTATCAGAACAGCAGAAGTCTGACCCGAATTGTCAATTTCCGCAATGTCTGAGAAATCACCGTCGGTTGATTTTATCATTCCGCCTGCAACAACACCTCCGTCGGGGCAGGGTGCAACGCTGTAAAGCATATCACCGTTTGTTCCGCCGGTAACTTTTTCCAGCAGTTTTTCTCCGTTCGCGCTGTATTTTACAATCAGGCAGTCGCCTGCGCCTTTTCCTTCGGCGTCTTCAAATGTGTAGCCGACCGCTGTTATTGACCCGTCAGGCAAAACGGCAACATCATTGAACGCGCAGGTTTCATCACCCGAAATACTGTCACTCCACAGAACAGTTCCGTCAGCACCGTATCTGACAATATCAGCCGCGGATGATGAGCCGTTCATTGAAGAACCGACAGCAATCATACCGCCGTCTGAGGTTGCCGCCGTTGATGAAAAAGCGGAATTGCTGTTTTTATAACCT
The DNA here is from genome assembly GCA_017428625.1 of Clostridia bacterium. Classification (GTDB taxonomy): domain Bacteria; phylum Bacillota; class Clostridia; order Oscillospirales; family Acutalibacteraceae; genus CAG-177. Next base: position 11,106 of record JAFRQM010000027.1, read on the forward strand.
TTAATCCAGGCGGAAGCGAGTTTCTGACCGCCGTTAAGCGGAATTGTAAAATCAAAGTTGCTTACCCATTTACCCTTTGCGAAATCCCTTGCCCTGAAAATAATCTCATCTTCATAAACCTCAACAATATAGCCTATGCCCGGTCCCGCGTATTCGCAGTCTTTGTTGTTTATGGTCAGCGAAGGCAGGTTTACCATATGCAAACCGTCAAGTGTTTCATAAGTGTATCTGCCGAAACCCGTATGCAGGTGGCCGGTGATGAAAACAACATTTTTATAAGATGTAAGAATATCTTTAAGAGCGTCGCTCTGCGCGCCTATGCTGCCCGCCGAGTCAACGGGGCTACCCCAGGTCTCGGGCAGTCCGTGAGTGTTTTTGAGCGGCTGGTGCGCAATAACAAATGTCGGTTCGCCGTCAGCTTCTTCAAGTTCGCCTTTAAGCCAGTCAATTTGTTCGTCGCTCAGATAAGATTCTTCAAATTCGGTTCTGTCGGAACCCAGAACGACAAATTTATATCCGTTTATTGTTTCGGAGAAGTGAAAACTGTCAATACTCTCATCATTGTTGAGCGCGTTGGCGAGCGCAAAAAATCTTTCGCTTGCCTGCTTATATGACCTCAGCCTTATGTCGTGGTTCCCTTCCGCTAAAATATAGCGTGTGTCAATGCCCGAAAGCCCATCATAAATAAGCTGATATTCTTCAGCCAGTCCGTTTTCAACTATATCACCCGCAACCAGAACGGCGTCAAGCGGGTATTGTGCGCTGTGCAGGTCCTGCATAGCCTCAACAAAAACGGGGTATCTCGAAAGCAGATAATTAGAAACCTGTGTGTCGGCAAGAGCCGCAAAAACAAGTTTAACCTCCCTCTCGTTAAGCGGCTTTATCGGCTCATCCGCTGACGGCGGAACTATCGGAGCAAACAAAGAAACATAAGCCGAAAGAATCAGAGAAAGTATTTTAAACATTAATTTTGAAAAGGCGTTTTCAAGCAGCATATTTTTATTCCTTTCCGTTTTCAAAAATGTTTTACATAAAAAATATATCATTATTTAAAAATACTGTCAATTTACATTTTTCTTGTAAAAGAATAAAAAGAGGTGTAAAATATAATGAAAAGTTTTTTGGAGGTAACGCCTTGAAAAACATACTGTCTGATATTGAGCCGAAAGGCGTTATGAATTATTTTGAGCAACTCTCCGCCGTACCGAGGGGTTCGGGCAGAACCCGTGGCGCAACGGAGTTCTGTGTTGTGTTTGCAAAAGAGCATCATCTTGAGTTTTACACCGATGAAACGGGCAATGTCGTCATTTACAAAGACGCCTCGCCCGGATGTAAAAATCAGGAACCCGTAATTATTCAGGGGCATCTCGATATGGTGTGCGAAAAAGCTCCGGGCAAAGATTTCGATTTTGAAACGCAGGGGCTCGAACTCATTGTTGACGACGATTATATCCACGCAAACGGCACAACTCTCGGCGGTGACGACGGCATAGCCGTCGCGATGGCTCTCGCCCTGCTTGAAGATGACTCAATAAAACATCCCCCTCTTGAAGTCGTTTTTACCGTTGATGAAGAAACGGGAATGTTCGGCGCAACAGCGTTCGACACTTCCGTTCTCAAAGGCAGAAAAATGCTCAACATCGACTCCGAAGAGGAGGGCACCCTGCTTGTGAGCTGTGCCGGCGGAGTAAGAGGCGATGTTATATTTGAAGCCAATACCACGCTCGCTTTCGGCGACGCATATACTGTAACAATAACCGGCCTTCACGGCGGCCATTCGGGCACCGAGATTGACAAGGGTTATATTTCCGCCAACAAGCTTATGGGAGAGGTTCTCGGCACTCTTGTTGAAAAGAATAATATCAGACTGTGCTCCGTCAACGGCGGAACGGTGGATAACGCCATAACCCGCGAGTGCAGGGCTGTGATAACAACCCCGGACAGTTTTTCATTTGTTAATGAAGCGAAAAAGCTTAATGAGGAGCTTATGAAAAAATACGGTGAGGTTGAAGCGGGGATTAATCTTTTTTGTGCTAAGTGCGATTTGCCGAACGAATCCTTTGATAAAAGCTCCACCGTGTCGGTTATCAGTCTGCTTAAAGAACTGCCGCAGGGCGTAGTCGCAATGAGCGGAAAAATAGACGGGATGGTTGAAACCTCACTGAATATGGGCGTGCTCAAAACCGAGCAAAACAAGGTTACCTGCGTTTTTTCCGTTCGCAGCAGCGTCGATTCAAAAAAGGAAAACCTCGTCGAGTCCATCAAAAAAACGGCGGCCGCCTACGGCGCGACTGTCAGAACGCACAGCAGTTACCCCGCCTGGGAATTTACCGAAAACTCGCCCCTGCAAAAAGTTATGACGGATGTTTATCTTAAACAGACCGGCAGAGAAATGAAAGTGACGGCAATTCACGCGGGCCTTGAATGCGGAATATTTTGCGGCAAAATAAAAGGGCTTGACTGCGTGTCATTGGGTCCCGATATTCTTGATATTCACACTCCGCAGGAACGCCTTTCTGTTTCATCTGTTCAGAGAGTATGGAAATATCTTGTCGCCGTGCTTGAGGAACTCAGCGTGCCGGCAGATGATCCGGTATAGGCTTCGGCTGTTTCTGAAAAAATAAAAAAGCGCACCGTAGGCGAGAACAACGGCGAAAAAACAGCCCGAAATAATATTAAACTCTTTGCTGTTCTTTTTTCCGTTCTTGTCATTATATCCGTATTATTTATAGGCTTTTCCACCGGCAAGTTTAAAATCCCCGGTAAGTATTCTTCTTATATTGAAGCCGCGGAAGAATACTTTGACGAATACTATTGATTTTTTCCGCAATTCGATAAAATTCGCCAATCTTAAACCCGAAGGCTCAAAAGTGTTACTATGAAAAACAAAGGCGAAGATTTTATGCTTTGCAAAACTTGAAACACGCTCAACAAAAGTGTATTATGAAACGGATGTTAATTATTCATTTTCGTCGGCGCAAGTTTAAAATCATCTTCATAACAAACTGCAAATATTAAACGGAGGCTTTATCATGAAAAAAACTGTGTTTGCGATTATTGCTTTGTTCGCGGCGCTCTGTCTTGCCGCGGGCTGTTCCGTGAAAAAACCGGATGTTCCCGTTGACGGACCGTCCCCGGCTGAGCAGGGCATTGACTACCTTGTGCTTGTCAATAAACTCAACGCTCTGCCCGACGACTGGGAAGAAAAACTTGAAACAACAAAAATGACAAACTCGCTCGGCGATGAAGTCGAGGTTGAGAGCAAGGCTTATGACGCGTATCTTCAATTAAAAGAAGCCCTTGCATCCGAAGGGGTTTATGTTGACCTTGACAATGCGCGCCGCTCTGTAGCCGAGCAGGAGGATCTCGCAAAGCGTTTCACCGAAAAATACGGCGAGGCTTATGTTGCTAAATATGTCGCGGTGCCCGGCTATTCCGAGCATCACACGGGGCTTGCGCTCGATCTTTACCTTAACATTGACGGCGAGGATGTTTACCTCAATGAGGATATGGAACAGTATCCCGAAATCTGGGCGCAGATTCACGCAAAACTCGCGGATTACGGCTTTATTCTGCGCTACCTCGACGGCAAGGAGCATATTACCGGCTACAGTTATGAGCCCTGGCACATCCGCTATGTGGATTCTATTGATATCGCAAAAGAGATTATGTCAAAGGGCATTACTCTTGAAGGTTATCTCGGAGCGGTAAACGAGACGGATGTTACCGTCGAACTCGGTGAATCGAAAATTTATTCCGAAGAAGACCTTGCGGACGCTGTCTCGCAGATAAAATGCAAATTTGCCTCTTTCAAAGGCTGCGAACTGCACGTTCTCAGATATGCCGGCGATGACTGCGTCACGGATGAAAACCTTAAATGGGTAAACGAAAAAGATGAAGATGCCGGATACACTCGGGTAATTGAATTTATCAGCGAATTTCATTCGCCCGTTGAAGATGACGGTCAGAACGCCTGGAACATAGACGAGGAATACACCGGTTGGCAGTGGTGGCTGGCCCGCACCGAAGACGGCGGCTGGGATGTTGTTGACTGGGGTTATTGATTCCCGTTGAAAATTACTTTGAAGTTCAACACCGCTTCCATCCGCTTCCCTAACACGGGTCTGTCACGGCGGCTGTTCTGCCCGCAATTCACATCAGGCGTTAATATATAATCACAGAAAGGAATCAGCCTGAATGATTAAAAGAGTCATAAGTTTTGTTCTTATTGTTATCCTTTTATTCACGCTTTGTGTTCCTGCGGCGGCAGTGTCCGTTTCACAGAGCGAAAACTCCGCCGCGGCTTTTTTTGAAGACGCAGGCAGTAAAATATCGGAGTTTTTTGAAAAACTCTTTTCCCCCCTGATTTCTTTATGGAGGCGTATGATGACATATTTTGAAGTTAAAGGCGAAAATGTGCAGAACACAAAAAACAGAAACGCAATTCATATGCTCAAATCCGTCACAGACACAATCTGCGACAGTTTCATTATAACAACCGATGACGGCAAAGTCATTGTAATTGACGGCGGTCACAAAACAGAGACCGATTATTTCATCGAATACCTCAAAGCCGTCACGGGCGACAATAAACCGCATATTGACGCCTGGTTTCTCTCTCACGCCCACGACGACCACTGCGAGGTTTTTCTGGAGGTTGTCGAAAACAGAAGCAGCGAAGTGACTTTTGACCGCGTTTACGCGAATTTTCCCGACGCGTCGTTCTATGAAGGCTATGATGACTGGGCGGTAACAGTCATAACAGATTACAACCGCCTGCTTCCTGTGTTCAAAGACAGGGCGTCCGAACTTAAAGAGGGCGATGTTTTTAACATCGGCTCGGCAGAATTCACCGTTTTTTACACCTTTAACCCCGAGTGGAAAAACTGCAACGACGGTTCGACGATTATGCGTATGGATCTCGGCGGCGTAAGCGTTATGTTTACCGGCGATGCCGCTGTAAACGCAGGCAATTATGTTGTTGAAAAATACGCTGACAGCGGCGTTCTTAATTGCGATATCTGCAAAATGGCACACCACGGTCAGGACGGCGTAGATAAAAACTTCTATGAGGCCGTTTCACCCGAAATCTGCCTCTGGCCCACGCCCTCCTGGGTGTGGGATAACCGCAACGGCAACCTGAAAACCCTTGAGGTTCGCGCTTGGATTGAAGAACTCGGCGTTAAAAAGAATTATATAGCAAAAGACGGCTCGTCAATGAGATATCTTTTCAAGCCTCGCATTGTCACAACAACCGATGTTTTTGAAGAAGGTTACTCAGCCGAAACGGCGGTTGACCGTCTGGCACGCCTCGGCTATGAGGGCATAGATATGGGCTTTGATTACTGGGTGTTCGAAGGCTCCCCGTTTCTCAGCGACAGTTATCTCGATTGGGCGCGTTCACTCAGAGCGCGAGCGGATGAAGCGGGCATTCCCTATACACACGCTCATGCCCCCGGTGAAGCAAATTCCGGCGATGTCATTGAAAGGTCCATTGAGGCGGCGTCCGTTCTCGGTGCAAAATATCTTGTTGTTCACCCTGTATGGAAAGATGAAAACGGCAAGGTTATCAACAGCAAGTCAAAGTTTATTTCAGTAAACGCCGAAGTAATAAAAAAATGGCTTCCTCTTGCTGAAAAACGCGGAGTTGTTCTGCTCTCCGAAAACATTCTCTGGGGCGCTTCAAAAGATCCGAGAATAATAGCGGAACTTGTAAGAACCGTCAATTCCGATTGGTTCGGCTGGTGCTTCGACACAGGTCACGCCCATTGCTGCGGCTATAAAATGTCAATTCTCGAAAAATGCTCTGTTGTTCCTCTCTCTCTTCATATTCAGGACAATGACGGCGGCGGCGACGGTCATCTTATACCGGGCGACGGCACAATCGACTGGAACGAGTTTATCCGCGCGCTTAAAGAAGTCGGCTATTGCGGCGACTGCGTAATGGAGGCTCACCACCAGTCGCTTGTCGCACCGGATGATGAAAGAGACGCAATTTTAACACGCCTGCTTGAAGAGTCTGTCAAACTCCGCGACCGTATGCCGTAAATCTGTTTTACGGCAAAACCGAAAGGAGTAAAACAATGAAAAAACTTTTTTCCGCGGTTCTTATTATCTGCCTGCTCGTGTCCCTTGCAGGCTGTTCCGCCTACAGGTCACATTACAAAGCAGTCGGTTTTGTGCACTCAAACACACCCGCTTCCGCTTTTATGAATTTTTATGAGTTTGAGGGTGTAAATGTATTCACCCTGAAAAGCAAAAGCGCCGGCAAACAATTAAAATACTCGGCAAAACTTGAAACAGGCTCAATAACGGTGTATTATGATTGTGACGGCACAAAAACAGAATTGTTTACCGTCGGCGCCGGCGGGCAGATCGATTCATCACTTGAACTGCCCTCAACCGGCAAAATTTACATAATCGTCGAAACAGATGGCAAATGCAAAAACGGTGATTTCCGTTTTGATATTGTTTAACACGGAGTATGGCTTTATGAAAAAAATCCTTATTGCGGTGGACCTTCAGAATGATTTTGTTGACGGGGCGCTCGGCACACAGGAGGCTGTGTCGGTTATTCCCGCCGCGGCAGCTAAAATCCGCAATTTTGAAGGCGATATATTTGTCACGCTTGACACTCACGGTGAAGATTACCTCAATACCGCCGAAGGCAAAAAACTGCCCGTAGTTCACTGCGTAAAAGGGAGCAGCGGCTGGCAGCTCAACAAAGAGATATTGTCTGCACTTGAGGGCAAAAAATACATAACGGTAGAAAAACCGGCTTTCGGTTCAACGCTTTTGCCCCATCTTATTGAGAAGGCGGCAGGCGGCGAGGAGTTGCGTGTTGAGTTAATCGGGCTTTGCACCGATATATGCGTTGTGTCAAACGCTCTGATAATCAAAGCCTTCTTCCCCGAAGCGCAGATTTCGGTTGATTCCGCCTGCTGCGCGGGCGTTACGGTTGAAAAACACATTGCGGCGCTTGAAACAATGAGAAGCTGCCAGATTGATATTAATTAAAAGAGGAAAATAGTTATGAAACTCAATCCCATTGTCGTTTCCCTGCTTGACACCGACCTTTACAAGTTCAATATGGATCAGGTCATTTTTCACAAGCACACTGACCTGTGCGGGCAGTATTATTTCAAATGCCGCAACGAGGGCATTGTTTTCACGCCCGAAATGGTTGAAGAAATCATCGCGCAGATTGACTATCTCTGCGCCCTGCGGTTCAGAAAAGAAGAACTCGACTATCTTCGCTCCATTCGTTTTATCAAAAAAGACTATGTCGAATTTCTGCGCCTTTGGCATCCTATCAGAGATTATGTAAAAGTTGACCTGTCTGAAAAAGGCGAACTCTCGGTTGTCGTTGACGGGCCTCTGTTTTCCGCAATGCAGTTTGAGATTTATCTTCTTGAAATCATCAATGAAGTTTATTTCCGTATGAATTATGACTATGAAACACTCAGAGCATCGGCACAAGAAAAACTCAACGCAAAAATCAAAGCGATGAATGACGGCACATACACCTTCAAGTTTGCCGAATTCGGCTGCCGCCGCCGCCTTTCACGCGAGTGGGAGGATGTTGTTGTGCGCCGTTTCGCTGCCGAAACGCAGAACTGTGTCGGCACATCCAATGTCTTTCTCGCCATGAAGCACAATTTAACTCCGATAGGCACTTACGCGCACGAGTTTGTTCAAATGTATCAGGGCATTGACTCAATTCCTCTCGCCTATACAAATTATTACGCCATGAAAGACTGGTTCGGCGAATATGACGGCGACAACGGAACGGCTCTGACCGACACCATAACCACCGACCTTTTCCTACTCGATTTCAACCGCTCCAATGTCAACAACTATTCAGGCGTCAGGCACGACAGCGGCGACCCTTATGAATGGGGCGAAAAGATTATAAATCATTATAAGAAATACGGTGTCGATCCCAAAACAAAACTCCTCCTTTTCAGCGACAGTCTTGATTTTGACAGAGCGCAGGAACTTTACGATTATTTCTGCAACAAAACAAAGGTCTCGTTCGGCATAGGCACATTTGTTTCAAACGACACCTGCGAGGAACCTCTCAACATCGTTATCAAACTGCAATATGTCAATGACAGACCCGTTGCAAAACTCTCCGATTCTCCCGGCAAAGTAATGTGCAAGGATGAAGATTACTTCAAATACCTCAAAAGCTCCGTCGAGTTCCGCCTCAACAGAGAAAAATGAAACAAACAACGGCGGGATGTCTGACATCCCGCCGTTAATCATATTTTCAATATCTTTCAAGCAACTCAAAAAAACGCTCTTTTTTAAGTTCTCTCGTTTTCTCATCAGGAGATGAATCCTCAAACTCAACTGTTCCGCGCACGCCCGAACCGTTGAGCAGACCGTTCTCCTCAAGAACGGATTTTATTCTTTTTGCCACACCCTGCGCCCCGTCGAAAAAGTTGATTTCGCCGAGAACATCTTTTATAATATCCTTCGCAAGCGGGTAGTGCGTGCAGCCAAGCACAACATTTTCCGCCTTTCCTTTATAATCGCCGAGCAGGTTTTCAAGGTAGAGGCGCAGTTCATCCTGCCTGTTCTGCTCAATAATGTCGGCAAGCCCGGCGCAGGGCAGAAGCACGGTTTTGTTGTTGTTGTATTTATAGTAAAGCCTGTTGAATTTCTCACTTTCAATGGTTCCCCTCGTTGCCATAACAAGGGTGAAACCGCCGGGGTTAAGGTCATGCACCATTTTGTAAGCGGGCTCAATCGCAATAACGGGCAGAGAATAGTTGCCCCTGAGGTATTCCACCGCTTTCGCCGACGCCGTGTTGCAGGCAAGAACAATGACTTTGCATTTTTTATCATTTATCAGCATGTTGACAATTTCATCACACCGGGCGATAATCTCTTTGTCGCTCTTATCGCCGTAGGGGTTGTTTGCCGAATCGCCGAAAAAGAAACAGTTTTCGCAGGGGAGCAGTTCAACTGTCGGCTTAAGCACCGTCACACCGCCTATTCCCGAGTCAAGAAAACCTATGGGAGCATTATTCATTCCTGCAATCACCTTCTTAAAGATATGTTAAACTGAAATTCATTATATCATTACCCCCTCTTGTTGTAAAGGAGAAAGCAATGAACGGTTATTCGATAATTGATTTTCATACCCATACATTTCCGAAAAAAATCGCCGCAAAAGCCATAGCAAAACTCGAGGCAGGCGGCAGGTCTAAGGCGCATCTTGACGGCACTCCTGAAGCCCTGATAAAAGCAAACGCCGCCGACAGAATTGATTATTCCGTCTCGCTCCCCATTGCCACAAACGCAAAACAGGTCGAAACAATAAACAGCATCTCGGCGGAGTTTAACGGCAAAAACGGCATTTTTTTCGCGGGTGCAGTTCACCCTGAGCGTGAAGATATTGAGGAGATTCTTGATTTTCTCAAAGCATCTGGTATAAAGTTGATAAAAATTCATCCCGATTTTCAGGGCGCCCGTTTTGACGATGAAAGATTTATAAGAATTATGCGTGAAGCGGCAAAAAGAGATATTGTCACCGTCGCGCACGCGGGAGTTGACCTCGATTATCCCGATGATGTTCACTGCACGCCGGATATGGTTCTCAATGTTTTGTCTGCGCTTGACGGAATAATCGATAATAAACTTGTGTTAGCCCATTTAGGCGGCAATGAATATCCCGACGAAGTGCTCAAAAAACTTTGCGGCAAACCCGTTTATTTCGATACCGCCTATTCACTCACCGGCTACCCGGAAAAATGCCGTGAAATAATCAGAAAGCACGGGGCGGATAAAATCCTGTTTGCCACCGATTCACCCTGGGTTGACCGCAAAGAATACCTGAAAGTGTTTTTCTCACTCGGCTTGAGTGAAGAAGAAAACAGAAAAATCCTCGCCGGAAACGCCGCAAAACTTCTGGGAATATATTTTTAAAGGGACTTGATTTCAAGTCCCTTTCTTTTTATTGGCTCTTAAGAGACAAGAAACCACCGGCTATGCCGGTGGCATTAAAACGCTTACAGCGAAAAAGCCTCCTGTGGTAGAATAGAGCAGGTTCGCCAACCGCGCTAACTATCAAAGGAGGTATCATCATGAAAG
>JAFRQM010000028.1 GCA_017428625.1 Clostridia bacterium
AGCTTTTGCGACTGGATTTTGTGAATTTAAATAGTTGGATTGCTATAGGCTGTTCCTTTACTGTGACTATATGATAACATATTTTTCATCGGAAGAGGTCGCCTGTGAAGCGACAAATTGAAAATGCTGCTGCTTTTCAGGCAACAGCATTTATTTCAGCACAGAATCTGTTGGTCGTATTTGAATAATATTTCGTTTATCTTGAAAACATCATATTCGCCCTGTTCCACGCAGGATTTGACAATAACATCAAACAGCACGCTCGGCGAGAGCGCGTAACCCGCTTTCATAAGCATTTCGTTTATTTCATCGGGCGGCAGTTCAAGCGCAACCGCCAGCGCCAGTGCAGTCTGCTTTGAGGGTTTGTATTTTGCATCGGAGCGGATTTTTGAAAAAAGACGGCGGTCAATGTTCGCTTTTTTGTAGCACTCCGGGTCGGTCATACCCTTTTCATCTATTTTGCGCAAAAGCATGTCGCTGAAACTTTCATCAAGCACAAATGACAGATTCTCTGTTGTGATATCATCAGCCAATACGGCTTCGGAGACGGTATAATCAAATGCAATATCCGCCTTTTTCAATTCTTTCTGCTTTTCCGGTCTTTTGTCTTTTGCCGCCTTCGAAAGTTCGTTGAATAAATGCCCTCGCGGCGCGTTGAGCATTGTGCCCGGTCTTCTTCTGCCGTAAACGCGGTCTTCATATTCCGCCCGTTCAACTTCAAAATCGTTGATTTTCTGCTCTATTCTGCCGAAAAACGAGGAACTTACTTCAAACGCCGCTTTGTCAAAAATAACAATATAAACAAGCAGGTCACTGTCGCTTTTTTCAAGAAAGTCCCTGACGGCTCTTGTGGCTACGCCGAGCGCCTGCGCCTTCGGGTAACCGTAAATTCCCGATGAAATCAGCGGAAAGGCAACGCTTTCGCATCTGTTTTTTTCGGCGAGGGCAAGCGAGTTTGAATAGCAGGAATAAAGCAGGTTTTCCTCATTGTCATTCCCGCCGTTCCAGACAGGGCCTACGGTGTGTATGATGTATTTGCAGGGCAAACTGTAGCCTCCGGTTATTTTAGCCTGCCCCGTTTCACATCCGCCGAGCGTTCTGCATTCCGCGAGAAGCGAGGGACCCGCCGCACGGTGAATTGCTCCGTCAACACCGCCTCCGCCCAAAAGCGAAGAGTTCGCGGCGTTCACAACAGCGTCAACTTCCATTTTGGTAATATCCGCTCTGATTAGCATTAACGGCATAATTACACCTCCCTGAAAATTTATTGAATTATACCATATATTGAGAGTATATTCAATCTTTTTCAATATATATTGATTTTTAGTGTTTTATGTATTATAATTAAAAAATACTACACTAAGGTTATTATGCTCATTTTGAGGCGGTGATTGTTTGGCATATTTATTCGGCCACTTCAGGGAACTTCTGACTCCGGACGGCGAGCAGATTTATTTCGGCATAAGCAAAGACGGCTTCAACTGGGAGCAGGTAAACGGCGGCAGACCCGTGCTGACAAGCAATATCGGCGAAAAGGGTATGCGCGACATTGAAATTGCGAGGCTTAAAGCCGGCGGCTTTGTTATTGTAACCACAGACCTTTGTATTGCCCGCAGGTGGAACGAAAAATACGAGGTTGACTGGAAGGACTGCAACCACAACGGCAGCAAAAAACTGATTATGTGGAAAAGCGACGACCTTATCAGTTTTGACGGCCCACGATTTATTGATTTCAGCACAGAGAACTACGGCTGTCTGTGGGCACCCGAAATCACCTATGTTGAAGAGGATGACGAGTATCTTCTGCACTGGGGCTCAACCGTTGAAACGGATGGCTTTAACCATATGTCGATTTACTGCTGCAAAACAAAGGATTTTGAAACATTTTCAAAACCTGAACTGTTCTTCACCAAAGAGTGTGAAATACTTGATTCGCACCTTGTAAAAGCCGGCGGCACTTACCATCTTTTCTATAAAAACTGCAACCCCGGTATGAATATGCACGAAACGGCTACGTCGGCATACGGACCGTTCACCCACGATTATGAGTTTGACAAAATTATGGAGTCGCTCGGCAACCCCGGCTCTTATGAGGGCGGCACATCCTATGTTCTGCCCGATGGCAGATGGTGCGTTCTGTTTGACTTTTTCGGCTGTGAAAAAAAGAAAATGGGTTATGTGCCGTTTGTGTCCGATAAACCGGGCAACGCTCATATAAAAATGAGCAAAGAGGAGTTTACCTTCCCCTACGGCTTCAAGCACGGCGGCGTTATTGAAATAACGGATGAAGAATATGACCGCATAAAAGAGTATTATAAATGAGGAAAAAACAATGAAAATAAAAGATTTGTTTTTGCAGAAAAGCCCGACGCTCTCATTTGAGGTTTTCCCGCCCAAATCGGGCGCAAATTTCGATTCGGTTCAGGCGGCAACACGAGAAATCGCGAAACTGAAACCCGATTTTATGAGCGTCACCTACGGCGCAGGCGGCGGCACAAGCGAATACACGGCTGCAATAGCGAAAGATGTGCTTGAAAACTACGGTGTTACTCCTCTGGCTCACCTCTCCTGCGTTTCATCGGGCAGAGAGACAATCGCCGGCGAAATCCGAAAACTGCAGAGTTGCGGTGTAGAGAATATTCTTGCCCTGCGCGGCGATATTCCGCAGGATGCACCTCCCAGAGAGCAGTGGCAATACCACTACGCCTGTGAGCTTGTTGCCGAAATAAAAGAGACGGCGCCCGATATCTGCATAGGCGGTGCTTGCTACCCTGAAGGTCATATTGAGCGCACAAGTTATGCCGATGATATAAAGAACCTCAAAACAAAAGTTGACGCAGGCTGCGACTTCCTTACAACGCAGATGTTTTTTGACAACAGCATTTTCTACAATTTTCTTTATAAAATCCGTTCGGCGGGCATAGAGGTTCCTGTTGTGGCAGGCATTATGCCGGTAGCAAATCTCAAAAATGTCAAGCGCTCCTGTGAACTTTCGGGCACTGAACTGCCATACAGATTCAAGCAGATAATCGACCGTTTCGGTTCAAATCCCGATGCTATGAAGCAGGCGGGCATTGCTTATGCCACGGAGCAGATAATCGACCTTATAGCAAACGGAGTAAACAACATTCACATTTACACAATGAACAAGCCGGATGTCGCCGCGGCGATACAGAACGGCTTGTCGGAAATTATTAAATAAAACTTATGAACATTCTTGAAAAAATAAAAAGCGGATTTCTGTTGTTTGACGGCGCTATGGGCACAATGCTCATCAAAGGCGGGCTCAAACCGGGTGAAATACCCGAAAAACTCTGCCTGACCGACCCTGACAGAATAATAAACATCCACCGTGCCTATCTTGACGCGGGTTGCGATGTTGTTTCCGCAAACACCTTCGGAGCAAACCCTTTCAAGTTTGACAATTATGAAGAGATTGTCAAAGCCGCCGTTGACTGCGCGAATGAGGCTGTATGCCTCGCAAAGGCGGAAAATGAGGGCAGAAACTGTTATGTCGCCCTTGACATAGGATCAACCGGTGAAATGCTTGAACCTGCGGGCAGTCTTGAATTTGAGGCTGCCGTTGAGGCTTTTGCAAAAGTAATAAACGCCGGCAAAAACGGAGCGGATGTTGTTCTTATTGAAACAATGAACGACCTTTATGAACTCAAAGCGGCAGTGCTCGCCGCAAAAGAGAACTGCGACCTGCCCATAATTGCGAGCGTTGTTTTCAATGAGAAAAAAACGCTTATGACCGGCGCAAACCCGGCTGCTGTTGTTGCGCTGCTTGAAGGTCTCGGCGTCGACGCCCTCGGTATGAACTGCTCTTTAGGACCCAAACAGCTTAAAAACATTGTGCCTGATATTCTTGAATATGCGAGTGTTCCCGTAATAGTTCAGCCGAACGCAGGCATTCCCGCCGTGGTTGACGGCAAAACTGTTTATGATGTTACGCCTGAGGAGTTTGTTGCGGATGTATCGGAAATCGCTTCAATGGGTGCGAGAATTTTAGGCGGTTGCTGCGGCACCACCCCCGAATACATAAAACTTCTGCGTGAAAAACTCGACACGCTCACGCCTGTGCCTGTCACAAAAAAGAACCGCACGCTCGTTTCATCTTACACTCATGCGGTTGATATAAAAGAACTCCCCGTGCTGATAGGCGAAAGAATCAACCCGACAGGCAAACCCAAATTCAAACAGGCTCTGCGCGACGGCAACATTGATTACATAATGAATGAGGCGTTCACCCAGACAGAAAAGGGCGTGCATATTCTTGATGTTAATGTCGGACTGCCCGAAATTGACGAGCCCGGAGTGCTGACTGAAACCGTGAAGCGTATTCAGGCGGTAATCGACCTGCCTTTGCAGATTGACACTTCCGACCCCGTCGCTCTTGAAAAGGCGATGAGGATTTATAACGGCAAACCGCTTGTCAACTCGGTAAACGGCAAGCGCGAAAGTATGGAAACCGTTTTGCCGCTCGTGAAAAAATACGGCGGAGCGGTTGTCGCGCTGACACTTGATGAAAACGGTATTCCCGCAACGGCTGAGGGCAGACTCGAAATAGCAGAAAGAATAGTCGCTCAAGCCGCAAAATACGGCATAGATAAAAAAGATATTGTTGTTGACACCCTCGCCATGGCAGTCAGCAGCGATAAAAACGGAGCGCTTGCAACGCTCGGCGCAGTAAGACTTATCAAAGAAAAACTCGGTGTATGCACCTGCCTGGGCGTTTCAAACATCTCGTTCGGTCTGCCTGACAGACCGACGGTAAACGCTTCGTTTTTTGCAATGGCTCTGGCGGGCGGGCTTGACGCGGCAATAATCAACCCATACTCGCTGCCCATGATGTCTGCCTATTACAGCGGTTGCGCCCTTATGGGCAGAGATGAAGGCTTTGCGCGATACATTGAATTTGCAAATGCCAGTGCACCGGCGGAAAAGCCGAAAGAAGAAAAAGAAGCAAAGCCCGACCTGCAGGACGCAATCATAAAAGGGCAGGGGGGCAAGGCGGCGCAGATAACACAGAAAATGCTTGAAACCGCCGACCCGCTCGACATAATCAATATGCATATTGTGCCTGCTCTCGATTATGTAGGCACCGGCTTTGAGAACAACAGGTTCTACCTGCCTCAGTTGCTTATGAGCGCAGAGGCGGCGCAGAGCGCGTTCGATATAATCAAAAAAACAATTCCCGCCGGTGGAGAGAAAAGCGGCGACAAAATTCTGCTCGCCACCGTAAAGGGCGACATACATGACATAGGCAAAAACATTGTAAAAGTTCTGCTGGAGAATTACGGCTATGAGGTAATCGACCTCGGCAGGGATGTTGATAAAGAGGCAATACTTGAAGCGGTTATCGAAAACGATGTTAAAATGGTGGGCTTAAGCGCCCTTATGACAACAACCGTTCCCGCTATGGAAGAAACTATTGTTCTTCTCAAAGAAAAATGCCCCGGCGTGAAAGTCACCGTCGGCGGAGCGGTTCTGACCCGGGAATACGCCGATATGATAGGTGCCGATTTTTACTCAAAAGAAGCCATGGCGACAGTTCGCTATGCAGAAAAATTATTCAAGGGGAAATAAAAAAATGATAAACATCATAAGAGTTCCCGACAGGTTCAAAATTCACTATGACACCACCGATTTCATCCGTGATGACGGCGTTCTGCGCTTTGAGGGTATTGACGGTAAACTCAAGGTTCTGCTGACCGCGACAAGAAGCAAGCCCTCATTTATCGAACTTCGCTGGCTCGGCAGAACGGAAGAAAAAGTCAGCGTTCTCGGTGATAAGTGGGAGCGCGCTTACGGCGATATGATGTGGAGGGGAATTTGTGCAGAGAGTTTTATGCCCTGGTATTTCTTTGTCAGGGGCGAAAAAGAGATTCTGGCGTGCGGTGTTGAAACGCAGCCCTCAAGTTTTGTCTCATGGAGCTTTGACAAAGAAGGTATAAGCTGCTGGCTTGATGTGCGCTGCGGCGGCAGCGGTGTTGAACTCGGCGGACGGGAACTTGAGGCGGCTACAATTGTCAGCAAGGTTTATAAGAATATGTCCTCGTTTGACGCCGCGTGCAAATTCTGCAAAATGATGTGCCCGAACCCCGTTCTGCCTGAGAACCCCGTTTACGGCGGCAACAACTGGTATTACGCTTATGGCGAGAGCTCATATGCCGACATTATAAACGACGCAAGGCTTCAGTCAGAACTCTCACCGGGGCTTGCCAACCGCCCTTATATGGTGATTGACGACGGCTGGCAGGTTAACAGCACATCCGGCCCTTGGGAGCCTAACGAAAAGTTTATAGATATGTCAGCCCTCGCACTTGATATTAAAGAGATGCGCGTGCATCCGGGAATCTGGGTGAGATATCTTCATACGCAAAACGAGGTGCCTGAAATAATGCAGCTCAAAAACCGTTCGTCAAACGGCTTTACCCTTGACCCGTCGCACCCGAAAGTGCTTCATTATGTGGCGAGGGAAACACGCAAACTGGTCTCCTGGGGCTATGAACTCATAAAACACGATTTTTCCACTTATGATATTTTCGGCGGGTGGGGCAAAGATATGAACGGTAAAATCACCGGAGACGGCTGGGCGTTTTATGACAGAGCCAAAACATCGGCTGAGATCGTCCGTAATTTTTACCGCACGATTTATGAAAACGCCGGCGAGGCACTCATTCTCGGCTGCAACACAATAAGTCACCTTGCGGCAGGATTTGTTCACCTGAACCGCGTCGGCGATGATACAAGCGGCAAAAGCTGGGCGCGCACAAGAAAAATGGGCATAAACGCGCTGGCGTTCCGCCTGCCTCAGAACAGGGCGTTTTATATGATTGACGCCGACTGCGTGGGATTTATGAAAGGCAAAATCAAATGGAAATATAATAAACAGTGGCTCGACCTGCTTGCAAAAAGCGGCTCACCTCTGTTTATCTCCTGCGCAAGAGGCACTCTGAGCGATGATGAAATGCGCTATGTGCGCGACGCCTACGCTCACGCCTCGCGGCAGAATGACAAAGCCGTTCCTCTTGACTGGGAAATAACCTCAACGCCCGACACATGGCTTTTCAACGGCAAGGATGAGGTCCGTTTTGAGTGGTACGGCAACGGCGCAATGATAGAATAATAAAAAAGAATATGCAAAAGCAAAAGCAAAAAGCAGTGATTGAAAAATCACTGCTTTTTGCTTTTGGAGCAGGGTACGGGAGTCGAACCCGCCGCTGAGGCTTGGGAAGCGTCCGTATTACCGATATACTAACCCTGCAAATGTGTTGAATTCCCTTTGTCTTCAAGGGATTCGAGGTTTTTCTGTTTTTCCTGATTTCCGCTTGTAAATATTGACAACAGTGTCTTGCGAACGGCGGTCAACCGGCTTACCAAGGACGGATATTCCGAGGCGGAAGTCAGAAAAATCAAACAGCAGATAATAAGCGTGGTAACCTCCGCTGCGGCCGAGAAATATATACCGTTTTTGCCCGTGTATGATGTTATCACACCTGAAGTTAAAAGTCAAGGCGATAAAAAGCGCCTTACGGCAAAAGAAAACTGTCTGGATAATAATGATTATAATGCCTATGTCGCCGAATGCGAACGCACCGAAGAAGCAGGCAAACACGCAAAAAATCCCGGGTGAAGAAAAACTTGTTCATCCGTCGGGATATAAACTGCTGCTTATTCTTCACACGGGAATGAGAATCGGTGAGGCTCTTGCGCTGACATGGGATGATTACTCACAAAAAAGCCGGACTCTTTTCATAAATAAAAATGTTGTGAGAATTAACGGCAAAATAATTCATCAGGATTCGGCGAAAACCTCGGCAGGCAACAGAGTCATCGTCCTGAACAGAACTGCCGCAGATAACATTGAACCGATAAAAGAACAGTAAATTACCTACTGATAGCGTTTCTCTTACGTGCAAGAACCAATTAAGTGCATATACGTAAAAATCAGCTCTCTTTTGTAATGAAGGACGAATAAAGAAGACCGCTCTTACGTAAAAACCGCTTCCGATTTTTTGGAGGCGGTTTTGTTTGCTGTATATTTCTGCCCGCTTACAATTGCATACACAAGTGAGGGGTTCGAAGGGGGCTCGCCCCCTCGCTCCCACTTCCCTTGGGAAGTATTGGGAGCAATACCTCCCGTTAATCCCGTATATACGCTTTGAATCCGTGCCGTAATACGCTTAAAAAACAAAAACCGCCCAGGTGACCGGGCGGCTGTGTGAATTGTTTTGTCAGCAGACACTGCTGAGGAAGTCGGCGATTGCCTTGCCGAGGATTTTTTCTATGAGGTTGAGGATGAACGCTATCAATCTGTCAAAGAAGCCGTTCTTAACCTTAACCTTATGAACAGCGCTTTCCTTAACAACATTGCCGTCCTTGTCAAGAACTTTCGCCTGCACGGTGTAATCGTCCGTTGGGTCTTCCACTGTGTAGCTCTCGCCCGTGCCGACATCTTCGCCGTTTACGAACCAGTGAATCTCGGCGCCTTCGGGGAGATTTTCTGCACTTGCGGTGAAGGTTTTATCCTCTTTATAGCCCGTTTCGGTTTCTTCTGTGAAATCTTTGATTTCAACCGATACAGGGGTCTGCTCCGTTTCGCGCTGATCTTCGATGTCACCGGCGGCGCTGTCAACGAGCGCATCAACCGCCGCTTTGTTTTCTTCAAGCGACTTGCTTTCGTCATATCCGAGAGCGTCGATTTCGTCTTTTGCGTTGTCGATGATTTCTCTGACTTCGTCGCTGTCGCCGTCCTGAGCGAGGGCGTCGATTGCATTCTTTGCCTCGTCTTTGTATTCGTCAAACGCCTCTTTGTCGGCGGCAAGCTTATCCGCTTCGCGCTGATCTGCGACATCATCGGCGGCGCTGTCAACGAGCGCGTCAACAGCCGCTTTGTTTTCTTCGAGCGACTTGCTTTCGTCATATCCGAGGGCATCTACAGCGTCTTTTGCATTGTCGATGATTTCTCTGACTTCGTCGCTGTCGCCGTTCTGAGCGAGGGCGTCGATTGCATTCTTTGCCTCGTCCTTGTATTCGTCAAGGGCGTCTTTGTCTGTGTATATATCAATAATGGCATAGGGGCTGTTGTAGAAATAGTCGGTCCAGAATGCGGCAAACGCTCTGACTGTTTCGCCTTCGGCGGGTTCATAATCCGCCGTTACCACCTTCACAAATTCGCCTTCGGCGTCATATAAACGGTATTCAACCGCCGTTACATAATATGTGTCAACGCCGGAGTTTATTCTCAAAGCGGCAATGTCGTCAACATCCCAGCCGTCGGGAATCTGAAGCAGCAGTCGTGCTTTTTCGGGGAAGGTGCCCACAATATATGTGCCGTTAATTGTTACGCCGACAAGCGCTCTGCATGCGTTTTCAATTTCAAAAGCATTGTCGTAATCGGCGCCCGGATCAGCGGAAACGCCGATAAGCTCAGCCGAATAAGTGATGAAATAATCGTCAAATGCGCCGAGCGGATCCTGAAGAACCATCTGAATCCCGTCGCTGCCGAGCGTGCCGTTATCCGCTGAAGAAACAACATTTTCGCTTATATACGAGCCGTCGGGATATTTTGAGGGCGAAGTATTATCAAGAAGGTAAAGTCTTGTGTTATCTGTATCTCCGCAGCGCGTGCATCTGTCTTCGATTATGCCTAAGCTGTCCTCAGTTGCTTCTTTTGCAATACTCTCTTCCCGGTTGTGACCGAGAGCATCGACCGCCACGGTTTTCTCCTGAGCTTCAAAAGCGGGGTTGTCAAAACTCGAGGCGTAGGTTGTTACGCCCGCTTCGGTGCAGGTTGCGGTTGTTGTAACTGCGGCATTAACGGTTTCTTCTTCTTTATGATCGGCGTTTCTTGTGCACACTCTTGTTGCGGTGCAGGTTGAGTTGTCGGCGGACCATACATAAGACGGAGCGCCCCAGTCGTGACCGGCGGACTCGCCGCTCGGAGCTTCTGTTGTCTGAATTGTGAAACCGGGTTTTGTGAATGTTGCCGTATATTGTATTTTACCGTCCGTAAAGCAGGCTGCCGGAGTTTCCTGAGAGGTTGAGTCAACCGTTTCGCTAACTTCTTTGCCGCAGACGGTGCAGGTATGCTTCGCGGTGCAGATTGAATTGTCGGCGGACCAGGTGTAGGTTGTCGCGCCGAAGGTGTGGTTATCATGGGCGGAGTCTTCATAGCAGCGGAAGCAGACCTGCCAGTGCTGAGTGTCATTGCTTTCATAAAACAGGGGATAGGAATGGCCGGGGGCGGGAATGGATTCCGCCGCCGGAGTGGTTACCGTTGTGCCGTCGGCCTTGAGGTATTCGCCGCAGTCATCACATTTGTAGTATCTGTTATTGCCGGGCTCTGTGCAGGTGGCTGCTTTTGCGGGGATTTCTGTTTTGCTTGTATGAGGGCAGATATACTCGGTAACACGGACCGTGCAGGAATCGGAAAAATCAGTGCCCTGAATTGCTGCCGTGATTACTGCCGTGCCCACACCTGCGGCCGTAACGGTTGCGGTGCCGTCATTATTATCGGTGACCGTTGCAGCGCTTTCATTGCTTGAGGACCAGATTACGGTGCCGGTTGCGCCGGCAGGTTCAATGACGGCGGCAATCACCTGAGATGAGTCCTCTGTAAAGTTGATTTCCTGCTTATCAAGCGAAATGCCGGTCGGGGCAATTACGGCTGCCTGAACCGTAAATGTTCCGGATGCGGACGCGGAGTTATATTTGTCGTCGCCTGGGTAAGAGGCGGTAACGGAGTGTTCGCCCGGGTCAGGGCTTTCAACGGTAAACACCGCTTTGCCGTCTTTAACCGGAACGGTATAATCAATTCCGTCAACGGTCAGGGTAATGTCTCCCGTTGCGTCATCGGGAAGATTTGCGGTTATTATGATATCGTTGCCGTAAACGGGCTGTTCGGGGGATATTTCAAGAGTAACGGTGAATGAATATTTGGGAATTTCCACCGTTAATTCCTGCGTAACCGGGTTGTAAACGTCATCGCCGCTGTAGCTCACGGTTACAGAGTAGGTGCCGGGCACGAGGACTCCGACGGGGCATACCGCTTTGCCGTCTTTAACCGGAACGGTATAATCAATTCCGTCAACGGTCAGGGTAATGTCTCCCGTTGCGTCATCGGGAAGATTTGCGGTTATTGTGACAGCGTCGCCGTAAACGGGCTGTTCGGGAGCGACGGTCAATGTGATTCCGGGGTCCGCTTTGGGAGGTTCCGTTTTCGCGGGCCAGTTTGCGTCGGTCGGGTCGGTGTCATAGGCAAAGCCCTTAAGGTGGGGGTAATAAGCCCAACCGTCCGCGTTTGCCCTGACGAGCCAGGAGTCGGAGGAAAGCCCGGACATATTGTCAAGAGCGGTTTCGCCCGTCATTTCGGCTGTTGAGAGACCTGTGACCGTTTCGCTTACAACTGAACTGCTGTAGCCTACCGCTTCTTCAAGAGTGCATTTTTCGCTGTCGTAGTAACAGTTTGCGACAGTGCAGTTGTTGTCATTATAGCCGACAACACCGCCCGCATGTTGGGCGTTTTCGCCAGAGAGGGTGACGCCGCCCGCACTGTAGCAGTTTGTGACAGAGCAATCCCATGAAGGATTGTTTTTATTCATATATCCCGCAATGCCGCCGACCCTATTATTGCCGGTTACATTGCCCGTATTATAGCAGTTTGTTGTTGCGCCGGAGTTAATACTGTAGCCGATGATGCCGCCGACACCACCATTGCCGGTAACATCGCCTGTGTTATAGCAGTTTGCGACCGTTCCGCCGTTGCTTCCCGCAATACCGCCGGCTCCTACAACATCATAGCCGTTATTATCACCGGTTATTCCGCCCGTGTTGTAACAATTTGTTATTGTGCCGTCGTTGCTACCGGCAATGCCGCCGACAGGTCCGTCGCCCGAAACACTGCCGTTATTGTAACAGTTCGTTATTGTGCCATAGTTATCACAGGCGATGCCGCCCGCGGCGCCTCCCGAGCCATAGCCGCCAGTGCTGCCGTCAAAAGAGCAGTTTTGTATTGTTCCGTTGTTTTCGTAAGCGATGCCGCCGATATCCATGCCCTCAAAGCGCGCGTTTTCGAGGCGGACATTTTTAACAGAGCCGCCCTCGCCGATGAAGCCGAAGAGACCGGAGTCGGTTTTGTCATCTTGACCCGCTTCACTGTTGTCAAGACCGGTGATTTTGTAACCCCTACCGTCAAAGGTGCCGGTGAAGGGGCGGTCGCCGCTGTTCGCGATAGCGACCCAGTCTTTGGCGTATTCAATTTCATCGCTTTCGGGGTCCTCAACAGGATTGTATGTTGCAAAGATATCCGCAGTGAGAACCGCGCTTGCTGAGGGGTCGGGGGCAATTCCTTCATCCTCGTTGCCGTTGACAACCTGCGCGAACTCGACGAGATCTCCGTAATTGCTTATTTCGTAAACCTGATCCGCCGCGCCTGCGGAAAAACCGGCAGATACCGCGCCGAGCACCATAAGGACGCTCAGCAGAAGAGACAGACATCTTTTGCCCGTTTTCATTATTATTCCTCCTTGAAGAAAAGAATACATACAAAATTATTTTAACATTATAAGTGTTAAAATTCAAGAGAAAAAACCTTTCACTATATAAGATACGAAAAAAACGGAAATTCCCACCCCGGAGTAAAAATTTTTTGGGATTTTTTGAAAATGCAACGCAACAGAGGGGGATTCTTCGCAGAGGGGGGCTCCCTCCGTCTCGCCTGCCGGCTCGGTCGGCGCTTCTGCTTCGCAGAGGTGTCCACCGGACACCCGCGCCCCCAGAGGAGGAGGGTAACTCCCTCAGTCTCGCCCATAGGGCTCGACAGTTCCCCCAAAGGAGGAGCCGACGGGGAATTTTCGCTGTGTTCGGGAGGACAGAGGAGGAGGCGACGGGGGTTCGATTGCGGGAGGGTTGCGGGGGAATAAAAAACCGCCCGGGTGTCCGGGCGGCTGTGTGGATTGTTTTGTCAGCAGACGCTGCTGAGGAAGTCGATTATTGCTTTGCCGAGGATTTTTTCGATGAGGTCGGCGAAGAAGGCTATCAATCTGTCGAAGAAGCCGTTCTTAACCTTAACCTTCTGAACAGCGCTTTCCTTAACAACATTGCCGTCCTTGTCAAGAACTTTCGCCTGCACGGTGTAATCGTCCGTTGGGTCTTCCACTGTGTAGCTCTCGCCGGTGCCGACATCTTCACCGTCAACATACCAGTGAATTTCGGCGCCTTCGGGCATATCTTCGGCCGTGGCTCTGAAAATCATATTTTCTTTGTAGCCGATTTCCGTCTGCTCCTCGTAATCGTCGATTGCTATGGTTGTGATGTTTTCATAAACGGGTTTTACGGTTACGCCGCCTATGGCAAGGGTGTAATTCTCTCACTCGCCCTTGTAGCCCTGCTTTGCGGGATCAAAGCCGTTTTCAATCATAAATACAGCCTCGTTTTTGCTTTTTGATGCCGATACTTTTTTTGCGGCGGGAAATGTTTTTCTTATTGTGTCGCGGATATGCGCCTCACACATTCCGCACATCATTCCGTCAATTTTTACGGTTATTTTTTCCATTGTCAATTCTCCTTATCCGAGCGCAACATCGAGTGCCATCATCAGAGTGAAGCCCAGCGCAAACAGGATTACGCCGATATTTGAGTGTTCGCCTTCCGACATTTCCGGTATCAGCTCCTCCACGACCACATAAATCATGGCACCCGCCGCAAAAGAGAGGAAATAAGGCATCGCCGGCATAATCAGCCCCGATGCGAGAACCGTGAGCAGCGCGCCGAGAGGTTCAACCGCTCCAGAGAGAGCGCCGCCGGCAAATGATTTCCATTTTGATTTGCCTTCTGCGTGAAGCGGCATTGAAATTATCGCGCCCTCCGGGAAATTCTGAATGGCTATACCGAGCGAAAGCGCAAGCGCGCCGCCGATTGTTATTGTTCCCGAGCCCGAAAGCAAACCCGCGAACACAACACCGACTGCCATTCCCTCCGGAATATTATGCAGCGTAACCGCAAGCACCATCATAGTGGTTTTCGCCGCATTGCTCTTTACTCCTTCCGCCTTTTCGGCATAAAGATGCAGATGCGGAATGACGCTGTCAAGCAGAAGCAGAAACAGTATTCCGAGCCAGAAGCCGATAACACTCGGCAGAAATGACATTTTTCCTTTTCCGGCGGATTGCTCCATTGCAGGAATAATAAGGCTCCAGATCGAAGCTGCCACCATTACGCCGGAGGCAAATCCGGTCAGGGCACGCTGCATATTCCTGCCGAACTCCTTTTTCATAAAGAAAACGCAGGCGGAGCCCAGCACCGTTCCGGCAAAGGGAATCATCAATCCTTCAAAAACAATTAACTGCATAATTCAGATTGTTTCAGAAAGCAAAAAGTGATTTTATCAGAGCGAAAACATATTTGATGAAGTAGCCGAAATGCTCCGAGTCATCAACTATTCTTGACTCGGACATAAACTGATTGTATGCCACCTCATCGTTTTCATCAAACAAATCAAAATAGGTAATCAGTTCGGTTTCATATTTGTCGGGCGAGTTCTCATCAAGAGTGATAAGGCGCACGCCTTCTTCAATACTGTTATATGAGCGGAATCCCACGCCGGTTGTGTTTACAAGGTCAACACCTTTGTAATTGAATTCATAGGAGTTGACATGGTCGTGACCGAAGAACATTGCCATAACATCGCCGCGCTCAAGAATCGCATCAAACTGACCGTTTGTGTAGTTGGGTGGGCAGGGCGTTTCGCCGAGTGTGCCTTTCGCACCTTCGGGAAGGGTATAGAATTTGCCGCCGTGTTCTACGCTGCCCTCGACCTTTTCATCGTGCTCATCGAGAGCGTCCCAAATTTCGGGAATAACTATATGCTGGAACATAAGCGACGGTATTTTGTGACCGTTTTCACGCTCAAGTTTCTCTGATGTTTTTTTATACCACTCAATCTGCTTCTTTGTAACACAGCCGTAGCCGCCGAGGTCGTTCTCGTCATTGTAGGTGCCCGAATCAATCATCCAAATATTATTGACGATTTTATTTTTATCGGTTGATGAATAAACCGGAACATAATATGTGCCGAGGTTGCTCTCACCGAAATCTTCGCCCGAACAGCCTATGAAGCACTTGTATTTTTCATAGACTGACATTTGATAAGCTTTATCCGCCGTTGTGCTCTCATCATCGTGGTTACCGTAAACCATAACGACCGGAATACCGTATTTCTCATATATCGACATAAATTCGTTGATTGCAAGCGCGGCATAGGGCTTAACCTGCGTAGAACTCGCAATGTTATCACCCGTAAGAACAATCAGGTCAACGGGATATGTATCAAGCGCCCTCTTAATCACATTTTTGGTAATGCTTTTCATCGGAAAATAATCTTGCATATCGGAAATCTGCATAATGCGGAATTTACCGTCTTTTCCGAATTGAAGGTGAGTGTCTGCTTCCTCACTTGTTTTTGCAAAGGCAAGAACTGCACAGCCCGTGCATATAAAAACTGCGCTCATAATGATTGATATCGTTTTTTTCAGCATAAAAACATCTCCTTTAAAGTCTTTGACTTTATTTTAACACCGCTTTAACTTAAAATCAACGACAGGGAAACATAACAGTCTTCAATTATTAAATTATTTTATGCCCGTAAGTAATGCAGAGTCTGAAAGCCCCATCCATCCGGATTCACTTTTTTTCATAAAAATTCCGTCTGTTGTGCTTATTAGCCTGACCTCTTTATAGCCCATATCTTTCAGTTTCTTCACAAACGCCTGCATATCGCCGTATTTGGATTTTGAGAAGGTGTCGTGGATCGCAAAGCACCCGCCCTTTTTGAGAGTGCGGAGCGTTTCGAGCAGATAACTCTGCCTGTCGCCGGGTATATTATGATAAACATAATTGCTCACAACAGCGTCAAACGATTCATCGGCAAAGCCGAGGTTCACGGCGTTGCCTTGTCTGAACTTCACATTCGTTACGCCTTCCGCTTTTGCGTTGCTCTCGCAGAGCATTTTGTTGAATGAAGCATATTCTTTGCCCCAGCGGTCTATGCCAGTTATCTCTGCGTTCGGATTGCGCTTTGCCACAGCAATTGTGAGAGCGCCGCTGCCGCAGCCTACATCAAGCCCTTTGCCACCTTCGGGCAGAGAAACATAATCCGCTATTCCTTCAATCACCCGCTTTGACAGTTTTCTTTTTCCGTTATATGAAAATGCGCGATACATAAGAATCATCCATACGGATATGATTATGCCGATAACTGCCCCGAGCAAAAAGATGATAAATAATACGGTTCTCAACACGCCCGGTTTTATCAGACCGCTTACGCCGAAAATAACAAAAAGGATAAAGAACGCTGCCGAGATCGCGAGGGCGGTATAAATCATACCTTTTGGCAGCCAGTTTTTATAATCGCTTCGCTCATGAATAACGTCGCTTGCGTTCCTTATTGAATCGGGCTTCATTGATTTTCTCCTTTGAAGTTTATTCTTACAATATCCAGCTTAATCAGTCTGTCGCACATTCCTGCCATAAATCTGTTAAACACTCCGAAGCGCCTGTCAATTTTGCGGTAGCCGTTCATATAGCTTTTTGTTGTTACGGATTCAAAATTGCTGCTCCAGTCTGCGAGTTCGACGGCAGCGTCGCTTGATGAAAAGTATGCGCTGACATCGGTTATCCCGACCTCTTTTAGCCATGTTTTCGTCATCATTTTTGCTCCAACTTTATTGCACGAATCAAAGACGAGCTTTCCGCCCTTAAAACGCTTTGCCATAGCGTCAAAAATTGCTTTCAACTGCTGCGTTCTGAAATAATAAAACACGCCTGCGGCAAAGAATACTGCGCCTCTGCTCTCATCAAAATCAATCTTTTCAAACCACGACAGGTCGTTGAGATCACAGGCAATATTATGTTCCCTTTCACTTTCCGGCAGCAGCTCGTTTCGTATTTCAATCACATCGGGCAAATCAAGGTTGTATCCCGTGGATCTGCCGTTATCCACTCTTGTAAAAGTTGTGTCAAGTCCGCAGCCGAGATTTACGACCGCCGCTTCGGGATGGGTTTTCAGATAATTCTCAACCTCACATCCGAGATCATAATACCTCTGTGCCGCTTCAAGTGCGCCGAAAAGCCCCGCTTTCGTCTCCATCAGCCTTCCTTTTTCAGAGAAATCGTAATCAAGCATTTCACAAATGCGCTGCGCTTCCCCGTCATTAAGCATATCGGGATATCTGTCTGCGCAGATTTTTCGGCCATAGAGAGGAATAATCAGCGTTTCCTGAACAGTATTCTTTTCAATATGGTATTTTTTCATTATTCTGCCTTCTTTGCGGTAACAGTCAGCCAGGGCTTATCCGTATGAGTATGTATTTCAATTCCGGCAAAGCCGGCTTTTTCAAGCAGCGCTTTCATATCATCTCCCGTGTAAAGATTCATACCGTCAATTATCCGGGAAAATTTTACGGATGTTTTATCCGTGCCGGTGGATTCATTTGTGATTGCGAAAACCCCGCCTTTTTTCAGCACGCGGTAAATTTCAGAAAATGCCTTCTCAATATTCTGCCAGAAATACACTGTTTCAAAGGCAGTTACAATATCAAAGCTGACATTTTCAAACGGAAGCGAGCATACATCTCCCCGAATGATTTCGCATTTTCCTCTGCGGATTGCCCCGGCGTTTGTCTGCCGCGATTTTGCAACACTGATCTCGGAATAATCTATTCCGTATGCCTTATCGCTTCTCTCAAGCAGGCGGCGAACATTTGCTCCGCCTCCGCAGCCGCAGTCAAGTGAGACCTGAGCTCTTTTGTTTCCTATAAATCCTAAACCCCACTCCGCAAGAGATGCGTGACCGCCCGAGTTCATGCCGTTTACCATTATTTTGCCGAGAAAGCCCTCAGGCTTTTTAGTCTGACTGAAAAACTTTTTCATTATACCCATCGTGTTTACCTCAAACAGTTATTTCAAAAGAGCAGTCTGCTTTTTCATAACCTTTTCCGCAATTCTCATTCCGAGTATCGCCACGGGAACAGTCAGCGCAAGCATCAGAAAAAGAACGGGAATATTATCTATTACAACGCTCATTTTATCGGCGTAGCCGGCAGGCATTTCTTTGACCGCTTCGGCAAGCGAATTCTCCGTGTCGAACCACCAGTGTGCCGAGTAGGCATAGAATGAAAAAGCGAATGGGATGAAACTTACTCTCACTCCTTTAAGGGTATCGTATTTCATCACTTTACGCAGTATTTCCGCAAGAACAGTCACAATAACAATTATTACAGCGAAGGGAAGATTGCCTTCTCCTGCTATAAAGCCGATTGCCAGCAGGGTGCAGTTGAGAATTGCCGCCGCGCCGGGATGCTGCCATTGAGCGCAGCTGTAAAGATAAATAAAACCGAAAAGCAGAGGCACAATCGTGCCGACATAAGCGTAGCACGCCGGATGAATCATACCGCACGCAGAGGCGGGCACAAATAAAACAGCATAAATAACAGCAGCAATTAAAAGACGCCATACGGGAAAAGTTTTCATAGATATTCTCCTTTTCTATGTCAGTTTATGTTTGTTTACAGACTCCATTTTGAACTGTCCGCCTGAAGCATTGCCATATGGCGGAAAATGCTGTCTTCCCTGCCGAGCAGTTCCTCCGGTGAACCCTGTTCGGCAACAGAGCCTTCTTTAAGAACTATAATCTTATCCGCGCCCGAAACCGTGCGCATTCTGTGCGCGATTACAAGAACTGTTTTCCCGTTCAGCAGATGTGAAAGCGCGCCCTGGACCTTTGTTTCGTTTTCAACATCCAGCGAGGCTGTCGCCTCATCAAGAAGAACTATCGGTGCGTTTTTCAGAAGGGCGCGGGCGATTGATATGCGCTGACGCTCTCCGCCTGACAGTTTTGCCCCGTTTTCACCTATCGGCGTGTCATATTTCAAGGGCAGTTTATTTACAAATTCATCGCAGTTTGCCGCTTTGGCAGCAACGAGCACTTCCTCATCCGTTGCGCCGTGCTTGCCCAGGCGGATATTTTCCTTAACCGTATCGTCAAACAAAACAACATCCTGGAAAACCATTGAGTAATCGGTGAGAAGAACTTCGGGATCAACCTTTGATATATCAACGCCTCCGACGGTAATTTTCCCCTCGGATATATCCCACAGTCTTGCGGCAAGTCGGGCGCAAGTGCTTTTACCTGAACCGGACGGACCGACAAGAGCTGTGACTTCGCCCTCTTTTGCCGTGAACGAAACATCTTTGAGAACGGGCTTTCCGTCATAGGAAAAACAGACATTTTTAAACTCTATATCGTGACCGTCGGGATTGAAGACTTCCGCGCCTTCGGCTGTCGGAGTGTCGCTGATTTCATTAAGGCGGCTTGCCGAAACCTGTGAAACAAACATTTCCGCCATAAGTGCAAGCGACTGGTCAAACGGCGCGTAAATGCGGGTGATGACCATAAGGAACATAAACATAAGCATAAAGTCAACGCCCTTGTTCAGCACTATATAGGCGCCTGTAAGGATAGTTGTTGCAACGCCGAGACGCATAATAACGCTGGCGGCGTTGACAAACAGACCTATCACGAGTTCACCTTCAATGTTTGTCTTTTCAAATTTGTCGATTTTTTCGTTGAGCCTGTCAAGATAGTCCTTTTCGCGGTTGGTTGCTTTTATCTCTCGGATATTCTCAAATGATTCCTGTATATTGTCGGAAACAGCCAGAGCGTCCGCTTTGAGTTTTTCAGATTTGCTTTTCTGTATCTTTCTGCTGCCGAAGAGAAGCAAAAAGGCAACAGGCACTCCCCAGAGACAGGCAATCGCCATACGCCAGTCATATATAAACAGCATAACAGCGATGATTGCCGTGGAAATATATGCCCCGTAAAGATAGCCGAGGCAGTGTGACCAGACATGCTCCAGGCGGTTGACATCGCCCATAATTGTCTCGGTGAGATCGGCAAGATCGCGCTTTCCGAAATAACCGAGAGGAAGCTTGCGCAGCCGTTCCGCAAGAGATATTCTGGTATCTTTGATTTCTCTGTAAACCAGACCGTAAGTGTTATGATACTGCTGCAGATGTGTAACAAATGAGAGGATTACAAACGCCGCTGTAAGGCCGATAAATATCCATACATTCGGAAGCGGAGCGCTGTCGGTCAAAGTGCTTATATAATTCTGCATCAGAAAATACAGAATACCCATGCCCGCCATCATAATCAGGTTTACAACAACCGTCCAGAATGCGCCGGTTTTTGTGTTTTTAAGGCCTTTGTCGGTCAGTGCGTATTTTCTTTTAAGATTATAACCAAACATTTCAAACGCCCTCCCTGACAGATGATATTTTCCATTCGGCAGCTTTGTTATAATCGGTCCACATACGCGAATAAAGCCCGTCGGTGTTCACAAGTTCATCGTGTGTGCCTTCCTGCACTACCTTTCCCGAGTCAAGCACGAGTATTTTGTCAGCGCCTGTTACGGTTGAGAGACGGTGCGCAATCACAATCACCGTTCGACCCTTGGTGAGCTCTTTGAAGGCTTTCTGAATCAGCGCCTCGTTTTCCGGGTCGGCAAAAGCGGTCGCTTCGTCCAGAACAATAATAGGAGCGTCTTTAAGAATTGCCCGCGCGAGAGAAATGCGCTGCTGTTCGCCGCCCGAAAGGTATGTGCCCTCAGAGCCTATCAATGTGTCAATGCCCTGCGGCAGTTTTTCGATTATATCATCGCATTGCGCCGCGTGAAGAGCAGAGAGCACTTCTTCCCTTGAAGCATCGGGCCGAGCGGCGCGGACATTTTCAAGAATCGATGTTTTGAAAAGACGGGTATTCTGAAATACGAACGCAACCTTATCCATAAGA
>JAFRQM010000029.1 GCA_017428625.1 Clostridia bacterium
CGATTTGCTCGGTTACATTCAACTTGCAAACGGCAATTCGCAGGATTTTAACTGCCTGCAATCCGGCACATACAGCGGCACGGCAAGATATATGCCCGCTGAAAACAGTAATTATGAAGAGGTTACGGTCGAATTCAGCTTCAGAGTTTCCGCAGCCGCTCCGAATATGACTCTTACGGCTGATGATATAACCTACGGCGAAACGGCGAGCGTTACCGCAAATCTGCCGACCGATACAATGTGGGGCAGCGTGACCTTCTATCTTGACGCGGCTGACACAGGCAAAGAGGTTTATGTTTCACAGGGCAAGGCAACCTGCAAATTTGAAGGTCTCACCGCAGGTGAGCATACGGTTGAAGCCGTGTTTGCGAATGACGATAAATACGCCGATGAAACAAAAACCGTGACCTTCAATGTTGCGAAAAAAGCACTTACGATCACTGCTGAGGATCAAACCTATCCTTTCAACGATCAGATTCAGGGCGAGGGCGATACAACTTATGAAGACCCTGCCGAAATCACCGAAAAAGTCACGGTTGACGGTCTGATTCCGGGCGACACGCTTTCAAGTGTAATCCTTGACGGGCAGGCAAAGGATATCGGCGAATATGATGAAGGTGTTGTTCCTTCATCAGCGCAAATAAAGAACGGAAACGGTCAGAATGTAACAGCAAACTACAATATCACCTATGTTGCAGGCAAACTTTCAATCACCTCCGTTACAGCTCCGCTTACAATCAACTATGTTTACGCTCAGGGCGGCGAAGCGGCTGAAACTTACACGGAAGATGTTGAAATTTTCGCCGCTTACAGCGTCAATTCGCCCGAAATCACGGGCTACACACCCGATAAAGCTACAGTTGAAGGCACAATGGAAAACATTGACGGCGTAACCGAAACGGTTACATACACCGCCATTGAATACACGGCAAAATTCGTTGATGAAAACGGCGAGACGGTTGAGGAAGTGCCTTACACCGTCGAAACCGAAAGCATAACCGAACCCGCAGTTCCCGAAAAAGAGGGATATGAAGGCAAGTGGGAAGAGTATGAACTCAAAATCGGCGGAATAACCGTAAAACCCGAATACACCAACATTTCGGGCATAACTCTCAACACCGACGGCATAAATGATACCACCGGCTACAAAGAAGACCAGACCTTCAAAGCCGACGCAAAAGACCTGCCCGAAGGCGCTGAGATTCACTGGTTTGTAAACGGTGAAGATGCAGGCGCGGGTGAGAGTTACACAGTCGAAGACCCGACCGAGGATTACACCGTTCAGGCAAAGGTAATCGACAAAGACGGCACAGTCCTCGCCGAAAGCGAAACAGCAAAAGTTCATGTCAAAAACGGCTTCTTCGACAGGCTCAAAGCGTTTTTCGCGGAACTCATCGAAAAAATCCTCGGCAAAGCAATCGCCGACCTCCTCAGCAGCGTCTGCTGAAAAAGCATAAACAACAAAAACCGCCCGAAAGGGCGGTTTTTTAGTCAGGAGTTAGCAGGTAGGTGTTAGGATGCAGGGGTTAGGTATCAGGATTTAGGTGTCAGGGTAGAGTATATAAAACCGTAGGGCACGGATACATCCGTGCCGCTTTTTCCAACTATCCGCAAAAATGCAATAAATCTCAAACGGGACGGAACGCGGAACCGCGTTCCGTCTCATAGCTTTCTCCTCAAGAAGAAGGTGTCTTGCCAAAGGTAAGACGGATGAGGTGTTTCATCCAAAATCTAAAAAACTTATTCTATTTTATTTCAACAGTTCCTTTATTCTTCTGCTTGCTTCTTCTGTATCTGCGGGGTTTCCGAATGTTGTGAAACGGATATATTTCTTTCCGCACTCGCCGAAGCCCTCGCCCGGAGTTGCGACAACCTGTATTTCATTTAAAAGTTTGTCAAAAAACGTCCAACTGTCCATGTTATCGGGGCATTGCGCCCAGATATAGGGAGCGTTCTTTCCGCCCGTGAACCACAAGCCTGCCTCATTGAGCGCGCTCATAAGTGTTTTTGCGTTTTTCTTATATATTGAAAGTGTTTCGTGAATCTGTTTCTGCCCTTCATCGGTGAAAACCGCTGCCGCTCCGCGCTGAAGAATATATGAGATACCGTTTGTCTTCGTAGTTCGGTTACGCACCCACATTGAGTTTAGATTCATTGAGCCGCGCATGAGTGCTTTCGGAACAACTGTGTAGCCGCAGCGCGTTCCCGTAAAGCCCGCTGTCTTTGAGAGCGAGCATATCTCAATGGCGCAGGTTTTAGCGCCTTCGATTTCATAAATGCTGTGCGGAATATCTTCTTCCTCAATAAAAGCTTCATAAGCGGCGTCAAAAAGAATTACCGCCTGCGTTTTGTTTGCGTAATCGACCCATTTTTTCAGTTTTTCACGGTTAAATACCGCGCCCGTGGGGTTGTTGGGCGAGCAGATATATATTACATCAATCCCGCCGTTTTCGGGCGGTTCGGGCAGAAAACCGTTATCTCTGCCGGAAGGCAGGTGAACTATTGTGTTGCCCGCCATTATGTTGGCGTCAACATAAGCGGGGTATGCAGGTTCGGGTATCAGAACGGTTTTTCCGTGCCCGAAAAGGTCAAGAATATCGCCGAGTTCGTCACTTGCCCCGCTGGAGACAAACACTTCATCCGCGTCAAGTTCAATACAGCGTTTTTCGTAGTGGGCGGCTATTGCTTCCCTGAGAAACGGCGCTCCGCATTCGGGCATATAGCCGTGAAATGTTTCGATTTTTGCCTGCTCCTCAACGCCCTTTTTTAGCGCCTCAACAACCGCGGGGCACAGCGGCTGCGAAACATCGCCTATTCCCAGACGCAGAAGGCGTTTACCGGGATTCTTTTCAATATACGCTTTCGTTTTCTGCGCTATGTTATAAAAAAGATAAGAATCTTTGAGATTGCCGTAATTAGTGTTGGGTATCACATTTCCACCTCGCATTCACACACTGTTGCAGCAGGTCCCTGCATAATTACCGTGTTGTCGTCAAGAACTGTAATAACCAGTTTTCCGCCGTCAAGTATGACGGTTATTTCTTCGTTTTTATTGCAAAAACCCGCCTGAACCGCCGCGGCGGCCGTCGCGCACGAGCCCGTGCCGCACGCCATTGTTATACCGCTTCCTCGCTCCCATACGCGCATTCTGATTGTGTTTTTGTCGATTATCTGCGCAAACTCGGCGTTTACTCCGTCGGGAAAACACGAATGCTTTTCAAGCGCCGCTCCTGTTGTTGTGAGCGGGGCGTTTTCAGCATCGTCAACAAATGTTACCGTGTGCGGATTGCCTGTTGAAACGGGTGTTGTGGTTATTGTTTTACCGTTTACATCAAGGGTAACCGGCGAAGAAACCTGCGCTTTGCCCATATTTACTCTGACGGAAGCGACTTTGCCGTTTTTCACATTTAGGTCGAGAGTTTTTATGCCCGAAAGAGTTTCAATTTTAAGTTGTGTTTTATTAGTGTAACTTTTATCGTAAACATATTTACCCACACAGCGTATGCCGTTGCCGCACATTTTCGCTTCGCTGCCGTCTGCATTGAAAATGCGCATTTTAAAGTCGGCAACATCCGAAGGTGTAATAAGAATAATCCCGTCAGAACCGATTCCGAAATGTCGTTCGGAGAGTTTTATTGAAACGGCGGCAGGGTCACTCAGTTCTCCGAAATAATATAAATAGTCGTTACCGAGACCTTCCATTTTTGTAAAGTGCATTTTTTGCCTCCGTTTTATCTGTTTTCTTTTGCGGCTTTTATAAAGCCCCTGAAAAGCGGGTGTGGTTTGTTCGGGCGGCTCTTGAATTCGGGATGATATTGCACGCCCACAAAGAACGGGCGATCTGTAAGTTCCACCGTTTCAACAAGTGTGCCGTCGGGCGACATACCGCTCATTGTTAGTCCCGCATTTTTGAGAACAGCGCGGTAGTCGTTGTTGAATTCGTATCTGTGGCGGTGGCGTTCACTTATTGTCAAGGTGCCGTAGCAACGAGCCATAACCGTGTTTTCGCCAATATTGCACGGGTAAGCGCCCAGACGCAGTGTGCCGCCTTTGTCAATGCTGTCGCTCTGACCTGGCATAAAGTCAATAACCTTGTTTTTGCACTGCTCGTCAAATTCGCCTGAGTTAGCATCTGTGATTCCAGCAACATTGCGCGCATATTCAATAACGGCAGTCTGCATACCGAGGCAGATTCCGAAATAGGGTATATTGTTCTCTCTTGCATATTTCGCCGAAAGAATCATTCCTTCAATTCCTCTGTCTCCGAAACCGCCGGGCACGATTATTCCCGAAAGTCCGCCGAGTATTTCGCCAACTGTAAATTCCGTAATTTTTTCAGAGTCAATCCAATGAATATTCACTCGGGCATTGAGCGAATAACCTGCGTGGCGAAGCGCCTCCGCAACAGACAGATAGGCGTCGTGCAGACCCACATATTTGCCGACAAGTCCGATTTCGACTTCGTCTGCACTGCTCTTTATTCTCGACACCATTTCGCTCCATTCCGAGAGGTCTGGTTCCGGTGTTTCAAGCCCCAGTTCGCGGCACACAACCTCCGAAAAATGTGACTGCTCGAGCATAAGAGGGGCTTCGTAGAGTGTGGGAAGCGTTATATTTTCAATAACACAGTCTTTTTTGACATTGCAGAAAAGCGCGATTTTATCAAAAATCGATTTTTCAAGCGGCTCATCGCAGCGCAAAACAATAATGTTCGGGTGCACGCCCATGCCCTGAAGTTCCTTTACGGAGTGCTGAGTGGGTTTTGATTTATGTTCCTCAGAGCCGTGCAGATACGGCACGAGAGTTACATGGATAAACAGACTGTTTTCTCTGCCGATTTCAAGCGAAATCTGGCGCACTGCCTCAATGAAGGGCTGACTTTCAATATCGCCTATTGTTCCGCCGATTTCCGTTATGACAACATCGGCGTCACTGTGTTTGCCCACATTATAGATAAATTCTTTTATCTCGTTTGTAATGTGCGGAATCACCTGCACAGTCGAGCCGAGATATTCTCCTCGGCGCTCCTTGTTGAGAACATTCCAGTAAACTTTGCCCGTTGTGAGGTTTGAATATTTGTTCAGGTCTTCGTCGATGAAGCGCTCATAATGTCCCAAATCAAGATCTGTTTCGGCTCCGTCTTCGGTAACATAAACCTCACCGTGCTGAAACGGGCTCATTGTGCCGGGGTCAACATTGATATACGGGTCAAGTTTCTGTGCCGCCACCTTGAACCCTCTCGCCTTGAGAAGTCGTCCGAGTGAAGCGGCTGTTATGCCTTTGCCGAGGCCCGAAACAACGCCTCCAGTAACAAATATGTATTTTGCCATAACAACACCTCTTTCGTCACACTTTATTATTTTCCGCTGTCGCCGTAGTTGGAAAGCACTCTTGCCGACGGATCGTTGACATTGCATCCCTCCCACTCCTTGTTGGGCATCCAGAAATCAACAATCATATCCGCCTGACCGGGGTAGTATTTTTCAAAAATCTCTCTGTAAAGAAGCGACTCCTTTGTGAACGGTCTCGCGTGAGTGTATTGAGCGCATTTTTCTTCAAATTCGCCGTCGGTGTATTTTTCTTCTGCGTATTCCTTGAGATAATCAACCATTGAATGACCGACAGCATCAGAGAACGCCGCTTTTTCGCGCATAAGAATGTCACGGGGCAGGTAGTCGCCCTCAAATGCGTGTCTTAAAATATATTTGCCCTTGTTGTAGGTATTGAGTTTTCTTTCGGGATTTACCGACATTACATACTTTACAAAATCGAGGTCGCCGAAGGGAACCCTCGCTTCCATTGAGTGAACGGAGATACATCTGTCCGCACGAAGAACATCATACATATATAATTCCCTGATTCTTTTCTGCGCTTCTTTCTGGAATTCTTCTGCGGACGGCGCAAAATCGGTATATTTATAACCGAAAAGCTCGTCGGAGATTTCACCGGTGAGAAGAACTCGCACATCGGTTGTTTCATGAATAGCCTTGCAGATAAGATACATTCCCATACTCGCGCGGATGGTTGTTATATCAAAAGTGCCGAGAGCCGCGATCACATCCTCAAGCGAGTTTATTACATCTTCTGCGGTAATAATAACTTCCTTGTGTTCGCTGCCGATATAATCAGCAACCTCTTTGGCATATTTCAGGTCAATGGCATCTTCACTCATGCCGATTGCGAAAGTCCTTA
Organism: Clostridia bacterium; assembly: GCA_017428625.1. Lineage (GTDB taxonomy): Bacteria > Bacillota > Clostridia > Oscillospirales > Acutalibacteraceae > CAG-177. The sequence continues at coordinate 6,193 of JAFRQM010000029.1, forward strand.
TCGGTTTATCGAGAATCTTTGCCGAAACGGCGCACACAAGCGAGGAATCAAGACCGCCGCTCAAAAGAAAACCGACGGGAGCGTCTGCATCAAGGCGTTTTTCAATGCCCGCAACAAGTTTGTTGTGAATGTTTTTGCAGATTTCTTCAAGATCACCGTCAATGTATTTATCAACTTTCGCTATATCGCTGTAGCAGACGAATTTTTCGCCGTCATAATAGTGTCCGGGCGGGAACGGCATAACTTTGTCGCTTAAACCGACCAGGTTTTTCGCTTCGCTAGCGAACATAATGCCGCCGTTTTTGTCATAAGCATAGAAAAGCGGTCTTATACCGATGGGGTCTCGCGCGGCAATCAGGCAGTCCTTTTTACAGTCATAGATAATAAGCGCATATTCCGCATCGAGCATTGCAAACATTTCAAAGCCGTATTTCTCATACATCGGCAAAAGAATCTCACAGTCCGAATCGCTTTTGAATGTATATTCCTTCTCCAGTTCCTTTTTAATCGGGCGGAAGCCGTAAATTTCGCCGTTGCACACAAGCAGGTTGCCGTCAAGTTCAAACGGCTGCATTCCCGTATGTTCAAGGTCCATTATGGCAAGCCGGTGAAAGCCGAGAATACCTCTGCCCGCTTTTTTCAGTTCGGTCGCGTCGGGACCTCTCGTTTTTGTTTTTTTAAATGCTTTTATGAATTTTTCATAATCGTCGGGGTATATAAGCGCTCCCATAACGCTGCACATATTACCGCCTCCTTTTATTATGTAATATGCAAAAATAAAAACAGGCAAAGACGCCCTTTATGGGCCTCTTTGCCTTTGTATGTTTGCATTTTAACACCCGGAAAATACAATGTCAAGCGTGTTTTTGCTGTTTTCGCATTTTCTACAAAACAGGGGTTTTGATTATAAAGCGTATTTGTGCAAAACAAAGAATCTGCTTTTTCATAATAAAAAATGTTGACTTAATCTGTGTGCAGGATTATACTTCTATATGAACAAAGGCGTTCATTGGTTACAGACACTGTGGAATCAATGGGCGCTTTTTGACTTTTAAGGAGCCGTTATATTATGAATTTAACAATTCAGGATGTCAAAGAATTCGTCGAGCAGGAAGATGTATCATTTATCCGGCTTGCGTTTTGCGATGTGTTCGGCAAGCAAAAAAATGTTTCCATAATGAATACAGAACTTGACCGTGCCTTTGAAACGGGCATAGCCATTGACGCTTCAGCTGTCAAAGGTTTCGGCAGCGAGGAGAAGAGTGACCTTTTCATTTTTCCGGATGCTTCAACTCTCGCGGTTCTGCCTTGGCGGCCCTCGCAGGGCAGTGTTGTCAGAATGTATTGCGATATCCGATACCCCGACGGCACACCTTTTGAACTTGACGGAAGAAATATACTCAAAAACGCGGTTGAATACGCAAAATCGAAAAAACTTGAAATATCTTTCGGAGCTGAGCACGAGTTCTATCTTTTCAGAACAGATGAGGAGGGTTATCCGACAAATCAGCCGCACGACAGGGCGGGCTATATGGATATAGCCCCGGAAGACAGAGGCGTTAATGTCAGAAGAGAAATCTGTCTGACCCTCAGCGAGATGGGCATTCTTCCCGAGAGTTCCCACCACGAAGAAGGTCCCGGCCAGCACGAAATAGATTTCAAATACAGTGACGCTCTTTCCTCGGCAGACAATTCGGTAACATTCAAATCCGTAGTTGCCGCAATAGCGGAGCAATACGGGCTGTGGGCAGACTTTTCGCCTAAACCCCTGCCTTATGAAAGCGGCAACGGTCTTCACATAAATATTTCAGTAAAATCTGATGACGGCAAAGATTACCTTGACTGCTTTATGGCAGGCGTTATGAACAGAGTGAAAGAGATAACCGCATTTTTAAACCCCACGGAAGATTCATACAAACGTCTTGGCATCAAAAAAGCACCGAAATACATTACATGGTCAAAAGAAAACCGCTCACAACTTATCAGAATACCTGCCGGCAACGGAGAATACCGCAGAATGGAACTGCGTTCGCCTGATCCGCTTGCGAATCCGTATATTGCTTATTCACTTCTTATTTATGCCGGAATTGAAGGCGTTGAAAATAATATACAGCCTCCTCCGCCGACCGATATAAATCTTTTCAATGCGGATGCAGCACAGCTTGCAGAAACAGAAACTCTGCCCGGCAGTCTTAAAGAGGCTAACAGTATCGCCGGAAACAGTGAATTTGTTAAAAAGATTCTGCCCGGGAGGGTAATAGATACTTACACTCTGTAAAACATAAAAACGGAAAAGGAGAAAAGTATGCCGCCTGAAAAAAGATGCTACAGCGTGCTTGTTATATCGGGCAAAAAGCAAAACACCGCTTTGCTGTCGGCTATGCTTGACTCCTCTGTTTACAGACCGGTTGATTATGCCCTTAGCGTGGGCGAAGCAAAGCGTAAACTGCTTAGAAACACCTTTGACATTCTTATTATAGACCCACCGCTACCTGACGGATTCGGGGCGGATTTCGCACTTGATGCAACGGCAGATACACACTCAGGAATACTTATGCTTGTGAGAAGCGACCTGTTTGCGTCAACCTGCCTTAAAGTGGAAGACGCAGGAGTTCTGACTCTTGCGAAACCTGTTTCGAAAAATGATTTTTATACTGCACTTAAACTGATCACGGCTACCAGCGCGAGGCTTCTCAATGAAGAGAAGAAAACACGCAAACTTCAGGACAAACTTGATGAAATCAAACTTGTCAGCAGAGCAAAAATAATCCTTATGGAGAAAAGGAATATTTCTGAGCCTGAAGCTCATCGCTACATAGAAAAAGAAGCGATGGACACAAGGCAAACTAGGAAAGAAATAGCAAAAAAAATAATAGAAAGCTGAAAAACGGATGCAAAGGCGCATTACCCGCAGGGGCAGTGCGTCTTTTTTTATATCTTAAAAATCCGGCGAAACCGGTTGAATAAAAAGGAGATTTTTTATGAGCAAAAACTATGTTGATGAAATTATTGAGATGCTTAATGACAAGTATTCAAACCAGCCTGAGTTTATTCAGGCTGCCACTGAGGTCCTTGATTCTCTTCGCCCTGTTATTGAAGAGAATGAAGATATCTACAGGCGAGACGCATTACTCGAAAGACTTGTTGAACCCGACAGACAGATAACATTCCGGGTTCCGTGGATAGACAGAAACGGTAACGCCCATGTCAATACCGGCTACCGCGTTCAGTTCAACAATTCAATTGGTCCTTACAAAGGCGGTCTGAGACTTCATCCTTCCGTTAATATCAGCATTATCAAATTCCTCGGCTTCGAGCAGATTTTCAAAAACTCGCTCACAGGTCTTCCGATAGGCGGTGCAAAGGGCGGCTCGGATTTTGACCCCAAGGGCAAAACCGACAGAGAAATAATGTCTTTCTGCAAAAACTTTATGCTTGAACTTTACAAATATATCGGTCAGGACACAGATGTTCCGGCAGGCGATATCGGCACCGGAGCAAGAGAAATCGGTTATATGTTCGGCGCATATAAGAGAATAAGACGCACTCACGAGGGTGTTCTCACCGGCAAAGGCCTCGCATACGGCGGTTCGCTTGCGAGAACAGAGGCAACAGGCTACGGTCTGCTTTACCTCACCGAAGAAATGCTCAGATGCAACGGCTTCAATGTCGCGGGCAAAACAGCTGTCGTTTCCGGTTCCGGCAATGTTGCTATTTACGCTATGGAAAAAGCACAGCAGCTCGGCATCAAAGTTTTGACCTGCTCTGATTCAAACGGTTGGGTTTATGACCCCGAGGGTATTGATGTTGCTGCAGTCAAAGAAATCAAAGAGAAAAACAGAGCCCGCCTTACCGAATACAAGAAATACCGCCCCGGTTCAGAATATCACGAGGGCAGGGGTGTTTGGAAGATTAAAGCGGATATAGCTCTTCCCTGTGCAACGCAGAACGAACTCCATATTGACGACGCAAAACAGCTTGTTGCAAACGGTTGCATAGCAGTCGCAGAAGGTGCCAATATGCCCACAACCGCAGACGCAGTGAAATATCTTCAGGAAAACGGTGTTTTGCTTGCCCCTGCAAAAGCGGCAAACGCAGGCGGTGTCGCAACATCCGCTCTTGAAATGTCGCAAAACAGCGAGCGTCTCAACTGGACATTTGAAGAGGTTGACGCAAAACTTAAAGATATTATGGTAAACATTTTCCATAATATGTCAGATGCCGCAAAGAAATACGGTATGGAGAAAAACTATGTTGCAGGCGCAAATATCGCAGGCTTTGAGAAAGTTCTCGCAGCCATGATGGAGCAGGGCGTCTGCTGATTACCGACAATCCCTCTTTTTTATACACACACTTCGGAAGCCCGCAGGAGTTATTCCTGCGGGTTTTCCGAAAATAAGCATTATGAAAGGTGCAGGTAATGGAGAAAATACTGGTTCTTGATTTCGGCGGCCAATACAATCAACTTATAGCCCGCCGTGTGCGGGAAATGTGTGTTTACGCCGAAATAATTCCGTTTAACAAAATAACTGTTGCTGAAATAATCAGCATGGGTTATAAAGGCATAATATTCACGGGCGGTCCGAACAGCGTTTACGATGAAGCTTCACCGCATTTTGACAAAGGAATCCTGAATGTCGGCATACCAGTGCTGGGCATCTGTTACGGCTGTCAGCTTATCGCTTATATGGGGGGCGGCGAAATATGCTCCGCGGGCAGCATCAGTGAATACGGCAAAACACAACTGACAGCAAAAGAAAGCAGGCTCTTCAAAGGCGTCCCGGTAAACAGTGTGTGCTGGATGAGTCATACCGACTATGTAAAATCCGCGCCGGCCGGTTTTAAAATAACTGCAATAACCCCTAACTGCCCGTGTGCCTCGATTGCGGATGAAAAAAGAAATATTTACGGCGTTCAGTTTCATCCCGAGGTAACCCATACCGAATACGGCGGCATTATTCTGAGTAACTTTGTCAGAGATATCTGCGGTTGTTCCGGCGACTGGACAATGGCGGACTTTGTCAATACTTCGGTCGAAAAATTCAAAAAAGAACTTGAGAGCAAAAAAGTGCTGTGCGCCCTTTCGGGCGGAGTTGACTCCTCTGTTGCCGCAGTGCTTCTGCATAAAGCAATAGGCAGTAACCTTATATGTGTGTTTGTTGACCACGGTCTTCTGCGCAAAGATGAGGGTGATTCCGTGGAACGAGTTATGAAAAACGAAATGGGGCTCAATCTTATCAGGGTTAATGCACAGGACAGATTCCTCCGAAAACTCACGGGAATTACCGAGCCCGAAAAAAAGAGAAAAATCATCGGCACGGAATTTATCCGTGTTTTTGAGGATGTCGCGAAAGAAATCGGCAAAGTTGATGTTCTGGTTCAAGGCACAATTTATCCCGATGTAATTGAGAGCGGAAAAGGCGACGCGGCGGTTATCAAAAGCCATCATAATGTCGGCGGTTTGCCCGATGTTATTGAGTTTGAAAGCATAGTCGAGCCGCTCAGAAGTCTTTTTAAGGATGAAGTCAGGGCTGTCGGCAGACAACTCGGCATACCTGAGTTTTTGGTCAACCGTCAGCCGTTTCCGGGTCCCGGACTTGCAATTAGAATAATCGGTGAAGTCACAAAAGAGAAACTTGAAATTCTGCGTGAATCCGATGCGATATTCAGAGAGGAGATTTCCGCAGCAGGTCTTGACAAAGAAACAAACCAGTATTTTACTGTTCTCACAAACTGTCGCACAGTCGGAGTTATGGGCGACGCGGGCACATACGGTTATACAGTTGCCTTGCGCGCCGTAACAACAGATGACTTTATGACGGCTGACTGGTCAAGAATACCTTTTGAAGTTCTTGGCAAAGCGTCAAACCGCATCACAAACGAAGTGCGCTCAATCGGCAGGGTGGTTTATGACATAACTGCAAAACCGCCTGCAACTGTGGAGTGGGAATGATAAATCATTAAATCTTTAACTTCCGAATCCTATAAGAAACGGGTTTCGGAAGTTTTGTTTTTGCAGTTGAAAAAATATTATTACAATATTTTTCTTTGATAATTATGTTTTTCTTATATTGAATTTGGCAAAAAGTTGAATTGATTTATTAATCATATTATACTGTTATCAGCAGTTTTTCATTATAATCCATAATCAAAGGGTATGGTGATAATGTGAATATCGGTGAGTTAATCAGCATTAAAACGGTCAGCGACGATCTTCCTCAGACAAGATATAGCACGGAATTGAAAATCTTTACCTGTGTTCAACTCGGCGATTTTGAAAGGCTGAAGGCTGAAATAGATAAGGTGAATGCAACAATCGTTGCGGGAAACATATCGGAAAATCCTGTTACTCAATTCAGATATCTCGCTGTAAGCACTATTACGCTGGCAACTCGATATGCCATTCAGGGTGGATTAAACGAAAAAGTTGCCTATGATTTTTCAGATAAATTTATTGCCAAGGTTGACCGAATGAACTCCGTTGACGGTATTTTAACATCTCTTGCCTGTGATATTATTGAACTTACAAAAACAGTCGCTGAAAACAGATTAAAACCCAAACAGTCGCCGCATATTAAAAGGTGTATTTCCTATATAAACGAACATTTTGATGATAAATTAACAGTAAGAAAACTTGCCGAAATCTGCGGTATTTCACCCGATTACCTGTCACAAATTTTTAAGTTTGAAATGGGTGAAAACCTCAGCTCTTATATTTTGACAAGAAAATTGGAGTATTCAAAAGAACTGATTGCAAAGGGAATAAGCAATAAAGAAATATGCGAAACACTGAAGTTTTCCTCTCCTTCCTACTTTGTAACGGCTTTTAAGAACAAATATCATATGACACCAAGCAAGTATAAGTTGATATTAAAGTGAGGTTAAATATGAAACAAAAAGAAATACGACCTGTAAGCAAGAAAGAGGCTCAATCTTTTGCGGTAACAGTGCTTGAAATAACTTACAGCGCAAAAGTTAACAGTATAAAGTATATCGGCGGTGGGTCATTTGGTTTTGTATATAAGGCTGAAATGGATAAAGAGCCCTTCACCGTTATTATGAAAGCGTGCAGGACTGACGGTCTATGTGAGCGTGAAGCAAGTGAACTCATTCTGCTCGGTGCCGACAGCCTGATAAAAATACCAAGGGTGTATTTTACTTTTCTTGCAACAACTGAAATACCGATTGATTTCATTGGTATGGAGTTTGTCCACGGCACAAACTGTTTTACGGATTTTGCAAAACTGCTTAATTCCGGAAAAACAAAAGAGCATTTTGCGGATGAAATCACCACAATCATTCATCATTGGCACGAGCAGACAAATGATAAATTCGGTTTAATCGGCAACGCTGTTTATGATGAGTGGCTTGATTTTTATCAGCCTTTTGCCCGTGAAATTCTGGATTGTGCAAAAAGTTTAGAAAAAGACGGCAAACTTGAAAAGAAAGTGCTTGATGCAATGGAACGCGCGTGGTCTGCTTTTGATTATATCTTCAGCGATAAGGTTGAAACGGCAAGTCTGATTCACGGCGATATGAATGTAATGAACATTATGAGCGATAAACACCTTAAGCCGCTTGCTGTCATTGACCCGCTTGAAAGCAAATGGGCAGATAAAGAATATGAACTGTTCCAGCTTCGTAATTTAACGGGGGATAAATTCGGATTATATGATACCTATAAAGCAAAATATCCCGTATCCGATAAATGCGATATCAAGACGGCTTTTTATGCGCTTTATCACGAGGTTTACGCCTTTATTATATCGGGAACGAAGTTAAACTTTATTCTTGTGCCGCTTGTTAAGAGAATGAACAGGGAGTTGAACAAATGCAATCTTTAAGCGGAAAGATTGTAAGCGCCTTGCTCTGTGCCGTTTTTCATTCTCCGCTGATAAACAATTCCGAATTATCCGATAATGCCGGGAAGAAAACAAAGAAATACAAATCACATTATAAGCCGTCAAATGAATTTAATTATTCCGTTTATAATCTGAACGGTGTTAAGTATGAATATCTCAAACCGAAGCAAAAAGGCAACAACAAGGTTGTGTTATTGCTGCACGGCGGCAGTTATAAAGTGCCTCTGATTGATATGTATCGCCGCCTTGCCGAAAAGATAAGCAGAACGCTTAATTACTGTGCGGTTTATAATCTTGATTACCGGACTTTTCCCGAATACAAATATCCGGCGCAAATTGAAGATACGTTTGCACTGTTTCAGGAAATGCAGCGGCAGTGTATTGAAGCGAAAGATATTGTTTTTATCGGCGACAGTGCAGGTGCAAATCTTGCACTTGCATCAACGCTTTATATGCGTGATAAAGGTGTGGAATTACCTTCTGCGATTGTTTGCTTTTCCTTATGGGGAGATGCTGCCAATTCAGGCGAGTCCGTTGAAGAAAACTGCTATCGTGACCCTTTCGGTGGAATCTCAAGACGAAAAAAGGCAGAAGATAATCGGGATTATTTGCACCGTATATCTGCTTTTGCAAAAGAACTTGACAGAAGCAGTCCGTATGTATCGCCGAGTTTTGCCGATTTTACAGGCTTTCCTCCCGTAACACTGATATGCGGCGAAGCTGAGATGGATAGAAGCGCTAATGAGCTGGCTTTCGATAATATGAAGAAAGCCGGCGTTGACGCTGAACTTCATATGTTTGACGGAATGTTTCACGATTTTCAGTTAGTTCCGTTTTTTCCCGAAACAAAAAGAGCATATCGGATAATGAAAAAAAGAATTATTAAATGAGCATTCAAAAACCGGCTTTTCAACAGAAGCAATGATTTCCCGTTGTGACCAATCATTTTAACACCCTGAAATGTTATGTGATAGTGGATAATTGTTGTTATATTGCACAAAAAGAAAAACCGCTTTTACTGCAGAATAAACATATGTTCCGAAATTCCTCAAATTGCAAAAATACAGTTGACATAAAAAAACACAGGGCGTAAAATAAAGATACACAAGGCAAAGGCGTCTTTGAGTTCCGGCTCATTGACGCTTTTTAATTTATTATATTATAACATTTCAGTAAGCAACGGCGCTTTTCCCGAAAGGGGAGAGCGCCGTTATTTTTTTAAGGAGGTCTGAATTATGAACAACGGCTGTTTTGACAATTCCGATGAGGTTTATTTCTATATGGATGAACCTCAGGTAAAGCAGATTGACTGTGAAGAACTTGAAAAAGAGCACGGCGATGAAGATCCTGTCAATTGTGATGAAGTCTATTGTCTTAATGTTACATCATGGGACTGAAAACAATTTAATAACAAATCATTATACGGAGGAAATAACAATGAATAAAATCACAAAAGAAGAAATACTTAAAAGCGCGGTTGAAAACAATGTTGAGTTTATCCGTTTGCAGTTTACCGACCTGTTCGGTATTATGAAAAACATTGCAGTAACTGTTTCACAACTTGAAAAGGCGCTTGACAATGACTGTATGTTTGACGGTTCGTCAATCGACGGCTTTGCAAGAATAGATGAAAGCGATATGTATCTTCATCCCGACCTTGATTCCTGGGCTATAGTTCCTTGGAGAAAACATCACGAAATGCAAACGGGCAGACTTATCTGCTCGGCATATAAAGCCGACAACAAAACGCCCTTTGACGGTGACCCCAGAAACATTTTCAAAAGAGTAATAGATGAGGCGGCTGCCGAAGGCTACGGTTTCAATGTAGGTCCCGAGTGCGAGTTTTTTCTTTTCAAACTTGACGAGAAAGGCAAGCCCACACTCGAAACGGGTGATGAGGCAGGTTATTTTGACCTCAACCCCATCGATCACGGCGAAAACTGCCGCAGGGATATATGTCTCGCGCTTGAAAAAATGGGCTACACAATCGAGGCATCACACCACGAGGTTGCCGAAGGCCAGCACGAGATTGATTTCCAGTTCGGTGACGGTCTGACTACAGCAGACAGGGTTATGACTTTCAAACATGTTGTTAAAACATATGCAACAAAGCACGGTCTGCACGCTACATTTATGCCCAAACCTATTTACGGTATAAACGGCAGCGGTATGCATACAAATATGAGCCTTTATGACATCAAAACCGGCAAAAACATCTTTGATGATCCCGACGGTGAACTCGGTCTTTCAAAAGAAGCTTATTCATTTATTGCCGGCATTATGGATCACATAAAAGGTATGGCGGTGTTCTCAAACCCGACCGTCAACTCATACAAAAGGCTTGTTCCCGGTTATGAAGCTCCGAGTTACCTTGTATGGAGCACTTCAAATCGCTCCTGCCTCGTCAGAATCCCGGCGAGCAGAGGCAAAGGCACCCGTGTTGAACTGCGCTGCCCCGATCCGACCTGCAACCCCTACCTTGAAATGGCGCTTTGCCTTGCCGCAGGCCTTGACGGCATAAAGAGAGGGCTTGTTCCGAAACCCGCATATGACAAGAATGTGTTTGTTCTTTCAGATGAAGAGCTCGCGAAAGAAGGCATCGAATGTCTGCCCGGCACTCTTGAAGAGGCAATAAAAGAAGCAGAAAAAGACCCGTTCATCAAAAACGTTATCGGTGAACAGGCGTTTGACAACTATATAATGGGTAAGAAAGCCGAATGGGATGATTACAGAACAAAAGTCAGTCAGTGGGAAATAGACAGATATATGATTAACTATTGATTTATTTTTACGGTAATATGCGGGCGGAGATTCCGTCTCTGCCCGCTGTGCTTTTATTTCAACAGAAAGAACTCATACCCTGCGTATGAGGGTAACAGTTATGAACAGTTCACTTTTATCCGCTGTTGAAAGCAGCGTTTTCGGAGTATGGTTTTTAATCGGTGCCGCTTTGGTGTTCTTTATGCAGTGCGGCTTCGCAATGGTTGAGAGCGGATTCACAAGGGCAAAAAATGCCGGAAATATTATAATGAAAAACCTTATGGATTTTTGTATCGGCGCCGTTATGTTTATTCTGCTCGGTTTCGGTTTGATGATGGGCGAGGAACAACTCGGCGGTTTTATAGGGTTGCCGACGCTCGGCGTTTTTACCGACTACGCTCATTTTGACTGGTCAAATTTCGTTTTCAACCTCGTCTTCTGTGCCACTGCCGCTACAATAGTTTCGGGCGCTATGGCGGAGAGAACAAAATTTTCAGCCTACTGCATTTATTCTGCGGTTATTTCAGCGATCATCTATCCCGTTGAGGCAGGCTGGATCTGGAACGGTAACGGCTGGCTTGCTAAACTCGGATTTCACGATTTTGCCGGTTCAACTGCAATTCATATGGTCGGCGGCATAGCCGCATTTATCGGCGCGGCTATTCTCGGTCCCCGCATAGGTAAATATAAAATAGATAAAGAGACAGGCAAAAAAATTCCCAAAGCAATTCCCGGCCACAACCTGACGGTAGGTGCACTCGGTGTGTTTATTCTCTGGTTTGGCTGGTATGGCTTCAACGGAGCTGCTGCGACAAATACCGATATGCTCGCGTCAATCTTCGTTACAACAACACTTGCCCCCTCAGTTGCCACGGTTGTAACAATGATATTCACCTGGATAAAAGACGGCAAGCCTGATGTTTCAATGAGCCTGAACGCTTCGCTCGCGGGTCTTGTTGCGATTACCGCACCCTGCGACTGCACAGATGCACTTGGCTCAATAATAATCGGTGCCTTTTCGGGGATTCTTGTTGTTGTTGCCGTTGAGGTAATTGATAAAAAACTACATGTTGACGACCCGGTAGGTGCCTGCGCTGTTCATCTCGCAAACGGAATCTGGGGCACATTCGCAGTAGGTCTTTTTTCCACAGGCGCAAACGGAGTGGGAAAAGGTCTTTTCTATGGTGGCGGTTATCATCAGCTTGGTATTCAGGCACTCGGTTTCACCTGCGTTGCTTCTTGGACCGTAGTGACAATGCTGATTGTTTTCAATCTCATCAAAAAAATTCACGGTCTCAGAGTTACAGAGGAAGAGGAAATCAAAGGTCTTGACGCCACCGAGCACAACCTTCCCTCCGCTTATGCCGATTTTATGCCGGCTATGGCGCTTGCCACATCCGCTTCAATGAAAGCGGTGCTTCCCGACGCCAAAGATGTTACTCCTCTTGCCCCCGCTCAGCCTGTCGAAACCGCTGTTCCGGTGGAATCGTATATCGCAAGCAAAAAACCGCGCCTTACAAAAATTGTTATGGTATTTAATCCCGCGCGGTTTGAAGCGGTCAAAGATGCGATGAATGAAATCGGAGTAACAGGAATGACCGTAACAAATGTTATGGGCTGCGGCACGCAGAAAGGCCATAACATCAGGAAATACAGAGGTGTTGAGATAGAGGAGATGAATCTCAACCCGAAGATGAAACTCGAAATGGTCGTCTCTGCCGTTCCTGTTTCAGATGTTGTGGAAGCAGCGCGCAGAGTGCTTTACACAGGCAATATAGGTGACGGCAAAATTTTCATCTATGAAGTTGATGATGTTGTCAAAGTCCGCACCGGCGAGCGCGGTTACGACGCTCTGCAGGGTGAGGACGATATATAAAAACAAAAAATATGGCGGAAAAGGGCAGTTTAACAACTGCCCGTAATCTGCTTTATAATAATGCAAAGGAAGACAGGTTATGTTAAAGGAAGGGCAGGTAAGAATCCCGTCAGGCTGCGCCATTGCCGCGATTATTGACAGAAAAGGCGGAATGATAAACGGCTCGGAAATCATAAAATCAATAGCGCTTATGCACGACCGCTCAAACGGACTTGGCGGCGGTTTTGCCGCTTACGGCATTTATCCCGAACACAGGGATGAATACGCCTTTCATATCTTTTATGAGAACGCTCAGGCGCACCAAAACTGCGAGGAGTTTCTATTTAAACATTTCAACATAGATGTTGCCGAAAGAATCCCCACCAAAAAAGTCGATTCAATCAGCAACGGTCCCGATATATGGCGTTATTTCGGCAGGGTGAACAGGGTGCGCATGAAAAACTCGCGTCTTGACGAGAGCGAATATGTTGTGCAGTGCGTCACAAAGGTCAACGCCGCCTACGACGGCGCTTATATCTTTTCGTCGGGCAAAAATATAGGCTGCTTCAAAGCGGTCGGTTATCCGGAGGATGTGGGCGAGTTTTATATGCTCGACCGTTACAACGCGTATCTCTGGACGGCGCACGGTCGTTTTCCCACAAACACACCCGGCTGGTGGGGCGGCGCACATCCTTTCAATATTCTTGACTGGTCAATAGTGCATAACGGTGAAATTTCAAGTTATGATACAAACAGAAGATATATCGAACAGTTCGGCTACAAATGTACAATGCAGACAGACACAGAGGTTATAACTTATCTTTTCGACCATCTGATAAGGCACCATAATCTGCCCGTCAATGTTGCTGCCGATGTTCTGACAGCTCCCGAATGGGCTGAAATTGACAGAATGGACAGCGACAAAAAAGAGTATTTCACAAATCTGCGAGCAATTTACAGCGGAGCACTGGTAAACGGTCCGTTCTCAGTTATTCTAGGTTCAAACAAAGGTCTGCTCGCTATAAACGACAGACTCAAACTGCGCTCGCTCACTGCGGCAACAAAGGGCAGTAGAGCGTATTTCGCCAGTGAAGAAAGCGCAATAAGAATTATCTGTCCCGACCCTGAAAAACTCTGGTCAGTAAGCGGAGCGGAACCCGTGTTTGTTCCGCTTGAATTAAATGAAGAGGAGGATGTCTGAAATGTCTGTTAATTACATCCCCCGCCGTTTTACGGTTGTCCGCGATAAAGAACTCTGCATAAACTGCGGCTGCTGTGTCCGCCAGTGTTCCAACGAGTGCCATTGTTTTGCGGATGACAGAAAAACCGTAATATCACATTCGGCAGACTGCGTTGCCTGCCACAGATGTGTTGACTTATGCCCCACGGGCGCGCTGAGAATTGAAAAATATGTCTGCGATTACAGGGAAAACGCAAACTGGACTCCGCAGTATCAGCAGGAAATCTGCCGTCAGGCACAAACAGGCGGCGTTCTGCTTTCGGGTATGGGCACGCCGAAAGATTATCCCGTTTACTGGGATAAAATTCTTCTGAATGCCTCCCAGGTTACAAATCCTTCAATTGACCCCCTCCGTGAGCCGATGGAAATCCGAACGATTTTAGGCAGAAAGCCCGAAAAACTGACAGTTGAAAAGAAAGGCAAATCAACTGTCGAAATGCCTCCTCAGGTAATTCTTGAAACACCGATTATGTTCTCGGCAATGAGCTTCGGCTCAATAAGCCTGAACGCTCAAAAATCGCTCGCCATGGCGGCGAAGGAGCTCGGCACTCTTTTTAATATCGGCGAAGGCGGACTTCACCCCGATCTGCAGCCTTTTACCGACAGATCGATTGTTCAGGTTGCTTCCGGCAGATTCGGCGTTCACAGCGATTACCTCAACAATTCAAAAATTGTTGAAATAAAAATCGGTCAGGGCGCAAAACCCGGCATAGGCGGTCACCTGCCCGGCGAAAAAGTCAGCGTTGAAGTTTCAAACGCGAGGATGATTCCGGAGGGCAGCGACGCGATTTCCCCCGCGCCCCACCACGATATTTATTCAATAGAAGATTTGCGCCAGCTTATATGGGCAATCAAACAGGCAACAAACAACAAAAAACCCGTGTGTGTCAAAATAGCGGCTGTTCACAATGTTGCCGCAATAGTTTCAGGCTGCGCAAGAGCGGGCGCAGATATTGTTGCTATTGACGGTTTCAGAGGTGGCACGGGTGCGGCTCCGACAAGGATAAGAGACAATGTGGGCATACCGATTGAACTTGCACTTGCTTCAGCAGATCAGCGCCTCAGAGATGAGGGAACCCGGTCACAGATTTCGCTTGTTGCCGCGGGCTCGTTCAGGTGCTCAGCGGATATAGTCAAAGCGATTGCCCTGGGCGCGGATGCCTGCTACTGCGCTTCGGCTCCGCTTATAGCAATGGGCTGCCATATGTGCGCCACCTGCAACACAGGCAAATGCAACTGGGGAATAGCCACCCAGCGCCCCGAACTTACAAAGCGGCTCAATCCCGATATTATGTATAAGCGGGTGGTGAATCTCATAACCGCGTGGAATCACGAAATCAAAGAGATAATGGGCGGAATGGGTATAAATTCCGTTGATTCTCTCAGAGGCAACAGACTGATGCTCAGAGGAATCGGTCTGAGCGAAAAGGAACTTGAAATACTCGGCATTAAACACGCCGGCGAATAGGAGGCGGTGAAATGAAAAGAATTTATGCGATAGAAGAACTCTGCCTGAACTGCCGTCTCTGCGAGGTTCACTGCAAAACGGCGCACTCGCTTTCAAAGGATGTGTTTAAAGCAAATAAATATGAAGAGCCCACGCCAGAGTCAAGGGTAACGGTTTACGGCAACAACTTTGCTTCTGCAGCTCTCAACTGTCGCCACTGCGACGACCCTAAATGCGTAAAGGCGTGCATTACAGGAGCGATGACTAAAGACAAAACCACAGGCATAGTTTATGTCAACGAAAACAAATGCATCGGTTGTATGACATGCCTTGCGGTTTGCCCTTACGGATGCATAAAACAGGGTAAAGCGGCAGTAAAATGTGACCTATGCCGCAACGAGAATGAACCGGCGTGCGTAAAAAACTGCCCCAATCACGCCCTCATTTATGTTGACAAGGGAGGCGAAGAGAAATGAAATATATTATAATCGGCGCCTCAGCTGCGGGCCTTGCGTGCGCGGAACAGATACGGAAAGAAGACAAAGACGGTGAAATAACTGTTCTTACAAAAGAAAAATATCTGCCTTACAGCAGACCGTCAATCAGTTCTTATCTCAAAGGTGCCGTAAAAGAGAACAATATGTATCTGCGAAAGAGTTCACATTATACTTCCGAAGGCATACATATAGTTACGGGTGCACAAGTAAAGATAATTGACAGAAAAAGCAAAACAGTCAAAGCAGGCAGAAAAACTTATCCTTATGATAAACTCTGCATTTGTACGGGGTCAAAACCGTTTGTTCCTCCGATGAAAAATGTTGACGGCAAAGAAAACGCGCTGACATTTCTCGATCTGGAATCAGCAAAAAGAATAAAGCGGCTCGCAAACCCGCGCACACGCGCGGTTGTAATAGGCGGCGGTCTTATCGGCATGAAAGCCGCGGAAGGTCTTTCAAAAATCTGTAAAAGCGTTGATGTTGTTGAACTTGCACCGCATATTCTTCCCTCTATACTTGATGAAAAATCAGCAAAAACGGTAAAAAAACATATTGAAACAGAGGGGCACATAAAATTTCACCTTGAGCAAACGGTTACCGAAGCAAAAAGCAGCAAAAACAAAATCATCTCGCTTATTTTAAAAAACGGCGACGAGATTGCCTGCAACCTTTTGCTTCTTGCCGTAGGTGTGCGCCCCGAAACGGAACTTGCCGAAAAATGCGGACTTGAAGTCAGCAGGGGTATAATCACCGACCCTGCAACAATGCAGACAAGTGACAAAAGCATTTATGCGGCGGGTGACTGCACCGTTTCGGTTGATATGCTTGACGGCAGCAAAAAAATAATTGCACTTTGGCCGAATGCAGTCAATCAGGGAATCGCCGCGGGCTCACAGATGGCAGGCGGAAAAATCACAATCAATAAAAGTTTTTCGGTAAATGCCATAGATTTCTACGGTTTAAGAATCTGCACCTGCGGGCTTATAAATGTGCAAGGCGCCAAGTATTCCGACAAGGTCATCTGTAACGGAGACAGGTATAAGCGGCTGATATTTGAAGGCGGCAGACTTGCGGGCTATGTGCTTATTAATTCGAGCGAGAACGCCGGAATTTACACAAACCTGATTGAAACGGGAATGGATTTATCATCACTTTCGGGCAACTTATTTGACACGCCAAATCCTTTTTTATTCGTTAAGCCTGTAAGAAACAAATTGTTGAAAGGAGAACTTGATTTATGAATATTGTCGCAGGTGTCAGAAGTTATAGCGAAGTCAATGAAGAAATAAAAACAGAGTTCCTTTCAAAAAACAAAGTCACCGTCACCGATGTAAACGGTCAGAGATACCTCGGCTGTGCGCTTGATGTAGGAAAAACGCTTGAGATTCACGGCACGGCGGGCAACGACCTTGCTTTTTGCCTCAACGGCGGAAAGATTATGCTTCACGGTCACGGCCAGGATGCCGTAGGGAACACCATGGGCGGCGGAGAAATCATCATTCACGGTCACACGGGCGATGCTCTCGGTTACGGAATGCGTGATGGTCAGATATATGTGCGCGACAATGTCTGCTGCCGAGGCGGAATTCATATGAAAGAATTCCGCAGTATGAAACCCGTGCTTGTAATCGGCAGCAATGCCGGCTCTTTTCTGGGCGAGTATATGGCAGGTGGAACAATAATTCTGCTCGGTCTTGGCTTGAAACGCGGCGAAAAGATTTTCGGTACACACTGCGCTTCGGGAATGCACGGAGGCAAGATATTTGTCAGAGGCTCTTTTCCGAGAGAAAATCTTTCGCCGAACATCAAAGCCGTGTCGATTACCGCTGAAGACGAGAAAGAACTTAAAGAATATGTCGGCAAATACTGTCACTGTTTTGAAGTGGATTTTGAAAGCGTTATGAATAAATCATTCGTTAAACTCATTCCCGTAACATCAAGACCTTATGCCGATCTCTATACGGCAAATTAGGAGGATTATGTTTAATTCATTACACGAAGAATGCGGTGTTTTCGGAATATTCGGCACAAAGACATCGCAAATAGCGGATTATGTTTATTTCGGGCTTCACGCCCTTCAGCACAGAGGGCAGGAATCCTGCGGAATAGTCATCAACAGCGACGGTGTTTTTTCGCACTATAAAGGCGACGGACTTGTTTCCGAAATTTTTTCGGCTGAGAAACTCAAAGCTCTCGGGCAGGGCAATATGGCTCTCGGACATGTGCGCTATTCAACTACGGGCGGCAAAGATATAAACAACATCCAGCCCCTTGTAATAAGGCATATCAAGGGCAATATGGCTCTCGCCCACAACGGCAATCTTACAAATTCTGAAGAAATCCGCAAAAAGATTGAACTTTCGGGTGGAATATTTCACGGCACATCCGACACTGAGGCAATCGCTTATTCCCTTGTCGCAAACCGTCTGACTTCAAAAAGCACACAGGAGGCGGTCACAAAAACTATGAGTGAAATAAAAGGCGCTTATTCCTGTGTGATTATCACAGCAACCTCTATGATTGCTTTCCGTGACCCGAATGGATTCAGACCTTTGTGTTTCGGTAAAACTGCAGACGGTGCATACTGTGTTGCGAGTGAATCTTGCGCGCTTGATGCCGTGGGAGCGGAGTTCGTGCGCGATATTGCGCCGGGCGAAATAATCGCATTTTCAAAAGAAGGAATCAGATCGGTTACATCTTATTGCCCGGCAAAAGAAAAAACGAGTATGTGCGTTTTTGAATTCATTTATTTCGCAAGACCCGACTCCGTAATCGACGGCGTTTCCGTGCATCACGCGAGAATCAATGCCGGCAGATTCCTTGCAAAAGAGCATCCGGTTGAAGCCGATACAGTAATCGGTGTGCCTGATTCGGGAATTGACGCGGCTATCGGCTACGCGCGTGAGAGCGGCATTCCTTACGGAGTGGGATTTATCAAGAACAAATACACGGGCAGAAGTTTTATCCAGCCATCACAGACTCAGAGAGAAAACACTGTCAAACTCAAACTCAACGCCATTAAAGAGAGTGTGAACGGCAAGCGTGTGGTAATGGTTGACGACTCCATTGTGCGCGGCACTACCTGCGCGGGAATTATCCGTCTTCTTCGCAACGCGGGTGCAAAAGAAGTTCACCTGCGCATTTCATCTCCGCCGTTTAAACATCCCTGCTATTTCGGCACGGATATAGACAGCAAAGAAAATCTCATCGCCTGCAAATATAATTCAACTGATCAAATCGCAGAGGTTGTCGGCGCAGATTCTCTCGGCTACCTTTCGGTTGACGCGATTCATAAAATCGCGTTCGGCGCCGATGTTTGCTTCTGCGACAGTTGCTTCACAGGCAGTTATCCCATTCCCGTTCCGGATAATCATACAAAAAATAAATACGATACAAAAATCGGAGATTTTTGACATTTTTCTTGCATGTGAATCAGAATCCTATCTATTTAGAATAATGAAAAAACATCGAATTTTACAGTTAAATGCTTAATTGATTTTGCCCGATCGCAGCTTGTCTTGCTGCGGTCAGGGCATTTTCGTTATCGTATGCATCACTTTTGCATTTTGCCTTGAATGAAGGATGTAAATATGATATGATTTTACCATAAACCTCAAAGGAAAATACGATACTATGATAATTGCCGTTCAAGATAAATCCATACTGCCGGTTGCGTTGGAAATCATACATAAGAGCTTTGGAACTGTTGCGGAGAATTTTAATCTGACAAAGGAAAACTGTCCCGGGCATACGGCGTTTATGACTCTTGATAAACTGCAGAATTCATTTAAATCCGGAAACCAAGTGTTTCTGTATTATTCGGGCTCAATCCCGGTAGGTTTTTTTTGTTGAAACAGATTGACGGTGAAGCATGGGAACCGGATCATCTTGCCGTGCTTCCGGAATACCGTCACTGCAGAATCGGAAAAGATCTGTTGGATTATGCCGAAGAAACTGTTCATGAGCAAAACGGAAAACTGTTGAAAATCGGCATTATGGAAGAAAACGAACGGTTAAAACAGTGGTATATCAAGAATGGTTTTGTTTCAACAGGTTCAAAACGCTTTGAGCATTTAGCTTTTACGGTAGGATTTATGGGAAAGGAATTGAAATGACAGAAATTGAAATTTTAAAACAACATTACGAAACATTCGATGAAGAATCCCGGCTTTTATCTCGCCACGGTCAGGTTGAGTATCTGACTACAATGAAATACATTCACGCCTGTGCAAAAGAAGTTAACGCAAAAAGCATCGTTGAGGTCGGCGCGGGCACCGGCAGATACAGCGTGGCACTCGCAAAAGAGGGATTCAATGTAACGGCTGTTGAGTTGATTGAACATAATCTTGAAGTTCTCAGGTCAATGCTCAACAGTTCCGAACCGATAACGGCGTTGCAAGGCAACGCGCTCGACCTTTCGCAATTCGCGGATGGCAGTTTTGATATGACGCTTCTGCTCGGTCCGATGTATCACCTTTTCACTTTTGAAAATAAGAAAAAGGCGCTCTCGGAAGCGGTGCGTGTGACAAAACAGGATGGATATATTATGGTTGCTTATTGTATGAATGAGCCGACAATCATCAATTTCGGCTTTCGCCATGGCAATTTACAGTATATTCTCAATAATAATTTACTGCTTGATGAATGGCACTGTAAAAGTGAACCAAAAGAGATATTTGAACTGTATCGCACGGAAGATATTGCTGAACTGGATGCAACAGTAAATGTCACCCGCGAAAAGCTTATAGCAACCGACGGCGCAACAAATTATATGAGAGATATCATTGACGGAATGGATAATTTCACATTTGAAAAATGGATGGAATACCATTTCGCGATTTGTGAAAGGCATGATTTAATAGGTGCCTCTCATCACACACTGGATATATTAAGAAAGAATTGAAATATGAAACATTATGAAATATACAAACCGGGTTTGAGGATTACACGGAACTCAACACAATTCATAATATGTGGGTTTTGCCGCTTAAGGGGGATAAAATATGAATAATATGACATCAATGCAGATTATTCATTTTTCAATTGAATTATGGGGAGCTGTTCTGAGCCTTGTTTCGATGATTTCCGTAATCATTACAAGGCATTTTGATAAAAAAGGCGCTTTCAAACTGATTGTTTTAATGATGACCTCGGCGCTGCTGATGATTTCAGACTCACTTGCGTGGATATTCAGAGGCAATATGTCAGACGCAGGTTATTATGTCGTGAGAACTGCCAATTTCTGCGCCTTCTTTTTCGGCTTTCTGATTATGCCTTTGGCGGCGGAATACATAACACATATTATCAGCAAACGCTCGGGAATATACGGCCTTTACTGGAAATATATTGAATGGATACTGTTTGTTACGGGAACTGTTTGTCTTATTGTCAATGTCTTCAGACCTTATCTTTATACTTTTGATAATCAAAATGTTTATTACCGGCTGACTTTCAGTTTTGTTCCCGGAATGATTGTTTTTGTCGGACTGGTTATCACGCTCGGCGTTGTGTTCGGATATGTCGGTTACCTGAACAAGGTGGAACGATTTGCGACAATCTCTTATCTGCTTTTACCGAGCATCTGCGTCGTTATTCAGGTTTTTCATTACGGAATTGCGCTTACGAATAT
This sequence comes from Clostridia bacterium, assembly GCA_017428625.1. GTDB lineage: Bacteria > Bacillota > Clostridia > Oscillospirales > Acutalibacteraceae > CAG-177. The sequence goes on from JAFRQM010000029.1 coordinate 27,483, forward strand.
TGCGACGGTTGTTTCCTCTCTGATTCTTTTCCTGTCTTATGAATACAATTATATGCAGTATAATATTGAAAAGGAACGGGTGTTTGCCGAGGAGAGAATCCGCCAGGTAAACAATCAGATTCAGCCTCATTTTGTTTTCAATGCGCTTTCGGTTATCCGCCACCTTTGCAAAAAATCACCCGAAGAAGCGGTTGAGGCCATAAATGAATTTTCAGGCTATTTGCGAAGTTCAACGGATTTTCTCAGTGAGGCGACTGTTGTTCCGGCAGAGCGCGAACTCGACCTTGTGAGGCATTATGTTTATCTGGAACAAAAACGGTTCGGCGACAGCGTTTCCGTTGAATATGATATTCAGGATACTGATTTTGAACTGCCGCCTTTTTCCGTTCAGACCGCTGTTGAAAACGCAGTCAGGCACGGGCTTCGTTCAAAGACGATTGAAAACGGCACGCTGACTGTCAGAACCTTTTACAGAGATAATCGTCATATCGTAGTGGTTGAAGATAACGGTATCGGCTTTGATACAGAAAAACTCAGTGAAACAGAAAGCGGTCATAAGCATATCGGAATCGCAAACACCAAAGAAAGGCTGCGGGCAATTTGCAAAGGTGAAATGAAAATAGAAAGCACGCCGGACAAAGGCACCCGTGTAACTATTATTATACCGGATAAGAAAAGCTGATTATGAATATTTTAATTGTGGATGACGAGCCATTCCAGAGGGAAGAATTAAAAGAGGCTCTTGACCGGATTGCCGGCAAAAATGTCTGTTTTTTTGCAGACTCCTATGACAGCGCGATGAAGGTTGTTTCTAAGAACCGGTTTGACATAGCGTTTCTGGATATTCAGATGCCCGGCAAAAACGGTCTTTCGCTTGCGCAGAGCATAAAAAAAGAAAGCCCACGCACTAACATCGTTATTGTTACGGCTTACAGCCAGTATGCGCTTGAGGCGCTTAAACTCTTTGTCAGCGGCTATCTCCTGAAACCTGTTATAGACAGTGATTTGCAGGAAGTTCTCAGCAATCTCAGAAATCCCGTCACGCCCGACACGGCTCAGAAAAAGGTTTTTGTAAAGTGTTTCGGTTTGTTTGATGTGTTTATTGACAACAAGCCGATGAAATTCAAACGCAAAAAAGAAAAGGAAGTGCTGGCATATCTTATTTTCTTAAAAGGGGCTTCCGCCAACAGAGGCGAGGTGTGCAGCACTATTTTTGAGGAGTCATCATCTCCCGAAAAAGATTTTTCCTATCTGAAAACAGTTATGTCCGCTTTAAAAACAGACTTGCAGAAATACAATATCAGTGATATGCTTATACACAGCAATAATTCCTATTCAATAAATCTTGACACGGTGGACTGCGATTATTACAATTATCTGCTCGGCAGGGCAGACGGCTTTCATCAATACAACGGCGAGTTTATGAGTCAATACAGCTGGGCGGAGCCGTTCAACTTTGAGCTTGAAAACTATAAATAACAACCGGGAGGAAGAGATAATATGAAAAAGAAGCGTTTATTTGCATCATAGCGTTTATCGGAACCCTGATGTTTTCGTTCAGTCTTGCAAAAATCATTCCCGACAGGCCTAAAAAACCGGTTGAAAACGTCAGCCGCAACGTTAATTCCGTTTACTGCATTCACTGGGTGCTTGTATTCTGGACGGTTGACCTGTTAATTTACAATATCAAACCCGACCCTTATCTCATACCGATTCCCGCATATTTCCTCGGGCTCGGACTGAGCATACTTTCCATACTGCTTGCGGAGGTTTGGTCGAGGATTAAGTTGAACTGTAAGAGGAAAAAGTATGAGAAGAGAAGGTAGAATTGCCAGAAGAACGCTTATAGGTCTTATTCTGTTAGCTGTTATTATTGTTGTTGCAATCAGCACGGCTATTTCCGTTCAGGTCAGAAAAGAGTTTGTTGCAAACTATTCGGACTTTGCTCTGTCTTATGTAAACTCAGCGGCTGAATATATAGACGGCGACAGAATACAGGAGTATTATAAAACGGGTAAAGCCGATGATTACTATGAGCAAATCCGCCTCTATCTGAATGTTACGGCAGAAAAAAGCGCCGACTCTGCAAACATACAATACTTTTATGTATTTATTCCCGGCGAAGATGATTTCATTTATATCTGGGACGCAGACGCCAAAGAAGAAGCAGCCGAACTGCTTGAGCATTACCCTTACAGCGAAGGAGCCAAAGAACAGGCATTCAAGATGCTGAATAAAGAGATAAGCGAAGATGTTCATTATTATATAGATGCTGAATCCGGCGCCGATATTCTGACTGTTTCCACCGGAGTTGAGGACAGCAAAGGGAATACTGTTGCAATTGTTGCGGCGGACCTGTCGGTTACCGGTATTAACGACGCGATATCCAAAGTTATCACAGGCGTTATTATTTCCGTTATCGGAATTATGTCTGTGGTGATTATTGCCTATTATCAGGTAATAAGGCAGAAAATAGTCAATCCCATTGAAACCCTCAACAAAACAACAGAGAATATTATAGAACACATTGAAAATGATGAAACGCTTTCAATAAACATAAGAACAAACGACGAGCTTGAAAGACTTGCGAATTCTTTTGTTGAAATGAACAAAAGGCTGAAAGAGTATATCCGGCAAAACGCCGTTATTACAGCCGAAAAAGAGAGAATCGGCGCGGAACTGTCTATTGCGGGCACAATTCAGGAAAACGCAGTTCCCAACATTTTTCCCGCTTTTCCGGAGCGGAAGGATTTTGACATATATGCCTCTATGACTCCCGCAAAAGAAGTAGGCGGCGATTTTTACAATTTCTTCCTCGTTGACGACGACCACATTGCTCTTGTTATGGCGGATGTTTCGGGCAAGGGTATTCCCGCAGCGTTGTTTATGATGGTTGCCAACATTCTTATAAGCGACAGAACGCGTATCGGCGGCACACCTGCCGAGATTCTTGAATATGTGAATAACAGCATCTGCGCAAATAACGAGGCGGATATGTTTGTAACCGTATGGCTCGGTATTCTTGAACTGTCAACAGGGAAAATGATTGCCGCCAACGCAGGTCATGACGACCCTGCCGTTTACCGTAAAGGCGGAGATTTTGAAATAATTAAAAACAGGCACGGCATTGCCATAGGCGCGCTCGGAGGAGTTCATTACAAAAACTTTGAAATCCAGCTGAACAAGGGTGATAAAATCTTCCTCTATACCGACGGAGTTCCCGAAGCGACAGATAATAATGAAGAACTGTTTACCATAAGCCGTATGGTTCAAGCGCTCAATAATTATAAAAAAGAAAAGCCGCAGGACATTATAGACGGAATAAACAGGAGCGTTATTGACTTTGTCGGCGACGCCCCGCAGTTTGATGATTTAACAATGCTCTGCCTTGAGCTGATGGAGACGGAAGACGTGGATAATATGTTAACGGTAGAAGCCTTAAACGAAAACCTGCAGACAGTAATGGATTTTGTTGACGGATTTTTAGAGGAAAACGGCGTTTCAGCTAAAACGCAGATGCAGGTTGACTTATCCGTAGAAGAAATTTTTGTGAACATCGCAAACTATGCTTACGGTAACGGCACCGGCACGGCGGAAATATCGGTGAAAAGCGACGGCGGTGAAATAACGGTAATGCTCAAAGACAGCGGGATTCCTTACAACCCTCTTAAAAAGCCCGACCCGGATATTACACTTTCCACTGAAGAAAGGCCGATTGGCGGACTCGGAATTTTCCTTACGAAAAAAAATATGGACACAGTCACTTATGAATACAGTAACAATCAGAACATTCTGACAATGACAAAGAAGATATAATGATAAAAGCTCACAGGTTTATAAAACCCGTGAGCCTTTTTTGATATTCAGGCGCAGCCTGCCCTCTTTATTTTGTTGCCTTGACATATTCCGTCATTTCATCTGCGGAAACGCCTCCGGTGGATTCATTGAGAATGATTGTATATACATAATTATTCTCATTCCACAAAGCAAAATAAACATTACCGTCCCTGCCTTTGAAAGTGACGATATTGCCGTCAATGTTCTGCTTGCTCTCTTCACTGTATTCCCCGGCGGGTCTGCTGCTTACAGCGGCATAGGTTTTTCTTATACTGCCGGCATCACCGTATGTAATCTCAATCGTGCTTCCGTTTGAGGAATATCCGGTTTCGGGATAACCCGCCAACCTGTCTGTATAAACAATACCGAAATCCGCGTTTTTCTTTGCTTCCTCTATTGTATCGTAACTTTTGATATTGCCGCCATTTACAGCATCGGAATTCTTCAGATATATTACCGTAATAATTGCCGCAATGCTCACGGCAACAGCAACAGCAACAAGAATAATTTTCTACATAGTGGACTATACCCCCATTCCCGGTTATATCATTGATGAAAAAGATTTAATCGGGTATAATGCCAAAGGTGAAAAAGTCGTGCTGAAAAACCAAACAGCATACTACAAAGCCGTAACGTGCAACAGAACCGAAAACGATGATTTCTTTAATGTGCTCGGCACCTGCTCTGATATGAACGGCGATGTCGGCAGGCAGTGGCTTGCGCTTTATGCCGTAAAGAACGAGCTTATGGAGCCTGTTCTGGCAAGTTCGCTTGTTGCAAAAGTGTTTGCCAAATCCGGCGATGTTAAAATACCCGACGGATATGAAACGGGTATTCATATGTTCGGCTCGGATGCCCCGTTCAACCTGAACAGCAGCCTTTACGACTGGGCAAAAGACGCCCCGGGCGTTTATATCTACTTTAAAACTGAAAGCGCTTCCGCAAGCACATCAGGCACGAATTATTCAACAGGCGTGTTGGCAATTACCAGCGGCGCAGGCGCCGTTATCGGCGCGGTTGTTACATCGCTTTTAATAAAAGCAAAAAGAAAGAACAGCGAAAGCAAAGCATAAAACCGATTGACTTTTGCTCCGTAAACATCATTGAAAAAAGAGATAACAACAAAAATGACAAGGAAAAGAAAGAAGGAAGTGCATATATTTTTTTAAATAAGTTTTAAAGCGAACGATGATTTTTATTACCGTCAAAATGTGTCCAAAAAAATGGCCCAAAATTGACTATTTAAACCCCATTAAACCCTGCAAAACCGAAAAATGAGCAAAATAAGCAAAGAAAAAATCCCGGTGTTAAAAGGCTGAAACGCCTTGAAAACACCGGGATTTATCGTGGTGCGGGTAACAGGACTTGAACCTGCACAGCCTTGCGACCATTAGAACCTGAATCTAACGCGTCTGCCAATTCCGCCATACCCGCGAATATTGCCGTTATTTTTACACGGCACGGCAGCCGAGTCGGAACTTTTTACGGTTTAATCCGAAAAAAATTGAGGGTTCCTGAGGAACCCTCTCTGGTGCGAGAGACGGGACTTGAACCCGTACGTCGCTAAACACACGCCCCTCAAACGTGCGCGTCTGCCTATTCCGCCACTCTCGCTCGGAACGGTTGTTATTATAACAAACCGTTATTACAAAGTCAAGATTTTTTTATTATTTTTTTAAATTTATAATAAAGCGTCAAGACAGAGCCTGATGAGGTCGTTAACATCTGCAGTTGCGAGGCAGGTAACTGTGTCGGAAGCTCCGTAATAAATCTTTACTTCTCCGCTGTCTTCGAGAATCATTCCGCACGGAAAAATCGCATCTTTTCTGAATCCGTTCTTTAATTCATAATCACGGTCACATACAATAAGAGGGTCATTATATATACCTTTGATGATGGATGGGTCTTCAAGGTCGGTGAGCATAATACCTGCGAAATATTCCTTTTGCCATTTTTCCTCCCATCCGTTTTTTCCTTTTGATTTATCGAGAATAACGGCGTGAAAAAGTGTAAGCCATCCTTTTTCAGTTCTGACCGGAGGAGCAGCGGGACCGACCTTGTTATTTGCAAAAGATACATCCTCTACTGCCAGAACAAGTCTGTTTTTTCCCCAATAAATCAAATCAGGTGATTCACCTATCCACATATCAAACCTGTCAATCCCGCGTGAATAAACGGGCATCGGGCGTTCGTATCTTATAAAATTTCCACCGATTTTTTCGGGGAAAAGCACAAGGTTTCTGTTATCGGGAACAGTAAGCGAAATGACTTCAATATTCTCAAAATCTTCTGTAACACCGATTCCGCCGCGAAGGCCGTGCGCAGTGTCAGCGGCAAAGCAGACATAACATCTGCCGTCAATTTCGGTAATTCTCGGGTCATAAATACGCTTGATTTCTTTGCCTTCAATTTTGTTGACGGGCAGGGGAGAGACTTCCCATTTTATTCCGTCATCGCTTGTTGCAATACCAATATTTGTGCCGTCAAGTTTTTGAGCGTCAAAATCTCCGTAGTCGTTACGGAACATCATTACATATTTGCCGTTATGCTTAATTACTCCCGCATTGAAAACAAGGCAGGAATTATAAGGAACATCTTTTCTTGTAAGCACGGGGAATGGGTATTTTTTAATAACATCGCTTGTTTTATACATTTATTGATTCTCCAGTTCTTTCATATATTCCCAGGATTGTCTTGTTGCTTCAAACGCATCTCCGTTTATCCAGTCGCAATCCTGCTCATACATAATATAGGGAATGTCGAGATCAGCGGCAGCCTCATAACACGCTTTAAGGTCAACTTTACCCTTGCCGAGCGAGACAAACTTTCTGTTTTCGTCTCGGTCAATTATGTAGTCTTTAAAATGCAAAACTTTTACTCTGCCTTTCATTTTTTCAAGAACTTCAACAGGGTTAAAACCGGCATAATGAATCCAGGCAACATCCGGTATAAAATGAATAAGTTCCGGATCGCTTTCGTTTAGAAGAAGATCCATCATCGTTTTTCTGCTGTCTTCAAGCGACTTGAATTCAAAGTCATGGTTATGGTAGTTAAAAGTCATTCCGTTTGCTTTGAGTTCTTTGCCTATCAGGGACAGAGTTTTGATAAAATCACGGACTCTGTCTGTTGTGCCCCTGCATTCGGGGGGCGCAGCTCCAAGACCGAGAGCATCGCAGCCGATTGTTTTGTGTTCGGAAATAAGGCTGTTCAGATCTTTTGTCATTTTTTCAAAGCTTTTATGAGTTACACAGACTTTTATTCCTGCTGAGTCAAGCGCTTCTTTCTGCTTTTCGGCAGGGATATCGCCTATGGCGGAAATCTGAACATCTCTAACTCCCATTTCAGCAAGCTTTTGCAAAGTTGAGATGAAATCCTCCGCTGTCTGACAATAATCTCTCAGAGTGTAGAGTTGAATGCCCATAACAGGTTTAAGCATAATGATTCTCCTTTATTGTTTGATATTTGTCATTTCAAATTCAATTGTTCCGCCTTTTACAAGTTCTGACGCTTCAATTCTGAAACCGTCAATAATAACACCGTTGAATTTTAATGATTTTACATAGATGTTTTCATCGGAGTTATTTTTTACACTGATATTTAGAATGTTGCCGTTGAAGAGTTTTATGTTTGCTTTGTCAATCAGCGGGGAACCTGCCAGAAACAGATTCTGACCGGCTACAGGGAATAGTCCGAGAGTTGCGAAAATATAATAAGATGAAAGCGCGCCTGAGTCGTTGTTTCCGGGAAGACCTCCTCGGCCTTCGGTAAACATATATTTCATACCGCTTCTGATAATTTCGCAGGTTCTGTCGTGCCTGCCGGCATATATGTATGAAAACGGGGCTTCTGTGTCGGATTCGTTGTTAAAGCCTTCAAATCTTCCAAGCCCGAGCCCTTTGCTGACAGGTTCATAATTGAAAGGGTCGGTGGGCTGAATAACATCTTGCGCACAATAACCGAAAAAGTCATCCAGCAGTTTAACGAATTTATCTTTTCCTCCTGCTAGTTCAATGCGTTCTTCCATATTGACCATCTGTCTGAAGGAATAATTGTAAAGGCTGCCTTCATAATATACGCCTTCATCTTTTAGCATCCCTGTTTCAGGTGAATATGCTTCAGTCCATTTTTTCGCAAGGGGAATGAGTTTTTCATAAATATCGTTTCTGCCGATTTCGGCGGCTGTCTGTGCGGCGAGGGCGCAGGCGTCTGACATATCCAGAAAGAAGGTGTATGAACTGCATTTTCCGTCAACGGTAAAATCTTTTTTGCTCTCCGAAAAAGCGTCTTTGCAAATTGCATCCAGCATTTCGTTTGCATCGGTTATGATTCCGTAACGGTATGCTGTCAGCAACACATAAGCCCCGAGCATTCTCGCCTGCGTTGAATGGTTCATATAGTTGTCGCTTATGCCGATGCTGTTGGGTATTTCACCCAAAGCCCTGCTTGTGTTTATAAGTGTTCGCACTGCTTTTTTGCCTGTATCTTTCTGAGTCAGCAAAATAAGCGGAAGCGCAGTTTTATACATATCCCATAAAGTTGCTAAATCAACACAGAAATCTTCATCATCATAAATAAAACTTTCACCCGACCAATCGCAGGGCTTAATTAAAGAATGATAAAGATTTGAGTAAAAAATCCTTTTGATTTTTTCATCTTTTACTTCAACATCAAAACCCGATAGAATATTGTTCCATTTGCTGTATGACTGTTTTTTTATACTGTTAAAGGAGTAAATACTTTTCAGGTTTTCAGTTGCTTTTTCATAGCTTTTTAGTGAAAGCGAAACAGACAGCAATGCCTGTTTCCCAAAATTATTTATTATTATAATATTATTATCTATTGTCGCTGTTCCGTTATGTGATACAGCAAAATATATTTTTATCCCTTCAATAACAGCAGATGCTGAAATCATTCCGTCTGTCAGACAAACAGACAGTCCGGCAACCGTTTCCTTTTCGCATCCGGGAATCCTCAGACCGTTGTTACCGAAATCGATTTCAACTGTTCCGCCTTCTTCATCAAAAGTGTATCTGTGATAAGCGTTTTTTTTGCTTGCAGTCAATTCACATTTTATTCCATCGAGAAAACAGGAATAGTATCCCGGCTCTGCAAACTCTTTTTCAGGTATTCTTCTTACATCTGAATCAGCGGCTTTCGGAGTTACAAGCGCATAATTATAATAATACCCGATTGCGCCTGTTCCGCTTTGCTGAAGATGAGCAAAGCCAAGCAAGCCCTTACCCTCTTCAAAATGAGCGGGGCGAGAATGTGAGTTTTCTTTATGGTCGCCGTAACCGGTTGGATATCCTCCCGAATAAGGGGAGACACTCATTGCGCCGAAAGGAACACAAGCAGCCGGGCTTGTGTTACCGCAACCGGCTTTTATAAAGAACCATTTCGCGGCAATACCTTCAGGTTTAGGTAGATCTATCTCTCCGCAGCCGTGAAAAACATTTACATATTTGCAGTAATCCGTGTTATTCACCTCGTCAGGTATTATTCAAGTTCAACGGTTATGTTTACAGGTTTTGCGTTGCTTTCATAAGTCAGAAGAACAGTCCTGCTTTTATCATCAAAAACAAACCGGCATTTTTCACCGTCAATTTCAGCACTTTTTACCTCAGTGGGCACACGGAGCCTTATATTAGCCGTAAGGCTTCCCGCTCCGTGAGCGTTTATTGTGATTTTGCTGCCGTTTCTTTCCATTGAGTTTATTCTTGATGATGTTCCGATAACGCAAAGGCTTTCGTCCCCGATTTTTTTAAGGTCGCAGAGCATTGAGTTTTCGCCGGGATAAACGGTTTTTTCAGTAAGAATCTTAAAATCCGGGGTAAACATATCCGCATACAATCCTTTAAGAACTACAGGGGAGCTGTCAACGCTTTCATCCATAACAGCGGTTATAATGTAAGGCTTTCGGGAAATACTTAAATGATTTGAAAACTCGAATATGTAACCTTTTTCTGCAGTTACATCAATAAAGAATTGTCTGAAAAGGTCTGCATTTTCTTTTGAAAACCCGAAAAAGCAGGGCGACATTTTCCAAACGCCGGCAACACCTTTACCGCATTTATATATTCCTTTTTCATCCGGATTTATTTCAAGCATCTCAAATAAATGGTCAGCGGGAGTGTCATATTTTTCACTCCACCAGCTGTTTATTTTATGGAACGGGTCAAATCCGTCGCCGATATAAATCAGCACCGCTCCCTGCCTAACGCGGTTGGTAATGCTCGTGTTAACATCGGGATAATCCGGTTTCATATACTCGTAACTCATAATAATTACATCATAGTCATCGAGATACCCGGGATATCTTCTTGCGTTGTCAAGAAGAACGGGTCTTACACTTATTCCGTATTTTAGTAGCGGAAGGGCAAGCGAATAAAAAGCCGGCAGGGCGTTTGCACTCATATATTTCAGCAATAATTCAGAGTCTACTTTTTCACTCTTGAATAATTCATTTCTGAATCGGTCTATCAGTTCATCCGCTTCGTGCAGAACAGTTCCCGTTTCTTCAACTTTGGCATCGACAAAAAAGCAGTCGGGATATTCACGCTGGTAAAGCTGGCTGTCTGCGGTCAGAATACCGACCTTTATGCCCTTTTCTTCCATGTTTTCTATGTTCCCCAAAGTGTTGAACATATTATTAAGCAGTGTGGCATATTCATCGGGAATGCGCCTTGCTTCCGGTGAGCCTTTGGGGTATTCATCTTCAAACACTCTGTTGGGCCAGGGGCAGATTTCATAGGAATTGATTTTCGGGTGAAGAAGCGACGCTGCAACTGTGCAAAGGTAATTTTTTCGGTAATCGTCCCAGTCAAAAACAGGATTGTCTTCAATGGGGTCATGCAGAAACCACATTTTTCTGTCGGTTCCTTTAACCAGTTCCTGCATAACACCGTATTCAAGGTATGCGGTTTCAAATGTTCTTTCTTTAAACTCTCCGTCAAACCAGTTCTTTTCGCGTGATGTTCCTGTCCACACCTGCGCTATGCAACCGTCAACAGCGGGAATATCGGCAAGTTTGCCTTCGGGGCTGACTATTTTCCATTGAGTATAGTTTATAAGACTGTGGGTCGGAACATAAAAACGCAGATAACGGTTATATTTCACCTTGGCATATTCTTTGAGTGATGACGCAACTCTGTCTATTGTTCTCGCGTAAAGATATGCTTTAAGTTTTGAACATCTGTATTTTGCGTCAACACTTTCGTGCGGAGGGCTCCACGGCAGCCTGTAATAAAGCTGATACTCTCTTTTAAAAGATTCCGAATACCCTGCTCTGTCCCAGAATTCGGGTTCTTCAACATGAATTGCTTCAACTCCGCAGTCAACGGCAATGCGTAATTTTTCAGACATATAATCGGCAAAAGAGACAGTGGGCACCATATAAGGAGAGTCTTCGGAATGCAGAATAAGGTTGCCGTAACGGTCTTTCTGTGCTTCATCCCAGTGGTTTATTCCATCCCACTCGCCGTTAAGATAATCGGTGTAACTTCCCCAGGCAATACCGGTCATAAGGTGAACAACATAGCCTTTATCCCTGTATTGTTTAGCTCTTTCCGCTGTTGTTTCGTTAATGCGGTAAACCATAACAAAATCGCACTGGTTGTTAAACGAATCTTTGAGGCTTCCACCCTGCTGATAACCTGTTCTTTCTTCGCTTTTATTTCTGATAAAAGACATATTGAAACTCCTTGAAAAGAAAATAACTTCTTTAAACAATATTACTTTTTCTCAGTTGCATTGTCAATAAATATAAAAAATAAATATTAATCATTTAAATATTTATAACATTTTTACAAAAACTATTGATATATATTTTTGCGTTTGTTATAATAATATATTATATAACAGGAGATTTATATGGCTCAGTTAAAAATGTATCGCCTTGCCGGAATGCCGTTCAAAGAATATGAACTGCCTGAAGGCTATTCAATTTCAAAATACAAAACCGAAAAAGACAAACTCGATTGGGTCGAATGCTGCAAAAACGGTCTTGTAGCCGATGACGCCGATGAAAAGGCCTTTGACGAGGCAATCACAAACAATCAGGATATTAACATTTTCAATGATGTTTTCTTTCTTGATTATAACGGCGAGCATATCGGCACTGTTACCGCATTTGTAAATGAGAAAAACATCGGCGATATGCATATGGTCGGCATCAGGTCGGATTACCGGGGCAGGGGTCTTGCGAAATATCTTTCGCTTATTACAATTAAAGAAATGGAAAAACGCGGTGTAAAATATACACTTCTTACAACCGATGAATGGCGTAAAGGGGCGGTCAAAAGTTACCTTTCCGCCGGCTTTTTGCCTGTAAAATATGACAGGGGAATGATTCCCAGATGGGAAGCTGTTCTTGAAGAATACGGCATAGACAGTGTTCTGATGCTCAGAAACAACGCGAAGCCGTTTCGCTTAATTTACAGGAGCGGGCTTAAAACACGCAAGGAGTAAATATGGAAGAATTTGTTCTTAACCAGATAAAATACGGACTTAAATATGTGCCGCTGAATCTTGCAAAATCTTTCTTTATCAAAAAAAGCAATGCCGAAACAAAAGCCATCCGTGAAAAAGGTTTTATTTGCGGAATTTGTCATCACCGCGGTGACAGGCAAAAACTGATTGACGCAAACATTGAATGGATAAGAACAGATATTCCGTTCCCGTTTGAAAAAGACGGCACAGTGCGCAAGGCGTTTACTGATTTTAAAGAATCCTGTGCCGAATACAAAAACGCCGGCATAAAAATAATGGCAATCACTCCCTATCCGCAGGACTATATCAATTACGGAATTGAACTCAACACTCCGCAGGGTGAAAATAAAATCAAAGAAATTGCTGTTTACATAATCAATGAACTTATGGATTATATCGGAGCCGTTCAGGTTACCAACGAGATGGGCATACCAAGGTTTACAATTCCACTTTCTATGGATGACGCCGCAAGATTTATTGCTGTTCAGCTTGAAGCGATTTATCATGTCAGGGGCAGTATTCTACTCGGTTACAACAGCGCGGGTCCTCAGGCAGACCTGCATTTTAAATTAAAACCATATCTTAAATATTGCGATTATGTCGGTGTTGATATTTATGTCGGTTGTTTTATGAATATGCCCGGTTGTATGTGGATGTTTGATGCGGTTCTCCGGTTTCTTTGGGCATTTACCCGCAAACCTGTAATTCTGCAGGAGTTCGGCTATATCGGGGCGGGCGCTCCGAAAAGCAGGGCTGAGAAAAAAGCGATTCTGCAAAAATACGGCGTTTCATCGGCAAAAGAAGCAAAAAAGAATATAGGCTCTTTTGTTGAAGCGATGCCGCAGTATTTTGCAGACCATGTAAAATATCTTTCAAATAATGATGAGAACAGATATTTCAATCTGCTTTTCAAAAGTGACCTGACTAATCATCTGTATTGTGAACTGCCCGCTGTTACAAAAATAACAGGCTGTCCGCATACTCCCGAAGGTCAGGCAAAATTCTATTCAAAAATATTGCCCAGACTTTACAATATGGATTTTATGGCAGGTGCAATTATTTACTGCTACGCCGATTCCGACAGGTGCTATGTTTGCGGTCAGGAGGACTGCCCGACAGAAACAAGATGGGGCATTGTCGATTGCTCGCTGAACCCCAAACCCGCTTATTACGCTGTCAAAGAGGCGTATGCAAAAATCAGAAACACAGGTGAAAATACAAAAGCATAAAGAGGAGATTAAATATGGGTAAAAAAGGTATTATTTCGGTTTTAGGCGCAACCGCAGGTCTTATCGGCGCGGTTGATTACACAATTTTCAATGCCGTTATGTCACGCAATTCCAAACTTGTTGATAAAGCTGGTGGCTTTCTAAACAAAAAGCCCGATGATGCAATCGAACTTCCTCCTGAGGAAGAAGATGAAAGAATCATCTGGTTCAATCAGCAGAAATTTGAAGAATTCACAATTTCAAATGAGAGAAATCAGTCATTAAAAGGCTATCTGCTTAAAGCAGACGAGCCCTCTGATGTTTATGTTTTCTGCAGTCACGGTTACAGATGCAACGGTAAACGCGAATTCCGTTTCATTACAAAATATTACCACGACAAAGGTTTCAATGTTTTTCTTGTTGACCATCAGGCATCAGGTCAGAGCGAGGGCAGTTACATTGGTTTCGGTTATTATGAATATCAGGACTGTCTTACCTGGCTCAACTGGCTTATCAACAATTACGGTAATAATATCAAGATTATCCTTCACGGTGTTTCAATGGGCAGCGCAACCGTAATGATGATGAGCGGCAGTGACAAACTTCCCGAAAATGTCAGATTCATTGTCGCCGATTGCGGTTACACTTCAGCCTGGCATGAATTTGAACATAATATTTCGTTTTTAGGCAAAGCCGAGTATATTATTCTTTACGGTTCCGATATATTTAACAAATTGATTTCGGGTTATCACTTCAAAGATGCCGACGCCCTTTCGGCGGTTCAGAGAGCAAAAGTTCCTATGCTGTTTGTTCACGGCACAAAAGATGATTTCGTGCCTACAAGAATGGGCAAAGAGCTTTATATGGCGTGCAACAGCGATTATAAAGACCTTCTTCTTATTGAAGGCGCTGCGCACGCTGAAAGTTACCAGACCAACTCAGAGGCTTATAATCAGAAATTGGATGAGTTTATTGAAAAGTTTATTAAATAAAATTACTGAAAATAATTCAGGGCTGTCCGTCAGGACAGCCCCTTAACTTTGTATTATTCAATTAAATCTTGCTGTCAGCCCAGGCGGCAACATCGGCGTAAATGTCTTTTCTGTTTGTTTCGTTGAGAATCTCGTGGCGGCAGTTTTCATAAATCTTAATTGAAACATCTGGAATCCCGTTTGCTACAAGACTTCTGTAAACCTGATTAACGCCCGCACCGTATGCGCCTACAGGGTCCATTGCGCCTGAAATAATAAGATAAGGCTTGCTTTTAGTGAGTGCGGGAGCCCATTCGGGAGCGGAAACGGCGCTGAGAACCTTGAACATATCTTTATAGCCTGCGAGCGTGAAAAGGAATCCGCAATATTTGTCGGCAATGTATTTGTCAACAATTGCTTCATCTCTGGTCAGCCAGTCAAAGGGAGTTCTGACACTGTCATATTTTTTGTTGTATGAACCGAAAGCAATTTTGTCAATCAGTTTGCTGCGGTGGCGGCTGCCCTTAATCTTTGAAATGGCGGTTGTCAGAGCAATGCCCGCGGCGGCGCCGGGGTTCGGTCCGCTTGTGCCGCAAAAAATAAAGCCTTTTATGTCATCGTCCCTGCCGAAACGTTTTGCATATTCTCTACAAACAAAAGAACCCATGCTGTGCCCGAAAGCGATTATCGGTTTGCCCGGGTATTCTTCTTTTGCAATCTCTGTGAGCGCTCTTGCGTCGGCAATAAATGACTGCCAGCCGTCCTTTTCACCGAAATAGCCAAGGTCGTCATCGGTTTTTACGGATTTGCCGTGACCTATATGGTCATTGATAAACACAACATAGCCCTGCGAATTGAGATATGAAGCAAAATCCTCATATCTTTCAAGGTGTTCCGCCATACCGTGCATTATCTGAAAAACTGCTTTGACATCGTCGGCGTTGTCAGGAGCCCACGAAACGGCGTAAATATCGGCAAGGCCGGTTTTTGAAGGGTATCTGTATTCTTTGCGAATTGACATATTATCATCCTCTCAATCAATATAAAAATATTTTATCACAAATAAATATAAAAAAAACTATCTATTTTTGATAAAACTTAGGCTGAAAAACTGTCATATTGACGGTTTTGCCTTTACTGTTTGACGATTAAAATATATTAGTGTTATACTGAAAAAAACATTAAATGAGGTCTGTTATATGAATTGTGATTCAAAAAAGAAATATGATGTTGCCGCTTTTATCTGGCCGTCATACACAGGTAGAGAACCGAGAGCATATCAGTTCTGGGAGCAGCGCATAGGCGAGTGGCAGTCTGTTCTCAGCGCCGAATCGAGAGAAGAAGGGCAGATTCTGCCCAGAAAACCACTCTGGGGCACTGTCGATGAAGCAGACCCGAATGTTATGGAGTTTCAAATTAAAGAGGCTTTGCGCCACGGCGTAAATGTCTTTATTTATGACTGGTATTGGTATGACCGCAGACCTTTCCTTGAGCAATGTCTTGATGAGGGCTTTCTCGGCGCTCCCAACAATGAGGATATGCAGTTTTATCTGATGTGGGCAAATCATGACGCAGGTTATCTTTGGGATAAACGCCAGCCGGATGTCAACGAGATTATCTGGTTCGGTTCACAACCGAGAAGTGAGTTTGACATAATATGCCGCCGCGTAACGGAAATGTATTTCAAACGCCCAAATTACTATAAAATCGACGGTTGCCCCGTGTTTATGATTTATGAATTGAACAACCTTATTCGCGGTCTGAGCGGTGTTGACAAAACAAGAGAGGCTCTTGAACATTTTCGTTGTGTTGTCAAAGAAGCCGGCTTCCCCGGTTTGCATATTCAGGGCGTAATCTACAGCGAAAACGCGGTTAATATCAGCGGCGTTGATGCAGCTCACGAAGGCTCTTCAAAAGACCTCGTCCGTCTTCTTGGACTTGATTCAGTTACACATTACCAATACATTCATTTTGCAGACTTCAGCAACGGTTACGAAAAATCCTTACCGAGCGTTGAAACTGAGTTTGAAAGAATAAATAATAACTACAATGTTCCCTATTATCCGCATGTTACTGTCGGATGGGACAATAACCCCAGATATCCGTTCAAAAAATACCCCATTATTAAAGACAATACCCCCGAAGTGTTCAAAAAAGCGCTTCTGATTGCCAAAGATTATTCAGACAGATACAACGAGGTTCCGCTCATTACCGTCAATTCATGGAACGAGTGGACTGAGATGAGTTATCTCGAACCCGATGATGTTTACGGCTACGGTTACCTTGAAGCAGTCAAAGAAGTTTTTTGCGGTTGTTGATTAAAGACATCCGGTTTTATCACATTTTAACGCAGGTTTATTTTATGAGATTATTTTTACAATGGGCGCTTTTGTGCCTTTCGGCTTTTGCTGTTCTCACTGCTGTTCGCTTTCCGCTCAGAAACAAATTCAAAAAAACAGTTTCAAAGCTTGCGCTTGATGCAGCTGAACTTGTTATAGCAACGGTGTTCGCGGTTATTGTTATGGCAGGTCCCGTGTTTTTCCGCCCGCTTCAGCCGTTGATGTTTGCGCTTTACGCGGTTCTTTTTGCCGACGGAGTGGCTGCCTTGGTTTACACGGTTTTCTGTTCAGTCGCAAAAAAAGAACAGCGTTTCGCAGTTGCCGAAATACTTTCTGCAGTTTTCTGCATATTGTTTATTGTTTACGGCACTGTCAATATGCAGTTAATAAATGTTAAATATCATACTTATAAATCCAAAAAGATTTCGTCTGAACACACCTTTGTTTACCTTGCGGATTTACATACAGGCAGCGCGCAGAACTTTTCAACAGCAAAAAAAGCGGTTGATGAGATTAAATCATCATCAGCCGAATTTATTGTACTTTGCGGCGATATAACCGACGACTACACAACAAAGGATGAAATGCTTAACACCTTTGCGCTTTTTAAAGATTTCGGCAAACCGGTTTATTATGTTTACGGCAACCACGACAGGCAGGGCTATGCCGAATATGCGCACGGCAGGCAATATACGCCCGAAGAACTTGAAAACGCGATTATTTCAAATGGAATTACTATTCTTAAAGATGAATTTGCCCGGATAAATTCCGAAATAATAATTCTCGGCAGAGAAGATTATTCGGAGAAAGAGGGCAGGGCTGATATTGCCGGGCTTACCAACCCCGACCCTTCATCTTATCTGATTGTCGCCGATCATCAGCCGAATGGGTTTAAAGAACACGCGTCTTTCGGCGCGGACCTGCAGATTTCAGGTCATACCCACGCAGGGCAGTTGTTTCCGCTCGGATTATTCTATTCCATAGCAGCGCCTGTTTACGGTGATTATGAAGAGCAGGGGGCTGTTATGAATATAACATCCGGTGCCTGCGGCTGGCGTATGCCTTTTAGAACTTCGGCGCACTGCAATTATGAGGTTATTACACTTCAACCTGTTGAATAACCGTTTAACGGTCAGAATAAACAATAAATGAAAGGAATAATGAATTATGTGGAAAATGCTTTTGATGTTCGGTATGCCTCTTGCATACCCCTTTATGATCGCCTACGGAATTTTTATGAATGTTTTCGGACCTCTCGGAGTTCCTGATTTTCTCGGAATAATGACGAATATGTGAAATTCAAAAAAGAAGCAGCATCTTCAGATGCTGCTTCTTTTTGGTCGGAGTGACGGGATTCGAACCCATGGCCTCTTGGTCCCGAACCAAGCGCGATACCAAACTTCGCCACACCCCGATTGCTGTTGTATTATACATAAAGATTATAAAAAAATCAAGTGTTTGAAAATAATAATTTTATTTAATTTAAAAACCTTGTTTCCGGTGTTGACATTTTATAAATAAGTGATATAATAAAAACAACAATTAAACAGTTGCTTAATTATTTATTGATGAAAGGGGTTGTTATTATGACAAGAACTTATAAAATTGAAGTTGATTGCGCTAATTGTGCAAATTTTATGGAAATTGCAGCCGCAAAAGTCGAGGGCATTGAAAGTGCCGCCGTTAACTTTATGACTCAGAAAATGACTATCGGCTTCAAAGAAGGCTATGATGAAAAATCCGTTATGAAAAAAGTGTTCAAAGCCTGCAGAAAAGTTGAGCCCGACTGCGAAATAGATTTCTGATTTTTAATCTCACTTTACGGTGAGATTTATTAACGCTCAACAATTAAACGATTGTTTAATTGTTGCAAAGGAGAATTTGAATGAGCAGAAAACAGAAAAAAATACTGCTGAGAATAATACTGACCGTTCTGCTTCTTGTCGCTTTTGCATTTATTCCATTTTCCGAGGTTATCAAACTTGCCTGTTATCTTGCCGTTTATTTCTTAATCGGTTACGACATAGTTCTTAAAGCCCTGAGGGGCATTTTCAACGGCAGACTGTTTGATGAGAATTTTCTTATGTTTGTCGCAACCGTTGGCGCTTTTGCTCTGGCTGTTTATGAAAAAAGCGGAGATTATCTTGAAGCAATAGCGGTTATGCTGTTCTATCAAGTTGGTGAGTTTTTTCAAAGTTACGCAGTCGGCAAAAGCAGAAAAAACATAATAGCTTTAATGGATATACGCCCCGATTACGCAAACATTGAGGTTGACGGCAAACTTGAAAGCGTAAATCCCGAAGATGTTGAGCCGGGCACAGTAATCACAGTTAATCCTGGTGAGAAAATCCCGATTGACGGAACAGTTGAGCAGGGCGATTCAGTCATTGACACAAGTGCGTTGACCGGCGAGAGCGTTCCCCGCAATGTTTGTGCAGGCGATGAAGTGTTAAGCGGGTGTGTCAACCTCAACGGCGTTCTTAAAATAAGAACAACAAAAGCATTCGGCGAATCGACCGTTTCAAAAATTCTTGAACTAACCGAAAACGCGAGTTCAAGAAAATCAAAATCCGAAAAATTCATCAGCAAGTTTTCAAGGGTATATACACCCACTGTTTGTGCAGGCGCATTTCTGCTTGCTGTTTCTGTTCCTCTTTTCAGATTGTTTGTTCTTAACACACAGCCGGAGTGGCATATCTGGATTTACCGCGCGCTTACTTTTCTTGTAATAAGTTGCCCCTGTGCGCTTGTCATTTCAATTCCGCTCACCTTTTTTGCCGGAATAGGCGGAGCCGGCAGAGAGGGTATTCTGATTAAAGGCTCCAATTTTCTTGAAACTCTTTCAAAATCAAAAGTATTTGTCTTTGACAAAACGGGCACCCTTACAGAAGGCAGGTTTGAAATTGATTCCGTTCATCACGGCAAATATGAAGATGAGCGTCTGATAGAACTTGCCGCGCTTGCAGAGAGCGCTTCATCTCATCCTATAAGCAACAGCATAAAAAGTGCATATCCGGGTGAGATTGACCTCAGCAGGGTTTCCGATATAAAAGAATACAGCGGCAAAGGCGTTATAGCCGTTGTTGACGGCGTTGAGGTTGCGGCAGGCAATGAAAAACTTATGAATGACCTTGGCGTAAATTATATTCCCTGCCGCAGTTCCGGCACAATAATTCACCTCTGCGTAAACGGCGAGTATTCAGGTCATATTTTAATAAAAGACGTAATCAGAAACAATTCTAAAGCCGCTATTGATGCTTTGAAAAAATCGGGTGTTAAAAGAACTGTTATGCTTACAGGCGATTCACATAAGGCTGCTGAAGGCGTTGCAAAAGAACTCGGAATTGATGAAGTTCACTCACAGCTTCTGCCTTCTGAAAAAGTCGGAATTGTTGAAGATATTATCAGAAACAGTGATAATAAAACTGTTTTTGTCGGTGACGGAATCAATGACGCTCCTTCACTTGTCAGAGCGGATATCGGAATTGCGATGGGCGCAGTCGGCAGCGACGCTGCCATTGAAGCGGCTGATGTTGTTCTGATGGATGATGACCCGTTAAAAATATCAACCGCATTGAAGATTTCACGCAAGTGTCTCGGCATTGTTTATCAGAACATTATATTTTCAGTAGGCGTTAAATTTATATGTCTTGTTCTCGGCACTTTCGGCCTTGCTGATATGTGGCTGGCAATTTTTGCCGATGTAGGTGTAATGGTTATTGCCGCACTCAATGCTGTAAGGGCGCTACATATAAAAAAATAAAAGCAGAAGCACAGAGCATTTTACTCTGTGCTTCAAAAATATTATTCAATTACCATCTGTTCTCAACATATTCACAGAACGCATACATATCTTTGATTTCAAGAACGGTGCCGTCATCAAGTGTAACGGTGCCGTTCCATTTTCCGTGCACCTGGTGGCTGTTCATACGCATTGCCAGAACATTGAGGTCGGAGTGATGGTCATAAAAAGGCGTCATTGTCAGGTTGAATCTTCCGTCTTCCGAAACAAACCGCCAAGGTTGCATAAACTTGTCGGGTTTCGGAAAAACATCAACATCAACCGCACCGATTTTATGCGCTTTGCCGTCATAAAAAAGGCATGTTTCGGTAGCGTTTGATTCATTGCCGATACCCCAGGTGATTTCAAAACCGAAAATGTGTTTTTCGCCGTTTTCATCCGTTATGTAGGTTGAGCCGTTGCCCCAATACCATACAAGAGAATAAGGTGTGCAGACTCTGCCCCAGTCAAGAATACAGAAGGTGTCGTCTTTGGTGAAATCGTAAATATCCGCGGCTATTCTGAACTGACCTTCGCAGGGCATCGAATTTTGCTTTGTTGTCATAAAATACCTGTCCGGGAAGTTATCAAAAGGCAGAACGGTTGTAATGTTTTCAAGCCCGGGCATAATATCCATACTGAAATTGCATTCAACATCCTGAAATTTGAAATAAAGCGTTCTTCCTGTTTCGGTTGTGTTAAAATCAAAACTTGCTTTGCCTATTGTCATATTGACATTGTTGGGCATATCACCTTTGGGAGGAAGAACATACTTGTCTTTTCCGCCAAGGAACGGTGACATTTTGCTGGCAATTGTTTTGCCTTTTATCAGGTCAACAAGAACCGCTGAAACATAGCCGCCAAGTGAAATATTTGCAAAACTTATCTGAACCATATATCTACCGTTTGAAATTTGATAAAAATCCCATTCCTTGCGGCGATTCTGCTTTTTGACGCAGTTTCTGTCATAATCAAAAACATTGTGTTTTGCATATCCTTTTGCGAGCAGCGTGCCGTTTGCAGCAAGCAGTCTGGTAGGTTCGGTGTATTCGGTCTGCTTGCTTTTCTGTGCGGATTCTCTCCAGCCGGTGTATGTTTTTTCCATTAAATCGTCACCCTTCGTTTATTTTTCTATATTTTAACACAGTGAAATAAAATATTCAACAAATATAAATATTGATTTTATTAAACTATTAAAGTAAAATGTAAACTCGGAAGGAGGGCGAGTAATGAAAAAAGCGGTTATAGGCATTCTTGCCCATGTTGACGCAGGTAAAACCACATTAGCTGAAGCTCTCCTTTATAAATCAGGATGTTTGCGTTCGCCCGGCAGAGTTGACAGCGGCAACACGGTTATGGATTCGCACCGAATTGAACGCGAGCGTGGAATAACGGTATTTATGGGTCAGGCAGAACTTAAAACAGATAGAATTAGCATTACACTGCTTGACACCCCGGGTCATATTGATTTTTCGACAGAAACCGAGAGAGTTCTGAATGTTATTGACTACGCGATTCTTGTTATCAGCGCGAATGACGGCGTTCAGTCACATACAAAAACGGTCTGGAAACTGTTAAAACATTACGGTATTCCCGTGTTTATTTTTGTCACAAAAACAGATTACGGCAAAACAGACAACAATGCCTTAATTGATGAAATCCGCAGCGAATTGAGCATTGACTGCATAGATTTTACAGACACATCTTGCAGTGAGTTTTATGAACGCGTCGCTCTTTGCTCAGATGATGTTCTTGAAAAATATATTTCAGGCAAAGGCGTTTCTCAGGACGATATAAGATTCCTTATAAAATCAAGAAGGGCATTTCCGGTGTTTTTCGGCTCCGGATTAAAATTTGAAGGTATTGACGATTTTATAAGCGCTCTTGAAACCTATATTGATGAAAAGCACTTTCCGGATGAATTTGGCGCAAAAGTATTCAAAATTACTTATGAAAAAGACTTGAGACTTACGCATGTTAAAATAACTGGCGGAACACTTAAAGTCAAAGATACGGTAAACATTGACGGCATAGATGAAAAGGTTAATCAGATAAGAATCTATAACGGCGACAGATTTACCGCTGTGAGTGAAGCGCCTGCAGGCACAGTCTGCGCTTTGGCGGGCCTCGAAAACACATATGACGGTCAGGGCTTCGGTTATGAACAGAAAGCTGAAAAACCGGTTCTTGAGCCCATAATGAATTTCAGAATAATTCTGCCGGAAGATGTTGACGCCGCACAGTTTATGCCCAAAATCAAAATGCTTGAAGAAGAAGACCCACAGTTGAAAATCAGATGGAACAGTGCCGGCGGTGAAATTCAGGCAAGCCTTATGGGTGTAATTCAGGCTGAAATTCTCAAAAGTGTTGTTTCAGACCGTTTCGGAATACAGATTGAAATCGGCGAAGGCAGTATTCAATATAAAGAAACAATAGAAACGGCCGTTGAAGGAGTCGGCCATTATGAACCGCTGAGGCATTACGCCGAGGTTCATGTGCTAATTGAGCCCATGAAAAGGGGAAACGGGCTGAAATTTGCCTCAGTTTGCAGTGAAGATTATCTTGACAGAAACTGGCAAAGGCTGATTCTTACTCATTTAGCCGAAAAACAGCACTTGGGGGTCCTGACCGGTTCCGAACTGACTGATGTTAGAATTACTCTTGTTTCAGGCAGGGCGCATCTCAAACATACCGAAGGCGGCGATTTCAGGCAGGCAACTTACCGTGCGGTCAGGAACGGGTTGATGAACGCAAAATCCGTTCTGCTTGAGCCTTTTTATTCATTTACGCTGCAAGTGCCTTATGACAACCTCGGAAGAGCAATAAATGATATCCACCTTATGCACGGTTCGTCTGATCCTCCTGTTGAAGATGACGGATTTGCTATATTGAAAGGCAGAGCGCCCGTTTCGGAGATTAACGGTTATGTGCAGGAGGTTGCTTCATACACATCAGGCAAAGGCAGGCTCTCACTTGTTTTCTGCGGTTATGATGTTTGCCATAACTCCGCAAAAGTAATTGAAGACAAGAATTACAATCCGGAGGCTGATATTGAAAACACGGCCGATTCTGTTTTCTGCGCTCACGGAGCGGGGTTTAATGTCAGATGGCAGAATGTTCCGGAATATATGCATATAGGGTATTCACTGAAAAAAGACAGCATTGAAAAGCCGGCTGTCAACAAAAGGAATTTTCATATTGACGACAAGGAACTTGAGGCAATAATGAAGCACGAGTTCGGTGAGGTTAAATATGAATTGTTCAGAAAAGCCGAAGAAAAACCGTCTTCTCAAATAAATGATTACATTTTGACCGAAAGAAAAAAATGGATTATTGTTGACGGTTACAATGTGATTTTTGCGTGGGATGAATTAAAAGATATTGCCGTATCGGATCTTTCATCCGCAAGAGAAGCGCTTATGCACATTTTAAGCAATTACAGCGCTTTTACAAAAATAAACATTGTTCTTGTTTTTGACGCATATAAAGTTCCCGGCAATCAGGGTGAAAAATTTGATTTTAACAATATTCATGTTGTATATACAAAGGAACGCGAACTTGCCGATGTTTATATTGAAAAACTTGTTTCTCAGATTGGCAGAAACGAACAGGTCACAATAGTAACATCCGACGCCCTTATTCAGCTTTCAGCCGTTCGATTCGGAGTTTTGAGAAAAAGCGCGGATGAATTCGGCGCAGATATTGACATTGCAAACCGGAAAATCAGCGAACTTATTGAAAAAATTCGCAATGGCAGACCAAAATCATTACTTTCAGAAATTACAGATACTTAAAGAAAGGCGCAGTTTATCTGCAAATTCATTTTGAAAAAATACAGCGCGGTTATTTCCGTAATTCTCGCAGGTGTGCTGTGGGGACTTATCGGAGTATTTATTAAAAATCTCTCTTTGTCAGGTCTTGACTCTATTCAGATTGCATTTGTCAGAATGCTTATCGCCTCTGTCTCATTTAAGGCTTTTATTTTGGTTAAAGACAAATCCCTGCTGAAAATCAGTTTGAAGGATATCTGGATGTTTATCGGAACGGGGATTATAAGTGTTTCGCTTTTCAATATCTGTTATTTTTATACTATTATCAAAAGCGAAGCGTCACTGGCGGTTGTTCTTCTTTATACATCGCCCGTCTTTGTTGTGCTGTTTTCCGCATTGTTATTCAAAGAAAGAATAACAATCGGCAAAGTTACTGCACTTGTTCTGTCTTTTGCTGGCTGTGTTCTTACTGCGGGTGTGCTCGGCGGAGTTAAGGTGAGACCTTTTGTTATTCTTACCGGAATTGCTTCTGGTCTATTCTATGCATTGTATTCTGTGTTCGGAAAATTTGCTTTGAAAAAATACAGCACATACACAGTAACCGCATATACTTTTATTTTCGGACTTTTAGGTGATCTGTTTATCTCAGGACCCATTGAGACTGTTTCGGCAGTTATCCGTAATCCTCATTCGGTTCTCTGGTGCCTCGGCATCGGAATAATTTCAACGGTTATGCCGTATTTTCTTTACACGCGTGGGCTTGAAAAACTGGAATCCGGAAAAGCGGCAATTCTTGTTGCAGTGGAACCGCTTGTCGGTGCAGTAATCGGAATGGTATTTCTTAACGAAAGCCATAACATATCCAAAATTGCAGGCATTATTCTGATTTTGATTTCAATTGTATTGCTTAACATAAACTTCAAAGAGGTGAAGAAGGATGAAAACTGAAGTATGCCCCTCAATGATGTGCGCTGATATTTTCAACCTTGAAGGCGTCATATCAGCATTTGAAAAATGCTCAATTGATTACCTGCACATTGACATAATGGACGGCTCTTTTGTGCCTAATTTCACTCTCGGAACGGATTACTGCAGGCACATTAAATCACGCACGGATATTCCGCTCGATATTCATCTTATGGTTAATGAGCCTGAAAACAAAATCGAATGGTTCCCGATAGGAGAAAATGATTTTGTTTCCGTTCATGCCGAGAGCACAAATCATCTACAGAGAGCGCTCTCCCGAATAAAAGACA
Source organism: Clostridia bacterium (assembly GCA_017428625.1). Taxonomy (GTDB): domain Bacteria; phylum Bacillota; class Clostridia; order Oscillospirales; family Acutalibacteraceae; genus CAG-177. Next base: position 53,132 of record JAFRQM010000029.1, read on the forward strand.
AGGGCGCAAAATCAATGGTTGCATTGAACCCCGCAACTCCTGTCTGTATGATTGAAAATGTTCTTGACGATATTGATGCTGTTTTAATTATGACAGTCAATCCCGGTTACGCAGGGCAGAAACTTATACCCTCAACAATAAAAAAGATTGAATACGCAAGACAGTTTCTGGACAGCAGTGGATATGATAATATAAAAATCGAAGTAGATGGCAATGTCAGTTTTGAAAACGCAGTAAAGATGAAAAAAGCCGGCGCCGATATGTTTGTTGTCGGGTCTTCGGGAATATTCAATAAAGATTATTCTCTTGAAAAAGGAATTGAGTTATTCCGCAAAGCAACAGACTGAAAAATACCGCTCAACTTAATGTAGTGAGTTGAGCGGTAAATTATTTATTGTAATTTTAATAATTGATTAATTGAATAATCGGTTTGAATAAAGAAAAGATCCTCAAAATAAAAGCAGATAATAATGAAGTGAAAATACCGAAGTTTTTTTCAAGTTCTTTTAATTGTGATGAGTTATCAAAATCGTTTTCAAAATCTGTAACGGTGAAATACATAACTCTTTGACCGAGCGGGGTTGTCGTGCCTTTGACGGCGTAGGTTACAGCGATTTCAATAACTTTTGAGGTTGCGGATGATGTGTCACCGCTGAAACCGACGCTTATGCTTTCATTTTCTTTAATCGGCTTGCCGAGACCGTTTAAATCAAACCTCAGGTCAATACCATTTGACTCAATATTCAATATATACAGGTCGTTATTTTCTTTTGTCAGATTGCTTAAAACCAGAGATTTGTCGTCTGCTGATATAAATCCTTCAATGCTGTTGTCAAACTTTGCGAAAACCGAATATGACGGATTTGATGAAGTGTGAAACTGAGGAAAACCGGGATCAGAGTAAACATCTTTTATTTCATCGGTGAGCATCAGTTTGTTTATCAGGTTCAAACCGAAATCTTCCCAAACCATCATTCCGTGAAACATTCCCGACATAAACCAGGTGTTATCAGGCAGATATGATGTTGAAGCGTCAATGGTCATTGAAGGGGAGATTTTGTTTTTTCCTCCGCAGGAATTTTTCTGCGTGTAATTATCGGGGAATCTTTTTCCGTATTCTGCGCAGGTCGCGCCTGTAGCACCTGCTGTGAATATAATCCCGTCTGAGTTTATGGGACAGCCTGTAGTTGTATTTATATCAACACCGGCAATAATTGAAACCTGCATTCCGTAATCATCAATACACTTTTGAAATGATGATGAAAATTGCGGCATTATTTCATAATGCATATAGTCGCTTTGTTTTATTATTTCTGCGCTGGCAACAGGGTCAAGCCATTTTTCTTTCATTTCGTCATAGATGTCAGAGGGCATAAAATCCCATACGCTGCCCCAATAGCCCGCAATATCAAAAAGATAAGGAACAAGTTTGTTGAATACTTTGTCGAGAAAACCGAGCTGCTGTGCTTCAACAAGCCAGTGCAAATCCGTTTCATTTATAGTTCCGTTTTCAATAAAATAAAGCAGATTTAGTTCATCAAATTTTATGTTTTTTGAAAACAGATCATAAAGTGTGGATGAACCGCAAAGAGCGGGCACGGTCATAATCGCTTTGTTAACATCACATTTTTCTCCGTAAATTGTCAGGTAAGTGCCTGTTACCTGACCGCCGTGACTGATGGAATAAATATTTACCTTTTCACAACCGGTTTGTGCTTTAACCTCTTGGATATACGCATCAAGGTTTTCGGCACATTTGACGGCGCCGTTTCTGAAATCGTGGTTGAAATTAAAGACTTTATCGTCTCCGATTTTTTCGGCAAAAAAAGCGTTGAATTCTTTTTCAAACTGATAATCTTCATAATTGCCGTATTCTTTATATAAGGCTTCGCGGCTGGTTTCATGAGCCGTTTTATATTTAGTTGTTACATTGTATTTGCTGCTTCCGTCAGGGTTGCATCTTATGTCTTTGAGGTATTTAACAGCCTCTTTTCCGACAACATCTGCAAGGTAATCGGCGTTACCAACTGTCAAAACACCGAATCCGATTCCTATTTGAACGATTTTTGACAGAACAATTGAAAGAATCTCATCACCGTCAACACCCCAGACTTGCTCCTGTGTCATATCATCGTTTGTTTTCACAAGGGCAGAGCCTCCGTAGCCGGGAACAATTATGATAGGGTAATCTTCGGAACTGCCATTAGCAGAAAACGCGACAGATGAACAGCATAAAACAATCGCAAAAACAAGAATAAGTGAAACGGTCTTTTTCATATTCATCATCCCCCTAAATGAATATTATCAAACAATTATTATTATTTCAAGAAAAAAATAATGCGAACCGTAAAAGTCCGCATTATTAAAAATGTTTAATTGTAATTGTGTGCCTGAGCAAGCATCATATCCTTGACTTTCATAAGTCTGGTTGTGGTGCTTCTTTCGTTTTCATCAAGTTTCATTGTTATGTAGCGAATGGTTTCTTCATACTGCGGAATCATAACATGTTCCAGAGCGTTTACTCTTCTTCTTGTTTTTTCAATTTCCGATGCCATAAGCTGGCAGGATTTTTCTACCTCCGCCAGTTTTAAAAGTTTCGGCATTACATCGGAAAATGCTTTTACGGCGTCATCAAGTTCGCCGGGTGTAAGGGCAAAACCGTATGAGTAAATGTCGTTTTCATTTGCGGTTCGCAGATTTATGTCAAAAACAGGAATAAGCACGCTCATAACATTTTTTTCGGAAACCTCAAGGCTCATTTCTTGTGTGGGAAGCATAAGCGCAACATCCAGCGCTTTGTCGTTCATTGTGCTTCTCGCTGTTTCCATTGCAATATTTGCCTTGCGTATATCCTCTTCAACCTCAATGCGAAGGCTCTTGTTTTCACGCACAAGGTCAAGAAAGCGGCGCATAAGTTCATCGCGCTTGTCTTTCAAAAGCTTGTGACCGCGTCTGGCGGTTGTCAGTTTTCTTTTGAGGTTGGTTAATTCCATTCGTGTCGGGTTGACATTGAGAACAGCCATATTTCAACACCTTTTATGCATCGTAATACTTTTCAAGAAGTTCGTCGCTGATTCGTTTCAATTCGCTCCTGGGCAGAATTTTAAGCAACTGCCAGCCGAGGTCAAGAGTTTCTTCTATAGATCGGTTTGTGTCAAATCCTTGAGAGACATATTTGTTTTCAAACTCATCTGCAAATTTTGCATAGAGTTTGTCAATATCCGTCAGAGCGGCTTCACCGAGAATAACCATAAGTTCTTTTGCGTCTTTGCCTCTTGCGTAAGCTGAGAAAAGCTGGTTCATTGTGTTTGAATGATCTTTTCTCGTTTTACCTTCACCGATGCCTTTATCTTTCAGACGCGAGAGCGAAGGAAGAACATCAATGGGCGGATTGACGCTTTTTCTGTAAAGTTCACGGCTTAGAATAATCTGACCTTCGGTAATATAACCTGTCAGGTCGGGGATGGGATGTGTTTTATCATCCTCAGGCATTGTTAAAATCGGAATCATTGTAATACTGCCGTTTTTGCCGCGTTGTCTGCCTGCGCGCTCATAAATGGAAGCAAGGTCTGTATACATATAACCGGGGTAGCCGCGTCTGCCGGGAACTTCTTTTCTCGCGGCGGAAACCTCACGAAGAGCATCGGCATAGTTAGTTATGTCGGTAAGTATAACAAGAACATGCATTTCCTTGTCAAACGCGAGATATTCGGCGGCGGTAAGTGCCATTTTCGGCGTAGCGATTCTTTCAATCGCGGGGTCATTCGCAAGGTTTGAGAACATAACTGTTCTGTCAATAGCACCGGTTTCGCGGAAACTTTCAACAAAGTAGTTAGACTCTTCAAATGTAATTCCCATCGCACCGAAAATAACGGCAAACTGTTCGTTAGCACCGAGAACTTTAGCCTGCTTTGCAATTTGCGCCGCAAGCTGAGCGTGGGGAAGACCCGAAGCAGAGAAAATGGGCAGTTTCTGACCTCTGACAAGTGTGTTAAGGCCGTCTATTGCAGAAACGCCTGTTTGAATAAACTCCTGCGGATAGCTTCTTGCGGCAGGGTTCATCGGAACGCCGTTAACATCCGCACGTTTTTCGGGAATAATCTCCGGACCGCCGTCAATAGGTCTGCCCAAACCGTCAAAAACTCTGCCGAGCATATCAAGCGAAAGTCCGAGTTCCATCTGCCTGCCTGAAAAACGGACTTTGCTTTCTTCAAGGTTGATACCGGTTGACGCTTCAAACAACTGAACAAGCGCATCTGTGCCGTTAAGTTCAAGCACGCGGCATCTTCTTGTTTCGCCGTTTGCAAGTTCTATTTCACCCAGTTCATTGTAAGAAACGCCTTCAACCTCGCGCACAAGCATAAGAGGCCCCGATACTTCCTGAATGGTTCTGTATTCTTTCGGCATCAAAACTCCTCCTTGCTGTCAATTACTTCCTTGATTTCATTTTTGATTTCAAGGCTTATTCTTGCGTATTCGTTTTCGATGTCGTTCTCGTGAATATATTTGAATCTTCCTATTGATTCGCGAACGGGAACTGAAATCAATTTTTCAATATCCGCTCCGTTTTCGAGCGCAGAGGAAGCGCAGTCATAATATTCAAGAATAAGCGACATCATAATAAATTGTTTTCTTAATGATGTGTATGTGTCAACCTCGTGAAACGCAAGCTGATGAAGAAAGTCTTCACGGATTGATCTTGCCGCTTCCATTTTAAGTCTGTCAGGTGCGGAGAGAGCGTCCATACCGACCAGTTTAACAATTTCATCAAGAGCGGCTTCTTCGCTGAGTATCTTCATAAGTCTTCCACGAAGTGAAGTCCAGGAGGGGTTGACATTTGTGTTAAACCATTCGCCGAGAGTGTCTGCGTAAAGTGAATAACTTGTAAGCCAGTTTATAGCAGGGAAATGACGCTTGTATGCAAGAGAGGAATCAAGACCCCAGAAAACTTTTACGATTCTCAGGGTAGCCTGAGAAACAGGTTCCGAAATGTCGCCGCCGGGAGGTGAAACGGCACCTATAACAGAGAGCGCGCCTGTTCTTTCATCCAAGCCGAGTGATATAACCGAGCCGGCGCGTTCATAGAACTGAGCAAGTCTGCTGCCAAGGTAGGCAGGGTAGCCTTCTTCACCGGGCATTTCTTCAAGGCGGCCACTCATTTCACGCAATGCTTCTGCCCAGCGTGATGTGGAGTCTGCCATAAGAGCAACAGAATAGCCCATATCACGAAAATACTCTGCAATGGTAATTCCGGTGTAAACAGATGCTTCGCGAGCGGCAACAGGCATATCTGATGTGTTAGCAATAAGAACTGTGCGCTCCATAAGCGATTTGCCGGTGTGAGGATCAATAAGTTCCGGGAACTCATTAAGAACATCGGTCATTTCATTTCCGCGCTCACCGCAACCGATATATACAACAATATCTGCTTCAGCCCATTTGGCAAGCTGGTGCTGTGTTACTGTTTTACCGCTGCCGAAAGGTCCGGGAATCGCTGCAACGCCGCCTTTTGCAATCGGAAAAAGAGTGTCAACAACTCTCTGACCAGTAACAAGAGGAGTGTTTGGCGAAAGTTTTTTAGCGTAAGGTCTGCCTTTTCTTACAGGCCACTTCTGCATAAGAGTAAAATCATAGTTTCCTTTATCTGTTTTGATAACGCCGACTTTATCAGTAATTTTATAGTCGCCTTCGGCGATGCTTTCAACTGTTCCGATGATTGAAGGAGGAACCATAATTTTGTGAAGAACAACAGCTGTTTCCTGAACTGTGCCAAGAATATCGCCGCCGGTAACTTTATCGCCGGGCTTCGCAACCGGCACAAAATGCCAAACTTTTTCACGGTTGAGAGCAGGCACTTCAATACCTCGTGTAAGGTTGTTGCCTATAAGGTCGCGTATAACATTAAGCGGTCTCTGAATGCCGTCGTATATTCCTTCGATAAGACCGGGACCGAGTTCTACGCTCAAAGGCTCATTTGTGGATTCAACGGGTTCACCTGTGCCAAGACCTGATGTTTCCTCATAGACCTGAATTGATGCTCTGTCGCCGTGCATCTCAATTATTTCGCCGATGAGTCTTGAGTTGCTGACACGCACGACATCAAACATATTTGCATCGCGCATTCCCGAAGCAACAACAAGGGGACCTGCTATTTTGGTAATTGTTCCTTTGCTCATTTAAAAATCTTACCTTTCAATTTATTCTGAAAGTATGTCTGAACCAACCGCTTTTTCTACACTTTTGCTGACATTTGCGAGACCTGCGCCGGTGTTCCCTCTAACCCCGGGAATAAGCACTACAGCGGGGAGCGGTTGGGATGAAAGCTTGTCTATTTCGTTCTGAATCAATGAAGCGAGTTTTTCTGTAATGTAAACAACGCCGTATCCGCTTTCTGAAAGCCTTCTCAAAGTGTGAGCAGCTTCTATCGGGTCGTCGGTGTCATCAAAAGGAAAAATGTGAAGACCGAGAGAGGCAAAGCCGTAAATGCTGTCTTTATCTCCCATTGCAGCAATTTTAAACATCTGCACCCCTCACTCTCTTTCTTATTTCGTCAGCAGACAGACCGTTTTCTTTCGCAGAAATAATGACTCTTGCGTTTCTGATTTCGTTTGATTTTATTATCCAGTATGAAATAACAGGGTCGGGACCGTCTATATCCCATTTGGTCTGTTTTGTCAAGGTAATAATATAATCATTGCAAAAGTTCTCAAATTCCGTGAAACTGCCAGTTACGGCGTTCTTCATAAATGAGAACTGTGTTTCCGAAATGTATTGAGATAGTTTTTCTCTGTCTTTGACTGTATCAATAAGTTCATTATTGTCAATGCCCGGGCAGTCACAAAGCGCGTTCGATGTAAAATCTTTTGTTTTACCGCACAAAACACATCTTTCGGCAATTTTGATGTTTGACTGAACACAACGGATAAGCATAATGCTTTTCAAAAGTTCACTGTCTGCCTTATCAGCGTAATCAAGACACATTTCAATGCACGCCTTGTCAATTATTATTTCCATATCCTGACCGCTGTTGTTTTCGGTATAGGATTTGTAAGCCTTTTCGGCAGTTGGGCGCAAATGCACGGGAATATTCCTAAAATTATTGTGAGTTACAGCATAAGTCAACAGAGATGTGTCAAATGTGCAGGGGTAAGTGTAATACTTTTCAATTTTCAAATCGGAAAAATTGGCTTTAAGCGCTGCTTTAAGATTGTAGAAGTCGTTTTCCGTTATAAGTGCTTCAATCAGAGAAGCATCGGGAACGCTTTCTTCAATAAGACTCCATACAACTTCCGCTTCATTCTCAAGAGACTTAAAGATGTTTTTTGGGTCAATGTTCCATCCTTTTTCATTGAGAATACGGATAACCGTATCTTTTTCGCCTGCGTTTATAAGCATATCATAATCGGAACTGTGCAGAAGTCTTGCGTCGTTTGCTCTGATTCTTGCAACAGCATAAGTATATTTTGTTTTGTTCAAAGTAACTCACGCCCCTTAAAAGAGTATTGCATTGACCTTTTCTTTCAGTTCCTCACGGTTTTCATCAATAATGGAGTCAAACGAACAATTGATCTCGATTAAACCGTAGCGCAGAATAAAACCGTTTTTAATATCGTCGGTTTTATCCGGAAAAGTCAGTTCTGCTCCTTTTGAGGAAGCGGCTTCAACAGCTTGAGTTTTGAAACCGGCGGGCATACGGGCATTGTCTTTTGAATTGCAAATACACTCGCATTTTCCCTCGCAGGCGTATTTTTTTATCAGTTTAATCAGAAAATCAAAATACTCGCCGTCTGTCAGATTGTCAAGTTTTTGCGACGCAGCTGAAATAACACCGTTAATCAGGTTGATTCTGGTGTTGAGCAGAAACTGCTTCTGAATCTGAGCGTTTCTGGATTCCTGAATATCAGCTGTTTTGTTGCATTTTTCTTTGGCAGAATCAATTATTTCTTTTGCTTTGATTTCGGCATTGGTTTTTGCTTCGGTTTTTAATGATTCTGCTTTCTTTTGTGCTGAAGAAATTATCTGTTCACATCTGACAGCGTTGTCCGAATCTATTGTGTTAATGATTTTTTCAAGACCTGTCATTATATAAATCCTCTCAGCCGGTGATGATTGAAGTAATGCTGAAAATGGAAAGGATTGAGATAAGAAGAGCAAGAACAGCGTAAGTTTCAACCATTGCGGCAAAAATAATCGCTTTACCGCTTTCTTCGGGCTTTTTGGCAACAATACCTACACCTGCAACAGCAGCTTTGCCCTGATACATAGCGGAAACAAGACCGCCTATAGCCATAGGCATACATGCGGCAAAATACATTAAACCCTGTGAAACGGTAAGTCCGCTTTCTCCGCCAACAAGATCGCCGCTCATAACGCCAATCTGAACAAGAAGCAGGAACGCAACAAGAAAGCCGTAAAGACCCTGTGTGCCGGGAAGAATCTGAAGAATAAGAACTTTACCGAATTTTGAAGGATCTTCCGAAACAACACCTGCGGCAGCCTGACCGACTGTTCCTACGCCGATAGCGGAACCAACGCCACCCATAATCGCGGCAATAACACCGCCTAAAATAGCCAATAAAGCACCCATTGTAAGATTCATTAAATTAGTCCTCCTTGATATTGAAATATTTGGTATTTGTTTTGAGTGGAGTGAAAGTTCTTCCTCCGCCCTCATAAAATTTAGCAAAAAACTCAACATACTGCAGCCTGTTTGTGTGAACATAAGTGCCGATAAGGTTAATTGCCATATTTACAATATGACCGAACAGGAATACCGGCACAAGCAGGCACGCTTTTGCGATTTTATTTCCGGGAATTGTTCCCATGGTATTTACAACTGAAGCAATAACGCCGGTGCATAAACCTAGTGCGAGCAGCCTTGAGTATGAAAGTATATCGCTCATCCAGCCGGAAGCCGTGTTATAAAGCCCATATAAACCCAGACCGAGTTTGCCGACAATGTTTTTAGAATCTCTGCCTGCGGTCAGAACAATCAGAACGGCGCCCGTGGCGGCCATAATAAGGCCTGTGCTTTTAAGTGTTGCGGGAACATTTACGCTGAGTATGCCTGCGCCGACAGGAGCAATTCCGGTAATAAGCAGAAACACGGGAATAACATCGCAGATTGCTCCGATTTTATTGTCCGCTTTCCACATTTTGTAAAATGAAGCGAAAAGACCAGCGAACAGATGTATAATGCCAAACAAAAAGGAATATCGCATAAGACGCATCGGATCCTGAACAGGTTGAAACCATAGAGCAATCCCACTTCTGAAAACCGTGAATCCAAGTAATTCATTCAGTTTCGCACCAAGATCGGCTATTCCGAAAAAGTCACGCGCGACAACCTCAAAAATGTCGCCGAACCAACTTCCGAACAGCGCGCCCCAGAAAACGGTAGCGATTCCGCAATAGAAATACATATCAACGGTTTTTTTCATTGCGCCTTCAAGTTTCATTTTTGCTTTTGCTATTGAAGTGCCGACAACCATAATTAAACCGTAGCCCGCGTCCGACAGCATTATTCCGAAAAGAGCATAATAGAAAAATGCCATTACCGGGTTAGGGTCAATGTCGTTTTTTCCGGGCGGGGAATACATATTTGTAATTCCTTCAACCGCGCCGGTAAAAGCATTGTTTTTAACCTCAACCGGCACATTTTCATCATCGCCGGGTTCTGTAATGTTTACCGCGACGGTAAATTTGTTTTCGAGCTCTTCAATGAATTTTTCAATGTTTCTTTCAGAAATAAAGCCGTTAAGAATAAAAACATTATCCGTTACCGCGAGTTTGCCGATTGCGGAATACTTTTCTTTATATAACGAAAAGTAGTCATAAGCAAACTCAATTTCGCGCCTGTGTTCAGCGTTTTCTTTAATTGTTTCAAGCGCGAGTTCACTCTTTTTCTTAAAATCCTCAACAGCATTTTTGTAGCGTTCATATCTGACGCACGGCGGATGTTTTGTCGGGTCGGAAGGATATGCGAAACCTATGCCGCGCAACGCTTCATAAACGGTTTGCTTACATTCATTGTGGCAAATGATAAAAACATTTGTCTGGTTTTTGGATGAATGAATTACCTCGCAGTCATACCGTTCCTCTTCGCCGAGAGCGGGCAAAAGTGCGCTTCTAAGCGTTTCAGGTGAATACTCTCCGGGAAGCGTGCCGATGAAAGTCGATGTTGTTTTTGAGCCTGTGTATTTCATCGGAACATCAAGATTAAGCCACGGTTCAAGACTTTCAAGCATTACTTCGCAACGCGCAATTGCGGTTGAAGATTCTTCAATCTGTTTCTGTGCTGCGTTTATGTCATAACAGTAGCCGAGGTAGATGTTTGCCTTATCAGCGTTTTCGAGATATTGAGAAAGTGACAGATTTTCTTTCTGAGGAATAATCGATTCAAGCAATCCCTTTGAAGGGGGGCAGTATTTGTCAAGTGTTTTCAGGGCGCTTTGAGATTCATTGAGATATTTTTCATAAAACCCGAAACTCTGAGATGTCGAGAGTTTATCAACAAGGTCGTCATCTGGTATGTCGGACAGTTCGATTATCCCTTTGCGCTGAATAAGGTCAACAATATCTTTAACATCCTTTATGGAGGCAAGTATTTCGATTTTTTTTATGTTTTGTTTTGCCACAATTTCACCTCCTTGTTTCTAAAACTATAGCTAAATAGGTTATATTATACTTTCAATGACACAATTTACAGCTTCGTCAAATTTTGCCTTAGCGTTTTCTTCTGTTTTTTTTGCGGTTTCAGAGCATTCGCGTTGCGCGTCAGCCTCACTTTGCGCCGCAGCGTTCTGAGCGGCTTCAACCAAGGCGGCAGCTTCGGCTCTGGCATTTTCAATTACAGAAGCAGTGATTTCATCGCATTCTTTTTCAGCGTTTTTAATTATTTCATAAGCTTTGTTCTGTGCTTTTTCAATTTCCGAATTGCAGTTGTTTTCCGCATCGAGAATTTGTTTAAGCATTTCAGATGCCATATTTAAACCTCCTTACATAACTATTTTATATTATCATATTTTTTTCTTAAAATCAATTAATTTATCAATTGAAATTGATATGTTTTGGAACTATAATAAAACGGGTGATAAAATGTTATGTAATATTTGTCCCAGACAGTGTAATGTTGACAGAATTGTTAAAAAAGGATTTTGCAGCTGCACTAATCAGATTAAAGTTTCAAGAGCGGCTCCGCATTACTGGGAAGAGCCTTGCATAAGCGGAATAAACGGAAGCGGAACGGTGTTTTTCACCGGCTGTTCGCTAAAATGTGTTTTTTGCCAGAATTATGAAATAAGCCATTATGACAACGGTAAACAAGTTAATACAACGGAATTGCTGAAAATATTTGATAATCTTGTTAATTCGGGCGTTCACAATTTAAACCTGGTTACTCCTACACATTATACCGAGCAAATCATAAATGCTCTCAGAGAGTTTAAATCCCCCGTTCCCGTTGTCTGGAATTCATCGGGTTATGAATGCGCCGAATCGCTTAGAATGCTTGAAGGTTATATTGATATTTATTTACCGGATATTAAGTTTTATGACTCCGCTGTTTCTTTAAAATATTCGGGAGCGGAAAACTATTTTGAATTTGCTTCCTCGGCGGTAAAAGAAATGTTCAGGCAGGTGGGCAATCTTGAACTTGACAAAAATGGTATTGCAAGGAAAGGTCTTCTGATAAGGCATCTTGTTCTGCCGGGAAATATTTCACAGACTTTCAGAATATTTGAATATGTTTCTCAAAACTTTCCGCAGGAAACCTCAATAAGCATAATGAGGCAATATATCCCCTTCGGCGCGGCTGCCAAAATGCCTCCGCTTAACCGGAAACTGACGGCAAAAGAATATAAGTTGGCGAAACGCAGAATTCTTGAACTTGGTTTTGAAAATGTTTATTTTCAAAACGCTGAATCGGCTGAAGAATCTTTTATTCCTCAATTTGATTATGAAAGTATTGACCTGTAATTATTTAATGTGTTAAAATATTAAAAAAATAAAAGGAGTTTTTATTATGGCAAAAGAAAAAGGCAAAGGTATAGTATCGGAATTTAAAGAATTTGTTATGAGAGGCAATGTTCTCGACCTTGCAGTCGGTGTTATTATCGGCGGAGCTTTTCAGGCAATAGTCAGTTCACTTGTTAACGATGTTATTATGCCGGTAATCAGCCTTGCAACAGGCGGAAAAGATTTCTCAGAGTGGAAAGTTATGCTCGGCGATACCGCTTCACTTAACTACGGCAACTTCATCAGCGCCATCATCAATTTCCTCATTATGGCCATTGTTATTTTCCTTATTGTTAAAAGTATTAACAAAGTTTCTGCGAAATTCAAAAAGGAAGAAACGCCCGCTGCTCCCACAACAAAAGTCTGTCCGTATTGCAAGAGTGAAATTGCAATTGACGCAGTAAAATGCGCTCATTGCGCTTCTGAACTTGAATGATGAATAAACTGTCTTTTATAGGCACAGGCAATTTGGCTTCCGCTATGCTGAAAGGCGTAGTTGAGGCCGAATTGGTGTTACCTGAAAACATTTATATTTATGACATGGACTCATCAAAAACAAATCGGCTGAGTGAAACATACGGCGTAAATACAGCAGACGATTGTGTGTCGGCTGCAAAATCTGCCGATGTTACTGTTGTTGCAGTCAAACCTAAAGATATTGCTGATGTTCTTGTTCAGATAAAAGATTATTGCAGTTTTGTTATTTCCACCGCCGCGGGGACAGACATTTCTTTCCTGTCATCAAAACTTGATTCCGCTTGTTCTGTTTTCAGAATAATGCCAAATATAAATGCGGCTGTAGGTATGGCAATGACGGCGTTTTGCTTTAATGAAAACGCAACTGACGAACAAATATCTTTTGTTAGATGTTTTTGCTCTTCATTCGGTGATTGTATGAGCCTTGATGAAAAACTTTTTTCGGTTTTCACTGCGCTTGCCGGTTCCGCGCCCGCTTTTGTTTATGAATTTATAAATGATTTGGCTTTTGCGGGCGTTAAAAACGGTCTGACACGCAGTGATGCGCTTAAAATCGCAGTTCAGACTGTTTCAGGCAGCGCTCAGGCGGTCAAACAGCTTGGAGTTCACCCTTGCGAGCTTACTGACAGAGTTTGTTCGCCCGCAGGAACAACCGCCGAAGGTATTGCCGCTCTGCGCAAAAACGGTTTTGATAACGCAGTTATAAAAGCAATCGATAAAACAGTTGAAAAAGATTTAAAAATGAAAAAATAATGGTAATTAAATTATTAAGTTCTTTAGTAAAAGTTTTCAAAGATTGCGCGCTTGAAAATGATGAAATCAGTTTTATTTCATTATTGAGAAACGAACGAGTTTCGGTTCAGGTTGCTCTTTGCGCAAGTAATGAATGCGAAATATCATTATCCGTTACCGGTTTTCCGGGCAAAACAAACATTTTCAGAGTTTATGATGTTCCCGTTAATCTTGCGTGCAATGAAAACGCCGATGATTATTATCTGAGAAAAGAACCGGGTAGTTATCCCGATATTCTCACTGTATGTAATGAGAAAGAAAAAATCTGTCCGGATGGCTGGTATTCTTTCTGGATTGAACTGTCAGCAAATAACTTTGAAGCCGGAATATTTGATGTTCAAATTAATATTTCAGACGGGAAAAATGATTACTCAAAAGATTTAAAAGTTGAAATAATTGATGCTTTATTGCCAAAGACAGAATTTGTTTATACAAACTGGTATCATTGTGACGGTATTTCCGATTATTACAATGTTCCGGTCTTCAGCGAGGAATTCTGGAGAATAAACCGTAATTTTATTCGAAACGCTGTCAATCATGGAATGAATTGCATTCTGACCCCGCTTTTTACTCCTCCTCTCGACACAGCCGTCGGTGGTGAAAGGCTGACTGTTCAGCTTGTTGATGTAAAAAAACGAGGTTCAAAATATCTTTTCAATTTTTCAAATCTGAAAAAATGGATAGATATGTGTCGCGAATGCGGAACAGAATTTTTTGAAATGTCTCATCTTTTTACTCAGTGGGGCGCTCTTCACGCACCGAAAATTATTGCGCAAGATAAAAAAGGAAGAGAAAAAAAGATTTTCGGCTGGCAGACAAGAACAGGCAGTAAAGAATATGACAGTTTCATTTTACAACTCGGTCAAAAATTAGTTCCTTTCCTTGAAAAAGAAGGCATTAAAGAAAACTGCTTTTTTCATGTTTCAGATGAACCGTCTTACGAGCATTTTGCCATATACAAAAAACGCTCTGAACTGATTAATAAGGCTTTTCCGGGCTTCAAAACTATTGATGCATTGTCCGATATAGATTTTTATAAATCAGGTGCGGTTAAACAGCCGATTCCCGAAACAGGAAGGGCAGAAAACTTTTACGGTGTTGTTCCTGATTTATGGGTTTATTATTGTTGCGGACAGGGCAAAAGGTTCTTATCCAACAGGTTTATTTCCATGCCTTCCCAACGCACAAGAGTTCTCGGTTACCAGTTATATAAATACGATGCCAAAGGATTTCTTCAATGGGGGCATAATTTTTATAATTCGGCATTATCGTTAAAACAAATTAATCCCTTCGAGATAACCGATGCCGACGGTCATTTTCCTGCCGGAGATGCTTTTATTGTTTATCCCGGTGAAAACGGTGTCCCTTTATCTTCTTTAAGGCTGAAAGTGTTTTATGATGCTTTGCGGGATTACCGTGCGCTTAAACTTCTTGAAAGTCAGATCGGCAGAGACAAAACTTTAGATTTACTTGAAGAAGGGCTTGACTCTCCGCTGTCCTTTACGAATTATCCGCATAGTGATAACTGGCATATTAAAACCCGCGAAAAGATAAATGGAACAATAAAAAATAATTTGAAAAAAAGCGGTTCCTGACCGCTTTTTTCACTAAGGAGTTTTTTATGTCTATCAGTTTTAATTCCGAAAAAAAGATTTTCAAACTTGACTCGTTAAATTCAACCTATGCATTTCAGGTTTTTGATGAAGGCTATCTGATTCATCTTTATTACGGAGCGAAAATACCGGATGATAATCTTGAATCAATGTATTACCATGGCTGGTTTGCATCATTCAGCCCATCAAATGAAAAGGTCGCAAACAAAGCTTTCTCGCCGGATATGAGTCCGATGGAATATTCCTGTGAAGGGGCGGGGGATTTCAGAGTTTCAGCCCTTGCCATACTCAATTCAGACGGTAATAATGTTACGGATATCAGATACACCGGCCATAAAATTTTTAACGGTAAACCTGAAATAAAAGGCTTGCCTTCACTTTACCTTAATAATGAAAATGAAGCGCAGACACTTGAAGTTTATACTGAAGATAAAACAACAGGCGCAAAAATTACATTGATATATACTGTTTTTGAAGATTATTCGGTAATAACAAGAAGCGTTGTTGTTGAAAACACTTCTGAAAAACCGTTTGACATTGAACGTGTTTACAGCTGTTGCGTTGAATTTCCTCAAATGAATTACAATATGATGCACCTTTACGGCAAATGGCTTAAGGAGCGCTCTTTACAAATAAGACATCTTGCTCATGGTATTCAGTCTATAGTGAGTAAACGCGGTTCATCAAGTCATTATCATAATCCTTTTGTTGCTCTAGCAGACGATAAAGCAACAGAAGATTATGGCGAGGTTTATGGGTTTAATCTTGTTTACAGCAGCAATTTTTCAGCCGAAATTGAAGTTGACAGTTCAAATTCAACAAGGTTGATAATGGGTATAAATCCCGAAAGTTTCGGCTGGCATCTTGAAAAAAATGAAAAGTTCTTTTCTCCTGAAGTTGTTATGGTTTACAGTAACGAAGGCATAGGAGGTATGAGCAGAACTTTTCATGATATTTACAGAAACAACCTTATCAGAGGTTACTGGAAAAACCGTAAAAGACCTATTTTAATCAACAGTTGGGAAGCCTGCTATTTTGATTTTGATGACGATAAAATTGTATCTTTTGCCGAAAGGGCTAAAGAAATGGGTATTGAGATGCTTGTTATGGATGACGGTTGGTTCGGCGAAAGAAACGACGACACTTCATCCCTTGGCGACTGGTTTGTTAATGAGAAAAAACTTAAAGGCGGTCTTAGCAGTTTGATTGAAAGAATCAGGGCTCTTGGGTTGAAATTCGGTATCTGGTATGAACCTGAAATGATTTCTCCCGAAAGTCAATTATTCAAAGAACATCCCGATTGGTGCGTTCATGTGCCAAACCGTGATAAATCAATAGCAAGACAGCAATATGTTATTGATATGTCACGCAAAGATGTCAGAGATAATATTTTCAACCAGATTTACGGTCTTCTCAGCAAATATCCCGTGGATTATCTTAAATGGGATTTTAACCGGAATATTACTGAAGCCGGTTCCGCTCTGCTTCCTCCTGAAAGGCAAAAAGAATTTTTCCATCGTTTCATTTTGGGAACTTATGAACTTATGGGCAGAATAACAAAAGCATTTCCTGAAATGCTGCTTGAAAACTGCTCGGGCGGAGGAGGAAGATTTGACCCTGGTATGTTAAGCTTTTCACCTCAAATCTGGTGCTCTGACAACACTGACCCGATTGAAAGACTTACAATTCAATTTGGTTCTTCCATGTGTTATCCCGACCTGTGTATGGGCGCTCATGTTTCGGCATGTGACAGAACAAACATTGACACAAGAGCTAATGTTGCGTTATGGGGAACATTCGGATACGAACTTGACCCGAACAAAATGAGTGAAGAGGATAAAGAGGCTGTTAAAAAACAGATAAAAAAATATCATAAATTCTATGATATTATTCACAGCGGTGATTTATACAGAATTATTTCACCCTTTGAAAATCACTATCGTGCTGTCTGGCAGTTTGTAAGTAAGGATAAAAACAAAACTGTTCTGACAAGCGTTGTTATGAGAAAGCCCGAATCACCGGCATTCTTTGTTCGTCTTAAAGGTCTTGACCCGAATAAATATTACATTGATGAAGAAGACGGCGGGGTTTATTCCGGCGCATTGTTGATGAACGCCGGGTTGAATCTGACAGGAACAGATTGTTCTGACGGAAGCAGTTTTATAAAATACTTTACAACAGTCTGAACAATAAACAATAAATATCCACTCGCATATTGCGGGTGGATATTTATTGGCTATTAAGAGACAAACAAGTGTGCATATCCGAATTTGGATATGCACACTTAATTTTTTTATTTACATTCTGAATAATTGAAAAACTCTGTTTTTTCAACATATTTTGCTTTTAATTCCTGCAAAAGTTTAAAATGCGGTTGTGTAGTATGAATCTTTTGTGCTTCGGCATTCTGCCAACGTTCGATTAAAAGCAGAACACTGTCAGGAGACTCTTTTGAAATAAAATAGTCATATTGAAGGCAGCCGGTTTCTTTTATGCATTGTTCGGCAATACAGTTTTTGTCAAGTTCATCAACAAAACTCTGCATCATACCTTCTTTGACATAATAATAAACATTTAAACCTGTCATATTATGACGCCTTTGCAGTGGATTCTGCTGATTTTCCAGAAGGTTTTGCTGTGGTTTCTTTATTGGATTTATCTTCTTTTTCCGCTTTGTCTTTATTGTCTTCCGTTGTGGGAGCGGCTGTTGTTCTTTCGCCTGAAGCAAGAGTGTTGCCTTCAGCGTCAATTAACGGGGCGGCAATAAGATTACCCTGGCTGTCATAAATATCTTCTTCATAATATTTAAGTGATCCGTCAGCATTGTAGTAATAAATATGCTGTCTTACTCCTTCGTCATTATAATCGTAGGCATAAGCGGACACCAGATTGTTATCTGCATCAAAATCTCTTACTGAGAGGTTGTTGCCGTTTTCATCATAAGTGAAAAACCTGTATGTTTTAACATTTCCTTTGTTGTCATAATTGACGATTGTGTCAATCTGTGAAGAATTATCTTCATTATAATAATTTATGGATTTGCTTCCGTCTTTAGATTTATATTCATTTTTCTCAAGTTCTTCGTTGACAGTGGGTATTTCAACTGAGATGTTGCTGAAATCCTCGGAAACGATGGCTTTTGTTTTATTACCGCAACCATAAAAAATAAAAACGGTTGATAAGCAAAGAATTAAAGCAATTGCTTTTTTCATAATAATTCCTCCTGAGATTGTTCGTTTAGAATTTAAACAGATTTTAACACAATGAAATTTAAAAATCAATTAAAAATAAAATTTATTACAGTTTATTAACAATTGTTTTAAAAAGAATCCGGGAATTCTTTCAATGCTTTACCTTTATTATCATACAATTCAACAGGCAAGTCAGTCCCGTAACCGTCGTATGTAACAACTTCATAACAGACAAGTTCACATTTCGAGTTATAATAATAATAACGGTAATATCTTCCCAAAGAGTCATATTCACGCAGACAAGCGTAATCGAAAGTTTTGTCGGTCGAATAAATATAAACGCAACTTATCCTGCCTTTTTCGTCATATACAGTTTTTTCGTAATTCACTATTTCATTGTTTTCGTTGTAATTGATTTTTTCCGTAAACCCCTTTTTTTCATTATTATAAACATCGGAGAATAAACCGTTTTCATAGTATTCCGTCTCATGACCTTTACTGTCATCCAGTATCAGTTCGACCGGCTCAATTGAACTTTTTTCAGGCGGATATTCGTTGTTGTGATAATTGTTAATAATGGTTGTTTCTCTGTTTATATAGGTTTCTTCGGTTGTTAATAAGGAATCATTATTATCCCTTGAACAACCTGATAATAAAACAAAAACAAATAGCATTAGAAGTAAAGCAGTCCTTTTAGCCATAAAAAATCTCCTGAAATATTATTGACAACAGTAAATAAAATATGTATAATTATGCATAATTTTGAATTGCAGTTCCGGAGGAAATGTCTATGAAGCATCTTTTAAAACTTGCCGATCTTTCATCAGATGAAATTACTCAACTGTTGAACCTTGCGGATCAGCTCAAATATGAAAAGAAAAACGGAATTGAGCACCATTATCTTAAAGGTAAAACACTCGGTATGATTTTTCAGAAATCATCCACGAGAACAAGGGTCTCTTTTGAAGTCGGAATGTATGACCTTGGCGGCTCCGCTCTGTTTCTCAGTTCTAACGATCTTCAGATTGGCAGGGGTGAGCCGGTAGAAGACACGGCAAGGGTTATGTCACGCTATCTTGACGGAATAATGATAAGAACTTTCAGTCAGGATGAAGTTGAAACTCTTGCAAAATTCGGCTCAATTCCCATTATAAACGGCTTAACGGATTATTGTCACCCGTGCCAGGTTCTTGCCGATTTAATGACTATACGCGAACATAAAAAAGTTATTGCAGGCAAAAAACTGTGCTATATCGGTGACGGCAACAATATGGCAAATTCACTGATTGTCGGCGGAATCAAAATGGGTATGAGCGTTTCAATAGGCTGCCCGGATAATTATAAACCCGACACGGATATTATGAAGTGGGCCGTAGAAAACGGCAATTTTGAATGCACGCCCGATATTCACAAAGCTGCGAAAGACGCCGATGTGCTTTATACCGATGTTTGGGCTTCAATGGGTCAGGAGGGTGAAGCGGCAGTCAGACGCAAGGCGTTTTACGGTTATCAGATTAATGATTCCGTTATGGCTGTCGCAAAACCTGACGCGATGGTTATGCACTGCCTTCCCGCGCACAGAGAAGAAGAGATTACTTCAAAAGTGTTTGAAGAACACGCCGTAGAAATATTTGATGAAGCAGAAAACAGGCTTCACGCTCAGAAAGCTGTTCTTGTAAAATTGCTTTCAGATGAAAAATAAGTTTTATTCAGAGTCCGTTCCGACGGGCTCTTTTTTTATATTACACAATCAATGATAAAAATTGCAAACAGTGTATTTGCCCAGGCGAACCATGAACGTGTGTATTCATCCGGATTATCACAATTGAAACCTTCGTGCATAAATCCCGTGCCTGCGGTGGTGTTTCTGAGAATGTTGAAAATGCGATGTTTTTCTTTTTTATTATCGGTTGTAAGCGCTTCGATAATAAGTGAAATGTGCCAGATAAAGTTTTCGGGAGTATGAGGGCTTCCGATGCCGTCAGCGTATTCTCCCTGATAATAATAGGGGTTGCCTTTGCTCAGAATAAACCGTCTTGTGTTCAAATATATTTCATCATTTTTATCACACCAGCCGAGATAAGGCAGCGACAAAAGGCTCGGAACATTTGCGTCATCCATCATCAGACGGTTGCCGCAGCCGTCGACTTCATAAGCATATATTTTGCCGTAATTACTGTCATCAACAATTGCAAATTCTTTAATTCCCTTTTCTATTTGTTCACACAGAATAGTAATAGTGTTTTCAAATGGATTCTCAATTTGTGCTGCTTTAAGGTTCCCAAGCAGTTCGCACATAACGGCAACAATAAACATATTTGAAGGAACAAGAAACGGGTATTCACACCTGTCGTCGCTCGGCCTGAATGCGGAACGAACCATACCGGTATATCTGTAATCACATCCGTAACCGTTGTTTGCAAGTGAGTCTTTTTCATCACCGGGTCTTATGAAATAGTAAGGCGATTTTTCTTTATAATCCTGTTCCGTAATGAAGGTTTTTACAATAGTGTTCAATGCTTTATAAAACACTGAATCGAAAACGGAACTGTCTTTTGTGTATAAGAAATATTTATTCAAAAGCCACAGCGGATAAACAAGTGAATCTATCTCATATTTTCTCTCAAAAACAACAGGATCTGTTTCTGTTTTGTCTTTATGACCTTTCCCGTTTGGTGCTTCGTTAAAAGCATTGGCATACGGGTCTGTGTTTATGTATTGAAACTGCCTTTTTAAAAGACTTCTGACAAGTTGT
The DNA here is from genome assembly GCA_017428625.1 of Clostridia bacterium. Classification (GTDB taxonomy): domain Bacteria; phylum Bacillota; class Clostridia; order Oscillospirales; family Acutalibacteraceae; genus CAG-177. Next base: position 73,975 of record JAFRQM010000029.1, read on the forward strand.
CTGCAATCATCGTCTGTGCCGGCTAACCTTACATAATGGCTTACCTGAACACTGCTGTCGCGAAGCCACATCGCTTCAATATCGCCGGTAATAATGAAAACATTGCCTTCATCATCATATCTGACTGTTGTTTCAAGTGTGTTGAGGTAACATTTTCTGAAATCCTGTCTCAATTCATCGGAATCAAGCTTTTTGCAAACGGAATCAATATATTTATAAAGTTCAGAATACTTTTCACTCATAAATTTAATCCTCTATTTAATCTGAAAACACATTTTGTATTGTTTTGCCCAGCGGAAAACATTCTGCCTGTTCCAATGTCTCGGCATTGTTGTTGTAACAGCAACAACAGAAGCGATTCTTTTGCCGGTAAGCAGAATCTTTTTGAGAAGCACAGGGTCTTTACAAACATTTTTGGCTTTTTCAATAATTTCTGCAGGGGAGAAGTTAATAAATGAAACGAGGCTGGTGCTGTCAGCTCCGATTGTAAGATCTTTGCCTGTCAGAATTCCGTTATCAAACATATAATCAAGTTCTTCTGGCTTCAATTCGGCAAGCATCAGTTTGACACATGCAAGCTGTGCAAGACCTGAACCGAGATTTTTGTAATATTTTACCTGATAATCCCAGAGAGTATCGGCGCAGAAACAGTTGTATTTGTCTGCCATGATTGTGTCTGCAAGCATTCTTGACGCTCTTAAAGAATTCGCAATGCCTGAGCCTATAACCGGAACTGTCATAAAAGCGCTGTCGCCGATAGCGGCATAACCGTCGCAAACCATTATTGCGAGAGGCTGACGAACGGGTATTTTTACAAACTGTCCTCCGCGCTTAAGTTCTGTTCCGAGAACGGGGTTCTGTATTCTGAATCTATTTGCAATTTCATCAACTTTTTCATTTGTCAACGGTTCAAAAAGACCTATAAGCAAGTCGGAATATTCCTCTTCAGCCGCTATCCAGCCGACTCCGGTGTTACCGCACGGAAGAAGGCATACTTTATATTTGTCTTCAACTTCTTCTTTTGTTCCTCTGTTGAAAAAGGCGCGGTAAACGTTAAACTGACTGAAGTCGCCGGGAATTTTTTCAATTCCGCAAACTGCGGGTAATCTGGTTCTGACAGGTGAATCTATTCCTGCTGCGTCAATAATTAGATCGCCGTAAAAATCTCCCTGAGATGTTCTGATACCGACTACTCTGTTGCCTGCCATAAGCGGACATTCAATTAAACAGTCATAAACGAATTCAACTCCGCACTGCACAGCGTGGTTTATAAGATGAGAATATATATCTTTACGCTCCATTTTTATTTCAAGTTGGTCCGAAGCGACATCCTGGCGAAGACCTTTTTTCATATTGGGAGAATAGAAAGTCATATTTTCTTTGTATTCATATTTGTCTTCATCGGGCATTCCGATACCTGCGGTTTTAAGTGCACCGGGCGCAAAAATATCGGTCCAGTCATAACCTAAAGTGCCTTCTTTTTCTTTTTCATAAACAGTAACATCATATCCGTTCTGCGCAAGAATTGCCGCGACGGATATTCCGCCGTGACCAGCGCCCGCAACAATTATTTTTGCTGACATAATCCACCTCCGTTTTTTAATAATTCTAACATATTTCAGCAAATTTTCAATATTATTTTATCAATAATACCATTGACTGCAAAAGTAATTTCTTTTATTATATACTGGTAATATTTACAAGGAGTTTAACCTGATGAGAAGAACTAAAATTGTTTGCACTCTCGGGCCGGCAAGCAGCAGTGAAGAGGTAATATCCGAACTGTTGAAAAACGGTTTGAATGTTGCGAGACTGAATTTTTCACACGGGTCACACTATGACCACGCAAAAACCATTGACACTTTTCGTAAAGTAAGAGATGAACTGAAAGTCCCCGCCGCAATAATGCTTGACACAAAAGGTCCGGAAATAAGAATAAAAAATGTCAGAAACGATGAAGTTGAACTTTCTGCAGGTCAGTCATTTATTCTTTCAGCCGAAAACTGCGAAGGCGATTCTTCAAAGGTCTCGGTAACTTACCCAAAAATCTGCGGTCAACTGAAAAACGGAACAACAATCCTTATTGACGACGGCAAAATAATTCTCAGGGTTATTGATTCAAATGAGACGGAAATTGTCAGCGAAGTAGTTGAAGGCGGAGTTCTTAAAAGCAATAAAAGCATAAACATTCCGAATGTTCATATTGAAATGCCGTATATCAGCGAAAAAGATGAAAACGACTTGCTTTTCGGCATTGAGCATGATGTTGATTTTGTAGCCGCTTCTTTTGTCAGAAGCAAAGATGATGTTATTGAAATGCGTAAGTTTCTTGATTACCACGGCGGTCATTCAATTAAACTTATTGCCAAAATTGAAAACATTGAAGGCGTAAGAAACTTTGACGATATTCTTCAGTATTCAGACGGAATAATGGTTGCAAGGGGCGATATGGGCGTTGAAGTTGAATTTGAACGCCTGCCCGGTATTCAGAAAAAGTTTATCAAAAAATGCTATCAATCAGGCAAAATGGTTATTACCGCAACACAGATGCTTGAATCAATGATTACAAGTTACACACCTACACGTGCTGAGATATCCGATGTAGCAAACGCAGTTTTTGACGGAACAAGCGCGGTGATGCTGTCGGGCGAAACCGCCATGGGCGCTCATCCCGCAAGAGTGGTTGAAGTAATGGCAAAAATCGTTGAACAGGCAGAGCAGGACGCTCTCAGAATGATGGCATATAACGGCATAAGATATGATGTTGATAAAAATGATGTCACTAACGCTATTTGCGACGCCGCCTGCACAACAGCCCGCGATCTTAAATGCAAGGCAATAATTGCTGTTACAACATCCGGAACAACCGCAAGAAGAGTTTCCAAATTCAGACCCAACGAGCCGATTGTTGCTTCAACTCCTGAAGTGAAAACATATCATCAGCTTTCGCTCTCATGGGGAGTGTTCCCTGTTCTTGCTCTGAATCAGGATGATGAAAATAAACTTTTTCTTCACGCCATTGACTGTGCAAAACAGATTGACCTTGTCAGTGAAGGCGACACCGTTGTCATTACAGCCGGTGTTCCGTTAAAAATGTCAGGCACAACAAATATTCTCAAAGTTGAAGTTGTTAAATAAATATGAGCGCCTTTTGGGCGCTCAATTTATTTCAGCGTATTTTGCAGCCTGAGCTGTTGCAAGTTTGTCGCATCTCTCGTTTTCAGGGTGACCGGCGTGACCTTTGACCCATATAATACTGAATTCCTGAGAGTTGAGAAGATTCAATAATTCCTGCCATAATTCAACATTCAGAACAGGCGATTTGTCAGCCTTTTTCCAGCCTTTTGAAATCCAGTTTGTTATCCAGCCGTTATTGAAAGCGTCTGAAATATATTTTGAATCGGTATAAATTGTTATGTTGCACTTTTCTTTCAGTTTTTTTAAAGCTGAAATAAGGGCGGTAAGTTCCATTCGGTTGTTTGTAGTAAGTTTTTCTCCGCCGGATATTTCAAGTTCATGCTCTCCGTAACGGAGAATCGCGCCCCATCCGCCCGGACCGGGATTGCCTGAGCAGGCGCCGTCTGTAAATATTTCAACTTTTTTCAAATTTTCCATAACCGCTCCTTTTTATTAATAATAACATTTTTGTAAATTATTTCAAGTGGATTATTAAAACTTGACTTATTTATAAAATTAAAGTATTATATAATATCTAATTAATGAAAGGCGGTTGTTTTCAACCGATAATTAAAAATGTCAAAAAAGTCAAATACTCAGAACAACAGTGAGCGTTTGAATAAAAGAAGAACTGAACAAAAAACCAGGCAGAACAACTCTTCCGCCAAAAAAAATAACACAAATAAGCGTTCAAAACCATTACAGCAGGGCAGTCAGAAAAATTCAAACACTCAAAAAAGCAAACAATCCAATATTAAGTCAAAAAACAATAAACAAATGTCCCGCGCAGGCAGGCAGGCAAAAAGTTCTTCGCCCGTTCGCATCGCCTTTTTGGGCGGTCTTAATGAAATCGGCAAAAATATGACGCTTTATGAATTTGAAGGCGATATGTTTATTGTTGATTGCGGCTTGTCATTCCCTGAACAGGAAATGTTCGGGGTAGATCTTGTTATTCCCGATTTTACTTATGTTCAGAGAAATGCAGACAAAATCAGAGGAATCGTTATTACACACGGTCACGAGGACCATATCGGCGGCCTTGCCTACCTTCTTAAAACAGCGAATATTCCCGTTTACAGCACAAGGCTTACAATCGGTCTTATTGAAGGCAAACTCAAAGAGCACGGTCTTCTTGAAAAAGCGAAACTCAATGTTTGCGCACCCGGTGATGTTATTAAACTCGGCAAATTCAGTGTTGAACTGCTTCATGTCAATCACTCAATACCGGATTCACTTGCCCTCGCAATAAGATGCGACGCAGGCACAATTATTCAGACCGGCGACTTTAAAATCGACACAACACCGATTGACGGCGAAATGATTGACCTTGCAAGATTTGCGCAGATTGGCAAAGAAGGCGTTTTGTGTATGCTTTCCGATTCAACCAACGCCGAAAGGCCGGGTTACACCGAAAGCGAACGCAAAGTAGGGGAGTCGTTTGAAACTCTGTTCAGAAAAGCTAACAACAGAAGAATTATTGTTGCAACATTTGCATCAAATATACACAGAGTTCAGCAAATAATCAATGTTGCAAAAACTCTCAAAAGAAAAGTCGCTCTCTTCGGCAGAAGCCTGGAAAATGTTGTTTCCATCGGCGCGGAACTCGGTTATCTTGATATACCCGACAATGTTCTTATTAACGGTGATTTAATAAACAAATATTCGCCTCAGGAACTTGTTATTATTACTACCGGCAGTCAAGGCGAACCAATGTCTGCCCTTTCAAGGATGGCATTTTCAGACCATAGGAAAGTTGAAATTTGCCCCAACGATTATGTTATTATTTCTGCGACACCAATACCCGGTAATGAAAAAACCGTCGGCAGAGTTGTCAATGAGCTTATGAAACTCGGCGCAGAAGTAGTTTATGAAAAAATGTATGATGTTCATGTTTCGGGTCACGCCTGCCAGGAAGAACTGAAACTTATGATGGGCATTGTCAACCCGAAATACTTTATTCCTGTTCACGGCGAACAGAAACATATGTTCAAACACGCTCAGCTCGCGGAAAGTGTCGGAATAGATAAGAAGAACATTTTTATTGCCGATAACGGTGTAGTTGTTGAACTAACACAGAAATCGCTTAAACAGGTGGCTTCTGTTCCCGCCGACAGAGTTCTTGTTGATGGTAACGGTGTCGGCGATATAGGCAGCGGAGTCTTAAAAGACCGAAAACGTCTTGCCGAAGACGGAATTGTTGTTATCAGTGCCGCGATTGACAGTCAGTCTGGTGAACTGATAAACGGTCCCGAAGTTATCACAAAAGGCTTTGTTTATGTAAAAGGTTCAGAGGAAATACTTGCAGGGGCTGTCAGAGCGGCCGAAGATGCCATATATTATTGCTGCGACAACGACATTTATGACCTTAATGCCGTTAAGTCCAGAACAAGAGATGCAGTTTTCCGCTATGTTTCGGAAAAAACCAAAAGAAATCCTATGGTTCTTCCTATGATATTGGAGGTTTAATCAATGAACAAGTATTTGCAACGCAATAATGCAGTTTATGTTGCGGCTATTGCCGCAGCGGCTGTTTGCGCTGTAATTACTTCTTTATTTGTTCCTCTTCTCGCTTTTATTGAAGCAGGTATGATTATTCTGTTTTTCTTATGGGTTTTAATCAGTGACAGATATTACCGTAAACACAGCCGTAAATATCTGCTTAAACTTTCTAAAAAGCTTGATTTTTCTAAAGAAAAAGTCATAAACAGACTGCCGTTCCCGATAATTGTCTGTACGGATGACGGAACTGTCAACTGGTGCAACGAAAAATTTTTAAACAGAGTAATCGGTAGTAAATCTACTGTTGAAGGGAATATAGGCGCTTATATTAACGGTAAGGATTTATTCGAGATAATCAACTCTGAAGAAACTGCAGTTTATGTCAATGAACATGCTTACACCGTTTATTCAAATTCATTTGAATCCGAAGGTATAGTCAACCATATTTTATTTTATATTGATAATACCGGCCTCAGAGAAATCGAAAAAAGATACAATTCCTCTAAACCCTGCGTTATTTACATTGAGGCGGATAATGTCGGCGATACACGGCTTGATTTGCGTGACAGCGAACGGGCTGAAATCAGGAGCATGGTTGAGGGCGAAATAGAAAAATGGACCGGTAACTATTCCTGCATAATGAAGCGTCTCGGCGAAAGCAGATATATTATTATCGCTGAAAAATCAGATGTTGATAAAATGATTGAGTCAAAATTTCCGGTCCTTGATTCAGTCCGCGAAATCCGTTACAAAGAAATGCCGGTTCGCACTTCTCTTTCAATCGGCGTCGCAAGCGGGAATACTTTTTCGGAATGTGAAAAACGGGCAAGAAAAGCACTCGATATGGCTGTCGGGCGCGGAGGAGACCAAGCGGCTGTTGCAAATAACGAATCTTATGATTATTACGGCGGCATATCAAAAACAGTCGAAAAGCAGGGCAGGGTTGAAACAAGAATAATCGGTTCAGCTTTTTCCGAACTTATTGAAGGCAGCGATGATGTAATTGTTATGGGCCACCGCAACCCTGACCTTGACGCAATAGGCGCGGCACTCGGCGTGTGCGCAGTTTGTGAATCTGTCGGAGTTCCCGCTTTTATTGCAACAGATAAAAATAATACTCTTTGTTCTGTTCTTATTGAGCGTATTCTCGGTGATGAAAACCAAAGCGTTTCAATTATTGACGAACAGACAGCTATTAATCTATTAGATAAAAAGACCTTGCTTGTTGTTGTTGACACACATATTAAAAACTATGTTGAATTTCCTGATGTTTATAACAAAGCATCTTCTGTATTTGTTATTGACCATCACAGAAAATCAGTGGGTTTTATTGATAATGCAATAGTCTTTTATCATAATCCGGGTGCGTCTTCCGCGTGTGAGATGGTTACAGAACTGCTCCAATATACCGGTTCAGATGTTACTGTTTCGGGGCTTACTGCAGAAGCATTGCTTGCCGGAATTATGCTTGACACTAAAAATTTTGTTTTGGGAACAGGCGTCAGAACATTTCAGGCTGCCGCCTTTTTGCGCAAATGCGGTGCCGACACAGTTAATGTTCATAAAATGTTTGCCAATTCCTTTGACAATTACCTTGCGAGAAATAATATTGTTTCAAAATCAAAACAATTTAAAAACTGCGCTGTATCTGTTGCGGATTATAATTCGCCCGATATAAGAATAGTTTGTTCGCAGGCAGCGGATGAAATGATGAATATTCAAAATGTCAAAGCGTCTTTTGTTCTTTACAGATTAAACGGCAAAATTTGTATTTCGGCGAGGTCTTACGGTGAGCGTAATGTTCAGATTATTATGGAAGAATTCGGTGGAGGCGGTCATCAGACAATGGCGGCTGCTCAAACCGATTACACAGATTATGAAACCGTATTGAAAAAACTGGTTCAGACTGTTAATGAAAAATATTCTTGATAAAGGAGAATTATTATGAAAGTTGTGCTTCTTCAGGATGTTAAATCGCTCGGAAAAAAAGGCGAACTTGTTAATGTTTCGGACGGATACGCTAGAAACTTTCTTTTCCCGAGAAAACTTGCGGGTGAAGCAAACTCTCAGGCGATGAGTGAACTTAAAAACAGAGAAAACGCCGAAAAGCACCGTCTTTCGGTTGAACTTGAAAATTCAAAAAAATACGCAGAATCAATAGAAGGCAAAACGGTAAAAATTACCGCCAAAGCAGGCGCAAACGGTAAACTTTTCGGGTCTGTTACAACAAAAGATATTGCAGAGGCCGTTTCAAAACAGTTTTCGGTTGATGTTGACCGTCACAAGATTTCTGCGGAAGATATAAAAAACTGCGGAACATTTCCTGCAGAGATTAAATTTCCGCAGGGTATTACCGCAAATATTTTTGTTCTTGTTACCGAATAACTCAAAGAGGTTTCATTATGCCTGATTCATCATTTATTTCATTGGATAATATTGAAATGCCTTACAGCCTTGAAGCAGAACAGGCTGTTTTGGGCAGTATTTTGTCAGATCCATCGTGTTTGCCGAATGTTACTACATATCTTCGAGCCGAACATTTTTATATGCCTCAACATCAGGCGATATTTACCGCAATTCTTAATGCTGATGATACAGGAAAAGTCGATCCTCTTGCGGTTTTGGATATTCTTGTTAAAAACGGTTCTTTTGAAAGCAGTGCAGGAAAAGATTATTTATTTCAGATTGCACAGATGGTTCCTTCGACATCCAATGTAGAAACCTATGTAAAAATTGTCAAAGAAAAATCATATATACGTTCGCTTATCACTTTATCACGCGATACAATCGAAGATGCCAGTTCACAGAAAAAAAGTGCTGATGAACTGCTTGATATTGCCGAACAGAAAATATATGATATCAGGCAAGGCAGAAATGTCAATGCTCCTTCAAAATTAAGCGATATCGTTTACAGCGATGTTTTTGAAAATCTTAAAAATCTCATCGGTGAAGATGCGGATAAATACAAAGGTTATTCAACCGGATTTTCCGATCTTGACAATATTATGACCGGGTTAAACAAGTCTGACCTGATATTAATCGGCGCAAGACCTGCTATGGGAAAAACAAGTTTTGCCTTGAATATTGCAAGAAATGTTTCAGCGATAGCAAAAAAGAAGGTTCTTTTTTTCTCGCTTGAAATGAGCAAGGAACAACTTGCGCAAAGGGTTCTTGCAACAGAAGCAAGAGTTTCAAGTTCAAAAATGAGAAACGGTAAAATCACCGATGACGAATGGGAAAGATTAATTAAAGCCGCTTCGGCTTTATATGAATGTGAACTCTATTTTGACGATACCGCAAATATTACGGTTACTGAAATGAAAGCAAAAACCCGTAAACTTAAAGGTGTTGACTGCGTAATAATCGATTATCTCGGTTTGATTAATTCAACCAAAAAATCTGAGAACAGAACCAACGAGGTCAGCGACATTACCAGAAACCTTAAAATGATGGCCAAAGAACTGAGAATTCCGGTTATTTGTTGCGCACAGCTTAACCGCGGAACTGAAGGACGAGGCAAGAGCCACAGACCTCAGCTTTCGGAATTGCGTGAATCAGGTTCAATTGAGCAGGATGCAGACATTGTTCTGATGCTATATCGTGAAGACTATTATCAGACAGAAAAAGATGATAATGAGCCTGTCTCAGAAGAAGAAGCAAAAGGCCCGAAAACAGTTGAGGTTATTGTTGCGAAAAACAGGCACGGCGAAACAGGAACCGTCAAGTTCAACTGGGATGCCGAGCATACCCTTTTTATCGGAAAAGAGAGAATTCACAATGATATGTAAAGTCCGCCATACCATTGAAAAATACGGTATGCTGAAAAAAGGCGACAGTGTTACGGTCGCTCTTTCCGGCGGTGCAGATTCAATGTGTCTGCTTAATATAATGCTTTTTTTAAAAGATGAAATCGGCTTTCACCTTTATGCTGCTCACATAAACCACGGAATAAGAGGCGAAGAGGCAGACAGAGACAGCGAATTTGTTGCAGAATATTGCAATAAGAACAACATTATTTTGCACAGCTGTAAATTAGATGTTCCGGGAATCTCATCAAAAACCGGCGAAGGTCTTGAAGAATGCGGCAGAAGGCTGAGATATGAATATCTCAGAAAAATCGCTTACGGCGGATTGGTTGCAACGGCGCATAATCTTAATGACAGAACAGAGACTTTTATTTTTAATTTTACCCGTGGTGCAGGTCTTAATGGTCTTTGCTCCATACCTCCTGTCAGAGATGATATAATCAGACCTCTTATTGACTGTTCCCGTGAAGAAATTGAAGAATATTGCAGGAATAATACAATTCCTTTTGTTACCGACAGCACAAACAGGGATGTAAAATATACACGCAATAGAATAAGGCACAATGTTATTCCTCAGCTTAAATCAATAAACAACTCTTTTGAAGCAGCCGCATTAAGGTGTTTTGAATCAATCAATTCTGACAACGAGTTTCTTGATTCTCTTGCAGAAAGTGTTTATGTTAAATCTTTTACAGATGAAAGATATAATACGGTTTTTATAAAAAATGAACCGCTGCCAATCAAAAACAGAGTAATATCAAAAATCATTAAAAAAAGAACGGGAACAATTCCGGACAGAGATACGATTTATAAAATATCGGAATTAATTGAAACCGGTGGCAGAACGGAAATTATAAATGATGTTGCTGTCAGCGTTCAAAACGGTTTTCTTTCTTTTCCGGAAAAAATTAAATCCGAAAAATGGATTTTTGAATGTAAGTCTGGTGAAAACAGTTTTCCCGGTGCAAAGATAGATGTTATATCATTTAACAAAAAATCAACAAATAATACATATATTACTCAAAACGATTATATAAAATACTCAATTGATAATGATAAGATTATCGGTAAAGTGTTTTTCAGAAGTCGTGCTGACGGTGATTCCTTTCGTCCTTATGGAAGAAACTGCACCAAAACATTAAGAAAACTTTTTAATGAAAAACATATTCCGCCGGAAAAAAGAAATAATATAATAGTCTGTTGTGATGAAAAAGGAATCATTTTTGTCGAAGGATTTGGAATTGACGAAAGATTTGCCGTAACAGACAGCACGGCAAATATTCTCAGTTTTATTATCAGGAGGGGTTGATTATGCTTAATGATGCTCAAAGAATTCTGATAAGCGAAGAGGAGCTTCATAATATTGTTTCAAGGCTCGGCGCAAAGATTACAGAAGATTATAAGGATAAAAACCTTTTGCTTGTAAGTGTTCTGAAAGGTGCTGTTGTGTTTATGACAGACCTTATGCGTGAGGTAAAGATTCCCTGCGGAATTGATTTTATGGCAACTTCAAGTTATGATGGCGCAAAGTCAACAGGTGTTGTCCGAATTGTAAAAGACCTTGACATAGATATTGAAGGCATGGATGTTCTTATTGTTGAAGACATATTGGATTCGGGAAGAACATTAAGTTATATCACAAGCATTCTTTTAAAAAGAAATCCTGCAAGTTTAAAAATATGCACTCTTCTTGACAAACCTTCCGCAAGGGTGGTAAACACTGTTAAGCCCGATTATGTCGGCGCTGAGGTAGAAGATGAATTTGTTATAGGCTACGGACTTGATTACAATGAAAAATACAGGAATCTTCCCTGTATTGCCATACTTAAAAAAGAAATATATATTAACAACGGCAATAAGGAGTGATAAATCTTTTGAATAACAATAACGAAAACCCGGTTAAAAAACCTTTTGGCAGAAAAATTGCGGCTTTTTTGCCGTATATACTTATTCCTGTTCTTATCATTTTCGGCATTACATTTTTTGCTGATTCAAAACAAACGGAAAAAAAGCAATATTATGAAATAGTGCAACTGTTCAATGACGGTGAAATTACTGCATATTCCCTTAATGTCAGTAATGGTGCTTTGACTTATTACACAAAATCAGACGGTAAAAAACCAAATACTTACAGCGTTCCGAGTGTCAGTGTATTTATTGACGATGTTCATAAAACCGTTATGGAACACAATGCAAACGCAAAAAATGAAAGCGACATTATAAAAGCCGATTACATTTCCGGTGCTGCAAATCAATGGTTAATCAGCATTCTGCCTACAGCTGCTATGGTTGTTTTCCTTGCAATTCTTACATTTTTTATGTTCCGCAGAATGAACAATACAATGAATATGGAAAACAACCGCGCAATAGGTTTCGGCAAGGCAAAAGTTAAACAGGTTAAAGATGAAAAAAGAAAAACAACATTTGAAGATGTTGCAGGTGCCGATGAAGAAAAAGAAGAGCTTCAGGAAATAGTTGAATACCTTAAAGCACCTGAAAAATTCAACAAACTCGGCGCAAGAATCCCCAAAGGCGTTCTTCTTGTCGGCCCTCCCGGCACAGGTAAAACTCTTATTGCCCGTGCTGTCGCCGGTGAAGCGAATGTTCCGTTTTTCTCAATTTCAGGCTCTGATTTTGTAGAAATGTATGTAGGCGTCGGTGCTTCAAGAGTCCGAGACTTGTTTGAGCAAGCTAAAAAGAATTCGCCCTCGATTATTTTCATTGATGAAATTGACGCTGTCGGCAGGCACAGAGGCGCAGGAATGGGCGGCGGTCACGATGAAAGAGAACAGACCTTAAATCAACTGCTTGTTGAAATGGACGGTTTCGGAGCAAATGAAGGCGTAATCATTATTGCCGCCACAAACAGACCTGACATCTTAGACCCTGCTTTATTAAGACCCGGCAGGTTTGACAGACAGGTTACCGTTAATTATCCCGATACCAAGGGCAGAGTGGCGATATTAAAAGTTCATGCCGATAATAAACCTCTCGCGCCCGATGTTGAACTTGAAAAAGTCGCACATTCAACAGTCGGCTTTACCGGAGCTGACCTTGAGAATCTGCTTAATGAAGCCGCTCTTCTTGCTGCCAGAAGAGGCAAAATGGCTATTACAATGGCTGAGATTGACGAGGCAACAATAAAAGTCCTTGTGGGAACAGAGAAAAAATCTCACAAAATGACCGAACATGAGAAAAAACTTACTTCATATCACGAAGCAGGTCACGCTGTTGCAGGTTTTTATCTTGAAAACGAAGACCCTGTCCAGCAGATTTCAATTATTCCCAGAGGTCTTGCCGGCGGTTATACGCTTCACAGACCGACTGAAGATAAGAATTATCAGTCTAAAAAAGGTATGCTCGATTCTCTTGTGACCCTTCTGGGCGGCCGTGTGGCTGAAGCGCTTACAATGGGCGATATTTCAACAGGTGCCTCAAACGACATTGAAAGAGCGACAGAAGTAGCGAGAAAAATGGTAACAAAATACGGTATGAGTGAAAAACTCGGCCCCATAGCTTTCGGTCAGGGAAATGATGAGGTTTTTCTCGGTAAAGATTACGGGCATACAAGAAATTATTCCGAAAAAGTTGCTGCCGAAATTGACGCTGAGATTGAACGCATTATAAATGAAGCTTATGAAAGAACAAAAACCATTCTCAGCGAACACATCGATAAACTTGATGAAGTTGCGGCAAGACTTTTTGAAAAGGAAAAAATCGAAGGCGATGAATTCCTGCGAATAATGAACGGCGAACCTGAACCTGAGAACAGCATTGACACTTCAACTGACGCTTTTTCATCATCTGAAGATTTAAATAATTCAGAAGTTGATACTTAAACAGAAAACGAATAAAAATATGAGAGTCATTCCCGGATGGCTCTCTCTTTTTGTTTGATTTACAAATTATTTTATGTTAAAATAATTTAGGTGATATTTATGAAAATCGGTGTCTTTACGGATTCACATTATTGCAGACTGAATTTTGACGATGACAGAAAACCGGAATTATCCTCAATGAAAATTAAATCAATGCTTGAAGATTTTAAAAATCAGGGTGTTGAACGGATAATCTGTCTTGGTGACCTGCTTCATTGTGAACCTGACCAAAAACAAAATGCTGAAAATCTTGAATTTATTTCATCATTAATCAATTCATACTCAATACCGCTTGTCCTGATTCCGGGCAATCATGACTGTGAAATATTTACTGCTGAAGAATATTCTGTTATTTCCGGGTTTGAAACTGCGCCTATGAGTATTGATACAGAGAATTCCAGACTTATACTGCTTGACGCTTGCTGTGACGATGACGGAACTGTTCATACTCCTCCCGAAAACGATTGGACTAATTCTTATGTGCCTGAATCTCAGCTTGAATGGCTGAAATCCGAGCTTTCAGATGCTTCAAAAACTTGTTATATATTCACTCATCAGTGTCTTGATTATAATGTAGAATGTCATCATATAATCAGAAATGCCGTTCTTATCAATTCTATAATTTCCGATTCGGGCAATGTCAAACATGTTTACAGCGGGCATTACCATCCGGGGCTTGAAAGTGTTGTCAATTCAATAAAATACACTACATTGAAAGCACAGGTTCTCGGCAAAGATAATTCATATATAATATTAGATGTATAAAATCTTATATTTTGTTGACTTTTATTATTAAAGAAATTATACTTGATTTATAAAGTTAAGGAAGCGAAAATATGTATGATGTTATAATAATCGGAGCAGGTCCGGCAGGGCTTACCGCTGCGATTTATGCCGCTAGAGCAGGGCTGAATTGTCTTATAATCGAATCAACAATGTATGGCGGTCAGATTACTTCAACGCCTGAAGTTGAAAACTATCCGGCTCTTAAAAAAACTGCGGGATGGGAGCTTGCAGAAAGTTTGTATCAACAGGCAATTTCGTTCGGTTCTCAATTGAATTTTGAAAAAGTTAATTCAATTATAAATGACGGCTCGTTAAAGACTGTTATTACCGATGAAAATGCCTATGTAACCAAAACAGTGATAATTGCGAACGGCGCAAAAAGAAAGCACCTTAATATTGAAGGCGAAGACGAGTTTTCAGGAAAAGGTGTTTCATATTGTGCTTACTGCGACGGTTCTTTTTTTAAAGATAAGACTGTTTGCGTTTGCGGCGGAGGCAACACTGCGCTTGAAGACGCATTGTATCTTTCAAATCTTTGCAAGAAAGTATATCTTATTCACAGGCGCAATGAGTATCGCGCGCAAAAGCACCTTGTTGAACTTGTCAATAAAACTGAGATTATAGAACCTGTTTTGTCATTTATTCCCGTTAAAATATCCGGCGCAGATTCAGTTGAATCCATTACGCTCAGGCAAGTTGAAAGCGGAGAGGAAAAAACGCTCGAAACAGATGCTGTTTTTGTTTGTATAGGTCTTTTCCCCGAAAACAATTCTTTTTCGGATATGATCAATCTAGACTCAAACGGATATATCATTTCAGATGAAACCTGCAAAACATCATGCCCCGGGATTTTTGTTGCAGGTGACACAAGAACAAAAGAATTAAGGCAGATTGTAACAGCGGCGTCTGACGGCGCTGTTGCGGCAACCGCAGCCTTATCTTATATAAATCAAATGGAGGATTGACTTACAGATGAAAGAAAGCAGCAGAAAATATGCGCAGGAAGCGTATGAAATCGTTACCCATGCGGCTGAAAAAATCGGTTCAAGGCTTCCGGGCTCCGACAGTGAAAAAAAGTTTGCCGATTATATGGGTCAGAAACTCAGAGATATCGGTATTGAACCTAAAAAAGAAGAATTCGCTGTTTCGCCCAGAGCGTCAATAGGCGGC
The DNA here is from genome assembly GCA_017428625.1 of Clostridia bacterium. Lineage (GTDB taxonomy): Bacteria > Bacillota > Clostridia > Oscillospirales > Acutalibacteraceae > CAG-177. The sequence continues at coordinate 89,291 of JAFRQM010000029.1, forward strand.
ATTCCTTATGCCGGCTGGGCGGGAGTTATTCTCAGCATAGCGTCTTATCTTGCAAGGGCGATTCCTTTCCTTTGGTTTGCGATGGCAGGTTTTGCCGTAATTACAATTATGTGGCTGATTTTAAGCGTTTTTCTTTATAAAACCTGTTTTGATATGTTTTTTAAACAGGAGATTTCGCAGAATGTTTACGGCGAACTTGTTCCCGAAGACGGTAATTATGATTACACAATAGTTCTTTCAGGCCATACAGATACAAGTTGGAACTGGAAACATTCTGAACACGCATATAAATACAAAGACAAACCCATTCTTGGTATTCTTGCAACTTACGGCAAAGTCGGTTTCGGCGCAATATGCTTCTTTGTAATGGCTTTTTACTGCATCTTCCAGGCTGTTTATTATACCGCACTTACAGTATTTCAGGCAGAATGGGCTGTTATTTGCCAATACGGAGCTCAATACGGTTACACCAACACTTTCACAACTGTTTACGAAGTGATTGACAAGATTTTTCTTTTCCTTCCGATTATTTGTTGCATCGGCTGTTTCTTTGTTATTATGTGGGCTGATCCCGACCCAAGGAATGCGTCACGCGGAGCAATGGATAACGCTTCTGGTATTGCTTTAAGTTATGAGGTTATTAAATACTTCAAAGAAAATCCCGAAAAAATGCCTAAGAACTGCCGTATAATCGACCTTAACTGCGGCTCAGAAGAAGCCGGCCTGAGGGGGTCAATGGCTTTTGTAAATGAGCATAAAGGTGAGCCCATGCTCGAAAATGTCTGGAACATCAACATCGATTCAGTTGCAGATAAAGACTATTTTGAAGTTGTTATTAAAGATGACTGGCAGTTTACAAGATTTGATACCGACCTTGAAAAAATGTTTAAAGAAACATTTAATGAACTCGGAATAGAAAGCAAAACAGGCGGTTGTATCCATAACCCTGTCGGCGGTTGCGACAGCACTCCGATGACAAAAGCGGGAATCAAATCCGTTACATTTGCTGCGCAGAACCCCATTCTTACTTATTATTACCACACCTGGCGTGATATGCCTTCCCGCTTTGAAATGGAAACTGTCGGTGACGGCTTTGATGTAATTCTCGGTGTAATAGAAAAAATCGATGCTTTTCAGCAGCAAAACGGTTTTAACGGTCCTCAGAAGAAATAAAATAAGGGGTTTTTACTGATGGGATACAAAAGCGATATTGAAATTGCTCAGGAGTGCAATATACGCCCCATACTTGAGATTGCCGAAGCGGCGCAGGTTGATGAAAAATATGTTGAGCAATACGGCAAATATAAAGCAAAAATAGATCCTGCTCTTATTAATGAAACTAATCGTGAAAACGGCAAACTTGTTCTTGTAACCGCAATTACTCCTACACCCGCAGGTGAAGGCAAAACAACAACTACCATAGGTCTTGCAGACGGTCTGAAGCGTTTAGGAAAAAATGTCACAGTTGCTCTTCGAGAGCCTTCTCTCGGTCCCGTTTTCGGAGTAAAGGGAGGGGCTGCAGGCGGTGGATATGCTCAAGTTGTTCCGATGGATGATATTAACCTGCACTTTACGGGAGATTTTCACGCTATCGGCGCTGCAAATAATCTGCTTGCCGCTATGCTTGACAATCACATTCAGCAGGGTAATTCATTAAATATTGATGTTCGCAAAATAACATGGAAACGTTGTGTTGATATGAATGACCGTCAGCTTCGATTTATTGTTGACGGAATGGGCGGCAAAACTAACGGTGTTCCCCGAGAAGACGGTTTTGATATTACAGTTGCAAGTGAAATTATGGCTGTTTTCTGCCTTTCATCATCAATTAAAGATTTGAAAGAAAGGCTTTCAAGAATTATTGTTGCTTACACTTATGATGACAAACCCGTTACGGCAGGCGACTTGAAAGCAGTCGGCGCAATGACGGCGTTGCTTAAAGACGCCTTAAAACCCAATCTTGTTCAAACTCTTGAGGGCACACCTGCATTTGTTCACGGCGGACCTTTTGCGAATATTGCGCACGGTTGCAATTCTGTTATGGCAACCAAACTCGCATTAAAAATGGGTGACTATACTGTTACAGAGGCAGGCTTCGGCGCCGATTTGGGGGCTGAAAAATTTCTTGATATAAAATGCCGTATGGCAGGGCTTACTCCGGATGCAGTAGTTATTGTAGCAACAGTCAGGGCACTGAAAATGCACGGCGGTCTTGCTAAAACTCAACTCGGCGACGAAAATATTGAAGCACTTGAAAAAGGTATTCCCAATCTTCTTCGTCATGTTTCAAATATTAAAAATGTCTATAAACTTCCCTGTGTTGTTGCTGTAAACAGATTCCCGACCGATACAGATAAAGAGATAGAGTTTATCATTTCCAAATGCCGTGAGTTAAATGTCAACACTGTTCTTTCAACTGTATGGGCAGACGGCGGCAGGGGCGGCGAAGAACTTGCCTGTGAAGTTGTGCGCCTTTGCAATGAAGAAAAAGGTGATTTCACATTCTCTTATGAACTTGATTGTTCCATTGAAGAAAAAATCAAGGCTGTTGTTACCAAGGTTTACGGCGGTCGAGGCATAACAATTATGCCGGGCGCAAAAAAACAAATTGAACAGTTAACTGCTCTCGGCTTTGATAAACTGCCTGTTTGCATTGCAAAAACACAGTATAGTTTTTCTGATGACCCTTCGAAACTCGGTGCGCCTGAAAACTTTAATGTTACAGTTAAAAATGTTAAAGTATCCGCAGGTGCCGGCTTTATAGTTGTTCTTACCGGAGATATTCTGACTATGCCGGGTTTGCCTAAAAAACCTGCCGCTGAAAATATTGATGTTGATGAAAACGGTGTTATATCGGGTCTTTTCTGATTTTTATGAATTTAAAACACCACTGAATATTAAGTTCAGTGGTGTTTTTTGTTGGCTCTTAAGAGACAAGAAACCACCGGCTATGCCGGTGGCATTAAAACGCTTACAGCGAAAAAGCCTCCTGTGGTAGAATAGAGCAGGTTCGCCAACCGCGCTAACTATCAAAGGAGGTATCATCATGAAAGATGA
>JAFRQM010000030.1 GCA_017428625.1 Clostridia bacterium
CTTTCATGATGATACCTCCTTTGATAGTTAGCGCGGTTGGCGAACCTGCTCTATTCTACCACAGGAGGCTTTTTCGCTGTAAGCGTTTTAATGCCACCGGCATAGCCGGTGGTTTCTTGTCTCTTAAGAGCCAATAAAAAACTCAGGCTTGATTGCCTGAGTTGAAACATTTTGTTTTTTGTTATGTTCCGCTTTCCGAACGGATAAGACGGACTGTCACACGCTGTCTGCCGCTGTAAGTGCAGGTGAAAAGCGTCATATCCCAGCCGGTGTTGTTTTTCATGCCCTCAACATCGTAGCCGTCAACCTGCTCAACAGAAACTATTTTATAAGTATATGTCAGACCGGAGACATCGGTAAAATAGACTTTTTCGCCGATTGACGCGTATCTGAGCGAACCGAAATGGCTCTGATAATTGTGGGCGCAAATAATCGCGTTGCCGTCAAAAACGCTGCCGCTGTAAAGACACGGAGAGTATTTAAGTTTTGCGAGACTCCATTCGGACGCGACGGGAAGGTTTATGCTCAGAGAAGGGATTGAGATTACTCCGATATATTTTTCACCGTCAACAGTAACCGTCTTTTGCCCGTTTTCATCTTCGGTATATGTTTCTTCTTTGGGCGCTTGTTCTACGGTTGAAATTATTGCCTGCGCTGTTTTGCCCGCGTTTTTATCATTTACGCTGTTATAAGCAAATAAGCCCCCTGCCGCTGCGACAAACAGCAGACCGAGAGCCATAAAGAATATTCCGATTTTAACTATTGCGTTGCTTTCTTTTTCCTTCGCCATAAATAACAAATCCTGCTGCAAACAAAATCATACCTGCGATGCCCAAAATGGGAACCGGATATTGAAGCATACCTGTCTGCGGAAGTTTTTCAGGTGTTGTCTTCTCCGCATTTTCGGTTTTTTTGCCGCTCATATCGGGAGCGTCTATATGGGCTTTGGGGGTGTATGAACTGCCTCCGCCGGACTGTGAGCCGGGAGAAACGGGACCTACAATCAACGAACCTCCGCTGCCGCCTTTGCCGGTAACCAGTTCTGTTGTTGTTTCTTCCTGACCGGTGACAGGTTCCTGCCCTGTTGTCGTTTCTTCTTCAACGGGAATGTCGATTTTGGGTTCTGCCTTAACATCAAAAGCAAGAGAATCGCCGTCATCAAGCGGAATAAAAGCAATGAACGGGTTAAACAGATTGTCGGGCGAATAAACAAGATATGCGCCGAGAGAAAGGTTTGACAATACAGCTTTTCCGTCTGTGTCTGAAGTTGCTTTCTGACCGCTGATTCCTGCCGATTTTGCTGCCGCAGAAAGGGTATCGGCAGCATTGGTGGCATTAAGATCAACGCCTGTTGAAGCAAAATCATCTGTAAGTGTAAAAGAAGTATTGCCGTTTTCATAAGATCCGTCGGCAACTTTGACGGCATAAACCGCTTTGCCGCTCAAAGGTTTTTTATCTGCCTTGTTTACCATTTCAACAGAGATGCTGCCGTTTGTCTGAGCGGCGAACACGGGGACACAGACCGATAATGACAGAATTGAAATTACCGATATTATCAAAAGTATTTTTTTCACTGTGCATCCCCCTTTCTCTTTTTTCTGACAATCAGAATAAATATAAACAGTATAACCAGAAACGGCGCAACAACAAGAATAGCCTGCTGCTCTTTAGGCAAAGTTTCAACAATGGGTTCAAGCGTTTTCTGCTTTTCGACAGTGCTTTCATAAGGAACTCTTCTGCCTCTGACAACGAGGCGGTGAGTGTTAATGCCGTAAGGCGTGCAGGTGACGAGCGAAACATAATCCTCGTCGGGTTCTATCTGTAAATCGTTAACTTCCGAGGGAAGAACGGTTGTAATCCGATCAACTTCATAAGCCAGAATATCATCCAGAACATAGATGTAAAAAATGTCTCCGATTCTGACTTTGTCAAGGTCTGTGAAAAGCCTTGCGGAAGGAAGACCCCTGTGCCCTGTGAGCACGGCGTGGGTGCCTTTGCCGCCTACAGGCAGGGAAGTGGTGGGAATATGCCCGACAGCCTTCTGGAGAATTGCCTCTCTTGTAGTGTGGTAAATAGGAATTTTTAAACTGATGACGTCAATTTTCAGGTAACCTATCATACCGTTGCCTGACGGATTTACAGCCGCAGTGTATTCGCTGTTGCCTTCTATATCGTCGGAATTTCTGGGAAACTCGTTTGTTGTAATTGTGTTGTTGTAAAGACGGGCGTCTTCGAGGATTCTGTGAAAGTCATCCTTTGTCATTTCGGAAACTTTCTTCTCGTATGAATCAATAGCAACACTCTGATGCGCCTTGTTGACAAGGTCGCTGACAGTAGGATACATAATAAGGCCAAGCCCAGTGAGGAACACAAGAATCAATATTATTGTTGATAAATGCTTTTTCATATTAACTCCGGCTGTTTTTGCCTGTTATATACCATATTATATTACTATACAACCTTGAGCGGAATTACTTTTCTGCCCGATTACGGGCAGAAAACATTACCGCTTAAACTGTATTACGCTTCGGACTTTTTCTTTTTGGAAGCAAGCGCTACAGCCGTTACCATAAGAACAGCGCCGCCTGCGAGGAAGATGTAAGTGCCAATGCCGCCTGTTGAGGGAAGGATGCCGCCGGCTTTGTTAACAACAGTAGCTGTGTTGCCTGAAACGCCTGTGCATTCGCCGTCATCATTATATGTAGCGGTTACGGTTAACTCAACGGGCTCTTTAAGAAGATTGTAGTTTTCGGGCGCTTCGATTTCGGTGAGTGTGTATGTGCCTTCGCTTACGCCGTCAATATAAATCTTGCCGTTCGAGTCGGAAATAACGGTAGCGTTTTCTTCATTTGCCTCAAGAGTGTCTGAAACAGCGTATCTGCCGCTGTCAAGAGCTACGGGGATGAAATTGTCGGCTGAATCTTTAAGAACGAATTTTGCGCCGGGAAGAACTTCGTTATCGGCGTTTACTTTTGTAATGTCAAGAGTGAAAACATAAACATTAACATTTGAGGGAGGAGTTGTTTCTTTAATGGTTTCATCTTTGATATTGGTGCTGTACTCAAGTTCTGCTTCGTTTGAGTTGGCTGTTGCCGAGGGGTAAACTTCAGCATCTGCGTTGACTTTAGCGGAGTAAGTAATTGCGATGGGTGTGTCAACATCATATTCCTTTAATGTGTCGAAAGGAACAGAAACCGTAGTAACCTGACCGTTGTAAACGATTTCACAGTCATCCGTAACATCGTCTGAACCAATGGTAACTTTAACATTCTGATCGGGAGTAAGGCCCTCGGTCATAGTATCGGTTACTTTGTAAACATAGTTTGTGTAGCCGGTAAGGTCGGGAACGATTGAGTCAATCTGGAAGCCGACATGCTGGCCGAGCTGAGCGCTTACTCTGTCTTCGCCCTGAGCGGCTGAATCATTTGAAGCGTCATCTGAAACACCTGTGATTTTTTTCTCAATTGTGGGGACGGACGCCTTGAGGATAATTTCAGCGTCGGGATCTGCTGTGGTAAGAGCAACATTGGCAATGGCTTTTTCAGCATTGGTTGCATCTGCTGAACTGTTGCCTTCATCATAAACAAGGTAGTAGCCGGGAGCAAGGCCTTCGATTACGGCTGATGTTGCGCTTGTTGAGGTTACGGAACCCGCAGCTTCGCCGGCGGCAGCCTCATAAATCTCTCTTGCGAAAGCCTGAAGATCTTCATCACCGGAAATAGCAGCAACATAAGAATATGCTCTTGCGTCAAGATCTTCGCCGAGTGAAGCGGGAAGATTGAGTGACTCAAAATAAGTGTCGAAAGGTTCTGCTATTGTGTAGTCATAATCGGTTTTTTCATTGTTGTAAGTCACATCAAAGATTTTGTATGCTTTGTAGGTGTGACCGTTCATTGAAACAGCTTCATTACTGTTGGTGATGGTGATTGTGCCTGTGTCTTCGGCAAATGAGGGGGCACTCATTGAAACAAGAATGAACATTGCAAGAACTGTTGCAATTAAGATTCTGCTGATTTTTTTCATAATTTTCCCTTTCTGTATATAAAATATCGTTTTGTATTACCGGATTGTTATGTGTGTTTGCGGTGCCGTTTACGCCTGCCGGGTGATAAGCCCGTGAACATAAACACCAAAGCAAACAATACGGTAACCGCACCTGCGATTACAATCTGCGGAGAACCTCTGCCTCCCGTTTCCGGAAGAACTCCGATGGCTGTTGTTGAGGTATTTGTAACCGTCAGCAAGCCGCCTTCGATGCCGCCTGTGTTGTTTGCGCTGTAAGACGCCACAAAACCGGGAACTTCGGTTACCTCTTTAACGAAGTATTTATAGTTGTAAACTTCTCCGCCGGCGCCTGTCTCACTTAAAACAAGGTCATCAAAAACTTTTTGCCAGCCGTTCTGATTATTCAGCGATACGGTTTCAACCAATTCATCATCTCCGGTTGTTTCTGTTGCATCGTTCGAGTCCGGCTCTGTGTAATTTGTTGACCAAGTGTTTCCGTTTGTATCCAGAGTATAGCACGGATAAACAGGAGGCGTTGAAGTCGCATTGACATTTATTGTTGAAGTGTTGAGCGTTTTGGAGCAGACATAGTTGAGAACCATATCGGAATTGACGGTGAATGTTTGTGTTACCGTGTCGCGGCACCAGTAATTATTGTTGTTGTTTGCCGCCTCATAATATCTGACCTGTTTGGCCTGCCCATTCCAAGAAACGCTTTGCCCGTTAACCGTCATTGTTGTTGAGTTCTGGTTTGCCGTGTTTTGCCGTTGAATAAAGACACGGACAACAAAAGAAATATCTGTTCCGGGTTTGACTTCTATTGTTCCTATCGGGTAAACATCATTGCCGCTGCCCGTGCAGGTGATTGTAACAGTGTATTTGGACGGTGAAATAATCTTAACACTACGCCAAAGTTCAATATCCACCCCGCTCAGCGCAGAGGTATCGGTTATTGTTGCACCGATTTTGTTTTTCCAGAGTTTTCTGACGGCGACAATGCCTTCTTCGGGAAATTCTCTGTTTGTTACGGTCAGTGCTCCGTCTGTTGCGCAGAGAGGTGAAGAAATGCTCGCTATATAATAGCCGTCGGGACAATCTTCTCTTATATAATAGGTATATAATTTGTTGTCGCTGTTTCTTATCGGCAGTGTAAGGGTTTCGGAATAACCGTCGGCGTTGCTCAGATTAAAGACCTGAACTGTTTCTTCATTGCTGCCTCCGTCGGCAGTGCGGTAAAGCGTAACCTCTACAGCCGGGAGACCTGTTGTTGTTTCAATCGGATTGCCTGTTGAGTCTTCCCATTTTTTCTCAACGGTTAATTCGAGATTTTCTTTGCGTGACAGGAAAGTGGCTTTGCCGTTGTTGCCGAGCAAACCGCTGACTGTTGCGCTTGAATCCGCCGTGCCGTCGTTAACAGCCGTGTAGGCGTATGAATGTGAATCGGAAGCAGTGGAGGTAACATTATCGGTCTTTTGCGTGCTGCCGTCAAAATCCGTCTTCAAAGTGCTGCTGATAAAGTTATGCTCTGTATCTTTGACAACATCAAAATAATAATCATTGTCGCCGGGAATTTCATAAGTAACCGTAGTGCGCGGAACCATATTCTGATCGAAGGCGTTGGTGTAAGCCGGACCTTCTTCAATATCATTGGTGAAATCAACACCGTAGGTCAAAACGGTCGGCTCCGCGGAAATATATTCACCGTTTGTGACATCTTCACGGTCTGCGAAGGTGAACATAGCAACCTCGCTTGCGGGAAGACTCCAGACAAGAGTCTGTTGGCCGTTTGAATCTTCGGTTACAGTAACTGTAGTGTTATATCCGTGGAAGGTATATACCCCGTCACCGTCCGGATCCTCGCCCGTTACCGGCGCAGCGCCGTTTTGCTTCAATACTATATCGGTTATATACATCCCTTCGCCGATTACATCGGTGAAAATAACGTCGCTGCTTGTCTCTCCCGAACCCTCATGATTGACTATCGGGATTGTATATTCCATAGAACCGAGACGGATTATGTTAGCGAGAGTAGTAAAGGCGTTCATCAAAACCGAATATGTATTTGCAAATGTTACATAACCGTCGCCGTCATTGATATAGACATAATTGTCATTCGCAGAATAGTCCTTTGCCGTATATGCGGGAGCCCAGTCGGACTGAGAAATATAATATTTGATTTTTTCACGAGAGGTGGCACCTGTTCCGTTTCGACCTTCCACTCCGACGAGATAATTCGGATTCAAAAGGCAAGAGGTATAGGTCGCGGAGTCAGCGTCGTCGGGTTCGGAGATTCCGAGCCCTATATTGAACCATTGAACATCGATTTCTTTGTTGTTGCTGTTATAACTCTCATATGCATCGGCAAGCCTGTCACGCCATATGGCAGAGGTAAGTATTGTGCCGGTTGCCATAAGTTCATTTCTGTCGCCGCCGCTTGTGCTTGTTATTGTTTGTGTTCGGAGATCCGAAAGGTCTTCGGAATACCAGTTTTTGCTTGCTAACGTCGGTTCGCCGTCGGTGAGCATAATAACATACGGTCTGCGTTCGATACTGTTATCCGATTCGGCATTTATATCATCAATAAAACTTTTAACGCCCGCGGCTATACCGTATTGGGTGCATGTATTGTTTTGTGTTTGCTCACTAAACGTATATGTAACACCGTCTTTAAGCAAAGTGCTGCTTGAAGCGACAGTATTTGAACCGGAAAGACGGATGTATTTATCGACCGTATCGGCGGAAGTGCTGCTGCTTGTATAGTGAGCAAGCGGCATAATCTCTTTTGAATAAGTCTGGCAGTTTGAAGTGCTGCCGCTGAAGCGGAACAGTTTAATACGGTTATTGGGGTTTGTTGTGGTGATAATCTCTATTGCTTCATTAGCGGCGTCAACCATCGCCTTAAGCCTTGAAACCCTCGTGCCGTCATCTTTCAAAACATAATTTGAACTTTGGGTCATCGAACCGGTAAAATCGAGAATAAAAAGAACATCCGCTGCAATAGACTGCGTTTCGGTAGTGCCGGAAGATGAGATATATTCCTGAGCGAGAACCTTGAGGTTTGCCTCAAAGCGGTCATCTTTGACCGATACGCTCTTGTCAGTCCATATTCTGCCGTTGTTTGAGACCGTTCCGAACCCGTCGGGAACTGTGCCCGTATCGGGATCGGCTGTCAGGGCGTAAGTGGTGTCGCCCCGGACCGCCGTAACGGTGTCGCCCTCTTCGGCAAGTGACATCAGGGGAGTTATCCCGATGACAATTACCGCGACAAGCAGAAAAGCGATAATCTTCTTCCTCACGTTTTTTACTCCTTAAAATTATGTCAAAAGACATATTTTTCACAAATTCACAAATATTATTCTATATATATTTATAAAAATATATAAAAAATTTTTGACTTGTATATATTACATTGTTTTCAATCAAATGTAAATAGTATTTATTGTAAAGTTTTTATCTTTTTTTGTGATATTTCTATGAAAAAGCAATAAAAACGACTTCAAAAAACGAATTTTCAATTAAAGTTAACATTTAAAATGTGAATTTAGTGTGAATTATTAAACTTCTGTCAAATGAGAATCGGGGCAGATTCAAAAATATAATAATAAAAGGTATGATTATATAAGACTTCTCTTTCTTTTCAGAAATGCACCGATTGGAAATACCGGCAGCCGCGGCGGCAAAGATTGAATCGGATCAGGACATCAAAAAAGCAGGTCTGATGGAATTGGCAAACGTGCCGGACTCAAAATCCGGTGGGCTAATACCCCGTGCGGGTTCGACCCCTGCCACCGGCACCATGAAAGGAACCTGATTTTTCAGACAAATCAGGTTCCTTTTAATTATATTCGCCTGCGGCAACTTCGGTTGCGCCTGCATCGCAATAAAAGTTGCAAATCACTTCTTTTATGTTATAATTAATGCGGGGCGATTTATTGAGAAAGCAATGAAATTACTCTTCGGCTTAAAACGCTGTAATTAAATCAACAAATCGGGATTTGGGAGAAAGCTATGACAAAACAGGAATATCTGAAACAGATTGAAAGTGTTATCAAAAACGGCACGTATAAGGATACCTGGCAGTCGCTGTCTCATCATAAAACACCGGCATGGTATTACCGCGACAAGTTCGGCA
>JAFRQM010000031.1 GCA_017428625.1 Clostridia bacterium
CTTTAGCGGCGGCCTGAAAAACATGTGCGATTGGCGGACTTTTCATACATCTTGAGATGTAGCAGGTAAAAGGCCCTTATAGGGCCTCATCAAACCACCAGTTCAACTGGTGGTTTTGATTTTCTGCCCCTTTGTAATCAGGTCGAAACCGTTTCTCAAAAAGAATTTCTGCCCCGACAGCATGTGAAATTTATCTCTCGGTTTCAGTTCGTCGCAAAGTTCTTTCGCAACAGAATACAGAGTTTCATCCGTCGGGTCTGAAGCGTATTTTTTTGCCGCTGTGTTAAAATTCATCCTGTTACCTCCGCACCGTTTTCTTTTTGATGAATATATCACATTCCGTATAATTATTCAACCGCCGTTTGACACAGGCGGCGGCAGGTGATAGAATAACTTTGAATAAATGAATGAGGCGAGCAATATGACCGATGAAAAAATCAAAAAACTGCTTTCCGAAGCGGGCAAATACGAACTGACCGACAGTGAAAGAGCCAAGGCTCAGGGTTCGTTCATAAACCTTCCCTGCGGCAATACCCATTATGAAATAAAAGGGGAGGGCGAACTCTGCGTTCTGGTTCACGGCTACGCCACGCCATACTATATTTATGACAAAGTTGCCGACGAGCTTGTTAAAAACGGCTATAAAATAATGCGCTATGATTTGCTTGGCAGAGGTCTGTCCGAAAGAGTAAATGCGAAATATACGCCCGAACTTTTCGCGGCGCAGTTAAAGGAACTCACTCAGGCACTTTTCCCCGGCGAGAAGTTTTACCTTTTCGGAACGTCAATGGGAGGCACAATAGTCAACGCTTTTGCCGCCGCTTACCCGAAATATGTTAAAAAACTTGTTCTTCTCGCTCCTGCGGGAATGGATAATTTCAGACCGCCGTTTTATATGTATCTGAGCAGCTGCCCGTTAGTGGGAGATATCCTGTTTGCTGTTATGGGCAACAAGATTCTTCTCAAAAACTGCGCAAGAGAGATGAAATATTCCACCGATGAAATCGATTATTATCTTGAATCTTTCGCGTATTCCATAAAATACAAAGGTTTCCCGAAATGCACGCTTTCAAGCCTGCGTTACACAATTCTCAAAACAAAAAAAGCAACGGCGTTTTACAAAAAAACGGCTGAGCGGGGTATTCCCGTTCTCTGCCTCTGGGGAACCGATGATATAACAATGCCGTTTTATCAGTCCGAAAGATTCAAAGAGGTTATGCCGGATGCCGAACTCCGCGTTCTTGAAAAATCGGGGCATATTTTCCTCTATGATGAAATCGAAAAAACAATGCAATACACGCTCCCGTTTTTAAAAAAGTAATAAAAACCGTCCGAAAAAACCGAACCGCAGATTTACATCTGCGGTTCGGTTTTTTATTCACTTTTATTTTATTATAGAAAAGATAAGAAGCAAAAAATCGATATATAATAATAACAGCGTATTAAAAGTATAATCCGGCTTCAAATGAAGTCGGGTAAAATTATGCAGTTTTCGATTTATATACTCCGTTCAGACTGATTTTTCCAGATTGTGCGCCCTGACTTTTATTTTTTTACACAAAACAGATAAAGCGTAAACAATAAGCGAGACGATAATTGTCAGTTCAAATGCAACCCAGACACTTTGCCAGGGCGAAAAAGAAGAGAAGAAATTATGTGTCAGATAGATTGCGCTGCGTTGACTGACATAAATGGGCAGACTGAGTTTTCCGAGAAAAAATATCCATTGATGATTCCATCTTTCCGGAAAACCTGTTTTTCCGCTGAATGAAAGCGCCAGAGCGGGCAACAGAAGAAAAGGAATCAACCCCTCATATTTTGTTGGGAGATTAAATAATGCAAACGCGATGACGGCGGTATAAATCAACCATTCGAGAACAGTTAGAAAAACTTTCCGGCTTTTGGAAAAAGTTGTTTTCCCCAATACTGCAGAAAGTTCATAAGCTGTTGCACCGAGCGAAATGTCTGCGAAAGCACGCAGAAGTGATTTATAGCAAAGCCCCGACCACTCCATTACACCGGTCAGTCCTCCGGTTGTTTGAATTATCCATCCGATAATCATAAGGCTTAAAACAGGTGCGGCATATCTGGTAAAACCGTAGTATGATTTGCGCAGAACCGGATACAGCACAGCCATAACTATAAGCATACATGAAATATACCATTCAATATTGTTCGGGTCTCTGTAGCGCAGACCTGACATCTGAACTAGAAACAGGTTCGGAATACTGTCCAGAAAATACCAGGCGATTTTGCTTCCTCTGTAAGCGCTTAGGAGACATGAACTGATAAAAGCAAAAACAAAACCGATGCAGTGAACAGGGAAAATGCTCATATATTTTCTGCTCATAAACGCCGTATGCTCTTTGAAAAGCGCCTCTCCGGAAGCGGGTTTTGCAATATTTTTGTAAGCTGTGCGCGCCATCAAAAGACCAGACAGCATAAAGAAAAATTCAACACCGACCGCTCCGTGTGCGAAAAGCGAAATATGAACGCCCTTTGAGAAGAAAACATGAGGCAAAAAATCTTTTCCGCAATGGAACAATACTATAACTATGCTGAAAATAAAGCGCAAAAACTCAATCTTTCCGTTTTTCAAAGTTCAATCTCCCGTCTTAGGATGCTGCAATTCTCCGAGCTGTTCAGATTTCTGATAAACGGAAGCCTCGAGTTCCTCAATCGGAACATCGCGATAAGGACCGAAATCAATATCGAAAAGAAGATGCGTTCTTTTCTCAAGTTCCGCCGGACACTGCATAAAGTCGCCGTAATGCAGTTCGAGATAAGTCTTCCACTCGCTCATGACAGGACAGAGCTTTTTCTCATATTCCAGCCAAGCGGGATCTCCCCAGTATTCCTTCGGGAAGCACTCCTTCTCGTAGCCGTAACTGCCGGGCAGGCATACCCACTCCGACGCTTTGTCAACATCATATTTTTTGGCGTTTTTCAGCCAGATAAAGCGCATAAGGTGCCTCGGTCCGAACACTTTTATTATAAGCCGCTTAAGTATGGCTTTCCTGTTTGTCCGCAGCTGGTTGAGCGGCGGAAGCGGGCGGGCGGATTCAAACATATAAAAGATTAAACGGGAGTTTATCAATTCGTGAACACGCTTTTTCTTTTCAGTCGGAGCGGCGCCGTCAAGAGGAAGAATATCGAGAAATACACCGTGAGTCCCTTTTTGGCGCAGCATCCTTTCAATGTTTGTCCCTTTAAGCTGCATACGGTGAAAACCGTATGGGTAATTGTTTTTCGGCAGAACCATTGTGTCGGGGAGTTCCTTCTGCGCAATCTTTATGAATTTGTCATAATCCTTGCGCGGCATGGTTACGTCAACATCGTCATCCCACGGAATCTGTCCGCGGTGCCTTGCCGCTCCCAGAAGCGATCCGGCAGCCACATAATATGTAAGCGAATGTTTTATGCAGATACGCTCAAATTCCCGCAGAAGTGAGAGAGCCAGAAGCTGTGAACGGCGGACATCCTGCGGCGACATCTGAATATAGGTGTATTTCTGCGTGCGCGAAAGCTCCATAAAGCGAAGTTTTTTGCGTGTTTTGTCAAAGAGAGTTTCTGCCGACTCCGGTTTCGGGAACATTGTGCCGGCGGCTGTGCGGTGCAGGTGATACATTGTCGCCTGACCTACCATAGAGGCGGGTTCAAGCGTCTCCCCGTCAGAGGTCGCAAAAGCGGGTATTTCATTGCCTTTATCCGCCGCGAGCAGAAGTTCCTCCCAATTGCGCAGCGCTTCGTCGGCAACACCGCTGTCAAGAACGGCTGCCATACCGATGCTTTCTTTTTCTCTTTCTTCAGGTTTGAGAAGACGGAGCATCTCATTTACCAGCGCGGATGTATCGGCAGCGTCAACAGATTTGAGATTTGCGCATTTTTCGCTTGCGCTGAAATCGCAGGCAAGAATAAAAGGATATCTTACCGTGTGCATAATCACGGTGGGTGAAGTGTGCGAAACATCCGCAGAGGC
This sequence comes from Clostridia bacterium, assembly GCA_017428625.1. GTDB lineage: Bacteria > Bacillota > Clostridia > Oscillospirales > Acutalibacteraceae > CAG-177. Next base: position 3,980 of record JAFRQM010000031.1, read on the forward strand.
TACAATGGCAAAAGCAGATTCACGCAGCAGCGATTTAAGCGTAGCGTCGCCCTGAGCGAAGGATATCCTGTCTTCCAGATGAAGACTTGTCGCGTATTTCAGCATAAATTCCTTCGTCTCATCCTTGACGGGAACTGTATTCATATTCTTGACGAATTTAAGCGTAACATCGGGAACTTTCCTGTATATCTGCGCGAACGCGTCGAGAATCTGCGGGTAAAGATAGTTTTCCGCGGCGGTCTGAACAGCGAGAATCTGCGTCCCTGTTCCCTCAACATGCGAGTATTCGCTGCTCTTGAACGGGAAAAAATAGGGAATATATGTGCAATTAGGCTGATTGAAACTTCTAAACACCTTGTCGCTCTGCGCGTAGCAGGTAACAAACGCGTCGAAAAGCTCTCCGTTCTGAAGAACGGCGGCGTAATCCGCGTAATTCATCCTTGAGAGAAGCATATAAAACGGCATAAGCTCCCATACAACAATTTTATGACCTTTTGACGCGCAGGCATCGGCGTTTTTGATTATCATCGCGTCCGATACCACGGTCCTGTTTATGCTGTTTGTCATTACAAAAACACTTTGCGGCAGTTGTGCGGCAATATGCTCAAGAATCTGTCTGCGTGTGTGAAGGTCTCTGAACGGCTCCGCGAAAGAACGTCTGACAATCCTGTAATCGTAACGGTAATCGTCAAAAGCGCTTTTGCCGTTGGTGATAACCGTAACCTGATATCCTTTCTGAGCAAGATAATTCATCAGCGAAACAACAGGCATACGCACGGGTGTGCGAAGGTCCGCCGAAACAAAAACAAAAGAGTTCAAATTCTGCACCGCTTTCCGTAAGATTAATCCGCATATCCGCAACAGAGATACACAGGATTTATACAGTCAAATATTAATTAATTGCGGAAGGCGCACACTTTAGGGTGTATTATCAGTCATAAACCGGGTGTTCCGACCGCATAATCTTAATTATTTTAACATATTAATAATATTTCGTCAATTGTTCTTTCCCGTTTATCCATCTTCTTGCGCAATCTGACTCTTTACGCACCCGCATTTGCCTTCCGGAGCGGATTTTTCTTGTATTTGAAGTTTTGTTATTGTATAATTTCATCATAAAGTCAGGAGAGGCGTTTTTAATCCAAACAATAATCCGCCAAACATTAAGCAAAACAGCAACATAAACATGTAAATTCCGGCTTTCACCGGGTCGCGGAGGCAGCGATGGTAAAAGAACTGATTGAGAAAAAAGAAAAAAAGGTTGAATATATCGAACTGATATATGACCTTATATTTGTATATATTATCGGCAGAAACAACATCCTGCTTCATCATACGCAAAACGGTTTTGTTGAGGCGGGTATGTTTATGGCTTATGCTATGTGCACCCTTGCCGTGATTCAGATATGGACCTTCACAACATACTACATAAATCTTTACGGCAGAAACAGCGCCAGAGATTATGTTTTTATGTTTCTCAATATGTTTCTGCTTTATTTTATCGGTGAAGCAACCCGTGAAAACTGGCAGGTTTATCACACGCAGTATCATATAGCGTGGGTATTGATTCTCGTAAATATCGGCATTCAGTATCTTATCGAATACCGCAACCGTAAAGATAAGCCGGAGCACAGAAAACGAATTATAAGAATGGCAGGCATTCTTTTCTGCGAAGCGGCAATCATATCTTTCGCCATACCCGAGTTTAACATTTCCGGCACATCTTATCTTTCACTCACCGGCATCCTTTTCGGCATCGCTGCGGTATCGGTTTCAAGCCGCAACTCCTGCTCGGGGCTTGTGGATTTCAACCACCTGACCGAGAGAATAATGCTCTATGTGGTTTTCACATTCGGCGAAATGATAATCGCGATTGCCGGGTATTTTGAGGGCAGTTTCAGTTTTAATAATCTTTATTTCTGCGCTATGGCTTTCCTGATAGTTGTCGGTCTGTTTTTAAGTTACGGAACGGTTTACGACCGTCTTATTGACCGCGAAATGAATACACACGGCATAGGTTACATACTGATTCACATTTTTATTGTTTTTTTTCCTCAACAACATCACAGCGGCGCTGGAGTTTATGCGTGAGGAAGAAATCCGCCTTATGCCGAAAATGGTTTTCATTGTTGTTTCGGTGATTATGTATTACTTTTGTCTGTTCCTTACGGGCAGATACTCAAAAGCAAAGTGCAGGGCCGGCAAAAAGTTTTTTCCCTTATGACTCTTACGGGTGCGGCTTTTGCGGCGTTGATGCTTCTTTTCAGGGAAATAATGCAGGTTAACATCGCCCTGACGGTGCTGTTTGTTTTCTTTGTGCTTTTAATTCTTTACCGGTTCTCAAAAAAGGCTGATAACCGATAAAATATAATTTAAAACAGACAAAACCCAAAAGGAGAACGGTAAATGTTGACTGTAAATATCACTTACAGAGGCGAAAACGGTAACGCCGTGAAATTTGCCCGGGAGATGATAAAAAGCGGAATAGTTGACAGAATCAGGGCGGAGAAAGGCAACCTGAGGTATGAATACTTTATTCCTCTCGAACAAAACGATACCGTGCTTCTGATTGACAGTTGGAAAAGCCGGGAGGCGCTGGATATTCACCACGCTTCGCCCATGATGGCTGAAATAGCCGCCCTGCGTGAAAAATATGACCTTCATATGAAAGCGGAGATTTATACCGGAGCAAACGGCGGCGATGAAAAATATATAAGAAAATAGAAATTGCGCAAAATACACCCGGTCATTACAAAGCAAAACCAACCTTATTATCTGAAAAATATATACTCATAAGGAGATAAAAAAGCGTATGAAAAGATTTATTGCAGCAATACTGTCTTTAACTGTTCTTCTGACGGTCTGCACCGCCGTCTCGGCAGAAGGGCGGAATGAAAAAACCTACGGAGCGTATAAGCATGTTTTTATAATCGGAATTGACGGCGCAGGAACCTTCTTCAAAAACGATTATATGACAAATTTTCACCGCATATTCGATAAAGGCGCGGTAAAATACGAAGTCCGCACCGAAACAAAAACCGACAGCGGTCCCAACTGGACAAGTATTCTCACAGGCGTTTCATATTTTAAGCACGGCGCGGAGAACGGCGTTGTTGAAGGCAGTCAGGAACGGTTGTTCAAAAGATATCCGTCAATTTTCAGCGTTGTTCACAATGCTTTGCCGGATGCTCAACTTGCTTCCATCAATAACTGGGGCGCCGTAAATGTCGGCATAGTTGAAGACGATATAGGCGTTGTAAAAAAAACAGTCGGTCCCGACAGCGCCACGGTTGACGCAATAGTTGATTATTTTAACGAAGGGCACGCCCCGGCGGTTTTCTTCACCCAGCTCGACGAGGTTGATGCGGCAGGGCACGGCTTCGGCAGTTCATCCCCCGAATATGAAAAAGCGATGAAAGAGGCGGATGAAAGAATCGGCATTATTTACGACTGCCTTGAAGAAAACGGTCTTCTTGACGACGGTCTCTTTATTGTAACTGCAGACCACGGCCATAAAGCAACAGGCGGTCACGGCAGGTTTTCAAAAATCGAATCATATTCCACAATAGCAGTCAGCGGCAAAACAGTTATTTCCGGCGGCAATATGGATAAAGATGTCAAATTGCGCGATGTCGCCGCAATCTCTCTTTATGCTCTCGGTGTTGAACCGACCGAATGGAGTTTTTCGGCGCGCGTTCCCGGCAATCTTTTCAAAGATGTAAACGGTCAGCCGCGCCCTTATTACAGAGATATAATTGACCTTATCTGCGGTGAGATAATGTGGATTTATACAAATCTCGGTCATCCTCTTGATGAGTATTTTTAATAAAAACCGTTACACAAGAAGAAATCAGATGAAAAAGATATTATCCGTTTTAACGGCAATACTGCTGTGCCTTTCATTTTCGGGTTGCGCGGGCAGCAGCAAAAACTCCGGTTCGCAGTCCGCCGTCAGTCAGGTTGATTACACATCCTCAAAAATAAGCTATCTGGGGCCCGCGGGCACCTATACCCAAGAAGCGTGCGAAAGGTTCTTTGACGGGCAGCAGGGCGCTTATCTTCCCTGTGAAACGGTCAACGATGCGGTTAAAGCGCTTGTTGATAAAAAGAGCGATTATGCCGTCATTCCGCAGGAAAACACCATAGGCGGCGCAGTGGTTGATTATATTGACGCGCTTATAACTCAGCCGGATGTTTCCGTTGCAGGTGAAGTGGAACTTTCAATCAGCCAGAATTTGCTTGTTGTTCCCGGCACTTCACTCAATGATATTAAAACCGTTTATTCTCACAGGCAGGGCATTGAACAGGGCAGACAGTGGCTTGAAAAGAATTTGCCCGGTGCGGAACTCGTTGAGGTTTCCAGCACGGCGCGCGGAGCTGAAATGGTGTCGGAGGGGAATGATAAATCCTGCGCCGCCGTTGCGTCTGCGGGCTGCGCGCAGGTGTATAATCTTGAAATTCTCGCCGCCGGCATTCAGAATAACGACAATAACAAAACGCGTTTTTATGTGCTTTCCCTCAAAGAGCCGTCAAAAGAATCATCCGACAGGCTTGCGTTTACGGCAACCGGTTCAGCATCGGATTTACCGAAGTTCCTTGAAAAAACAGAAGACCTTGATATAACACTTGTTACCATACACGACAGGCCGGAAAAAACCGAACTCGGCAGTTACTGCTATGTTATTGAGTGCGAAAACTGCGATTACAAAACTTACCTTAAACTTGCAGATAACAAAGACTTTGAATTGCGTTATCTCGGCAGTTTTCCGCTTCGATGACAAATAAGCAATCGTCAAATACTCCTTTTATAATTGAATTAGAATAAATAATAACACCCCGGAGCAAGGATTATCTCCTTTACTCCGGGGGAATTTTTTAACTCCGCAAACCGCCGGGCGGCGGCATAAAAATTTTACCTTTGCTTTTCGGAATCGTCTTTGCGGTCTTCATTTAAAAATATATTTACTCTCCGAAATGAACAACGGTGTAATCATAACCTTCCTCAACTTAAAATTCGTGTTCTGCCACAAAATCGCCGTCAAGCGTGAAAGAAACGGAAAAACCGTCGTTCTCGCCCTCCTTGAGTTCGGTGTAATACTTTTCAAAAACACTTGAATTGTCGGGCTGAAGTTTCGCAACTGTGCTGACGATTGATTTATAAGTAAGGTCGCTTCTTTCGCCGTATTCGCTGACAACAATGTCAACAGAATCTTTGCTTCCGTAGTAAATCACCCTGATTTTACCGCTGTTGATAACACCGTTAATATAATTCTCGTCAAGCGCGTCGGTGTATTCAAGCGCTTTTTCATTTACATACATTGTGTCAAGTTCGGGCATATCCCATTTATCCGCGATATAGAGTTTGTATTCCGTCGCGCCCGTCTCTTCGTCCGTTTCGCTTATAAAATACTTATTGTCAATGTCAAAATTACCGCATCCGCTGATGTAGCCCGTTGTCAGCCCCGAATCCATACCGAGATATTTATCCGCGGCGGTTTTGAGATACATAAAGAACGCATAGCCCGTGTAATCCTGAACATCCGCTTCCTTTGTGTAGGTAAGATAATCGCCGTCAAGTCTGAACTCATAATTGCCTGAAACACCTTCATCGCCGCTGATGTTGATAAAAATGCTGTCGCCCTCAAGTTTTTCCTCAAAGACGGTGTTCTGATACATTGATTTGTATTCGTTATACTGTTCATCCGCCTTGAAGTTGTCAAGAATTGCCTGCAGGGCGGTGTTTGCCGCGGTTTCGCTCTGTGATGAGGTGCCTTCTGTCACAGGCTTTTCACCGCCGTTTAACGAGCAGGCGGCAAATGACATAATGACGGCTGCGGCAATCAGCAGAGAAACAACTGTTTTTATTGTTTTTGACATAATAAAACCTCACTTTCAATAATTGATTATATCGTTATTTTATCATAAGCCCGGGCATAATTTCAAGAGGATTCCCGGGTGAATATTATCCATATAAACTGTTTGAAATACAGTTATTATAATGATAAATTTTTTTGCAACAATAATTATAAAGGAGTTATTGATTATGAAAAAAGCACTAGCACTTATCTGCGTCCTGGCTCTGGCGGTTTCGCTCGTTGCGCTTGCAGGTTGCGGAACAAAAAAGCCGGGCGTGATTCCCGCTGACAGCAACTATATCGGCAAATGGACTGCGGTAAGCGCTGAATTCAAAGGCGAATCTCAGAATCCCGAAGAGGTTTTCGGCGGTGAATACACACTTGAACTTAACGCCGACGGCACTGGTTCGTTTATCTCATCAAAAAGACAACGGTCCTCTTGTCTGGTGGATTACCGATGACGGCATCGGAACCAATGTTGACAACGCAAAAAGAGATATGAAATACAAAGCCGACGGCGATAAACTTGTCGGTAAATTACTCGGTATTGAATTTGTCCTTGAAAAAGTTACCGATGCCGAAGAAACCGAAGAAGCCGAAAAAACCGCTTCCGGCAGCGCGCGTCTTATGGTAATTAACAGCGAGCCCTTCGTTATCACCGCAAAAGAAGGTTTTGACAATTTCGGCGTCACCGCGCTTATCTGCGACGCTACCGAAACCTATTCATTCACCGCAAGCGATGAGAACACAACCTGGAGTGTGTTTGTTCTTGACGAAGAATTTGCAGACGACGCAAGATATCTTCCCCAGGCGGAAACCCCTGCTCTTGAAGGCGACGGAACCCTTGAAATAGAAGCGGGCAAATACATTTACATCCTCTGCAGCGAAAATTCTTTCTCCGGCGAAACCGCATCAGACGCAACTCTTTCCATCGACTATGCGCCAGTTGCTGAATAAAACACATAACTAAAATAATATACAATAAATGAAAAATACAGAGCATTCACAACAAATGAATGCTCTGTATCTTATAATTTAAGTTTTTTCAGCGCCTCGGGAACATATTCATACGGTCGTGCTTTTTTTGCCTGCTCCTGCATCAGAATACACCGGTAAGCATTTGCAAACAAAGCCGCATCACATTCACCTTTCAGATGACTGCTCAGGGCAATAAGCGCCCTGTTAAATCCTTTCAGCTTCTTTTCGGGGTAGTATTCAATTGCCAGATAATCGTGCATACATTCCGTGTAAAGAATTGATAATCGTATCATATACCTCTGAAATATATCTAACTCTGTCCTGCTCGCTTTTGTAAAGATATGAGCCGGAAAGTCCGCCTTTAATCGCATAGTCGTCAAACAGTTTGTCAATATCCTTTCCATTATTATAATACTGACAGAATTCAGCAAAGCTGAACGGAAAAATATGAATTGTTGTAATCAATAAAACTGCAGAAAATTGCAGAATAATTACAGTATAAACTTAAAGAGCGCTTGAACGGCAGCCAAAAAGAAAATCCGCAAATCCTTGATATACAAGGACTTACGGACTATCTGAGATTGGTGGACTCTGGGCGTTCACATCCGAACCGCTTAATTCACTTGCTGTTGAAAGACTGACTCGTTTTGTGCCGGCTTTGCAGTTGAATACGATAATCAGGTAATCGTCAAATACATAAACGGCATTCACAAAATTGTCAATGATGTTTCTCTTATACTCTATTGAATCTTTATCGCCGCGTTTAAAACTGTTAATGTATTGGATAATACCGTCTTTGGTTAAGAGGGACTTTGACAGTTCCTCTTTTTGTATTGCCAACTGTATTTCTGATTTTTCTTTTTCAAGTTCATCAAGACGCTGCTTTGTTGATTCGGTTATAATTCCCTGTTGGATTGCTTTGAGGAAGTTTTCAATCCCTTTTTCCGTTTCATCAAGCTGTTTTTGCAAAACAAGCATCGTTGAATTTGGCTGATCCTGAATACCTATAATATCATCGGCAATACGTTCGATGACATCGTCACGGAGAATCTTATCGGTTGTTGCTTTTACAACAAGGTTCTCGATATAATCTTTTTTGACCGCTTTCTTGTCACAGCCGCGTTTGCGTTTGGCGCTTGCGCATTTATAGTAATAATGCTTGGCACCGGATTTCCCTGTTCCGCTTTCGCCTACCATCATGCTCTCACATTTGCCGCAGAACAATTTCGTAGTCAGCAGATATTCTTCTTTTGCTTTGAATCGTCCCGGCGCGCGATGATTTTTCTCCAGGCGCTTTTGAACCGTTTCAAATAATTCAACGGGAACAATAGCAGGAACAATGTCGGGTAAAACGATTTCTTTATATTTGAATTCGCCGATATATTTCCTGTTGGAAAGTATTTTATTGAAACTGTTCGGAACAAAATCGTTGCCGGCTTTTGTCTTTATTCCTCTGCTCGTTAAATCGGCTGCAATTTCCTTTTTGGTTTCACCGTTTGCGTATCTCTGAAATATTTCGAGAACGATGGGTGCCGTTGCTGGATTAATTGCAAGACGTTGCTCTGAATCAAGTATATATCCGAAAGGAACACCGCCGCCGTTGGTTTTGCCTTTGAGTGCGTTTTCGGTCTGACCTCTGCGTATCTTTTCCGAAAGCTCTGCAGAATAGAATTCGGCATAACCTTCAAGGATTGATTCCATCAATATACCGACCGAGCCGTCTGCAATCTGCTCGGTTGCCGAAACTACCTTTACACCATTCTTACGAAGAATTCTTTTGTTGTTGGCACTGTCATATCTATTACGCGCAAAGCGGTCAAGCTTCCATACTATTACAACATCAAACTTATGCTTTTCACTGTCCTTTATCATCCGCTGAAAATCCGGTCTGTCATCGGTCTTTGCTGAAAAAGCGCGGTCGATATAGTGTTCAATTACTACCATATCATTCTTTTCAGCAAATTCAGTGCATTCCCTGATCTGACCTTCAATAGATTCTTCTCGCTGACTGTCGGATGAATATCGGGCGTAAATTACTGCGTTCATTAGTTCACCTAATTCCTTTTACAATCATATTAATCCCGTCATATAAATAGGAATATATGAAATTCCGTCTTCAATTCTCAAATCCTTAGTGTAAACAATATATTTGCTGTTTGATTTCAGCTTATACTTTTCTTTGAAATAATCAAACGATTTGTGATTTTTGTAGCTTGATGATTTAACTTCAATCGGAACAAGGCGTTTGCCTTTTACTGTAAGGAAATCAATTTCATATCGTTTCTCGGATTTGTTGCCTGGAGCAGTATAATAAAACTCATGAAAGTATAATTCGTGCCCGTTGACTCTGAGCATTTGAGAAACGATATTTTCAAATATCATACCTTGATTTATATCCAGATTATCGATAATCAGGGCGCGATATAATTTATCTGCATTTTCTCCGCTTGTTTGTAGAATATATGTTACAAGCAAGCCAGTGTCACCCATAAACATTTTAAACTTGCTTCTGTCTGCATACAGTTCAAGCGCAACTTCGGGCTTGGTTACATTTATACAATTATTGACAATCATTGACTCGTTAAGAAAGTCTATGGCATTACCGTAACTGCGTGTTCTTGCGTTTTCGTCAATTGTTGCCAAACGAAAAACAGAATTATGATTTGACAATTGATCCGGCAGTGATTTGAAAACCGCGGAAGCGTTATCGCTGTCATCTGTATCGTGCTTTTTCAAGTCCTGTATATACAGTTTGAGAATATTTCTCTTTACCCTGTCAATTTCTCGGAAATTTTTTCCGGAAACATATGCTTCAACCGCCTGCGGCATACCACCTACTGCCATATATGATCTGAACTGTTGCATTATCTTGCGGTGTATTTCCTGCCCCAGCGGTTTCTTATTATTAAAAGCTTCGTTTATCGCATCATAATAAACATAGTTATTGTTTGCCCACAGAAATTCTTCAAAATCCATGGGAAACATTTTTATGCTTTCTTCTTCTGACGGGATAAGAATATCTTTAACGTTTTTGTTTATGGAAATAAGTGAGCCGGTTTCAATATAATCATATCTACCATCCTTTACCAGCTGCTTTATTGCCTGCCTTGCCTTTGGAAACAATTGCACTTCATCAAAAATGATAAGTGATTCTCTCGGTTTCAGCGTCTTACCGCAAATCAAAAACAGATTTCTGAAAAAAGTATCAAGATTACCAATGTTTTCAAAGTTATCTTTAAGTGCTTTTTCCGCCAGTGAAAAATCTATGATAATATAGCTCTTGTATTCTTTTTTGGCAAACTCTTCCGCCACAGTGCTTTTGCCGACTCGTCTTGCTCCTTCAATTAATAAAGCGGATGAACCGGCAGACTCTTCTTTCCAGTTTTTTAAATCGTCATATATTTTCCTTTTGAACATCTTTTTCACCCCGTTTGATAATACCATAAATATAATTGTATTTCAAGCATAATCTTCCGAAATTACAAATTATTATATTTTATGATTGCACGATATTACAATATCTTATTCGAATATATTTCACGAATATCAGAACTTGAGCAGTGTTGCGAACGCAAATTTTTTCGTTCGCAATATCGTTCGTTTCATTCTTTTTTAGCGAAATACTTTTACGATGCATTTTTGCAACTTTTCTTATTTTATTAATCCGTTTTGTTGCATTTTTGCAACATAGCTGTATTTTCGACAGGTCAACTGTAAAATTATAATAGGAAACCGAAATGTTTTTCATTGAATCTCAAATTGAAAATTGATAAAATATATTTGATTGATTTTTTCCAACCTTTTTCACTTTCACGTGTCTGTATAAGTGAAAGCTGCTTTCGAGGTATTACAAATGGACAAACAGGATGCCGAAAGAATTACAACTGAATATCTTAAACCCGTTTATGGTTTTGCTCTTAAAAGATGCCGTAGTCTTCAGGACGCAGAGGATTTATCTCAGGACATCGTTCTGAGGGTCTTTACTGTGCTGCTAAAACGGAAAGACATTGTTGATGTGCAAAAATATGTGTGGACGATAGCGCATAATTGTCTCTCGAACTACTACCGTAACAACAGTATTTCAGCAGAAGTATTGTCTTCGGAAGAATTATCCGGGATGATTGCCGATAACACGGATTTTGAAAGCGATTTCATTATTAATACGGAAATAACTAAACTCAGGACTGAAATTGCATATCTCTCTAAAATTCAAAGAGAAATAGTAATCAGTTATTATTATGAAAACAAAAAGCAAAACCAGATAGCGGAAGAAATGGGTATTCCTGTCGGAACAGTCAAATGGCATTTGTTTGAAGCCAGAAAAGAACTGAAAAGAGGTATGGAAACCATGAGGGAAAACAGCGAATTAAAGTTTAATCCTGTTAAATTTTCGGAAATCGGAACAAACGGAATAATAGGTGATAACGGAACGAATCAGATTTACTTCAAAACTTTTTTGCCGCAGAACATTATTTACTCTGTATGGAAATCGGCAAAAACGGTAAACGAAATAGCCGATGAACTCGGTGTTTCACCTGTTTATGTTGAAAGCGAAGCTGAATTACTTGAATACTACGGTTTTCTGACAAAACACAGCGAAAGGTATTTATGTAACATTCTTCTTGATGAGCCAACCGATGAAATAGTTGCTTTGCAAAATGAAATGTATGAAAAAATATCCGTTATCTTTGCAAATGAATTGTTTGACGAACTTCAAAAAACCGATATTCTCGATGATTGCGGTATTCTCGGCGGTTTTACCGGAGATGTTTCACTTTCAGATCCAGGCAATCGTGACAAAAACTTTTTGTTATGGGCATTGATTCCGTTTATTACAGCATCAAGCGGTGAAGCAGGCTCAGGCGTTTCATTTGATGAAGTAGCCACATACAGAGCGGACGGCGGCTATAACATCTGTTTCGCCGCAGTTGAAAACACCGCATCAAAGAAAATCAGAAACATCAACAGCATTAATACCGCCTACGGACCTTATTACAGAGAAAGCAGTATAATAAATTATTTTCAGTTTGATTCCGAATGGTCTGGACGAAGAATTGACAGCGAGTTCCTTTATAAAGAAAGAGATTATATCCGGCTTCTTGAAAACATCATAAACGATGATGAAATAAGTCCCGTTGACGCTGCTATGCTTGCGCAGACCGGCTTGATAAAAACCTGCGGTGAGCCTGACGAGCTGCATAAAATCGCATTAAGATGTATTTTAATAAATAATGCGGAAACCGAAGAAAAATATGTTTCAATCGGCGACAGAATAAAGGAAAAACACAAGGTTGAGTTTTTCAAGTATATAAAGCGTTATACCGATGCTGTTCTTTCCGAAACTCCTGCACATTTAAGAAAACTTCGTGAGTATGAGTTGCAATTTACTATTTTTGGAGATAAAAGATTTATTACCAACTGCCTTTGCGAACTTGTCCGCAACGGTAAACTCCAACCGCCGGCCGAAGAGCAAAAATCAGCACTGAGCACGATAATTATTAGAAAATAAAGCGTTGTCATTTTTGTTTTTGGAGTAAATCGTGGTAATATCTCATTGCACAATTGCCGCAATCCTTTAATTCACAAGGAATTGCGGCTATTATTTTGACTCTGCTATTGGAGAGATAATAATCTTCAGTTCAAACAATCAATGCCGCGAAAGAAATAATTATGCCTAACATAAATGGAATAGCAGAAATTCAACGATCGCTTGGATGTGAAACAATGAATTGATTATTGCTTTCCCTATAATTCGTGCTATGATGTAATTACACCGGTGATAAAAATAGGAGGTGCAATTATGCAGCTTGAATTAGGAAAAAGAATACGCGAACTCCGGCGACGTGACGGGCGCAAGCAGGAAGATCTTGCAGAGGCAATCGGCGTTACTTCGCAGGCGGTATCGCGATGGGAAGCAAACGGCGGGTATCCCGATATGGAAATGATACCATCAATAGCAAATTATTTCGGAATCACTATAGATGAGCTGTTCGGAGTTGATAAGGCGAAAAATGAAGAAGAAATCCTTGAAATCGTTGATAAATTTGATAACGGCAAGTATAAAGGGAGCGATGGTTCGCTGTCATTTATGGCAGAAGCTTATCATAAATATCCCTCCGATTTTCGCATACTTGTTCGTTATATGCATTCGCTCATAAACGATAATGTTGATGCCGGCGATTACCTGAAAAACAAAAAGGAAATCTTTGCGATTTATGACAGAATACAAAATAATAGCACCAATGATGCAATAAGAATGTATGCCAAAAACCTTATGATTCATTACTTTAAGCCGCTCATACGGGTGGAAAACAGCGGAGTAACCGAACGGGATATGTACAACCTTATTGAGGAAATGCCCGCGATTCCCGATTCAAAAGAATACCTGATGAGTTATATGCCGCCGGATGTTGAAAAAGTTGAAAAGGGCTGTCAAAACCTGTTTGACAAACTGATGTATTACTTTAACAATACCATTTCTCATTTTTCGCGCAGCTATATGTTAACGGGAGTTGAACCCACCGAAGACCAGATTCAAAGAGCTGTTGAGGCGTTGGAGCTTACGGTTAAAATATTTGACCTCGTTTATACAGACGGAAACTATGGTGTGTGTTGGCGAGTGGCAATATATAATTACGGCTATCTCGGGCAGTATTATCACAAGCTCGGCAATGATAAAAAAGCGCTTGAAAACCTGAAAAAGTGCGCCGAACTTGCAAAATATTTTGATGAAATGCCGAATATCACGGAACGCACCGCATTATTGTTTAAAGGCACGACCATAAATAAACAGGAGGATATTGCCGTTTTTCTTGATACAAGCGTCTGCAAGCAAATGACAAACCGTATGCTGAACGATTATCCGCTATCAGATGAATTCAAAGCAACACCTGAGTTCCGGAAAATAATTGGTATTATGAAATAACTAATTGGGCTGTAAAAGATATCTCTAAAAAAGAACTGCAATCACACAACATAATATTTCTTACATTTTTAAGGGTACGGAGAACATTGAAATCTCCGTACCCTTTGATATTTAAGGATTCTGTTTCATAAAGTGTCGCAATAAATGGTAAGGAAGTATAATTCCTCAATAGTCAATAAAGCGGTGACAAGCTTAATAATAAAAGTATAGAAAATGTTTTTATTTATCTTTATCCATGAAAACACGGGAACCGGTTGCGCCTCTTTGCCCCTGATATTTCCCTCGATAAGGGTTTACGGCAGGAGCATCCATTTCTGCGAAAACAAGCTGACCTACACGGCGACCCGCTTTGAGTTCTATTGCGCAACGGTTTGCATTGTATAACTCAAGCGTAATCTCACCCTTAAACCCGGGATCGACCCAACCTGCATTTTGAATAAACAATCCCATCCTGCCGAGAGAACTTCTTCCCTCAACAAAAGCCGTCAGATTATCAGGCAATTCAAAATATTCCATAGTCGTAGCCAATACAAATTGACCGGGTAAAATAAGATAAGTATCTACAGTAATTGTTTTATACTTTATTTCAGAGTCAAGTTTAATAATGCCGGAAGGAGTATCATCAACAACACTGAAAGTATTACCAAGTCGAATATCTACACTTGCAGGCTGAATCTGTTCAGGTGTAATCGGTTCAATAACAAGGGATTTTTCTTTAAGCATTTTTTGTAAAGTTCTGTCAGACAGAATCATTTTGATACCTCCGGTTTGTTTTATGTAATATATTCAGTTTATAGAATAATTGTAATTATTTGCTCAATTATAACAAATGCTAAGTAAATTATCAATGCAAAATCGTTCATTCCTCCCTCGGAACTTTTGCCGTAATCATATCGGTATCCGATAATCTGAAATTGTATCTGAATGTATCATAATCTTCCTTTGACAGCTCGCCCCGTCTCATCGCTTTCCTCTTCCGGTTCCAGGCGAAAAGCATTTCAAAAAGAGTAGCGTAGGTTGTGCCTTTAGTTTTGTCAAGTCTCAGGCAGAGCTCACCGTCTATGTCATCTATGTATAAACCATACATATCTTCAAGAGCAAACAGGGTGTGCATAAGTCCAGTGTAACTGTCTATGTCGGGAACATTCAGTGCCTCGGGAGATACATTGAATATTGCCGCAAGCTTTTCGGTTGTATCCGCTTTCGGCAATCTCTTCGCTGTCTCATATTGGGCGATTCTCACATCGGCGGTTTTCTCGGAGAACCCCAGTCTGTTCCCCAGCTCTTTCATAGTCATATTATTCTTCGTCCTGAAGAAATGTATTCTTTCCGATATAGCCATGATAATACCTCCGTGATTAATCCTACGAGGTTATCATAGCATATCGGATTTACTATGTCAAGCACATTTATCAGTATTGTTTAATATTTTGCTTGACATACTGAACATTTTATGATATATTGTAATTGGATACTAAGCATATATGATTAGTATTAATCTATCACGAAGGGAGATGATTAAAATGTTCAGCAGCCCTCAGCCGCAGCTGTGCCGCCGGCAGGCCTCAATCCGGTTATGATGGCACGTCATAACCGGTATTGAGTTACTGCTTTTGACAAGGTCACAAGTCAGTAACGAAACACGTGCCCAAAATATGTTCATTATGAAACAAATCTGAAACAAGAAGGAAGGTTGATAACAACGAGTATTAAACTCAGCATTGAAGTTGAAAACGGCGATGAAACAGAGAAGGATG
Source organism: Clostridia bacterium (assembly GCA_017428625.1). GTDB lineage: Bacteria > Bacillota > Clostridia > Oscillospirales > Acutalibacteraceae > CAG-177. The sequence continues at coordinate 19,495 of JAFRQM010000031.1, forward strand.
TATTCTTAAAAACAATATCACATCTGTATCATTATGAATTTGTGAAGGAGAATTCGGGTTACGGCAACAAACGGTATCTGCAGTATCTGCTCACGCCCGCTGTTCATCACAGCTGCGGGAGAAAAAGAAAACTCTCCCCCGAAGAAGAGGAAGAGTTAAGAAAAGATCATTTTGATTTGGGCCTGACTATCGCCGAGCTTGTCTCATTTTACGGTGTGAGCAAAGCGACGGTTTGCAGGATACTGAAGAGGTAATATGCCCTATACAATCGCAACCCATGTCGGAACTAAAATCGCAAGGCAGCACAATATCCGCGATAAGCGTATTACCGACAAAGAAGCGCATATTGATCCGAACGGCAAACACGAAGTATGGTTTAACTGCAATCTGACGGAAAAAGAAGCATATCACAAATTGTTTGATTCCGCAGTGGCTGAATACAATTCTAGACAAAAACGGAACGACCGCAAAATTTCCGATTATTATGAGAAAATCAGAAATGACAAGCAGAAGCATACCGCTTATGAAATGATTGTATCAGTAGGTAATATGGAAGAGAGGATACCCGAGGAACTGAGTTATGAGATTCTGACCGAGTTTGTTGAAGGGTGGAAAGAAAAGAATCCGAATATGTATATGTTCGGCTGTTATTACCACGCCGACGAACAGGGAGTTCCGCATGTTCATATTGACTACATACCGGTAGGAACAAATTATACGAGAGGTATGAAAAAGCAGGTCAGTTCATCAAAGGCGCTTGAGGAAATGGGTTTTGTTACGGACACTTTCAAAGGAACCGCTCAGGTAAAATGGATACATTCCGAAAACGAGAGATTGGAGACAATATGCAACAATCACGGAGTGGAGGTATATCATCCGCAGACTGGAAAAGAACATCTTGAAAAAGATTTATACATTCTCGAAAAGCAGACGGAGAATCTGAGAGCTGAGATATCGGATATTGAGGAAGAAAAGCAAAACATAATCAGAAAAAGCGTCATGGCGGTTGACAAACTCGAATCCGAAAAATCGGCGCTTGAAGATGAGATTACCGAGCTTGTTCACGATAAAACCATTGCACAGGCCGAGCTTGATGAAACGGCAACTCTTGTCAAAACAATCCGCGGCGATTTCGAAAAAGAGATCCCGAAGGTATCAAGTATATTGCCTCAGCCGGAGAAAAAGGAAACGGCTTCCGATTACAGAAAGAGAATTATACCGATAATCAGCAACGCGATAAAATCCATTGTTGACAAAGCAAGATCCTGGCACAGGACGATAATTGAATTATCCAAAGAAAACACGCGCCTTGCCGAAGAAAACAAAACCGTTGCCGAAAAGGATGAGAGAATCAAGACTCTTGAAAAAGAGAACAGTTCTATGCGAACCAGCCTTACCGACATAATTGAGATGCGGGGCGGAAAAGACAAACTTGCCGACGAGCTGTATGAATACCGTGAACGCCGCAGACTTGAATCCTTACAGAAACATAAAACCAAATCCCGTTATTCACCCGAAAGGTGACAACTTCATAAAACATTATCAATCTGAAGCACGACAGTCATAAGTGCCTTCAGGCTTTGAAACCGATTTCAAAGTAACGACCGCGCCCATCCGTAAAATACAAAAGAGAGGAGGATTATGAATGAAGAGGTCATTTGAAGATATGGATATATTTGTATACCGCGTAATTGGCTGATGTATCAACAAATATTCAGGAGCGAGAGACTGAAGATTTTGAGATACCGGATACAGTAATCCATTCACTTGCTTTCAGTTTCTGGCAAATGATGCAAAATGAAATGAAAGACGGTAAAACCGATGATATTACACATTCGGAAACCAAGTAAAGGATAGCGGAGCAATGCTTGTAATTAAGCTTTGCTCCGCTATTTTTCTTGATTTTGTACTTTTATCGAATGGAATTCTTTAGAGGATGAAATATAAATTACGTAAAAAATGAGAGCGAACCGGTACAAAAACACCGATACCGTATCGGTGAAAAAATGTCCAAAATGCCCTTACTAAAAAATGAAACAAGTAAAAGAAATTCATATAATGATTATTTACTTCATAAAAACGACTAATCCGAATCCATCGCCGACAGGCTTAGGGTTCGGATTATGACGCTTTGGTGGAGATGAGGGGGATCGAACCCCTTACCTCTTGAATGCCATTCAAGCGCTCTCCCAAGTGAGCTACACCCCCGAGAAAACAGAAGCATTTTTAATGCTTGATTATATTATCACAGTTTTCAAAAAAAATCAATAGCGAATTTTTTGTTTTTTTCAAAGCACGCTCCGGGCGAACCCCAGCGGCTGTTCTGTGTTTATGAGGGTTTTTTCAGTGTAAGAATTTTTTCAACAACAAGCTTTTCGAACCATTCAGGCGGAGTTCTTCTGCCGGCTTCCCAATCCTGAAGTGTTCGCAGCGGTATGCCGATAAGTTCAAATACATCCCGCTGCGTGAGTCCGACAGACGGGTTTCTTTAATTGTCATATTTCCACCCCGTTTTATCAAGATATTTTCAGTTCGCGCTTCAGAGCGGCTTGCAATACGGCCGAGACATTAATTCCACTCTTTCTGGCGGCATAATCGAGATACTCGGGCAAGGTTACGTTTCTGCGGATTGAGCGCATCTCATTCTTTTTTCTGTAATCCTCAAAATCGACATCTATAAGTGTTACTATATCATTTTCACTTTTATTTTTATTGATATCATCAATACTTGAAGGATCGGGGAGAACCGACCCATCGTATTCAATACACAGTCCCGTAATGGATATCGCGTCCCTTGCCATTTCAATAGCTTCATATAGGTTTTCACCGTCGGTATTTATATTGAAGTCAGGAACATAAACAAGATACCCGAAATCCTCTTTTGTCAGAACAACAGGATAAACTTTTTTCATAAAATTCTTCCTCTCTTTTAACCTTAATATACATACTTAATACACACTTGTCAACACTTTTTGATATAGTAATTAACAACAACTACTTAAAGGCGGTTTAGTGTGTCTGAGAAAGAAATGCTCGAAGCAATGCTTAAAGAAATCGAGGGCTGATTATGTCAAAGATGATTAGATGAGCAGATAACAAAGACCGTCCTTCTGGGCGGTTTTCTCATACCTGAAAAGAGGTGATGCCGTTGAGGGTGAATAAACAGCATACAGAGTTTACAGGAGGATAAATGCATGGATACCAGACAGGGACGGCAATCCCCGACGGTATCCGTAATATTGCCTTACGAAAACACAAAAGGACCCAAAGCGGTCGAGTTATACAACGCCACAAGCGAAAGCGCGCAGGAATGGCAGGAAGCGCTCTGTTAATGTTGTATATAGATATAGAATAAAAATTACATAATTTTGGTGTTGCTGATAGCAGTGAAAAAGAAAACCCCAAAACCCTTATATATCAAGGATTTCGGAGCTCTGTTTTCTGGTGATCCACCGGGGACTCGAACCCCGGACACCTTGATTAAAAGTCAAGTGCTCTACCGCCTGAGCTAGTGGATCGTTTTGCTGAGTGCCTTGATATCATACAACATTGATTAATCAATGTCAAGAATTTTTTTAACTATTTTTTCTATTTTTTATAAATCGTTGTCACGCAAACCAAAACCTTGTTTCCGATTGGGAAATATTTTTCGTATTTTGTGCCTTTTGCCATTAAAACTATTGAAAATTTACAATATACAGTATATAATTTAAAAGATTAAAATTAAATTCGGAGGTATATTATGAAGCTTACAATGTCACAGGCTCTCGTTAAATTTCTTGACAATCAGTATGTCTGCTTTGACGGAGTTGAAACAAAATTTGTTGACGGCATTTTCGGCATTTTCGGGCACGGCTGCGTTGTCGGTCTGGGTCAGGCTCTTGAGCAGGGCGGTCACAACCTTAAGTTTTATCAGGGTCACAATGAGCAGGGCATGGCTCACGCGGCAATCGGTTTTGCCAAACAGAACTGCCGCCGCAAAATTATCGCCTGCACATCGTCAATCGGTCCGGGCGCTCTCAATATGGTTACAGCCGCCGGCACCGCTACGGCAAACAGAATACCTCTCCTTCTTCTCCCCGGCGACACTTTCGCCTGCCGCCAGCCCGACCCCGTTCTTCAGCAGATTGAACAGCCCACGGGTTATTCAACAACCGCAAACGACGCTTTCAAAGCCGTCTGCAAATATTGGGACAGAGTGGTGCGTCCCGAACAGCTTATGACTGCCTGCCTGAACGCCTTCCGCGTGCTTACAGACCCTGCCGAAACAGGCGCCGTCTGCCTTGCAATGCCGCAGGATGTTGAGGGCGAAGCTTTCGATTACCCCGATTATTTTCTTCAGAAAAGAGTATGGTATATTGACAGAAGAAGCGCCTCAACCCGCGAGATAAACAGAGCGGTCAAGCTTATCGCTTCAAGCGAAAAACCCCTGCTTATCGTCGGCGGCGGCGTAACATATTCCGAGGCGTGGGATACCGCTAAAATTTTCGCCGAAAAATTCAATATTCCCATCGGCGAAACCCAGGCTGGCAAAGGCAACATCCGTTGGGATCATCCGCTCAACCTCGGCGGCATAGGTGTAACCGGCGGCCCCGCCGCGAACGCTCTTGCAAAACAGGCGGATCTCATTATTGCCGTAGGCACAAGGCTTACCGACTTCACAACATCTTCAAAATGGCTTTTCCAAAATCCCGATGTGAAGATGCTTACAATAAATGTTTCATCTTTTGACGCTTTCAAAATGGATGCCGTCTCCGTTATATCCGATGCGAAAGGCGCCCTGCTTGATATTATGGGCGGTCTTATGGATGAAGAATACATTTCAGACTGGGGCGACGAGATTCCCGATGCCAAAAGCGCTTACAACGCCGAAGTGGACCGCAACTACAGCGTCTATCTTCAGGATGCCCTTTCGCAGACACGCGCGCTCGGTGAAATCAACAAACTCATAGCGCCCGATTCAATAGTTGTCGGCTCGTCAGGCAGTCTTCCCGGCTGTCTGCAGAGATTATGGCGCTCCTCAAGGCCTAAGTCATATCATGTCGAATACGGATTCTCCTGCATGGGTTATGAGGTCTGCGCCGCTCTCGGTGTCAAACTCGCCGAGCCCGACAGAGAAGTTTATACAATGGTCGGCGACGGTTCATTCCTTATGCTTCACAGCGAACTTTACACGGCTGTTATGGAGCACGCGAAAATCAATGTTATGCTTTTTGACAACTCCGGCTGGGGCTGTATTGAAAACCTCCAGAACAATCAGGGCACAGACACATTCGGCACAAGATTTCAGGAGCGCAACCCGGTTACCGGAATGCTTGACGGCCCCATTGTTCCCGTTGATTACGCGAAAATCGCCGAAGGTTACGGCTGCAAGGCTTACCGCGTTACAAATATCAAAGATTTGAGGGAAGCCCTTGCCGATTCCAAAAAACAGGAAGGTCCCGTTCTCTTTGATATCAAAGTCGCGCACGGCAGTATGAGCGACGGTTACGATGCCTGGTGGCGTGTCGGCGTTGCCGAGGTTTCCGAGAGTGAAAGAGTCAGACTTGCATACGAAGAGATGCAGGAAAATATAGAAAAAGCAAGACTTTATTGATAAGGAGAAACAAAAATGCTCAACAAAGAAAAAGTCAGCCTCGCAATAGCGCCAATCGCCTGGACTAATGACGATCTTCCCGATTTAGGCGCCGAGAATACCTTTGAACAGTGTGTCAGCGAAATGGCTCTCAGCGGTTTCACAGGCAGCGAAATCGGCAATAAATACCCCAAAGATGTAGAAACGCTCAAACATAAACTCGATGTCAGGGGAATGAGAATCTGTAACGCGTGGTTCTCTTCGCTCCTTCTTTCAGACGGTTACGATGCCACTATTGATGCGTTTATAAAGCACAGAGATTTTCTCTATGCTCTCGGCGCAAGAGTAATAGGCGCGTCCGAACAGGGCAACTCAATTCAGGGCAAACCCGTCAGCATTTTCGGCGAAAAGCCCGTTTATACAGAAGAGCAGTGGGTTCTTATCGCAAAAGGCTTCAACGAAATGGGCAGGCTTGCGAAAGAGAAAGGTATGTATTTCACAATACACCACCATATGGGCACGGGCGTTCAGACCTCCGAAGAAATTGACAAACTTATGCAAATCACAGACCCCGATCTCGTTTATCTCCTTTTCGATACAGGTCATCTTGCGTTCTCAGGCGAGGATGCCGTTGCCGTTCTTGAAAAATATGTCAATCGCGTTAAGCACGTTCACCTCAAGAGCATCCGCCGCAATGTCATTGATGAAGGCAAGGCAAAGGGCTGGAGTTTTCTTGACTGTGTCCGCGCGGGTGCGTTTACCGTTCCCGGTGACGGCGACTTCGACTTCACACCCGTTTTTGATATTCTCGCAAAAGCGGATTATGAAGGCTGGGTAGTTGTTGAGGCGGAGCAGGATCCCGCAAAGGCAAACCCCTATGAATACGCCTGCCTCGCAAGAGCTTATATCAGAGAAAAAACAGGTTTATAATCAATAACAAAAGCAAGGTGCTTCCTTTTTCAGTTACGCGCCTTGCTTGTATTTTTACATTTTTTATTCGGGAGTAGTTATGCTTAAATTTTATCTTGTTACCGACACACACCTCTGGAGTGTGCGCAGAATGGGGCCGAGCGGTCACATCGACCAGACCTGCACTGATGAATCCGAAGCGATTATCGATTCGGCATTTGATATCCTTGCCGCAAAAACCGACTCGGATATTATCCTCATAGCCGGCGACCTCACCAAAAGCGGCGAGCGCCCCAACCATGAAGAAATGATAAAAAAACTCTATGCTCTCAAAGAGAAGGGCAAAAGAGTTTATGTCATTACCGCCACGCACGATTACGGTCTGCGCGGCGTAGATGATGACGGCAAAACAATCGGAGAAGATGACGGCAGCGTGGTGCGCAGAGAAGAACTGCGCGAAATGTATAAGGATTTCGGTTTCAGTGAAGCTATAGCCGAAGACAAACGCTCCATGAGTTATGTCGTTCAGCTTTCCGACGGTTACAGGCTGCTCTGCCTCAATGACGACGGCAACGGCAGAAGTTTCTGCGGCTATTATTCCGAAACAATGAAATGGATAAAAGAACAGCTCGCAAAAGCAAAAGAGGACGGTCAGTTCATCTTCGCCATGACTCATCATCCCGTTCTTCCTCCGTTCCCCGCCTATCCTCTTGTCAGTCAGAGAGATATGCTCGGCGAATATGAAAAAACATCCGCCGAACTGGCGGACGCAGGTCTCAGATATATCTTCACGGGGCATACGCACTGCCAGAACATTGACAGCATTGTTACTCCCAAAGGCAACAGGCTTTATGACATCAACACCGGCGCTCTCTGCGGCTATCCCGCGCCCATACGCAGCGTTGTTATTGATGACAAAGCGGTGAACATAACAACCGAGCATGTTGAAGATTTTGACTGGGATAAAGGCGGGCTTGACGCGGCAACATTTATGAAAAACCGCTTCAACCAGCTTCTTGTTGGCATTTTCGACTCAATGGAGAAAGATTTTGACGATTTCTGCGGTTACGCGGGCGGGTTCAGTGTTGAGCGAAGTTCCATAGAAAAATTCAAAATGCCGATTATGAAAATCGGCAAATTCATAAATCATCTTACCTTCAAAAAACTCGGCAGAATGTTCTTTATCGGCAGCAGCATTGATTTCAGCATTGAAAACGTGCTTGTCAAAGATTTTCTTATTGAGGCTATCAATAACATCTGGGCGGGCAACGAGATTTACGGCAGAAGCACACCTTACGGCAAAGCGATGTATGCCTTGGGCAAAAGGCTCAATCCCGTTGCAAAACCGTTCCTTAAAAAAATCGGAATTGACGACCTCGCGGGTTTCATCCTCAGCCTTCTTTATGATGAGACACCCGACACAGACGCCGTGCTTCCATTTGAGGGTTGAGCAGTCAGTTCGCCGAGCGGAATTTCAACCCGGAGTGTGCCGAGCATAATCGGAGCGGCTTCACCGGGAGCAAAAAGAATATAAACGTATTTCTCCGTCATATACCACTCGAAACTCTGCCTGTCAATAATGGTAAAAGCGTCTTCGAGCGAGATATCTTCTGTGTCTTTTTCTTTCCCGAAATCCAAAAGCTGTTTTTCCGCCTGCGCAAACATTACTTCTCTGAAATATGCGCCGTCGGCGGCGATGTCATAAACGCTGACGGTGTCTCCTGTTTTAAGCGACAATGTCAGCCCGCGCGTTTCTTCCGTGTCACGCATGGCGCACGCCTCGTGGCAGTAGAGCGTTATTTCAAAACTGATAAACTCGTCGTCACAGTATGTTTTTTCAAACGATTCCGAATAAGACGCGCCGCTCACATACGGCACGCCCCGCGAAATCCAGTCATCATACTGCCCGGCGTAGTCAAACGCAGGTTCTGTGATTTTTGCAATTTCGTTTTCTATATTTGCGTTGATTGCTTTTGAAACTTCTTTGTTGCCCGGAAGTTTGATTTTCGGGTAATCGACCTCGTATGAATAAACGGCGATTCCGTCACCGGCTCTGATATTGCCCGAAACGCTCTTCTCCTTTATTTCAATGCTTCCCTGACCGTGTGAGCAGGAGCATAAAAACAGGGCAATAATCATAAATATCGCCGTTATTTTAAATATGTTTTTTCTCATATTTTATTCCTCCGGTTTCGCGTTTATAATAACAGAAAAACCGTTAAAAATCAACAATGAAAGGCAGAACAGTGAAAACTTCAAACACAGTTAAACTCAACAGCGAAGGCAGACTTGTTATTATGCAGGTTTCCGACCCGCAGGATATGGTTCATGTGCGCCCCGCAATGGTGAAAATGCTTGACGCCGCCTACGATACGGTAAAACCCGACCTCGTGCTTTTCACGGGCGACAATATTCTCGGCAACCACCTGCTTGACGCCCGTATCGGCAACAAAAAAGTGGCGTCGGGCTGGCGGGCGGAATATGACAGAATGGAGCAGTCACTCGCTCATATTCTCAATCCTCTTGAAAAAAGGGGAATACCCTTTGCAATGATTTACGGCAACCATGACGATATGAACAGTGTCACAAAAGAGGAACAAATTGAAATTTACAGAAAATATTCAATGTCCCTGCCGATGAATACAGACAATCCGGGCGTTGACTGCGACACATACAATATTCCCGTTCTTTCCCATAACGGCGAAAAAACGCTGTTCAATATCTGGATGCTTGACAGCGCGTGGACGGATAAATCACAGGGCAGGGGCTTTGCCGAAATAAAAAAAGAAACTGTTGAATGGTATAATAAAACTCAAAAAGAACTCGAAAAACAAAACGGCACCTCAGTCCCGTCGCTGATGTTTATGCACATCCCTTTGCCCGTTCAGAGTGAACTTGTCGAAACCTGCAATAAAAACGACGAAGGCGCGGTAAGGTTCAAGGACGGGTCCTGTATGCGCCTTGTGCCGGGCAAAGCCTCCGGCGCTCTGGGCGAACCGCTCAGCCTCTGCACTACGGATAACGGCTTGTTTGAAAGCGTCAGAAAAAAGGGCGATGTTATGGCTGTCATAAGCGGTCACGACCACTCAAACTGTTTTGAAGGCAAGGTTGACGGCGTCGGAATCATACAGACTTCCGCCGCTTCCTTCCGCTGCTACGGCAGCAATCAGAGGGGAGTGCGCGTTTTTGTTCTTGATGAAAACAAGCCCGGCGAATTTGAAACATATATGCTTCACTATGAAGATTTGTGCGGAAAATCACTTAAAGCAAAACTGAGATATATCTGGGATGCTGACGACAGAATCCCGCAGAAATGCGCCCTTATTGCAGGCGCCGCCGCGGCAGCCGCCGCAACCTGTGCGCTCACCGTAAAAGCGATAAAAAGATAAGACAATAACGGCAAAAACTCCGGTCCGATATATAAACGGACCGGAGTTTGACATTGTCTTGATTCTATTCTGTTTTCAGCCTGTAATTACCTTCTTTAAGAGCGGCTTTCAACTCCTTCGCATCGGTTATCCGCCTGCCGAAATAAATTCCTCCCGGCGCCATATCGCCCTTGTCACCGTGAAAATCGGAGCCCGAACTTTTGCGCAATCTGTATTTTGAAGCCCAGATTTCCGCAATGTCGTTGTTGGAGTTATGACCCGGATGTCCGTTATAAACCTCCATTCCGTCAAGCAGTTCCGGGTTCTGTATAGCCATATTGAACCTGAACGGGTGCGCCTGAAACACAAACAGGTTGCAGTCATCCGCAATTTGTCTGAAATCCTCAAGGCTGTGAAATTGATCCATGTGATATTTCAGCATAAAACTCTCGTCAATGCCGTAAACAAGAAAATCGCCGTCATAGTCAAGAAAACTCAGTTCCATACCGAGAATAACGTTAAAATTTTCATCCTCATATTTTTTTGCCTCGCGCCAGCCCCTGAGAAAGTATTCCGCCTTTTCCTCAATGCTTTCGCATTTTGCCCGCTTCATTTTGTATTCGGACATATGGTCGGTTATTACAATTCCGTCATAACCGAGGTTTTTATACCTCTCAACAACATCTTTCGCAGGCACATGGGCGCAGGAACTCGATTCCTCGGTGTGAACATGCATATCATATAAATATTCTTTCATAAAACAAAACACCCCTTTTACGGGAGTATAATACCACATTATGTTGTGTCAAATCAAGCGCCGGATGCAGTTTCGGCATAAAAATCATCAAAATATTGTGGCAAGGCGCCGCGCTTTACTTGACATTTCCCGATATATAGGGTATTATGATAATAATTTTTAATATGGATAATTATGACAGGAATAAAATTTAAAGACAGGAAGTGGAACTTGAATGTTAAATGAAAACCTTGTTTCGTATGTGTTGGACGCTCAGCAGGGCAAAGAAGACGCGTTCGCAAAACTTTATTCCCGCACACTTAAAAACTCATACTACCTTTGCCTTAAACTCACGGCAGACAGTGCTCAGGCGGAAGATATTCTCAAAAAAGGTTATGCTGCCGCGTTTTGCAGCATAGGCAAACTCAAAAGACCCGAAGCATTTGAATCATGGCTTAAGCAAAAAATAGCCGCCGTTTACAAGTCAACGCAGAATTTTTCTTTCGGCGATGTTGACGGCGACGCTGAATCAACCGCTTCGGAGTTTCTTCCGGCATCCGTTCTTGATGATGATTCGCTTTGCCGCAGGGTTGAAGATTATGTCGCTTATCTTCCTGCGGAGCAGCGCACAGTTGCAGTGCTTTATTACTGCGTGGGTATGCCTGTTGATTTTATTGCAAAGTTTCTCAATGTTTCACCCAGCACGGTTAATTACCTGCTTTTAAAGGCAAGAGAAGGCATTGTTGAGCCCCTCAACCTCGGCGATGTCACTCTCTCCGAAGACACTCTCCCTGTTCTTACAAAGATTTTCCAGCGCTCCTGCGCCGATGCCAAAATCGACAATGACCTTGTCAGGCAGACTTTCATTTACGCAATAGACTGTTATCATTCAAACGAAAATCCTCTTGATGAGGTTACTGTTTATCCGGATAGACAGCCTGCGGACAGCATATCTCCCGCTGCCGATGAAGGCGGGCAGACCGAAACATCAAAAACCGAAGAGCCTGACGAGTCCGCCGAACCGGCAGAGCCTGCGGAACCCGAAACACAGATTATAGAAGACGGCGTCAAGCCCACAGCGGCTGTTACCGGCGCGGATCTTCTCAAAGAAATAAATGACTCCATAAGCGAAATCACCGGCAGAAACACCGTTCTCAAAGCAGAAGAGGAAGACGACCCCATCGGAGAGGGGATTTACATATCCAATCAGAACGATTCCGACGAGCCTGTTCAGGAGTATCTTCCCGTTGATGACAGAAAAACAGTCAAGCAGGAGAAAAACAAGACAAAACTCTTTATTGCAATAGCGGCAATTCTTCTCGCGCTTGTAGTCGCCGCGGTGATCGCTGTTGCCCGCCATACCAAAAAGCCGGGCACAAATCAGCCCAAAACACCCGCAGACTCAACTGTCGCGGCTGAAACAGTTAAACAGGAATGGCGCGAAGTTCAGGAATTCACAAAATATTCAGCCATTGAATATTTCAACGAAACCTGCTGCAAAATTCAGGATGCCGAAACAGGCAAATGGGGTCTTATGAATTATAAGGGCGAGGTCGTTATAGCTCCCCAGTATTATTCATTTGAACGCTGCTCCTACGGCAGAGATTACAAAGAACGCAACAGTTACCACTATGTTGTCCAGATAGAAGCGGGCGGCGAGCAGTATGAGGTCAATATGTCCACATTCGAAATAAGCTCCGTTCCGCACACCAGCCATCAGATTGAAGGCGACACCCTCGATTCCAAAAAATACAGCGAGCAGGATCGCTACCACAACGGCTATGCCGCTGTCAGAGACGCGGAATCCGGCAAATGGGGCTACATCTCGCAGGAGAGCGGCAAACTTGTTATTGACTGCCTCTACGAAACAGTCAATGACGGCCTTGAGAACAGCGAATACCAGAAGGTTGACTATTGCCTCGCGGTAGAAAACGGAATGGTCGCCGTAAAGAAGGGCGGCAAAATGGGCGTCATCGATCTTAACGGCAAAACCATCGTAAACTTCGATTACACAAAGATTCTCCAGGGCGACAACGGCGTTTATATCGCTCAGAAAAATAACAGATGGGGCGTCATCCTTGTAGGCAACGCGGTTGACACATACGACGCAAACACAGCGGCCGTCAAACCCGTTTCAACAGACCTCGATGTTATTCTCCGTGATTATGACGCTATCGACACCGAGTATGAAGCGCTCCGCGACATCAATGTCAGAACCGAAATCGCCGCAACCGGCGACGATACGCTTATGGGCACAATAAACGCAGGCGAAACAGTCAAGGGCGTTGCCAAGGGCACAGCCGATAACGGCAGAACCTGGATCTGCATCGAATACAACGGCGGCTACGGCTGGCTGAGCGCCGCTTATCTTGATGTGGTTTATTAATAAAACAAAACAACTCAATATAAACCGAACTGTGAAGAGAAGATTTATTACCGTGTTTTACAGAGAGCGGGCGGCAGCTGAAATGTCCGCAGACCTCCGGTAATATCAGCCGTCTCCGAGTTCCCGCGCGATGAACGCGGCGTATCAGGCGTTAACGAAAAAGAGTGGTGCGTTTGCGCAATTTGGGTGGTACCGCGGAGAAATCCGTCCCATACTGTTGTGCAGGTGCACCTTTTTCACATTTACAAAAAAATTTTCAAGCATAAAGGAGTCTGGTTAAAATGCAATGGACAGGGCTTAATGAATTAAGAGAAAAATATCTTGAGTTTTTCGAGTCAAAAGGGCACCTGAGAATGCCCAGTTTTTCGCTTGTTCCTCAGGGCGACAAAAGCCTTCTTTTAATAAACGCGGGTATGGCGCCTCTCAAAAAGTATTTCACGGGCGAACTCACTCCTCCGAGCAAAAGAGTCACCACCTGCCAGAAATGTATAAGAACACCCGATATTGAAAGGGTCGGTATCACCGCCCGTCACGGCACATATTTCGAGATGCTCGGCAACTTCTCATTTGGTGATTATTTCAAACGCGAGGCGATTCCGTGGGCGTGGGAGTTCTTTACAAAAGTTCTCGAAATGCCCCCCGAAAAGTTATACATAAGCGTCTATCTTGACGATGATGAAGCTTATGATATCTGGACGAAAGAAATCGGCGTTTCGCCCGACCATATGGTCCGCTTCGGCAAAGAAGACAATTTCTGGGAGCACGGTGCAGGTCCCTGCGGACCCTGTTCCGAAATCTATTTCGACCGCGGTGAAAAGTTCGGCTGCGGCAAACCCGACTGCAAAGTCGGCTGCGAATGCGACCGCTATGTAGAGGTCTGGAATCTCGTTTTCACACAGTTTGAAAACGACGGCAACGGCAACTACACAAAACTTAAAAACTGCAATATAGATACAGGTATGGGTCTTGAAAGGCTCGCCTGTGTTATGCAGGGCGTTGACAATCTTTTTGAGGTTGACACAGTTGCCAACATTATGAAACATATAATCGACATAGCCGGCGTTGAATACCATAAAGACCCCAAAAGCGATATTTCTCTGCGCGTTATCACCGACCATATAAGAAGCACAACGTTTATGATAGGCGACGGCGTTATGCCCTCAAACGAAGGCAGAGGCTATGTTCTGCGCCGCCTTTTAAGAAGAGCGGCGCGTCACGGCAGGTTGCTCGGTATCGACGGCACCTTCCTTTACAAGGTATGTGAGACCGTAATCAGAGAGAATGCGGGCGCTTACCCTAATCTTGTCGAAAAGCACGACCTCATCGTCAAGGTTATCAAATCGGAGGAAGAAAGCTTCAATAAAACAATCGACACCGGTCTTATTCAGCTTGAAAATGTAATTGCGAACAACACAAGCGGAATTCTCAGCGGAGCTGACGCTTTCAGACTTCAGGACACATTCGGTTTCCCCATTGATTTAACAAAGGAGATTCTGGCGGAACGCTCAATGACGGTTGATGAAGATGAATTCAACCGTATTTCCGCAGAGAGCAGAGCGGCGACGCGTGCGGCAAGAAAAGACGCCGGCGCCGAGGCGTGGAAAGGCAAATCCGCACCCGTTTCCGATATTTCCGCGACAGATTTCAGGGGCTATGAAACCCTTGAATGTGAAGGCGAAATCAAAGCAGTTCTCGTTGGCGGCGAAAGGGCGGATTTTGCATCTGCCGACACAGACGCGGTTCTTGTTCTTGATTCAACACCTTTCTACGGCGAGAGCGGCGGTCAGACAGGCGACACAGGCGTTATAAAAACCCCGAACGCCGTTTTTGAAGTTAGCGAAACTCTCAAAACCCCCGGCAGCGTAATTCTTCACGCAGGCAGATTAAAAGAGGGCGAAAGCGTCAATGTCGGTGAAAAGGCGGTCGCAACCGTCAACTGCGCAAAACGCGGCGCCACTGCGCGCAACCATACAGCGGCGCATCTTCTTCAGGCGGCGCTTCGCGAAATTCTCGGCACCCATGTTGAGCAGGCGGGTCAGCTCGTAAATGAAGATGAAGTCCGTTTCGATTTCACACATTTTTCAGCGCTTACAACCGAAGAAATCAAAAAGGTCGAAAACCGCGTCAATGAAATAATCCTGTCCGACCTTGATGTGACAGTTGAAGAAATGCCCATTGAAGAAGCAAAAAAGGCAGGCGCAATGGCGTTGTTCGGCGAAAAATACGGCGATGTTGTCAGAGTTGTCAAAGCAGGCTCGTTCTCAACCGAACTCTGCGGCGGCACTCATGTTTCGTCAACGGGCAGCCTCGGTCTGTTCAAAATTATTTCGGAATCATCGGTGGCGGCAGGTGTCCGCAGAATCCAGGGCGTTACAGGTTTCGGCGTTCTCGGCTTCATTGAGAAAAACCTTGAAATAATCAGAAATGTCGCCGCTTCACTCAAAACCTCAAATCTTTCGGATATAGAAAACAGAGCGCAGGCGGTTATGGTGGAGTCAAAGGCAAAAGATAAAGAAATCGCAGACCTCCGCGCCGAACTGTCATCACTTAAAACCGGTTTCCTCGGTGACAGCGCGGTTGATATAAATGGCATAAAACTCATTGTTTCCTCCGTTGACGGAGTTCGCCCCGACGAACTTCGCTCAATCTGCGACAAGTTCAGGCAAGACCCCTTCTGCGTCGCTGTCATCTCCTGCATAAACGCGGAAAAAACGGGCGCTAACTTCGCGTGCGCCTGCGGAACCGGGGCGGTAGAAAAAGGCGCACACGCCGGCAATATTGTCAGGGAAGTCGCAAAACTCGCCGGCGGTTCGGGCGGCGGTAAACCCGACAGCGCAATGGCGGGCACAAAAAATATTTCGGATATTTCATCGGCAATGCAGGCTGTTACTGAGATAGTTGCCGGTATGATTAAATAAAGGAGAATAACTATGGATTGCGTATTCTGCAAAATTGTTTCAGGCGAAATTCCCTCAAAAAAAGTTTATGAGGATGAACAAGTCATCGCTTTCTACGACCTTGAGCCGCAGGCTCCAGTTCATGTTCTCATTGTCCCGAAGGTTCATATCGAATCGGTGCTCGGCGTCAATGAAACCAACAGCGCCGTAATAGCGCATGTTTTTGAAGTAGCGGCAAAACTTGCCGTCGAACTCGGCGTTTCACAAGACGGTTTCCGTGTGGTCACCAACATCGGCGACAATGCGGGTCAGACCGTAAAACATATTCATTTCCACCTTCTCGGCGGCAGAAAACTCGGCAGAGAAGCATAAATCAAAAAGGAGAACTGATATGCCCGAATACTATAAAGTAAATGTCGCGGGGCTTGAAAGAGATTTAATCCGCTGCCCACTTAACGATAAAATTGATATAGCGGGTTTCATCGTTTTCGGCGATGTTGAACTTACAATCCGCGTTTCAGAAGAATTGCTCAAAAAATGCCCCGATTTTGATTTCATCGTCACCCCGGAGGCAAAAAGCATTCCCATTGCCTATGAAATGTCAAGGCAGTCCGGCAAAAAATATCTTGTCGCACGCAAAAGAGCAAAACTTTATATGAAAGATCCCGTAACGGTCGAAGTTCGCTCAATAACAACAGACGCCGTTCAGACTCTTATTATGGACAGCCTTGAGGGAGAGCAGTTAAGAGGCAAAAAAGTAGTTATTGTCGATGATGTCATCAGCACAGGCGAATCACTCAGAGCAGTCGAAGCCCTCGTTTCAAAATTCGATGCCGAAGTTGTCGCGAAATGCGCTGTTTTTGCCGAGGGCGACGCGTCAGACAGAGACGACATCATCTTCCTCGAAAAACTGCCCCTTCTTTTCAAATAATACATTAATTACAGGTTTTAATTATGCCGAGACCGTTCGCCGTAACCGGGTTTACCATGTTCGCCGTTCTGCTGGTGCTGTGCTGCACCGGCATACGGTTCTGTATGGTTTTAACCGGTTTTATGCTTGCGCTTTTTGTTGTTTCTCTGTTGCTGAAAAGCGCACGGGCTCAGCGTGTTTTTCCCGCTGCCGCTCTCGCGGGCTTTGTTGCCTGCGTTCTGTTTGCGGTTAATTACAATGTCTCATATAAACCCGCTGTTTCGCTTGACGAAGGAACATACAAGCTCACAGCCGCACTTAAAGATTCAGGTTCATCCCGTTATGAAAAATGGTATTATGACGCGCAAATCGAAACGCTTGACGGTGAACGGTGCAGTTATGATGTAACACTTGTTTTAAATAAAAAGATTGATGCCGTTCCTGCAGATAAAGTATCGGGAACATTCCGTATTTACGCTAAAAAACCCAATTCGGATATCCTGAAAATCAACGGTTCCGGAACGGTCATAGGAGCGTATCCCGAAAGCGGTTCTGAAGACCTTTCCGTTATTAAAACAAATAATGCCGAAGTTCCGCTTTCATACAGAATATTCCTTTTCAGAGAAAAACTTAAAACCAATCTCAGAGATGTCATATCTGGTGAGAACGCAACCATAGCGGCAGCCCTGCTTTTCGGCAGAACAAGCGGTTTTTCGGATTCTCTCTATTCGCGATTCAGCGCCGCGGGCATTTCGCACATCATCTGTGTTTCCGGTCTGCATCTGTCAGTCTGGTCGATTTTTGTGCTTAAAGCGCTCGGCAAAGCGCGGGTCAAAAGGCGTGCAAGGGGAATTATCGCATCGGCGTTTGTTGTGTTTTATATGGCGCTTACCGGCTTTACTTTTTCCGTAGTGCGTGCCGGCATAATGCTTCTTGTTATGCTGCTCGGCTCAACCGTTTTCAGGCGGGGCGACAGCATAAATTCACTAGGAATCGCGGCAATTGCAATTCTTTGCAAAAATCCGTTTGCCGTTGCAGACACCGGCTTTCAGTTGTCGTTTCTCGCAACTCTCGGCATACTTTTGTTTTTGCCGAAAGTCAATAAGAAATTAAAAGAAAAAACAAAAAATCTTCCGCACATTTTGCGAACAACGCTGAATTATTTTCTGCTGATTATTGCCACCTGCCTTTGCGCCGGTGTATTGACCTTACCCGTAATGATTATTACCTTCGGCGAGATAAATCTTATGTCGTTCGTCGGCAATATTGTTGTTGTTCCGGTTGTTTCCGTGTGTATGATTTCAGCGGGTTTTACAGCCGTTCTGCCGTTTTCCGGTCCGCTTTCGGTCCTGAAATATCCTGCCGGGCTTCTTTGCTCGCTTTGCGCAAAATATATAAACTCGGCTGTCGCTTTTCTTTCACACTTTCGGTTTCTTACCTTTTATCCGAGACAGAACCTCGCTTATATCTGGCTTGGCGGAGCAATGCTCATCGCGGCTGTTGCGCTGTTCTTCGCTTCAAAAGGCAAAAAAACAGCCGTTATGACATCCGTTATCCTTGCCGCTTCATTTGTTTCAATGCTTATTGTGTCGGATTTCTTTTATTCCGACCTTACCGAAA
Source organism: Clostridia bacterium (assembly GCA_017428625.1). Lineage (GTDB taxonomy): Bacteria > Bacillota > Clostridia > Oscillospirales > Acutalibacteraceae > CAG-177. Next base: position 37,896 of record JAFRQM010000031.1, read on the forward strand.
TAACGGTAATTGATAATAAAAACGCTCTCTGTGTTCTTGTCACAAAAGGCGATAGTTCAGCGCTTATAGGCGCCGGAGCGGATTATTATTCAACGTCGCGCGGCACTTGCTCCGAACTTGAAAAAAAGCATATTGACAGCCTTAATCTGCTGGTTGTTCCGCGGGATAATTACCGCGAATCGGGAGCGGTCAACGAGGTGCTTTCCTGCGTTAAAACAGATGTTTTTGCGTGCAGCAAAGTGCCGGATTATTCCGCCTCTCTTGCGCACAATTCGGAAATCACGCAGTTCGGCGACAGGTTTGTAATGCAGTTGTGCGACGGTTGCCGTGTTACCTGCGTCAATAATCAAAACAACTGTTATGCCCTCATTGAGGCGCAGGGCAGAAAAGCTGTTATTGTATTTAATTCCGACAGCGAAATACCCCGGGGCGATTTCCTTATCTGCAAAAAAGAAACACTGCAAATAGCCGATACGGCTTTATATAAAGGCGTAATTATTTCCGGCGATACCGATACAGTCAGTTTGCAAAATACCGTTAACAGCAGCGGCACCCTCTGCGCCGCGACCGCAGGTCAGGGCAGTGTAACACTGTCTGTCACTCCCGGCTCGGATTACAAATTATACAGACAGTAATAAAGGTGATTATTATATGGCAACAACCGGCGAGCAGATGCTCAAAGAAAAAATCAGAACTTCACCGCTCGGCGCATATCTTATTTACGGCGATGAAGACTATCTCAAAAAAATATATGTAAATAAAATCGTCTCGGCTGTCGTGGACGATGATTTTGCCGAGTTCAATTATCATAAATTCAATGGCAAAGAGGTCTCTCTGGGCGATGTTTACGACTCCGTCGAAGCAATGCCGATGATGAGCGACACCACCTGCGTTCTTGTTGAAGATATGCCGTTTGACACCCTCGATGAGAGCGGGATTGTAATGCTTAACGATATGGTCGTCAACATTCCCGAAACCTGCGCGCTCATATTTTATACGAGTTTGGCGGAACTGCCGTCCAAAAACAGGGACAGTGTCAAAAAACTGTTTGAAGAATACGGAACGCTAGCGAAACTTGAAAAAAGGGAATCGGGAGACATTGTCAGAACCGTTGAAAACGCCGCAAAAAAAAGGGGAGTTCCCTTTGAAAACGGAGCGGCGAAATATCTTCTTGAATGTGTCGGCGGCGACCTTAACACCATCCACAATGAGATGGAAAAACTCTGCGCCTACGCGCTCGGCAGAACCGTTACAAAAGCCGATGTCGATACCGTCTGTTCAAAAACGCTCGAGGCAAAGGCGTTTGATATTATGCGCTGCCTGCATTCCGGCAGATTTGAAACAGCAATGTCAAAACTCGAAACTCTTATCTCACAAAAAGAAGAACCCGTAATGCTCCTCGGGGCGTTCATAACATCATATATGGATATTTACCGCGCAAGGGCTGCGGTCGTGTCAGGTTTTGATGCGACACAACCCTCAAAATATTATGACTACAAGCGAAAAGAATTCAGGCTCAACAATGCCTCGCGCGACAGCAGGGGGCTTTCCCTGCCCGCAATTTATGAGTGTATTGAAATCCTCGCGAAAGCCGACGATTTGCTTAAAAGTTATGAAACCGACAAAGCGCTTGTGCTCGAACAGACTCTTACTAAACTTGCCGCAGCTGAAAGTGACGGTCGCAGATGATTAAAATAGACAAAGTAATAATAGTCGAAGGCAAATATGACAAAATAAAACTCTCACGGTTTATTGACGCGCCGATAATCACAACCGACGGCTTCGGAATTTTCAAAGATAAAGAGCGTCAGAAAATGTTGCGCAGACTTGCCGAAACAAAAGGTCTTGTTGTGCTTACGGACAGTGACTCCGCAGGCTTTCTCATCAGGTCCTTCATAGGAGGCTCTGTAGATAAAAAATATGTCATAAACGCCTATATTCCGGATATCAAAGGCAAAGAAAAACGCAAAACCCAGCCTTCAAAAGAAGGCACTCTCGGCGTTGAGGGTATGACCGAAGATGTAATTCTCAGCGCGCTTGAAAACGCGGGAGTGCTCTGCGAAAAATCCGAAAACGCGCGTGAAGAAATAACAAAAACAGATCTTTATGAACTCGGTCTTTCCGGCAAAAAAGACAGCGCCGCAAAACGCGCAAAACTGCTTGAATATTACGGTCTGCCTTCAAGAATGCCGGCAAATCAGCTTGTCAGAATTCTTAATTGCATAACAACGCCGCAAGAACTTTCGACGGCGGCAAATTCAATAAAAAAAAGGGATGGTAATTTATGCGGATAGGTCACGGCTACGATGTTCACCGCCTTGTCGAAGGTCGCAGGCTCATTATCGGCGGCGTGAATATAGAATATAAAAAAGGGCTTCTCGGGCATTCCGACGCCGATGTTCTTCTGCACGCTGTCTGCGACGCCCTTCTCGGCGCCGCCGCGCTCGGCGACATAGGTGTTCTTTTCCCCGATTCTTCACCTGAATTCAAAGACGCCGACAGTCTGCTTCTGCTCGCAAAAACGGTTGAATATCTTGCCTCAAACGGTTTCAAACCCGTCAATATCGATTCAACCGTTGTCTGCCAGGCGCCTAAACTCAGAACCTTTATTGAACAGATGCGGCTCAACATCGCGCACGCCTGCAATCTTGATGTTTCCTGCGTCAGCGTCAAGGCAACAACAGAAGAAGGGCTCGGCTTTACCGGCACGGGTGAAGGAATAAGCGCTCACGCTGTCTGCCTTATTGAATAGTATCATTTGAATTTTTTGTTAATTCTTTTATTATTGTTTGCACCGTGCTTAATCCTGTGATAAAATACTTATTATTCAGTTTACAAAAAGGAAGTCAACTCTATGAACTTCATTGAAAATATTGTCACGGCGGCTCAACAGACTCTGTCCGTAATCTCGTCATTTCACTGGTATGATGTCATTGATATCCTGTTTGTTGCGTTTATTCTTTATCAAGGCATAAAACTCATCCGTGAAACAAGAGCTTTTCAGTTGGCGAAGGGTCTCGTGGCTGTCGGCATGGTTTATTTAATAGCAAATGTAATCGGTATGAAGGCTACCTCTTTTATTTTCAGCCGTCTTTTTGCCGATGTTCTCATACTGCTTATTGTTCTGTTCCAACCTGAAATCAGGCACGCCATTGAGCATATGGGCAGAAGGTGGCGTTTTCTCGACCTGTTCCTTGCCGATGATGAAGAAAAAACAGGCGAAGCGAGAAAAGCCATAATCGAAATTGCCAAGGCTTGCCAGAGAATGAGCAATTCAAAAACCGGCTCAATAATAATAATGGAAGATAAAACCATGCTGGGCGACATCATCGAAACCGGCAAGGTAACCGATGCCAGAATTACGCACGAATTGCTCGGCAATATTTTCTTCCCGAACTCTCCTCTTCACGACGGCGCGGCAATTGTCCGCGATGCCAAACTCTATGCCGCGGGTTGCGTTCTTCCGCTTACAGACAATCCCGAAATACCGAGCGATCTCGGAATGCGCCACCGTGCCGCAATAGGAGTTACGGAGCAGAGTGACGCGGTAGCAATTATTACATCCGAAGAAACGGGTGTTATTTCAATTTGTTATAAAGGCAATATCGAAAGGGGCTTTGACGAAGCGTCGCTCCGCACAAGACTTTTCGAGTTTTTTGAGGTCGATAAAACAAATACGGAGAAGAACAGAGGACTGCGCAAAATCAAAAAAATACTCAAGGGGAACAAAAAATGAAAAAAACGGATTTTTCAATATCAAAGCTGTTCTTCAACAACAAATTTCTTGCTGCTTTTTCCCTTGTCGCCGCTTTTATTGTCTGGCTCGGCGTTGCCATAGTTTTTGCTCCGGAAGACGAGCGTGTCATTGACGATGTCCCCGTCAAAATCGAACTTTCGCAGGCAATGAAAACCTACGGGCTTAAAGCGTTTGGAGATTCTGATTACAAAGTTGATGTCACGGTAAAGGGCAAAAGATACAATGTCTCAAAAATGGCGCTTGGTGCGCAGGATATCGAGGTCCGCGCCAACACCGCTTTTGTCAATTCCGCGGGCAAATATACATTGCAGCTCGTTGCCTCAAACGCTACAAACAGAGTGGATTTTGAAATAACATCTCTCTCAATTGAAATAATTGATGTCTATTTTGATGTTGAAAAAACTAAAGAATTTGAAATAGATCGCAACATTATCGCTCCCAACGGCATAGTCCCTGACGGCTACTATGCGGGCGAAATCTCGCTGTCTGAATCAACAGTAAAAATAACGGGTCCCGAAACCGAAATCGACAGAATCATCGGCGTTAATGCAAATGTCAATATCGACGAGCCGATTACCGCAACAAAAACAGTCAATTGTGTTTTATCCGCATATAATTCGACTGCATCCGAGCCCCGGTATCTCACATACAGAACCAACCAGACAGATCTTACCGCTACCGTTCCCGTTTACAGGAGAGTGGCTCTCAACACCGGTGTTGAATTTGTGAATTCACCCGCAAAATATATAGCCGACAGGCTCGAATACTCCGTCTCTCCGTCAAGCGCCGTTTTCGGCGTTGCCGAGAGCAGAATCGACAGCCTCAACGGAACAATTTCCGTAGGCACAATAGATTTCCGTGAAATAAACTCAGAAGAAACGGAATTCAAACTCTCATTTGACTCGGAATCCGCTGTGCTTATTGATGACAGCGTCACCGAATTTACCGTAAAAGTCAATCCCGGAGCGGTTGTGAAAAAAGAAATCGAAGTTCCTCTTTCGTCGGTTATATTTGAGGGCACCCCTGAAGGCTCCTCGCCGTTCCTCGGTCAGACTTCAGTAACCGTAACGGTAATAGGTCCGGCGGAATCTCTTGAAAAAATCGACACCGGTTCATTTACCGTCAAGGCGGATCTGAGCCGGATCAAAAACGAAAATGAACTTACCGAAATTCCCTTGACATTAACGCTTACCGACAATGATGACTGCTGGATTTTCGGCAACTACTCAACTATGGTTACATTACTTTAACAGAATAACAAAGAGCGGCAGTCTTCCGACAGCCGCTTATTTATATTATATAAATATTTTTTAAAAATTATTGATAATAATTTTATATTGTGCTATAATAAACCGAATAATCGGGGAAGAAGGTGTTTTTGTTGAAAAGAGTCGTTTCAATACTGCTGTTTGTTTCAATCATCTGCGTTCTTTTCAGCTCCTGCAGTTTCTCCCTGTTCAAATCCACCGATTACCTTATGAAGCCTCCCGTCTTCTCAAATACAGATGAAGAACTGCTTAACGCTTTTACGCTCGCCGCAGGCGAAAGCACTGTTTACTGCACTCCTCTCGGCGGCGATTTTAAGTCCGCCGTTATTGTCGAAGACATTGACGGTGACAGAATCGACGAGGCTTTTGTTTTTTACAGGCTTAAAAGCGGTCAGGGAACAGTCAGGCTCAATATGCTTGAAAGAATTGACGGAGAGTGGAAGAGCGTTTCCGATTTCAGCGGCTCCGGCACATCGGTTGACAGCGTCAGTTTCACAGACCTTGACAACGACGGGGTAAAAGAGGTTTTCGCGGGCTGGCGAGTCGGCTCCTCCTCGGCAAAGGCGCTTTCTGTTTACCGCAGAAACTCAGACAGGCACAGTTATCAGGAAATAATGAATGAAGCCTATTCCGTAATGAGTTGCGGCGATGCGGATTCCGACGGCGAAACAGAAGTTCTTCTTGTCAGTCAGTTGTCAACAGTTACGGGCAATCAGAATTCGGCGAATCTTTACAAATATGTCGGCGGCAAAATGAATCTTACCGGCAGCGCAAAACTTGACGGCAATGTCAGCAGTTATGTTTCTGTCAAAAACGAAAAAACCGACGAAGAGTCTCCGTTGAGGTTTTACATTGACGCCCTCAAAGGCGAAATGCTGATGATAACCGAACTTATTTATTGGGATGAGGCAACGGCTGAACTTGTTGATCCGTTTGTTGATGAAGTAACGCTGACAAATATCTCAACACTTCGCTTTGAACCCATACCGAGTATGGATATCGACAACGACGGCACCATCGACATCCCTGTTCAGACTGCGCTGAGCGAACAGTCACCGGGGAGCGACATTCTTGTTTCCTCAAGTTTTTATCAGACCGAATGGAAAAAGGTCGCTTCAAACGGCAAAGATTTAATTACTGTTCTGAATTCGCTCATAAGCACAACAGGTGGATTTATTCTCAGGCTTGACAAAGACTCGTTTGAAAGAATAAATGTTAACGCGCAAAACGACAAATGCTGGATTTTCAGGTCGATTGACGGCGAGGGGAAATACACCGATCTGTTTTCCCTGCTCGTGATAGATGCCGAAAGCTGGAACGATGAAATGGCAAACAGTTACACCGTGCTTATGCAGACCGATGATTATTTTGTCTGCGCCTATATTTCGGCAGCAGGCGTTGAAAACGGAATAACAGGCGAAAAACTTACCGAAAGGTTTTCGCCGTTTAACTATTGAGAAAGAGTGAAATGATTATGAAAAAGGTTCTCGTCGCTGAAGACGAACAGGCAATAAGAGAATTTGTGGTTATAAACCTGCGCAGGAGCGGCTATGAAGTTACCGAAGCCTGCGACGGCGCACAGGCGCTTGAAGAGTATGAAGCCGAAAACGGCGATTTCGATGTGGCTGTGCTCGATATTATGATGCCCAATATTGACGGGCTTGAAGTGTGCAAACAGCTCAGAGCCAAAAACGGCAGTATAGGCATAATCCTCCTTACCGCAAAAACACAGGAGATGGATAAAGTCTCGGGGCTGATGATGGGCGCCGATGATTATATAACAAAACCGTTTTCCCTCTCCGAACTTGTCGCCAGAGTGGATGCCGTTTACCGCAGAGTTTCAATGCTCGCTCCTTCAAATGTTTCAAAAGAGCCCGTAAGCGTCATTGAACTCGGAGATTTTAAACTCAACCTGCGCAACAGAACTCTCTCAAAGCGGGGCAGGTTTATAGAACTCACTCAGGTTGAGTTTCAGATGATGGAGTATTTTTTCACAAACCCGGGCGCGGCTTTAAGCAGAACCGATATTCTCAATTATGTCTGGGGCAGTGAATACTTCGGCGAAGAAAAAATCGTGGATGTTAACATAAGAAGGCTTCGCATAAAAGTTGAGGATGAGCCTTCAAATCCTAAAAACCTCATAACAATCTGGGGTATAGGTTATAAATGGGTAGTTTAAATATCCGGTAACAGTTGAAGGGGCGGTGAGAACGGTGAAAGGAATATCGAAAAAATGGTTCTACGAGGTTATTTCGATTATTTCCGTTATGATGATAGTCATAAGCGTTGTTCTCATTGCAATTATCTACCGTTCTTATTATCGCAGTGTCGAAACAACACTTTCATCCTATTCCGGCAATCTTATCACATCTTATTTCTCGCTGCGTGACAGTGAAACGCCCGAAAACTTCAATCAAAGCGCGCGTGAATTTATTGAGAATTTCACGGGTGCAGATAAAATGGAAGCCTGGGTAATTGACAAGACAGGCAAAGTTATTGTTTCATCCAGCGGTTTTGAAGTCGAGCAGACCGAAATGCCCGATTATAACACAGCCTCCGTTTCATCCGACGGCGAAGCCCTGTGGATAGGCAGAACACCGCTGGGCGAAAAAATGATGGCGCAAACCGCTATGATTTCATCTTCCGGCGGCGAATACGCAGGGGCTGTCAGGCTTATGATTTCGCTTAAAGACATCAACCTGCAGTTAATAAATATTTCAATCATTGTCGCTCTGTTCTGCATAATATTTCTCGGGCTGATTATTTTCGTTTCAACAAGATTCTATTTCAAAACCGTTATCGGTCCCGTCCGCAATGTCTGCTCAATAGCGGAGAAAATAGCAGGCGGCGATCTCGACGCCAGGGTCGAAAAATATAACGATGACGACGAGATAGGTCTGCTTTGCGAAAAAATCAACGATATGGCAACCGAACTCGAATCGGCGGATAAAATGAAAAACGATTTCATTTCAACTGTTTCGCATGAACTGCGCACTCCGCTTACAGCAATTAAAGGCTGGGGCGAAACGCTTCTTCAAATCGGCGCTACCGACCCCGTCACAAGTCGCCGCGGTATGGAAGTCATCCTCGATGAAACAGGCAGATTAAACGGAATGGTTGAGGAACTTCTTGACTTCTCGCGTATGAGTAACGGCAGAATGAGTCTCAATATTGAAAAAATAGATGTTCTCGCCGAATTGGACGAAACGGTTTTTGCTTTCAGGGAGCGCGCCGTGCGCGAGGGTATTGAATTGAGTTACAATGTTCCGTCTGTTCCCGTTCCCGCCAGCGCCGATGCTTCAAGAATAAAACAGGTCTTTGTTAATATTCTTGACAACGCCATAAAATACAATCACCAGGGCGGTAAGGTTGCCGTTACGGCTGAAATCCGCAGGCCGAGAACTCTTGTAATCACATTCACCGACAACGGCAAGGGTATATCCGCCGACGATCTGCCAAAGGTCAAAGAAAAGTTTTACAAAGCCGACTCAACCGTCCGCGGTTCGGGCATAGGTCTCGCGGTTGTCGATGAAATAATAAAACTTCACAAGGGTGAGTTTACAATAGACAGCATCCTCGGTGAAGGCACCACAGTTACTATAGAACTTCCGGTTGATGAAATTCCGGATGATGAGGTAAATTCAAATGAGTAATAAAAAAGAAAATAACAAAGACAAAAAAGAATATGTTGCCGTAGGCGGTCAGGCGCTTATGGAAGGCATTATGATGCGGGGCCCCGAAGGCTCGGCTATGGCTCTCCGTCTGCCGGACGGTTCTATAGATGTCGAAATGAAAAAATTCGTTTCAATACGAAAAAAATACAAATTTTTCAACATTCCGTTACTCAGAGGCATAGTGTCTTTCATTGAGTCAATGATTTTCGGCTACAACTGCCTTATGGAATCGGCAGAGAAAACGAGTCTTGACGACCTTACCGCCGAAGAAGGCGACTCAAAACTTGACAAATGGCTCAGCGACCACTTCGGCCCTAAAATGATGTCTGTCATCGGCATTGTTTCAATGGTGCTCAGTCTCGGGCTTTCTTTTCTGCTGTTTATGTATGCTCCGTCAAAACTTTTCACACTCATTAACGAAAAACTGTTTGACGGCGGCATCCTCAAAATCAGAACTCTGTTTGAAGGCCTCATCCGCATAATCATATTCGTCGGTTACATGGTTATTGTCTCAAAAATGAAAGAAATACACCGTGTCTATATGTATCACGGAGCGGAGCATAAATCCATCTTCTGCTTTGAAGCCGGTCTCGACCTCACAGTTGAAAATGTCAGAAAGCAGATAAGATTTCATCCCCGCTGCGGCACCAGTTTCATTTTTCTTTCAATCATAATCAGCATTCTTATCTCATCGGTGTTCGCGCTTGTTTTGCCCGATTTCATCCTCAAAAGCACCTGGCGCTGGCTCGTTATCAAACTTCTCATATTACCGCTCATTATGGGTGTCGGCTTTGAGTTTATACAACTCGCGGGCAGAAAGCCCAACAAACTGACAAGGGCTCTCTCAGCTCCGGGGCTGTGGATGCAGCGTATAACAACAGCCGAGCCTACAGATGACATTATTGAAGTAGGCATAGCGGCTCTCAAAGCGGCTCTCAACGGCGTGCCCGAAAAAGAAGAAGCACCCGCTGAAACGGCGCAGGAGGCTGAAAGCCCCGTAAGCACAGAAGAACCCCCGGCTGTATCGGAACAGACTGCCGATGAAAACAATTAACGACCTGTTAAAAACCGCTTCATTAAGACTTTTGCAAAACGGAGCTGAAAACTCATCGGAGGAAGCACGGATGCTGCTTGAATCCGCAGGCGGACCGTCAAAAAAAGAGCAGATAATAAACGGCGTCACCGAAGTCGATGATACGGTTGCGGATTTGTTTTCAAAGTTTATCGAAGAACGCCTTGAGGGCAGACCGCTCCAATACATCCTCGGCGAATGGGATTTTTACGGCAATATGTTCAGCGTCGGCGAAGGTGTCCTGATTCCGAGAGCGGAAACGGAAATACTCATTGATGAAGCGGACGCTTATCTTAAAAATTTTGAAGGCGCTTGTGTTCTTGACCTGTGTGCGGGAACCGGCTGTGTCGGCATAACACTCGCCCTTCATAACCCGTCATCACGGTTTTATCTGATAGAAAAATCAGACGAAGCGTTTGTATATCTCAGAAAGAACGCATCCCGTTACAATCTCAAAAATGTCAGCCTTGTCAAAGGCGATATTTTCGAAGGTGCAAAAATAATTGATAACAAAACGGGTTTTGGCGCTCTGATTTCAAACCCGCCTTATATACCGGCCGGTGAACTCGAAACACTGCAAAAAGAGGTTAAACGGGAACCCCGCCTTGCCCTTGACGGCGGCAGTGACGGTCTGAATTTTTACCGCGCCATCTGTGAACTTTGGCTGCCCTTGTTAAAAAAAGATGCTCTTGTCTGCCTGGAGTGCGGGGAAAATCAAACTGAAGAGGTTGGCAGTCTCCTTTCGCGAAACTGCGAAAATATAACTGTTAAAAAAGATTTCAACGGTTTGCCGAGAACCGTTACGGCAAACTACCGAGGTGAATGAATTATGCTTTTGAATTTACTGCGCAGCGGCGACAGACTGACCGCGATAATAGGAGTTTTTTCCGGCGTATTTGTCGTTTTTTGCACTTTGCCGATTCACGAATATGCTCACGCTTTTGTCGCCACCAAACTCGGCGATAACACACCGAGGCTGCAGGGCAGGCTTACAATCAATCCTCTTGCCCACATAGACTGGCTCGGCGCGCTTATGATTTTGATTGTCGGTTTCGGTTATGCAAAACCCGTTCAGGTCACAATGCGCAATTTCAAACATCCCAAACGCGATATGATGCTCACAGCAATAGCCGGTCCGCTTTCAAATCTGATTATGGCAACTGTCTTTATGGCGCTGAGATACGCTTTTGCCGCGGCGGCAAACAGCGGGCACTCTTCAACATTAATTACTGTCTGCGTTTATTTCTTCTATTATGCCGCTTTCATAAATGTCGGTCTAGCGGTTTTCAATATTCTTCCCATTCCTCCGCTTGACGGCTCAAGGGTAATATCCATCCTGCTCCCGAAAAAGTATTATTTCAAATTTATGCAGTATGAGCGCTACATTATTATTGCCATTTTCGCTCTCATCTTTTTCGGAATCCTCGACAGACCGCTTGCTTTTCTGTCAGGGCTTGTTATGCAGGGAATATCATTTGTCGCATCTCTTCCTTTCCGTGCTTTTATCTGAAAAACACCCGGAGGCTCAATTTGGAACAGTTATCATATAAAATCGAAGTTTTTGAAGGACCTATGGAACTCCTGCTTGCCCTTATCAGCAAAAAGAAGGTCAGCATAAACGATGTTCCCATCCTCGAACTTATAGAACAGTATCTTGAATATGTCAGACTTATGCAGCAGGAGAATCTTGAAGTTGCAAGTGAGTTCCTCGAAATGGCTGCAAGGCTTGTTTACATAAAAACCGTCTCGCTCCTTCCTGTTCACAATGAAGCAGAAAAATTAGTTGAAGAACTGCGCGGCGAACTTACCGAGTATCAGGATTGCAAACTCGTAGCAGCCGAACTCGCGAAAAACGCAAACGGTTTTGATTATTACTGCCGCACACCCGAAGCGATTGAAGCGGATATGACCTACACGAGAATTCACGAACCCGCCAAGATTTACAAGGCTTATCTTGAAGCCGTCGGCAAGGGCAAACGCCGGTTGCCTCCTCCGATTGAGGCTTTTTCGGGAATTGTTGCCCACAAAATTGTTTCGGTCGGTTCAAGAATCGAATGGATAGTCAATAAATTCAAATCAGGAACAAAACAGAAATTCTCGGCATTTTTCGAGAACTCTGAATCCCGCTCCGAAATGGTCGCAACCTTTCTTGCCCTGCTTTCAATGGCAAAGGCAAAAAGAGTGTATATCGAAGGCGACGGCGAAAACGCAAAAGTAGTGCTTTTGAAAGGCAGAGGGGAGAAGATGGAAATTGACGAATAACGAAATGCGCTCCGCCTGCGAGGCAATCCTTTTCGCTTCGGGCGAGCCTGTTGAAACACTCCGTATCGCCGAAGCACTCGAAACCGAGGCGGATGTCGTGACAGGGCTTATGAACGAACTGTCGGCGGAACTTGACAAACGCAAAAGCGGAATATGCCTGCTCAAACTCGGCAACAAATATCAGTTGTGTTCAAGGGTGGAATACGCTCCTCAGGTGCGCACCGTTCTTGAAAAGAAAAAGAACATCCCGCTTTCCTCCGCCGCTTTTGAAGTGCTTGCGGTTGTCGCATACAATCAGCCCGTCACAAAAGCTTATATCGAGCAGATAAGGGGTGTTGACTGCACAGGCGTTATATCCACACTCTGCCAGAGAGGTCTCCTTGAAGAAAAAGGCAGGCTCGAACTGCCCGGTAAGCCTCTGCTTTACGGCACAACGCCCGACTTTCTTCGCTGTTTTTGCCTTGAGTCGCTCTCGGAACTTCCCGAACTCCCGGAGAAAAACAATGATGATGACGACGATGACGATGAAATTGACAGTTCGCGCGGCGAACAGATAAAAACATTTTTCACAATAGATGATGAAACTGACAGCGAAACTCAGCAACAGCAAAACAATGAGTAACAGAAAGGAGTGATGCACATGAAAGTTCTGATTATCATCGCGGCGGTTATCGCTTTCTTCATTCTGCTTCTTTCAATTAAACTTTCGGTAACGGTTCATTCGGAAGACGGCGTCACTCTTGATGCTCAGTGGTTGTTTATCAGACTTCACCTGATTCCGAAAAAAGAAAATCACAAAAAGAAGAAAAAGAAGAAAAAAGAGAAAAAGCCTAAAGAAGAAACACCGGATGAAACGGTGCCGGAACCGAAAAAGAAAAAGCCCAATATGTTCGTCAAATTCTACCGCAACAACGGTGTCGGAGGGTTTATAGAACTTCTTGAAGACCTTGTCCGTGCCCTCAAAGGAATGTTCAGGCGCATAATCAGGGCGTTCATCATCGACGAACTTTATATATCGCTTCTTGTCAGCGCGGGCGATGCCGCCGACACTGCTGTTAAATTCGGCAAAATCTCATCTGCTGTTTATCCCGCGCTCGGCTTTATTTCAAGCAATATGCGCGTGCGCAGGCAGCACTGTGAAATTTTCCCCGATTATGTCAACGGTCAAAGCAGCACAAGAATTCACGCAAAGGTTTCCGTTGTTCCCCGCCGTCTTATCGGCGCGGTTATCATAGTGGCGTTCCAGTTACTTTTCACGGTTGTTATTAAACTGCTCAAAGGCAGCAGGGTAAAAAAGAGTCCGCCCGAAAGAGCAGAAAAATAAAAGAAAAATAAAATCATAATACGAAAGGTGAAAACAAAATGAAAGATTCAGCATCAGGCCTTCTCGGCACATCAATTGAGAAAATCAAGGATTTAGTCGATGTCAGCACAATTATCGGCGACCCCATCGTTATCAGCGACAAACTTCAGGTTATCCCCGTTTCAAAAGTTTCCTACGGTTTTGCAACAGGCGGCTCGGATTTTCCCACCAGAAAATCGGCAAGCGAAATTTTCGGCGGCGGCGGCGGAGCCGGCATCACAATCACTCCCGTTGCTTTCCTTGTTGTCAATGACGGCAATGTTTCAATCAGATATCTTAACGCTTCCGAAGGTTCTGTTGAAAGAGCAATCGGTATGATTCCCGATGTTGTTGACAAAGCCTCCGAAGTCATCACAAAACTCACCCACAAGGGCGATGACACAGACACGGTAATCAACGACGCGGTTGATGATTTCATCCAGAACAACTGATGCCCGAAAAAATCAGACTGCAGAAATTTCTGTCTGAAGCGGGAGTCGCATCCCGCCGCAAGGCAGAGACTATGATTGAAAACGGCGAGGTTAAGGTGAACGGGCGAAAAGCAAAAATCGGCGACAGCGTAGATCCCGTTCACGACACCGTCGTTGTCGGGGGCAAAAAAGTGCAGCGTCAGACCTCTTTGCGCTACATACTTCTGCATAAGCCCAGAGGTTTTGTTACCACAATGGATGATGAACTCGGGCGTAGGTGCGTAACACAGCTTGTTTCGGATATTCCCGAACGGGTTTATCCCGTCGGCAGGCTTGACCGCAATTCCGAAGGCGCTCTGCTTATGACAAATGACGGCGAGTTCGCAAACGCAATGATGCACCCCTCGCGCCATGTTTCCAAAACATATCGCGTCACCGTCAGACCTCCCGTGTCGCAGGATGTTATCGACACACTTGCAACCGGCGTTGAGATTGACGGCAGAATGACCGCGCCTGCCGATGTCACTTTACTGCTTAAAGAAGAAAACCGCGTGGTTCTTGAAATCGTCCTTTATGAAGGCAGAAACCGTGAAATCCGCAAAATGTGCGAAAAAACGGGGCTTGAAGTCGCAAGGCTCAAAAGAACTGCGGTGGGCTCAGTCAAACTCGGTCTCCTCCCTCAGGGGCAATGGAGAGATCTTACCCCGCAGGAAGTTGAAAAACTTTTTTCCCAGGCAGGCATAAACCGAAAAAAACAAGGTGGCAGAAAATGATTGAATTTACCCCCGGCACACTTGACGAAAACGGAGTTTTCACATACACAGCATCGGGCGAAAACGCAAACGCCGTCTGCAAAGCAAAACTTGAAGGCGCAAAAGTCACTCTGCTTTCAATTACCGGAGCGGATGACGATTCCTTTGTTACCGAAGGTCTTGTGCGTTCCGCGCTCAATTACGGCGCCAACAGAAACGCATATACCGCATACGCCGCCCCGGAGTGTTTTGACAAACGGGTTATTGCCGTTTTGCAAACACTCGGTTTTGAAAATGAAAAAGAAATGCTTGTCTGCGATATTCCCGACGCGTTGACCGGCGGCTGCCGCCGTTGCAAATAAAAAATATGGAGTTTTTTCAATGATAAGAAGTATGACCGGCTACGGCCGTTCACAGCAAACCATTGACGGGTTCAGCATAACCCTTGAAATAAAAAGCGTAAACCACAGGTATTTTGAATTTAACACACGGCTTACAAGAAATTACAATTTCCTTGAAGAAAAACTCAAATCCTTTTTCTCAAACACTGTTTCGAGAGGCAAAGTTGAGTGTTCGGTAATGATTGAATCCGTCGAAGAGGCGGATGCCGTAATCACCGTAAACCACCCTCTTGTAAAGAGTTATATGCAAGCTTACGAAGAACTCAGTTCGCAATACAATCTTCAGAACGATATTACCGTTTCTTCTCTTTCAAAAGTCCCCGACATTTTCTCAATCCGCAAACAGGAAGCCGATGAAGAAAGAATCTGGGCTGCCGTCAGCACGGTCGCCGCAGCGGCGCTTGAGAATTTTACGGCTATGAGAGAGAGAGAAGGGGCAAAACTCAAAGATGATGTTTCATCACGGCTCAACACAATAATCGGCTGTGTCGAATTCATCGAAGAGCGTTCACCCGAAACCGTCAAAGAATATAACGAGAAACTGCTCGCCCGCCTCAGAGACCTTCTCGGTGACACAACGGTTGATGAACAGCGTATTCTTACGGAAGCGGCAATCTTCGCTGACAAAATCGCCGTTGCCGAAGAAACAGTCCGTCTGAGAAGTCATGTCTCGCAGCTCAGGTCATTCCTTGAGAGCGACGGCCCAATCGGCAAAAAGATGGATTTTCTCGTTCAGGAACTCAACCGCGAGGCAAACACAATCGGCTCCAAATGCCAGGATGTTGAACTTGCCCGCAGAGTTGTTGACATCAAGGCGGAAATCGAAAAAATCCGCGAGCAGATTCAGAATATCGAATAAACGGAGTTTTTAAAATGAGACTTATCAATATCGGCTTCGGCAACCTTATCAATTCTGACCGCATTGTTGCCGTTGTCAGCCCCGATTCCGCGCCTGTCAAAAGAATGATTCAGGACTGCAGGGAGAGGGGAACGCTCATTGACGCAACGCACGGCAGAAGAACAAGAGCGGTTATCATAACCGACAGCGACCATGTTGTGCTTACTTACCTTCAGAGCGAAACTGTTGCCAACAGGCTCAATGAAACTGAAGACGATGAAATACAGGACGGTGAAGAAAATGCCTGACAAAGGTCTGCTGATTATTTTATCCGGACCTTCCGGAGTCGGTAAAGACACAGTGCTTGACTATGTCAACAGCGAAAATGAAAACATAAATGTTTCAATTTCGCTTACTACAAGAACAATGCGCGACGGAGAAGAAAACGGGCTTAACTATTATTTCGTGACCCGCGAGTATTTTGAGAGAAAACTCAACGAAGACGCATTCCTCGAATTTGCCGAATACGGCGGCAATCTTTACGGAACGCCTAAGGCTCCCGTTGACGATATGCTCAATAAAGGCAGAAACGTTATTCTCAAAATAGAGGTTCAGGGCGCGGAAAAAATCAGAAAACTCTATCCCGATTGCGTCAGCATTTTTATCCTTCCGCCTTCTCTCGCCGTGCTCGAAAACAGGCTTCGCGGCAGGTGCAGCGATGATGAGGAAAGCATACAGCAGCGTCTGCTTATCGCCAAAGAAGAAATGAAGCGATCCCTTGAATACGATTATGTAGTAATCAATGACGACCTGAAAAAAGCGGTCGGCGATGTCGTCAGCATTATCGCCGCCGAAGAATTTAAAACATCACGCAACAAAAACAAAATCAGAGAGGTAATGAATTATGAATAATCCCGATTTAAGAAAAGTCCTTAAAAACCATCTCAGCCGTTACTCGCTTGTAACCGCAACAGCCAAAAGAGCAAGAGCAATATCGGAAGAGGCGGAAGAGAACAGAGAACTCCTTACCGAAAAACCCGTAAGTCTTGCTATTGAAGAAATAATCAACGGCGATTATGTAATTGTTGAGCCGGAGGAAATCAGAAATATCTGAACTTTTTTGAAAGGAACTAACGGTGAACCGGATGAAGCTCGCAGGTGTCGCGGTCGAAAACGCCGCATTCAGCTTTGACAAAGCGTTTGATTATATTGTCACTGAAGAACTTGAGCAAAAAGCGGTTCCCGGGGTTCGTGTTACCGTTCCTTTCGGTAAAGGCGGCAAAAAACGACTCGGCATAATACTTTCCGTGTTTGAAGGTGAAAACCGCAAGGGCCTCAAAAAAATCAGTTCGGTGCTCGATGAAGAATCTCTCCTCAACGCGGAAATGATTAAAATGGTGTTCTGGCTAAAAGACCGCACCTTCTGCACGCTTTATGAGGCTGCAAAGGCAGTTCTGCCGACGGGCATTAACCACCGTATGGTTCTGTCATACACCGTTTCCGGCAGCAAAGAGGCGGCTCAGAATCTTACACCGTCAGAGGTTGAGGTTTATAATTTCATCGCTTCAAAACAGGGCTATGTCAAGCGTGATGCCGTCCTTAAAGCACTGGGGCTTTCGGCAGATTGCAAAACTCCCGACGAACTCGTTAAAAAAGGCGTTCTTTTCTGCAATATGGATGCCGTTCGCAATATCGGTGACGCCTCCGTCAGAATGCTTACTCTGAATGATGAAATTCCCGACGGTGTCAGAATTACTCAGAAACAGCAGAGTGTCGTGGATTTTCTTAACGATGTCGGCTGCGCTTCGGTCAAAGAAATATGTTATTTCACAGGCGTTACCCCCGCCGTTCCTTCGGCGCTCGCAAAAAGCGGAGTCGCAAGGTGGGTGGAGTTTGAAGTTCTCCGCACCCCGAAACACAGTCAGCAAGAAACAGACACAGGTGAAATTGAACTGTCTGAAATCCAGCAAAAAGCGTTCGGCAGCATAGAACAGCTTATGTCAACCGGCAAACCCGGGGTCTGCCTTCTTTACGGCGTTACCGGCAGCGGCAAAACCCTCGTTTATCTCAAAGCCATTGACAAAGCCGTTTGTGAAGGCAAATCCGTTATCGTTATGGTGCCCGAAATTGCGCTTACTCCGCAGACAATATCCCGTTTCAGCAGGCGTTACGGCAAAAAAGTCGCGGTTTTTCACAGCGCGCTTTCCGCGGGTGAAAAACTCGACGAGTGGAAGAGAGCAAAAAGAGGCGAAGCCACAATTATCGTCGGCACAAGAAGCGCCGTTTTCGCTCCCGTTGAAAACATAGGGCTTGTAATTATTGACGAAGAGCAGGAGCATACCTACAAATCGGAGCAAAGCCCGAGGTATTCGGCAAAGGAAGTCGCAAAATTCAGAGTTTCCGAGAATAACTGCCTTCTGCTTCTCGCTTCCGCCACTCCGAGCGTTGAAAGTTATGCCAACGCGCACAGCGGCAGATATTCCCTTCAGACGCTCAGCACCCGTTACGGCGACGCTCAGTTGCCCGATGTCATTACCGTTGATATGCTTCACGAACGCATGGCGGAAGGTTCAACGGCAATCAGCCAAAGACTTCTTGATGAGTTAAAACAAAACCTCGACAATTCAAGGCAGTCGATTCTGCTTATTAACCGCAGAGGCTTCAACACCTTTGTCGCCTGCAATTCCTGCGGTCATGTTATTACCTGTCCATACTGCTCAATCTCGCTGACTTATCATTCAGCAAACAAACGGCTTATGTGCCATTATTGCGGTTACTCCGAGGACTTCAGAACCGAATGTCCCGAATGCGGTGAAAAAAGCGTCCGTTATTCAGGCTTCGGAACACAGAAAATCGAAGATGAACTTTCAACGCTTCTGCCCGGCGCGAAAATACTGCGTATGGATACAGACACAACAACCGGCAAAGACTCTCACGAGCATATGCTCAGAAAATTCGCCGACAAAGAGTATGATATTATGGTCGGCACTCAAATGGTCGCAAAAGGGTTGGATTTCAGCAATGTCACGCTCGTCGGCGTCATTTCCGTTGACCAGCAGCTTTACAACGACGATTTCCGCAGCCTTGAAAAAACATTTTCACTTCTCACTCAGGTTGTCGGCAGAGCCGGCAGGGGAGAGAACAAGGGCAGGGCTGTTATTCAGACAATCACTCCCGAAAACGGTATAATCCGCCTCGCCGCAAAACAGGATTATGACGAGTTTTTCAAAACAGAAATAAAAATCCGTAAATCTCTTATTTACCCGCCGTATTGTGATATATGCGTTCTCGCTTTTACCGGCGAAAACGAGATTAAAGTCAAATCGGCGTCACGGCAGGCGCTCGGTATGGTAATGGATTACACAAGCGGCGAATATAAAAACGAAAAATTAATCTGTCTCGGTCCGCGCCCGGCAAGGGTTGCTAAAATCAGCAATAAATACCGTTACAGACTTATTATCAAATGTCACAACAACCGCAACTTCCGTGAAATGATTTCGAAAATCCTTATCGACCTCGGCTCAAAGTCCGAATTTTCCGCGGTAACCGTTACGGCGGATATCAATCCCGAGTCGATAATATAAAATAAACAGGTGAAACTATGGCGTTAAGAAATATTGTCAAGGTCGGGGATCCGATTCTCGCAAAAAAATCCCGGCCTGTTGAAAAATTTGACGACCGTCTTCATACACTGCTTGACGATATGAAGCAGACTATGTATTCGGCAAACGGCGTCGGTCTTGCTGCAGTGCAGGTCGGCGTTTTGAGAAGAATAGTTGTTATTGATTGCGGCGACGGTTACCTTGAACTTATTAATCCCGAAATAACCGAACGCTCCGGTCGGCAACTTGAAGAAGAGGGCTGCCTTTCACTTCCGGGCGAAAGCGGAGTTACTCTCCGCCCCGAAACGGTCAGACTTAAAGCGCAAGACAGAAACGGCAAATGGCATGTCTATAAAGCGGAAGGGCTCAAAGCCCGTTGCTTCTGTCACGAAACCGACCACCTCGACGGTGTTCTCTTCACTCAGAGATTAGCCCCGAAAGAATTGCTTGAAACGGAATAAGGAGCGTTTATGAGAATTGTTTTTATGGGCACGCCGGATTTTGCCGTTCCCTGCCTTCAAAAGCTGTATGACCTCGGCTATGATGTCTGCGCCGTCTTCTGCCGGCCCGACAAACCGCAGGGCAGAAAGATGATTCTGACCGCACCTCCCGTCAAAGAAAAAGCGCAGGAACTCGGCATACCCGTTTATCAGCCTTCAACACTTAAAACCGATGAAAGTTTTGGTATTCTGAAAGAACTTTCGCCCGAACTGATTGTCGTTGTCGCTTACGGCAAAATTCTTCCGCAGAGAGTTCTCGATTTACCGCCATTCGGCTGTATAAACATTCACGCGTCGATATTGCCTGCGCTCAGAGGCGCGGCGCCGATTCAGTGGGCGGTAATAAACGGTTTTGAAGAAACGGGCGTCACCTCAATGCAGATGAACGCGGGGCTTGACACAGGCGATATTCTGCTTACTTCAAAAGTCAAAATAGGAGAAAACGAAACATCCGAAGAACTCTGGAACAGGCTCTCGCTTCTCGCTGCGTCCGTTCTTGAAAAAACACTTGAGGAATTAAACGCAGGCACGCTGACACCCGTTAAGCAGGACGATTCCTTGTCAACATACGCGCCCCTGCTCTCAAAAGAAATCAGCGCTGTTGATTGGAACACTGACTGCGCCGCCGTTCACAATAAAATCAGAGGGCTTTACTCGTGGCCCTGTGCTTTGACTGATATCAACGGCAAAAAGATTAAACTTCTCAAAAGCATAAAACATCCCGGAATCAACGGTCAGCCCGGTCAGGTTCTTGATTCCTGCGGCAGACTTATAATTGCCTGCAAAAGCGGAGCGGTGGAGATTGTAACGCTCCAGGCAGAAGGCAAAAAAGCAATGAACGCCTCCGATTATCTGAGAGGCAATCCGATAGAAAAGAACACATTTATTTAAGGAGGTTCTGTTATGGGATTTCTGTATATGGACAAGTATTATCTGGTTCTCGTCGTTCCCGCGATGATTCTCGCGCTTTATGCGCAGTTCAAAGTGACATCAACCTATAAAAAATTCAGTGAGGTCCGCAATGTCCGCGGCATTACGGGGGCGCAGGCCGCGGCGCAGGTGCTTTCGTTTTACGGCATAAATGATGTTCAGATACGTCCGATAGGCGGCAACCTTACCGACAATTACAACCCCAGAACAAAGGTTCTCAGCCTTTCACAGGCAAATTATTCGGGCACTTCCATAGCGGCTGTCGGCGTCGCCTGCCACGAGGTTGGTCACGCTATACAGCACTCAACAGATTATTATCCCATAAAAGTCCGTTCCGCTCTCGTGCCTGTTACCAAGATCGGTTCTATGGCAGGCATTCCCCTTGCCGTGCTGGGCGCGGTTCTCGGCTTTTCTCCGCTTATAACAATCGGGCTTATGCTTTATTCGCTTGTTGCGATTTTTCAGTTCGTTACTCTTCCCGTTGAGTTCAACGCAAGCAACAGGGCAATAAAAGCCATTGAAGAGATGGGGCTTTTATATGAAGATGAAACACAGTCGGCGCAAAAAGTTCTGTCAGCCGCGGCGCTTACCTATGTCGCTTCGCTTGTGGTGTCGCTCGCAAACCTTTTAAGACTGTTTTTACGCTTCAACAACAGACGATAAATAACCGGAGAGATTTATGAAATCGGCAAGACAGACGGCGTTTGAAATTCTGCTTAAAATTCAAAAAGACGGCGCTTATTCCAACCTCGCGGTTGACAGTATGCTTTCTGAAAACGCGGAGTTGGATTCAAGAGACAGCGCCTTTGTAAGCGCTCTTGTTTACGGCACAACAGAGCGCCGTATTTCCGTCGATTACAATCTCTCGCTTTACCTTACCCAACCCATAAAAAAACTCAAACCCGAACTTCTCACCGTTCTGCGTATGGGCGCATACCAAATTCTCTTTATGGATAAAGTCCCCGACAGCGCAGCGGTAAACGAGAGCGTAAAACTTGCCAAAGAAAATAAATCGGCATTTGCCGCGGCGCTTGTAAACGCCGTTTTGCGCAAAGTGGCTCAAAACGGGTTTATGCTTCCCGAAGGCGATGATGACTCGCCCGAAAAACTGGAGGTTCTTTATTCAATACCTCAATGGATTTTGAAACTGTGGATTGATTCCTACGGGTATGAAAACGCCGTAGGCACAGCCGCAAAGGTTCTTGAACCCTCAAAAACCGTTCTGCGTGTCAATACAGTCAATTCCACGGCTGACGGTCTTGTTTCCGTTCTTGAGAGCGAAGGCGTTACCGCCGTTAAATCAGATATTGCCGAAAACTCGCTCATTCTTGAAAAACAGGGTTCCGTTGAAAAACTTGTAGCATATAAAGAAGGGCTTTTTCATGTTCAGGATTTTGCTTCTCAGTTATGTGTAAAAGCTCTTGACCCTCAACCCGGCGAAACGGTGTTTGACCTCTGTTCCGCTCCGGGCGGCAAAGCTTTCACGATTGCCGAAACAATGCAGGGGCAGGGCAGTGTAAACGCTTTTGATATTTATCAGTCAAGAGTTGAACTTATCAGAAGCGGCGCAAAAAGGCTTTGTCTCTCAAATGTCAAACCGTTTCTGTCCGATGCTTCCGTTTTCAATGAGAATTACGGCAAAGCCGACAGAGTCCTGTGTGATGTTCCCTGCTCCGGGCTCGGTATTATCGGCAGAAAACCCGAAATCCGTTTTAAAACTGAAGAAGAGATTTTAAACCTGCCCGAACTGCAGTTCGGCATTCTTTGCAACGCAAGGCGTTATCTTAAAGACAGCGGCAGGCTTGTCTATTCAACCTGCGCCCTGAACCCCGCCGAAAACGAAGAAGTCTGTAAAAGATTTCTTGATGAATGCCGTGAATTTGAATCTGTTCCCGTGCTGCCGCAGGTTAAAGGCTTCAGGCGGGGCGATTATCTTACTCTTATGCCGCACTTAAACGGCACCGACGGCTTCTTTATTGCAGCGTTTCAAAAGCGGGGGTGCCGGGAATGATTAAAGATATAAAATCAATGTCGGCGCCTGAAATTGAAGCGCTGTTAAATGAACTCGGTCAACCTTCTTACCGCGCAAAACAGATTTTTTCGTGGCTGCACAAAAACAAAGTTTCGTCATATTCCGAAATGACCAATATTCCTAAAACACTTATCGCTTTACTTGAAGAAAACTATCCTTTACGAGGGTGTGCCGTTAAACAAAAACAGATATCCGCGAAAGATTCCACCGTGAAATATCTTTTTGAACTTTATGACGGCGAGTTTGTTGAAAGCGTTGTGATGAAATACAAATACGGCTACACCGTCTGCGTTTCCACTCAGGCAGGCTGCAAAATGGGCTGTTCATTCTGCGCATCAACCGTCGGCGGCTTCAGGCGTAATCTTCTGCCCGGCGAAATAGTCAGCGAAATATATACAGCCGAAAAAGACCTGAACATTACCGTTTCGCACATAGTTCTTATGGGTATGGGCGAACCGCTTGACAATTATGACAATGTTATGCGTTTTCTTGAACTCGTTACCGATGTTGAAGGTCATAACATTTCCATGCGTAATATTTCGCTTTCAACCTGCGGAATAGTTCCGCGTATTTATGATCTTATGCAGAAACGTCTCGGGCTTACACTTTCAATTTCACTTCACGCTCCTTTTGATGAAATGCGAAGCAGAATTATGCCCGTCAATAACAAATACCACATAGACGAACTCCTGAAAGCCTGCAGAGATTATGCCGGCGCAACATCGCGGCGCATATCCTTTGAATACGCTATGCTTTCGGGAATAAACGACACAGACGAGTGTGCCGTCGCACTCGCAAAAGAGCTCAAAGGTATGCTGTGCCATGTCAATCTCATTCCGGTCAATGAGGTCAGAGAGAGCCCCTATCATCCCAGCACACCGGAGAGAGTGAAAAGTTTTACCGGAATACTTGGAAAAAACGGAATTACGGCAACAGTCCGACGCAAACTCGGCTCAGATATAGATGCTTCCTGCGGGCAGCTCAGATTAAGACACACGAAAGGTAACGGTTAAATGAAAATTACGGCAAAAACCGATGTCGGCACAGTCAGAAAACAGAATCAGGATTCGTGCGCAGCCGGTGAAATATCCGAAGGTATTTCGTGGGCTGTAGTCTGCGACGGAATGGGCGGCGCCGCGGGCGGCGCTGTAGCGAGCACAATGGCAGTCCGTATGATT
Organism: Clostridia bacterium; assembly: GCA_017428625.1. Lineage (GTDB taxonomy): Bacteria > Bacillota > Clostridia > Oscillospirales > Acutalibacteraceae > CAG-177. The sequence goes on from JAFRQM010000031.1 coordinate 61,935, forward strand.
TCGGATATTATTTCGGCAGTCCGGCGCGAAACGCTTACAGAGAGTTATATCAGAAGTCTCCTGATTTCCTCAATTGAAAACGCCAATACAAAAATATACGATTATTCCTGCTCCAATCCCGAACTTTCGGGTATGGGCACAACTGCGGTGGCAGTAATTACCGTTGACGATAAAGCCTTTATTGCTCATGTCGGCGACAGCAGAGCCTATAAACTGTCCGAAAACGGCAGTATAGTTCAGATTACCACAGACCACTCAATGGTCCAGCAGCTTGTTGAAATGGGCAATATTACGCCCGAACAGGCAAGAATACATCCCGAAAGAAATATCATCACCCGCGCCGTGGGCGTTGACGAAAAAGTCAGAGTGGATTTTTCCTGCGAAGAATTCAATACGGGAGAAACACTGCTTATCTGCACCGACGGGTTGTCCGGCTACGTTGAAGACAGCGAAATAGCAAAAACCGTTAAAAACGAAGATTTTCGCGAATGTGCCGATCGGCTTGTAAACCTCGCCGTAGAAAACGGCGGAGGGGACAATATAACGGTTGTTTTGATTTCAAGGTAAGGGGGCTCAGATATGGAGAATTATACAGGTAAAAGACTTGACGGCAGATATGAGATTCACGAGGTCCTCGGCGTCGGAGGAATGGCTGTTGTATATAAGGCATATGACAATATCGACGACAGAACCGTTGCCGTGAAAATTCTTAAAGAAGAATATCTCGCAAGCGAAGAGTTCCGCCGCCGTTTCAAAAATGAATCAAAAGCGATTGCCGTGCTTTCGCACCCAAATATAGTAAAGGTTTACGATGTCAGTTACGGCGAAACGCTTCAATATATTGTAATGGAATATGTTGAAGGCATTACCCTCAAAGAGTATATCGAACAGCAGGGCAAACTCGAAATACGCGAAGCGGTGCATTTCACAATGCAGATTCTCCGTGCACTTCAGCATGCTCACGACAAAGGCGTAGTTCACAGAGATATCAAACCTCAGAACATACTTCTTCTTTCTAACGGCAACATAAAAGTAACCGACTTCGGTATTGCCCGCTTCAGTAATGAGCAAAGAACCATGACGGGCAGCGCCATAGGTTCCGTTCACTATATCAGCCCCGAACAGGCAAGAGGAGATATAATTGACGACAAAACCGACATTTACGCGGTGGGCGTCGTGCTTTACGAAATGCTTACGGGCAAAGTCCCGTTTGAATCCGACAGTTCCGTTTCCGTCGCTCTTATGCAGCTCTCCAAAGAGCCTACTCCGCCGAGAGAGCTCAACCCAAATATTCCCATCGGTCTCGAACAGGTCGTTATGAGAGCTATGCAGAAAAATGTTCACGACCGTTATCAATCTGCAGCTGAGATGCTTCTCGATATTGAAGAATTCAAACGCAATCCCGGCGTGAAATTCCGCGAAGATTATTTTGTGGATAAGGCTCCCACAAAGCCCATTTCCGCTGTTACGCCTCCCGTCATCAATACTCCTCCCGCAGAGGAGCCGGATGAAGATGACACAACTTACGATTACCGCACCGGCAGAAGCGCCCCCATAATCAAAGGCGTTATTATCGGTGTTGCGGCAATGCTGCTTATAGTTCTTGCCGCGTTCTATTTTGGCACAACAAAACTCAACGGTTCCAAACTTACGGTTCCGAATTTTATGGGCAAAAACTATGCCCTTGAAATTGCGGGCAATTCCGATTACTCGCAGTTTGACATTTCCGTTGAATATGTGCAGAACAGCACTTATGAAGACGGCATAGTAATCAGCCAAGAGCCCAGACCGAATCAAAAAATTGACAAACGTAAGAATCAGATTCTGATTTCCGTTGCCAGCACGGTTGAAATGGTTACTGTTCCCGATGTTGTCGGCAACACTTATGTAGAAGCCAAAAAGATTCTCGAAAACAGAGGCTTTACTGTTACCGCAACACCGCAAACAAGCGCCGAGGTTGAGTTCGGCACTGTTATTTCCACCGACCCGCAGGCGAATATCAGCGTTGAAGAGGGCTCAAACATTATTATTTTCTATGCCAGTGACTCCAAACTCAACGAAGTTCCCGAACTTATCGGCTGGGATTACGAAACGGCAAAATCACTTCTTGAAAGCGTCGGCCTTGAAATTGATGAAAACGGCACAAGATATGAAGACAGCACCGAAAAATACGGCACGGTCATTGACCAGAGCATTGATGCAGGCGAAAAAGTTGAGTCCGGCAAAAAAATAGCCCTTATACTCAGCAGCGGCAATGCTCCGACAACAGAACCGGAAGAAACAACCGTCAATATCTCCATCAGCCTTCCTTCAAGAGGCACCACAAGTTCCGTTACGGCAACGCTTAATTCGTCAGTAGTTTATGATGACACCCTCCTTCTTGACGGTTCTGTCTGCACCTTCCCCGTTTCAGGCTCAGGCGAATCGAATTACCTTAAAGTTATGGTTGACGGTTCGCTTTACTATACCTGCGTTATTGATTTCACCAAAACACCTCCCGAAATGAAAGGCGGCGAATACCGCACATCCGGCGGCTTCGGAAGAGCGCTTATGCCCTCCGTCAGGGGTATGAATAAAGACACCGCTGTTGAAACGCTCAAATCCGCGGGTTTTTATAATATTGACTTCAATTATACCGTGACCGACTCAGCAATAAACGAAAACAAAGTTTCGGCACAAAGTCCGGCACCGTCTTCAGACAGCCTTTTTCCGACAAGGTATGACACAGGCACCAAGGTAATACTTACCATTTATCTCTATGAAGGAGAAACCGATGAGCAGACCGAATGAGTCAGAAGGCATCCTGATTAAAAGCATAGACGGATTTTTCTATGTCGAAACCGGGCAGGGTTTATTCGAATGCCGCGCAAGAGGATTGTTCCGCAAAAACGGAACAAAGCTCGTAGCGGGCGACAGGGTTAAAGTTCTGCTTGATGAAACAACGGGCAATGTCATAACAGAGGTGCTTAAACGAAAAAACCTTCTTGTCAGACCGCCTGTTGCGAATATGGACAAACTCATCATCGTTTCCGCCCTGAAAGAACCTGCTCCCAATTTTCTTGTTATTGACAGATTAACCGCAATAGCCTGCAACAGAGACATCGAACCGGTTGTAGTGTTCTCCAAAAGCGACCTTGACAGCGCAGAAAAGTATATAAACATTTATAAAAAAGCAGGCATAACCTCTTTTGCCGTTTCCTGCAAAACGGGAGAGGGGGCAGAGGAGATTAAAAGAGAATTAAAAGGTCATATAAGTGCTTTCGCAGGCAATACAGGCGTCGGCAAGTCATCCATTCTTAATATGATTATGCCGGAATTAAATCTCGCTACGGGTGAAATAAGCGCAAAACTCGGCAGAGGGCGGCATACCACCCGTGAAAGCCAGCTTTTCAAAGTGGAGGGCGGCTATGTTGCCGACACACCCGGCTTCTCATCGCTTGAATTTGAGGGTGACGACATAATGCTCAAAGAAAATGTCGCATTCGGATTCAAAGAGTTCCTGCCCTATCTCGGCAAATGCAGGTTTTCCACCTGCCGCCATATAAACGACAAAGGCTGCAAAATAGTCGAGGCTGTTCAGAACGGCGAAATATCCGGCTCAAGGCATAGCAGCTATATTGCTATGCTCAATCAGGCTATGGAAATAAAAGAATGGGAACTCCGTAAATAATCACAAAAATTAAGCCCGCTGTGGTAACTACAGCGGGCTTTACTCATATTATAACTGTTTTATTATTCAGCGGAAGTTTCGGAAACTTCTTCCTTAGGTTTACGGAACAGAATCTTATCTACCGGGAAATAAAGGAAGAACTGAACAGCGGAGCAAATCATTGTTGCAGCGTTTGCCGCAAGGCTGTCGCCCATCCATCCTTTTGAAACAAAAACATCTTTAAGGGTGGGGTTGAGCCACGCGGAGAAACAGATAAGGGCAATTGTGAAAACAATGTAGATAGGCAGTGTGATTGCAACATTTGCGCTTGAATTGAAGGTTTTGTCTCTGTTAACAAAAAATGCGACTATCTGAGCGATAATGTTTGCGGTGTTGTTAACAATAAAGTAACCGAGACCGCCAGCCGCAACTGTCGAGGTGAAAACCCACCAGTTGAACTCTGTTGAGTAAAGGTCTTTAATAGCCGGAATAAGAGGGAGAAGGTTCAGTAATGCAAACTGAACAATCATCGCTATAAGGCTTACAAAAATGAACTTTACAAACTGCCATACTGTTTTGACTGCCGAGCCCTTTTCAGCCGCGGCTTTGTCAATATCATTTAATTTTTTTGCCATAAATTTACTCCTTGACTTTTATTCTGATTGATTATTCTTCAAAATTGCTGTCGATGTTTTCATCGCCGTAAGATTCTTCCTCAGGTTTGCCTTCGGTTTCTGCCTGTTCATCTTCGGCATCTGCCACTTCACCGGTTTCAGCCTGTTTAACAACTGCGCTGTCTCTCTTTGCGTTGAGCTCATTTATCTGGTCAACAAACATATCAATAAGGGCGTCAATCTCGCTTATGCGTGTGTCACGCTGCTTAAGCTGTTCTTCAAGGTCGCTCTTTGTAACTGCAAAGTCTTTCTCCATCTGGTTGATTTTCTCTTTGTATTCAGCCTCAAGAGCATTCTTTGCTTCACGCAGTTCATTGATAACCGCGCTCTTTTCATCCATCTGAGCTTCAAGCGCGCTAAATTTTTCGAGAAATTCATCCGACTGCGCTGCTGCTCCGGAAGAAACATTTTCGTTGACCATTTCTTCGAGAGATTTGACTCTCTCTTCAAGCTCGGAAGCATACTGCTTGTGGAATTCCGTTTCGTTTGCAAGAGTGGTTACCATATTGGTCTTGGTTTCAAGCTCATTTTCAAGGGTGTCTCTTTCTGCCTTGAGTTTGGCATAGTTGGCTTCATATTCCTGAGCATCCGTGCGCAATCTGTTGATTTCCTCGTTGATTTCGCCGTAGTGTTCCGCGTCTCGGCGAAGCTGCTCGGTAGCCTTCTGAAAATCGTTGTGTTCCTCGCACAGATCGTTGTATTTCTGAAGTGTTTCTTTATAATTCTTGTCAAGCAGCGTATTATCTTTAAGAGCGCTTTCATATTCCGCGCTCAAAAGGTTGTATTTGTCAATGGCTTCCTGGTATTGCTTTTCCATAGCGCTTCTCTTGTCAAGAGTCAGCTGGTAACTTGCGCTTAAGGAATTGAAGCGATCAACAAGAGCGTCGTGCTCTCTGAGAAGGGCAGCGTTACGCGCATAAAGGTCGTCATATAAGCCAGATTTCTCATTAAGTTCTTCTATCTGCTTTTCAAGGTCGCGTATTCTTGCGTCTTTAAGGTCAACCGCTTTGGTGAGTTCTTCAAGTTTTTCCTCTTTTATTTGAAGGTCGGCGGAGAGTTGAGAAACCGTCGCGGTGAGTTCGTTGATTCTTGATTTGAAAGTAGCGTCATCTGTTGCGCTGAAATTGGTGTAGGTTGCCGCACCCATAACACCGGGGGATGACTGCGCTTTTTCAAGCGCGAGTTTTGTTTCGGCAAGTTCTGCCTTTGCCTCGTTGAGTTCCTGCCTTATAGGGTCAACTTCAGCCTTCGCCGAAGCATATTTTTCACGCAGGGCGTCGCGTTCGCGGTTGCTTAAAACAAGTTTCTCCTTGAGTTCGTCAACCTTCTGCTCATACATTTTCAGGCTGACATTCTTGGAGTTATTTAAATCTTTTATATAGGTTTCGACTTCTTCTTTGTCGTAACCTCTCATAACCTGTTTGAAATTGAAACTGGCCTGGGAATCAGCCATAGGTAATCATATCCTTTCTTTATGAACTTTAACAAATCCGCAATTTTGAAAATGTCAAAGAAAGAAATATAGTGAATGCGGACATAAATCGTCTATATTATAAAATATATTATTACCTAAAATGTTATTATTGTCAAGAATAAAATTTTTTTATAACAATTTTGTTATTTTTATGTAATATTTACATCACTTTAAACATTTTTTCACATAATCGCATTGATTAATACAATATGTTGTGGTATATTGAACAACATAATCAACAAATATGAATACGGAGCGTAAAAAAAGTGGCAGAAAAACCTTTAAAAGCCGTAATAATCGGCGGAGGGCACAGAAGCCTTGTTTATGCACAACTCGCGCTTATCGAGCCCGAAAAAATCGAAATAACCGGTGTGGCGGATCCCGACCGTCAGCGCCGCGCTTTTATCGCCGAAAAGTTCGGTGTTCCCGAAGAACATTGCTTTAAAACCGCGCAGGAACTCGCTAAAGCGGAGAAATTTGCCGACATTGCCATAAACGGCACTATGGATGACATCCATGTCGCAACAACAATTCCTCTGCTTGCCGCGGGCTATGATGTTCTGCTCGAAAAGCCTTTTGCCGTTAATGAAAATGAGGCGAAAGAACTTGTCAGAGCCGCGAAAAAATATAACAGAAAAGTTATGGTATGCTTTGTTCTGAGATACGCTCCTTTTTACAGCGGAATAAAAAAAGAAATTGTGTCCGGCAAAATCGGTGAAATAATCAATATTCAGACTGCCGAATTCGTGAGTTATCACCATATGTCAACAAGTCATGTCAGGGGCAAGTGGAACAATTCAGACCGCTGCCACAGTTCAATGCTTCTCGCAAAATGCTGCCACGACATTGATATTATGATGTGGCTTATGGGCGGCGACAAACCCGTTGCCGTCTCATCTTTCGGCAGCAACCGGCAGTTTGTTCCCGAAAACGCTCCCGAAAACTCAGGCACAAAATGTCTTGTTGACTGCCCTCTCGTCAATGAATGTCTTTATTCGGCAAAAAGAATATACATTGACCATCCGGACAGGTGGTCGTTTTATGTCTGGGATAAACTTGAAAGCATCGAAAACCCTTCGGTTGAGGATAAAATCAATCTTCTCAGAAGCGACAGTCCTTACGGAGTCTGCGTTTACAAAAGCGACAACAATGTTGTTGATCATCAAAGCGTTATCGTCAACTTCAAAAGCGGCGCCACCGGCACGCACAATATGGTCGGCGGAACCGCTTCGGGCAAAAGAACAATTCATATAGTCGGCACAAAAGGCGAGATATACGGCGAGTTCGAAAGCGGCAGATACACCGTCTCTCTCATAGACCCGTCGCCCGGTTGTGAGCACAGCGATTACACGGTTGATTCAAATGTTTCGGGTGACAGCCACGGCGGCGGAGATCTCGGGCTTATGAGAGATTTTGTTGCTTATGTCAGAGGTGATAAAACTTCTCTTTCCTGCACTTCTTTAGATGAAACATTTTCGGGTCATCTTGTTGTATTCCTTGCCGACAAATCATGTGAGAATAACGGCGCGGTTCAGGTGGTTGATTTTGATTGAAAAAATACTCGCAGAAGAATCTGTCTGGGAAAAACTTAGGCGCTCCGAAAAGCCTGTTGTGCTATACGGAATGGGCAACGGAGCAGATTTGATACTCGATGAATTTGCAACTCTCGGCATAAAATGTTCGGGAGTTTTTGCGAGTGACGGTTTTGTCAGAGGGCAGAGTTTCAGAGAGTTCAGAGTTGAAAAACTCAGTGATATTGAAGCCCGTCTCTGTGATTTTACCGTCGCGGTAGGGTTCGCCACAGCCCTTGACAGCGTTATTGAGAACATAATAAACATTTCAAAAAAACATCGTCTTGTTGTTCCCTGCGTTCCCGTATGCGGAAAAGAAATAATAAATAGAGATTTTCTGCTGAAATACTCAGAAAAAATTGAAGCGGCATTTAACCTCCTTTATGATGAAGAATCTTTAAGAATATATGAGCAATCCGTCCGCTTTATGTTCGGCGGCGAACTTGATGTTCTGCTTGACACAATTACGGAAAAATCCACTGTTTTCAACGGTTTCTTTAAACTCGACGCCGATGAAGACTATCTTGATTTGGGCGCATACAGAGGCGACACAATCGCCGAGTTTCTGCGCTTTTCGGGCGGCAGCTATTCATCAATAACCGCGGTTGAGCCCGATATAAAAACTTTCCGCAAATTAGATGATTTCTGCAAAAAAACAGACAGATGCGCCTGCATAAACGCCTGCGTTTCGGATTCCGACGGTTCGGTTATTTTCAACAATTCCGCGGGCAGACAGTCGTCAATTTCCGCAAATGGCAAAGAGATAAAATCGCTTACTGTTGACACAATTTGCGAGGGTAGAGGCATTACTTATCTCAAAGCAGATATCGAGGGCGCTGAAAAACAGATGCTCTCAGGCGCAGCCGTAACATTAAAAAATCTCAAACCCAAACTTAATATCGCAGCCTACCACAGGAGTGAGGATTTCTTTGAAATACCGCTTATGGTTAACCGCTTAAACAGCAGTTACAGAATCTTTCTCAGGCGGCATAAATATATTCCGTGCTGGGATTTGAACTATTATTGTGTTTGATGATTTTGCCAATATATATGTTATATTTTTATTAAAAATAACCAAACAAAAAATTATTAAAAAACTTGAAATTTTCAATAATATATTATAAAATAATTACTGGATATATTTAATTCGTGAAGGCACGGGTTGAAATTCCGAAATTCTATTAAGAAAGAAGGTAATGCCAATGGCTAAAAAACTCCTGGCACTGGCGCTTGCCCTGCTGATGCTCTGCTCGGTAGTTCCCTTCGCCGCTTTTGCGGATGATGAAGTTGTTGACGCCGAAACCAGAGTCAGCGCATGGGATGCAGATTGCGACCTTCTTCTCGCAAAGCTTTTCGACAACGAAGAATCCGCTCACTGGAAATATGTTGCCGAAAACGATGAGACACTGTCAAAGACAATGCTTACCTACACCGTGTTTGCTCTTTATGACGACGCATGGAAGAACGGCTTTGACAAGAGCGTTTCCGTTGATAAAGCGGAAGAAATTCTTTGCTCACTCATCGAGAAGATTGACGCCAACATCGGCGAGTCGAAAATCGAGCCCATCATCAAGGTTCTCGAAACCGCGACAAGTCTCAATGATCTTCTTCAGAAGGTCAACAGCTATGTTGAGATTTCAGATGTTCTCACCTCAACAGAGTGGTCAACAGCCTTCCAGTATATTGAGTGGGCTATCAAAGTCGGCAAACTCTACGAGAAGTCAAGAGATCAGGTTATCCTTGCTTATGCACAGATTCTCTCTGTTCAGGCGGCAAACGAATACTACAAAGAGATGCTTCAGTTCATCGCTGACAACAGTTCTTATAATGTAGTTGTTACCGCGGCGAAAAACCTTATCAAAGACATTGAAGAAAGCGTAGAAAGCCTCATCAAAGGCGAAGTCCTTGACGCAGCAGGTTTCGCGGCTTCAAGGCTGTTCGGAACAGCGGCGGAAATCGCGCTCAACACAAACGCATACACCGCAGTCGCTCTCAAAGTCTATAAAACGGGGACAAGCGTAGCCGACACACTTTGGAACACGAGCAACCAGTTTGAGCTTATGGATGAGCTTTATACTACATTCTTTGCCGAAACAGCAGTTGTTGACTGGGCAAAAACAGTTACCGGTGCTGACAAATATCAGTTCGCCGTAAGCGCTGTTCTTTCGCTCAGACAGGTCGGTACACAGGCTCTCTATGATCTCAAAGTTGCACAGTCCGGCGGAATAATCGGCACAATCAAAAATCAGATTAACCGCAATGTTACTTCCGACATCATCGCAGAGGGTCTTGTTCTCGGTATGCTGAGAGACATCCTCTTCGACACAGACCCCGCAGCATACAGCGAATTCAAAACAATCGCTGTTGCTTACACACCCGCAACAATGACTGTCGGTTCAATTGCCATTTATGACAATGACGATCTTAAATCTTATGCAGAAAACGGCTATGACGGCGTTATTTACAACGGCTACAGCGGCGGTTATGTTAAAGCAGCGTTCATCACAACGGATGAACCTTTGGGCTTCATTTCCAACAAACCCGTGACCGCATCCTGCATTATTGACAAACTTGTTGACGGCAAAATAGTTGATTATTCATTCTCTGATGTTTTAGTCGATGAAGGCACGGTTATTTCTGTTGCCACAACAGAGTTCGGCGCTGCTCCCGTTTACTCGGTAATCGTCAACGGCGAGTCAACCGATGTTGCTCTCAATGCTGATTTTGTATATCCAACAGCAAAAGAAGTTAATGCAGCAACAATCGCAACAGCGGTCAAAGATGTTGCCAAAGAGAAATCATACGACTTCATCAGATCTGTATTCGCTTCAATCCGCAGTGCCTTCTCAGCAATTTTCGCAAAACTTTCATTCCTTGATATCTTCAAGAAATAAGTTATAAGAAATTGTGATTTGAATCTTTATTCCCCTGTGCAGAAATGCGCAGGGGATTTTCCTTTTATTTTAAATATATTTATTACATTAATTCTATAGGTCATTTTTCCGCAGTCGATTGGATACAGGATTTATCATCCTGAAAAGAAACACGCGGAGGCGTTGAGAGGAGGGTAAAAAAAGGAAAAAATAAATGTTGACAAGCGAAAATTAATATGATATATTAATCGAGCGCCCGTGAAGACGGGGGCGATAGCACCTTGAAAATTAAACAACGATTTAA
>JAFRQM010000032.1 GCA_017428625.1 Clostridia bacterium
GCATAATAAAAGGCCGCTTTAGCGGCGGCCTGAAAAACATGTGCGATTGGCGGACTTTTCATACATCTTGAGATGTAGCAGGTAAAAGGCCCTTATAGGGCCTCATCAAACCACCAGTTCAACTGGTGGTTTTGATTTGTTTGCCGTTGCATATATTTTAAATATATGTTATTATATATTTGTATAAAATTATATGCAGGGGGGGGTGGCAGAATGAAAACAACAGCGCCAAAAGACAGTTCACGGCATCTTGATTTTGCTTTAATCGATGTTTTTGCGCTCGTTGTTTCGTTCGCTTTGTCTTACCTCATAAAATTCCGCGACCTCGGCTTTGTTCACAGTGACTCGTGGATGGCTCTGTTCTATATCGCCGCCCTCGTCAACCTGGTAATCTGCCTTGTTTCAGCCCCTTACAGCGGAATTTTCCGCCGCCCTTATTATGAAGAAATCGTGCGCGCGCTCCTGCTCACTTTTTATAATCTGCTCGCGGCGGGTATGATTTTTTATGTTTTCAAAATAGGCACGGTCTTTTCGCGGCAGATGATTCTCACCATGTATGGGCTGTATTTTCTGTTTTCGCTTTCCCTCAAGTGCATCTGGAAAAAACTCGTTCTCTCAGACAGAATCAGGCTCTATAACGCGAAAAAAATCCCGCTGTTTGTTATCGGTTCATCCGCGAATATCGGCGAAATAATCGAAAACGCTTCATCCGGCGATTTTGAAAATTACGAGATAGCGGGCGTGTGCCTCGCAGACGGTGACGGAACCGCACCCGAAGGTGTGCCCGCAATCAGCGGATTTGACAACGCGGCGCAGTTTATTAAAAGCGTCAATGCCGAGGAGGTTCTCGTTGCTCTGAGCCCCTCACTTGTGCCGGATGAACTTTACAAATCGCTCATTTCGGCAGGCACGGGCATCCACCTGAGCGTTGAAAATCTGCTCGGTTTTCAGATTGAGGATTACGGCATTGACACAGTCGGTGTTTACAACACGTTGAGCGTCGGGCTTTATTCCTTCACGGCGGGGCAGGTTCTTTATTCCGCGGTCAAGAGGTTTATCGACGTTATTCTCGGCGCGATCGGCGCAGCTGTTCTGTTGCCCGTAACCGCGCTGATTAAACTTATCTACCTCATTTCGGGCGATACCGCGCCTATAATTTACAAACAGGAGCGCGTCGGCAAAAACGGCAGAACAATCAATATTTACAAGTTCCGCACAATGGTGCCCGATGCAGACAGAATTCTGCGCGACCTGCTCGCAGATGAAAAATACAAAGCCGAGTGGGAGGCAAATCAGAAACTTGCCGACGACCCGCGCATAACAAAAACAGGCAGATTGCTGCGTAAAACCTCGGTTGACGAACTGCCGCAGCTAATCAATGTTCTCAGGGGCGAAATGTCGCTTGTCGGGCCGCGTCCGCTTGTGCCGGGCGAACTTGAAGCCCACGGCGGGCTTAAACTATATCAGCAGGTCAAACCCGGAATCACAGGCTGGTGGGGCTGCAACGGCAGGTCAAACATCAACTACCGCGAACGGCTTGAATTAGAGTATTACTATGTTAAAAACTTCTCAATCTACCTTGACTTTTTATGCGTGCTGAGAACTTTTTTAACAGTCCTCAGACGCGAAGGAGCGGAATAAATGGGCGAAGAAAACTTCGGCTTAATCAGCATAATTATGGCAGCATACAATGCGGAGAAAACAATCGGTTATGCGGTTGAATCTGTGCTGGCGCAGACATACAAAGACTATGAATTGCTGGTCGTCAACGACTGTTCTGCAGACAATACCGAAGCGATTGTAAAATCTTACGCCGAAAAAGACAGCCGGGTTAAGTTGATATCCAACCCCGAAAACCTCGGCGTTTCACTCACGAGGTTAGAAGGGTTGAAACGGGCAAGGGGCGAATGGATAGCAATTCTTGACAGCGATGACGCATGGATGCCCGAAAAACTTGAAAAGCAGATAGCATTGCAGAACAAATCAGAAGCAGATATTGTGTTCACAGCAGTAACATATATTGATTCCGACGGCAAAAGCCTGAATTGGGTTCTTCGTGTGCCGAAGAGTGTTGATTATAAAAAACTGTTAAAACAGAACATCATTACCAATTCATCGGCAATTACAAAAAAAGACCTTTTTGAGCAACACTACGCAATAGGCGATGAAATGCATGAGGATTTTGCTCTTTGGCTAAAAATACTTAGAGACGGCTACAAGGCATATGCCGTAAATGAACCTTTGACAATTTACAGAGTTTCAACTGATTCCAAATCCGGCAACAAGTTGAAATCCGCTGTGATGAACTGGAAAACTTACAGATATATGAAAATAAATTTGTTTTTATCTGCTTATTATATGTTTTGGTACACAATTAACGGAATTCTGAAATACAGAAATCTGAAATGAGGGTTTATTTTGGCAGAAGATTTAATAAGCATAATCGTTCCCGTTTATAAAGTTGAAGAATATCTCAGGGAATGTGTTGACAGTATTCTCGCCCAAACTTACATAAACCTTGAAATAATTCTTGTGGATGACGGCTCTCCGGACAACTGCGGTAAAATCTGTGATGAATACGCGCAAAAAGATTCAAGGATTAAAGTAATCCATCAGCAAAACGGAGGTCTTTCCGCCGCGCGCAACGCAGGACTTGACATCGCAACGGGTGAATATATCGGATTTGTTGACAGTGACGATTATCCTGAACTGAATATGTTTGAGGAACTGCATAACAGCATAAAAAAATACAATTCCGATATGTCAGTGTGTGGTGTAAAAAAATTTGAACTTGACTCAAGGTCTTTTTTTTACGGCAATAAATGTGTTTCTAAAAACACTTTTATGATGGAGTTGTTAAAAGAAACGATTGCATCATATTCATGGAACAAACTGTATAAGAAAGAACTTTTCGTCGGTATAAGATTTCCCGTTGGTGAATTATTTGAGGACATTAAAATAATGCACTTTATAGGAGAAAAAACAAACCGAGTTTCCTTTACCGATAAAACTCATTATAACTACAGAATAAGAGAAAACTCAATTACTGCTGATAACAAGGGCATAAAAGCAAAAGACTATCTTTCAGCAACCCACAGCAGATGCGAAAGATATAAAAAAACAGAGTATTATGTTTGTGCAATTGCCGGAGAATTTAAATGTCTGCGCGTTATTGTTTCTGATATGTCAGAATTTGATTCAAAAAGCGACGAATATAAAAAATTGCGTTTAAAATCAAAAGAACTATACAGTATTTGTAAAAGAGAAATAAAGGGTTTTCAAAAGATACTGTCATGGTTATATTTGATATCTCCCAGAATTTATGCAATCATAAAAAAACTATACTTAAGTGTTTAATTATTCTTAAGGAGAAGTGTATGATACCCAAAACAATTCATTATTGCTGGTTTGGAGGCAATCCGTTGCCGGAACTTGCGCAGAAATGCATAGCAAACTGGAAGAAATACTGCCCCGATTATGAAATAATCGAGTGGAACGAAAGCAATTTTGATTTCAGCGGTTGCGCCTATGCCAAAGAAGCTTATGAGGCAAAAAAATGGGCGTTTGTTTCAGATTATGCAAGGTTTAAAATTCTTTATGAAAACGGCGGCATTTATTTTGATACAGATGTTGAAGTGATAAAGCCGATTGATGATATAATTGAAAAAGGCGCTTTTTTCGGTTGTGAGCAGGATGGTCCGGTTTCAGCTACACAAACAGAAATATCAAATGTTGGAATGAACAATAAATCGGAGATTTCGAGGGGTATATTAGTTGCTCCAGGGCTTGGAATGGCCGTTGAAAAAGGCAATTTGTTTTATAAAAAAATGTTGGATTTTTATCATAGCATCCATTTTATAGATAATGAAGGCAACCTGAACCTCGAAACAGTTGTTATATATACCACAAAAGCATTATATGATTTGGGCTTGCAAAATATAAAGGAACAACAAACTATTGGTAACATAACAATATATCCCAAAGAATACTTTTGTCCGATGGATTATAAAACCGGAGAGTTGATGATTAGCGAAGAAACAAGAACGGTTCATCATTATGCGGCAAGTTGGTTTACAGAAGAACAAAGAAGCATACAAAAACTAAGGTATAAATATGCCAGATTTTTGCCAGAAAAACTTGCCCATTGGTTTTCTTTGATCGTCGGATTTTCAAAGTATCGAGGCGTTATAAAAATGCCGAAAGCGATGATTGAGTTCAAAATCAATAATATGAAAACAAAGAGAAAGACAAACAGTTGACAGAGGAAAAACGAATGGCGTTTAGTATTGGTATATATACCCAGTATTATGACAACTACAACTATGGAGGAAATCTACAGGCGTTTTCTTTGCAAAGGTATATTGATAACAATATCGGAAAGTGTGAACAGGTTGCAATTGATTTTGAGTATAAAAAAGATATATTTTACTATTTAAATAATATTAAAAACAGTAAAGGGAAAAAACCAAACGCTGTTTTTATAGCTATTAAGTATATTGCAAAGAACACTTTGTTTCTAGATGCATTTATTAGATTAAAACAGAGACGAAATAGAATCAAAGTATTTAACAATTATATTTTGCATTCAAAAAATCTTTTCAATGTTGAAAATGTAACAGAATCTCTGAACTACAGTAATTATATCTGCGGCAGTGATTGTGTGTGGGATATGACAAACAATCCTTATTGCACCGCGCTGGGATTTGTGCCTGACAAGGGAAAAAAGATTTCTTATGCCGCAAGCTTGGGCTCGTCAGCAATTCCCAAAGGATGGCCGGAAAAGTTTCTTGAGTATGTAAAGCAACTTGATGCAATTTCCGTTCGTGAAAAGAGCATAGCTGAAGAACTTCAGAAATTAATTCCCGAAAAAGATATATTTGTTGCCGCTGATCCGACATTGCTGTTTACGGTAAATGAGTGGGAGTCGTTTCTTTATCATAAGGAGAGAAATGAGAAATATGTGTTACATTACATCTTAAGCGAAGAGCATAGCCAGATTCAATCAGCTTTAAAATACACTTCAAACATTTCTTTTAAATCGCTTACATTTCCTTATATTCAGAATTGTATTAATCGAAATAGTTTTTGGCAGAGAAACTACGGAGACATTCAGAATTATTCGGCAGACCCGTTGGATTTTGTAGAATTGATAAAAAACGCCGAAGTTGTTGTAACCGATTCTTTTCATGCCGTTATTTTCAGCACACTGTTTCACAAACCGTTCTATGTGCTTAAAAGAGAAACACAAAAAGACTATGTCGGCAGAGTTGAAAATTTTTTAGAAGAAATCGGTCTTATGTCACAAATGATTTCGGCAGAAGAACTTGCCGCTATTGACTCAGTGCCGGAAATCGATTTTTCATATGCTGACAAGGTCATAGCGGAAAAGAGAGAAGCATCAATAAAATTTTTGAAAGATAATCTTGAATGAAAAGTAATTCTTCAGAATTAAAAACAGGCGCCTTTTTATCCTATATTCAGATGGGGCTGAGCATTTTAATAGGTTTGTTTTATACACCTGTTATGATAAAATTGCTCGGTCAGAATGAATACGGGCTTTACAACACCGTAGCGTCAACAGTGGCAATGTTGTCTGCGTTAAGTCTGGGCTTTAATTCAGGATACATAAAATTTTTTTCGGGTTATAAAAAAAACAATGATGACGAGTCAATATATAAATTGAACGGATTGTTTCTTGTTGTTTTTTTGATAATCGGAATAACAGCTTTTGTTTGCGGACTGTTTCTTATTCAGAACCTCCGTTTGGTTTTTGACAATGGATTAACTGAAGACGAATACATTATTGCAAAAAAGTTAATGCTTTTTTTGACTGTTCAGCTTTCGCTGACATTTCCGCTGAGTGTATTCTCAGACATTATCACCGCACACGAAAAATTTGTTTTTATAAAAGCAGTTAATATTGTTTCATTAATCTTGAATCCTTTTGTTACGCTTCCACTTTTGCTTATGGGATTCAAATCGATGGCTGTTGTTTCGGTGGGACTTGGAATGAGTATTTTGGTCGGTGCCCTGAATATTTATTATGTTTTTGTGAAGCTAAAACAAAAGTTTTGCTTTAACAGCCTTGATTATAAGGTGTTCAAGGAATTGTTCGGATATACTTTTTTTATTGCAATCAACATTGTTATTGACCAGATTAACTGGAAAGTTGACAATGTTCTGCTCGGCAGATTCTGCGGAACTGCAAGCGTGGCGGTGTATTCTGTGGGCAGCACCTTGAACAGTTATTTCATAATGTTTTCCACTGCTATATCAAGTGTTTTCACGCCGAGAATACATTATATAGTTGCAGAGTGCAAAAACAAGAGTAATACTTTGTCGCATAAATTCAGTGAGCTGTTTATCAAAGTCGGCAGAATTCAGTTTATTGTGCTTGGCCTTATAGGAAGCGGTGTTGTTTTTTTCGGCAAACCTTTTATTGGATTCTGGGTCGGCGAAGATTATGAAAACTCATATTGGATAGGAGTGATTCTGATTGTTTCAGTTTTGACACCTCTCATTCAAAACATCGGTATTGAAATGCAGAGAGCACTCAACAAACACCGGTTCAGAAGCTTGTTGTATTTCGGAATGGCTTTGGTTAATGTTTTGATAACCGTTATCCTTAGCAAAAAATTTGGCGGTATTGGTGCCGCCACAGGAACAGCAATATCTTTGATTATTGCGAATGGTCTGGTAATGAACATTTATTATTATAAAAAATGCGGTTTAGATGTTCCGCAGTTTTGGAAAAGCATATTAAAAATGTCATTGGGACTCGTTGCACCTGTCGCTTTCGCAATCACGTTAAATCGTTTTGTCGATTTTGATACAATCTTGAAACTGTGCTTTGGGATAATCTGCTACACCGTAATTTACAGCGGCTCAATGTGGATTATATCTATGAACGATTATGAAAAAGACCTTATTAAATCCACTGTCAGAAAACTGAGGGCAAAAGTATGAGTATTATTGCCTATGCGGCTTACAGCAAAAATGATGAAATAAGATTCAACAGCTCTTCCGGTGGAATTTTCTCTGAAATGGCATATTATGTTTATAAACTCAATGGTATCGTTGCCGGTGCTGCTTTTGATAAAGATTATAAAAGCGTTTCTCATATTTTAACAGATAATTCTGAAAATCTAAAAAAACTCACTACAAGTAAATATCTGCAAAGCAGTTTCACTATTCACAAAGATATTGAAAGCAGATTGAAAGAAGGCAGAACCGTCTTGTGCTGTGGCACCCCTTGCCAGATTGCAGGTCTTAAAACTTTTCTCAAAAAAGAATATGAAAACCTTTTAACTGTGGATTTTATCTGCCATGGCACACCCATGCAAAAGGTATGGGAGAAGTATATGAATTGGCAGGAAGAAAAGCACGGCGATAAAGTATCTTATGTCAACTTCAGATCCAAAGACAACGGCTGGAGCAATTATTTATTTGTATTATTATTTGGCAACAATAAAGAGTATAAACAAACTTGTGATAAAGATTTATATATGAGATTGTTTCTCAACAATATGTGCCTTAGCAACGGATGCTATGAGTGTAAGTTTAAAGGTGATAATAAATTCAGCGACATAACAATCGGTGATTTTTGGGGCGTAGATAGTATTGCCCCAGAGATGAATGATGAAAAGGGCGTTTCGTTAGTTACAATCAATACTGAAAAAGGAATTAAGCTATTTAACGCGATAAGTGAAAACCTTATAATAAAAGAAGTTGATGAAAGACAAGCGTTCAGTTACAATATTTGCGCTCTTCAGCCGATGCAAAAGCCGGAAAACTATAACGATTTTTGCAACGATATTGATTTGTTGCCATTTGATAATCTTGCAAAAAAATATATTCCGAAGTCATCAATAAAAACCCGTTTGAAGAGGTATAAGATTGTTAAAGATGGTATTAAACTCAAAAAAAGATTTTTGAGTAAATAAAAAAGCATTAATAGAATTTTTCCCGGAGGTCCCATGTCGAAACTCAGTTCATTAACCGAAAACAAATATACGCTCAGAGATATCTTCGTGCGCAACCACGAGGTCTGGCTCGCCATACCTCTCTTTTGTTATCTTCTCACCCCCGTTGTGCATATGATTGTTTTCGCTGCAAATTATTCGGTTAATACTGAAGATTTTGACAAAATAATTCATACAATCAAGACCGGTGAAAAAATCGGGGATTACTATACTGAGATTATCTTCTTGTTTACAGTTGTAGCTGCAATTATTGCTTTGACAGCTTTTATTTCCCACCGGGTTTTTGCTAAAAAGGTCAAGTTAAAAAAAGGCTTTGATATTGTTCCGTTTTCTCTTTTTGCGCTTGTATGCTTGCTTGTTATTGTTTCAACTATAGTTAATGGAACGGATAGTTCGATGATTTTCGGTTTTTCAGCCAGAGGAGAGGGAGTGGCAATGGTTTTGTGTTACTTCCTGGTTTATTATTTTTGCGGGTCGTTGGTCAGAAATGAAAATCTCAAATATTGTGTTATTTATTTTTTTATTTTAACAAGTGTTATAATCAGCGCATTGGTGTTGATTAACAAGTTTTTATTTAAAATAAATATGTTTGCCTATGGTTCTTTCGCTGCCATCTTCTACCATTTTAACTTCTACGCCTACTACCTTACAATCGCCATTATGCTCTCGGCGGCGCTGTTTGCGCTTAAAAAAAACAAAGCGGCGCGGATTTTCTCGTTTTTTTCGCTCTGCCTCAACTCAGTTGTTCTCGCGTTCAATGACAGCTTCGGCGGCTTCCTCGCCTGCCTTGTGGCGTTCGTTTTCCTGATTGTCGCAGCCTCAATCAAAAAGGGAAAATTCAGTTTTTCCGCTCTTGCGACACTGCTCGTTTTCCTCGCAATCTGTTTTGCGGTCGGTCTGAAATACGAAAGCTTTTTCAGCGAACTCGTTACTCTCGGCAGCGATGTTGAAAAAATCGCAACCAACGCAGAAGACGCCGACAGCGCAGGAACCTGGCGCTGGGGATTGTGGCGCAAGACCTGGGAATACATCAAAGAAAGACCGTTTATCGGTTACGGAATTGAAGGCACCGTTGAGCGTCTGGCTGAAGATACCGGAACAGAAAAAGTTCACAATGAATACCTCGACTACGCCGTCGAATACGGTATTCCGGCCGCGCTGCTCTACATCGCCGGGCTTATGTCGATTTTTATAAAAGCCCTCATCAGAAGAAAAAATGTTGACAACGCAACTCTTGTCTGCCTTGTCGCGTCGCTCGGCTACATCGGCTCGGCGTTTTTCGGCAACAGAATGATTTTCATCCTCCCGTTCTTCTTCATTTTCTTAGGTCTCGCGAACAGCACCGAGCCGCCTTATGAAAAACTCGGCCTTGAAAAAGAAGAAGCCGCAAAAGCGGCGACTCTTCAAAATGAGGTTAACGAAACGGCGCAGGATGTGGAAGAATAATTCGAATATTTATTAATTGCCATTTAAAAAGAGCCCCCTGCTTTTGAAAATAAAGCAGGGGCATAAGGTTTTATGATTTTTGTCAATCGTCAGTCTGTATCCCTGTAATTGAATTTACGCCATAATATTTAGCCATTGAATCATTTGGCCATGAATCACAATCAGCAGTGTCAATATATTTCAGACCATCAATTGCGCTGTATTTGGTTTTCGGAAGAATATCCTGAATTTTCACATCATATTGACCGTTATTTCTGCAATCTAGAATATACTGACGGTTTTCTCTTATTAAGGAATTTGTTCTGTAAACATCAAACAGCCCAATGCCTAAGATAATAATTGAAAACGCTGCAAAACAACATATTATTTTAAAAACATTTTTTCTATACCCTGTTTTTTTGTTCAATTCGTTAATCAAAACCAGATCAGCGACAACCATTAGAATGACACTGAAGTATCCTCTCCTGTCAGACTGAACCGGAACAAAGACCAATAAAAATAATGAAACAAACGAGCCGAAGACAAATATTAAGCTTGTTTTTATTGCCTTTTTTTCTTTTGCCAACAACAGAAACATTGCTGAAATAATAAAAACAGCAACAACAGGCATATATGAGCCGGTAATTAACAAACATCCTCTTATTCTTGATAATATAAGTCTCGGACCGATAAAGCCAAACAGACTAAGTTTTAATCTTCCTCTGCTTGCCGTCGCAGGCACAAACACCATAGAGACATAACCTGTAAATGAAGTTATAAGGCTGAGATAATAAAAAATCTGAACCTTTTCTTTTTTTATAATCTTTATCAGAAGTGTAATACCTGCCATTGCCATCACTGCGGCGGAACCGTTCTCGCTGAAAGCGCCCGCAATAAAGCCGAACAGAACAAACAATACTTTCAATACAGTATTATATGAAGCAGGAGCGTTTTTGTATAATTTATAATACGGCAAAAAGAACACAAGGTGAACAACAGAGGCAATAAGATAATTGCAGGAACCGTCCAGCCAGAAGTTCACCTGACCGAAAGCCGGCTGAGCCAGCCAGATTAAACCGAACACGCCGAAAACAATCAACGCCTTGCCGTCATACGGGCTTATTTTAAAATCAAAGGCATAATAAATAATCAGAAGCAGTTCAGCCACGAAAAACAAAGGGTTTATAATATCAAAAACAATATCGGGGAATATAAGAAAAAACTGAACTATCCCGTGCGGAATAACTCTGCCGTTTGCATATACGCGGTGAACCTTCATGGATTCTGCTATATCGGCAATGCTTTTAACTCTTTCTCCCGTTGCCCAGTTGTAACAGTAACCGAAGTCATCAACAACCTTCGGCGTGAAATAATTACCGAGAAACATTATAATATATATTATCAAAATAACGGCGCAAAAGTATATGAATGGTTTGTTTTTGCGTTCGGCCTTAATCATCTTTTCACCTCATTGAACAGTCTTCGCACATATATTATATTAGAGAGTCGCATAAAATACAAGATGTAGTGATTATTCAAAATAGTTTAAAAACTATTTGATTTTAATAAACTATATGTTATAATAAAACCATACGAAATCATAGGGAGTTGAATGTATGAAAAAAAGTGTTCTGGCAATTTTACTTTGCGTTTTGATGGCGAGCCTTACATTTGTGCCCGCGTTTGCGGCTGAAATCGCAAGTGTGGATACAAGCGCTCTCCCCGAAATCAGCGTTGAAGTTGACGGAGCGGGCAGCGTCAAAGCCGACAGCGTCAAGGCAACCCTTGACGGCAAAGAACTCGGCGTAAGCGGCGTCAAGGCGGCAAAAGCGTCTTCAACCGAGTGGATTATTATGGTTGACACATCCGCTTCAAACAACAAGCAGGAGTTCGCTTCCGAAAAAGAGGGCATAAAAGCGCTCATCAAATCGCTCGGTGAAAACGAAAAAGTGGTTCTTTATACATTTGATGAAAAAGTCGAGAAGGTTCTTGACGGCTCCGAGAGCAAAGAAGCGGCGGTAAAAAAAGTTGACGCTATCAACTGCGACGGTCAGCACACCGCTTTTTACGCGGCGGCTTCAACGGCTGTTGACCTTGCGAAAGCAAGCAAAGCGGACAATGTCGTTCCCGTAATTTATTCCGACGGCGAAGACACCAGCAAAGACCCTAAAATAACCGCCACAAAGAAAAAGGTCGCCGATTCAAAGGCGGCAATCAAAGGCTTTTATCCTTCGGGAACAAAATCAGAGCATTTAAAGAATTTCAAAGCACTCGCCGAGTCATCGGGCGGCTCTGTTGCCGCTTTCACACCCAAAGGGTCGGGCACTCAGCTTAAAAAAGCCAACCCGCAGGCAGACTCGCCCGCAGGCAAAACAACAATAAACTTTACCGCGTCTGAGAACATCGACGCCAGTGACGCGGCCGTTCTTTCAATAGATTTGGGCGACGGCAAACCCATCACCAAAGAAACAAAAGTTTCCGCGTGGTCACCCGAACCCGCAACTGAGGTTGAGACCACCGAGGTTAAAACAACTCAGGCTCCTACAACCGAAGCGCCCTCAACAACTCAGGAGCAGACAACACAGGCGGTAACAACCGAGGCGACAACACCCGCGGCAACAGAAACAACCTCCGAAGATGAAACACAGGCTGTCACACAAGAAACAACCGTTGAAGAAACGCAGGAGATTGAAACTGTTCCCACCACTTCAGCCGCGCCCGAAAAGAGTTCAATGCCGATAAGCAAAATCGTCGGAATCGCGGCCCTCGCGCTCGCTGTGCTCCTTCTGATATTCTTCCTTGTCGCCAAAAAGAAAGATAAATCACCCGAAGACGGCGAAGAAATCCCCGAAACGGAAGAAGTTCCCGAAGCGGAAGAACAGGAAACACTCGCCGAAGAGCCCGAAGAAGAGGAAGAAGAACCCGAGGAAGAAGAGGCAGAGGAAGAAGTCGAAGAGGAGGCAATGGTTGAACCCGAGCCGGAACCCGAATTTGAATTTGAGCCGGAACCCGAACCCGAGCCCGAACCGGAGCCGGATCCCTATGAAGAGGAAGACGCAAACGATGAAGATGAAGACGAACTTCCTCCCGCTCCCGAACCCGAACCGGAACCCGAGCCGGAACCCGTTCCCGAGCCGGTAAAGAAGCCGAAAGAAAAGAAGAAAAAGACAAAGAATAAAGGTCAGTTCCAGTTCTTCTTTGAAGAATAGTAACGCGTAAACACAATGAGGCTTGCAGAGTTGTTTCTGCAAGCCTTTTATGTATTTGATTGTTTATGAAAATGTGATATAATACAAACACAGTTATTTCGCGAGAGGTTAAAATGAACTACATAAAACAGTTGTCTGACTTCTTTGAAAAAAACAAAAACAGAAATTTCACCGTTTCCGAAATATCGGAGGCGTGTTCGGATGTGTTCGCCTGCCTTGCCGGCGTCATATTCTGCCTTTTGCCCGTTTCGGTTTTCGCTTATCTTCAGTTGACAGGGTCGTGGAAACTGCTGACAACATTTCCCGTTATTGCGGAGGTTTTCAATTTTTTCGCGGTGCTGTCAGGCGTTGCCGGAGCGGTTATGTATTTTTACAATTCAAGAAAAACACCGCTTAAAAGCGTATTGTCGGATAACATACCTTCACTTATATTCTTCGCGCTTTGTTTGTGGATGCTCGTCTCAACAGCCGTAAACGGTTTCACAACCGACGCGCTCAAAGGCGGCGAATACCGCAACGAAAGCCTGTTTTCTTTTTTCGTTTATTTTCTTGTTTATTTTTTCTGTTCCTCAACAATAAAAAAAGAAAAATTCAAAAAAGCCGCCGTATATGTTCTGCTTGCCTGCTCCTGGATTGCCGGCGTAACGTCGCTTATTCACAGGTTTGTTTCTCCGCTTGTCTCAATGGAAGAAATCGACAGCGGCCGCATAAGCTTTGTTTTTCATCAGTTCAATCATTACGGCTATTACCTGACGGTTGCAATAACGCTTTCGGCAGCGGTTTTTGTTTTTGAAAAAGGTCTTAAACAAAAACTTTTCGCCGGCATAACTTTTTGCTTTAATTCCGTTGCGCTTACGGTTAACGCGACATTCGGCTGTTTTCTGGCTGTCTGCGCGGCTCTTGTTTTTCTTGCAATTATCGCGGGAATACTTGAAAAAAGATTCAGCATAAGCGCCGTTGTTCCTTTTGTTTTGTTTTTATTTGTTTCATTTGTAGCGGGGCGTTTTTTCAACTCGTTTTTCACCGACCTTGCGGGTCTGTTTGAAGATATTAAAATGATTCTCGGCAAAAGCGAAAACGCCGCTTCCGGAGTTTCGCTCATAGGCGCCGATTCGGCGCAGAATGTCAGAACGGCAGGGGATGCCGGCACGGGCAGATGGTCGCTTTGGACTTCGACCGCCCGGTATATCGGCGACCGCCCGCTTTTCGGCAGCGGAATTGAAGGGATCGGCAGAAGGCTTGAAAATGAAACAGGCTACAGTGACCGCCCCCATAACGAATATCTGCAGTATGCAGCGTTTTTCGGCATACCCGCGGCTGTGCTTTATATCTCCGGCGTTCTCGCGGTTTACATCAAAGCGCTCAGACGCAGAATGAATCTTGATAAAACTTCTGCCGTCTGCCTTGTTGCCGCTTTCGGTTATCTTGTTTCCGCGTTTTTCGGCAACACAATGTATTACACCGCGCCTTTGCTCTTCATTTTTCTCGGCATAGGCTCGTCGGTTGAAAAATGCAGAAAAGAATAATTGCTTTTTTCACCCTTGTTTGATAATCAAAATCTAAAATCCAAACGAGTATGGCGTGATGGTCTCGCCTGCCGGCTCGATCGGTGCTTCTGCCTGCGGCAGAGGTGTTTACCGAACACCCGCACCCACATCCCGCCGTAAAATTTGATATAATCTCCAAACCCGACGGAACGCCGGAACGGCGTTCCCTACACAGTTCTTCTTACATACACAAGGTCGTCTTCGAGCGCCTGCCGTTTGAACGCCTCAATGTCATAACTCGGTTTGTTTGTCTGCGTGACGGCGGGCGCGGTTTTCACCGTGGCAGGCGACTGCGCGGGCAACGGCTCCTTGCGCTCATCGTAATTGCCTTCAAGCACCTTGATAAAATTATCGGGCCTTAAAAACCAGTCAAATGTTATCACCCAGCCCTTCGTGTTTCTGCCGTTCAGAAAGGGGCTGGTTTTTGCTTTTTCAACAGCCTCGGTTATCTGCTCTTCGCCGTATTCCCTCAGCCTCGCGCCGAGCATTTTACATCTTGATGAACCCGGTTTTATTCCTTTAATCGCCTTAAGCCCCGCGTTGTTCCACTTATCAATTATTCGCTGCCTTGCCTGAGCGGCGGCATACAGTTCGTAAGAACTGTTATTCGGTTGTTTATTGTTTGGTTCTTTAATATTTATTTGTTTATTATTTATTTGCGGCTGGTTTACCGTAAACGGATTATCCGTAAACGGTTTTGCCGTAAACGGTGAATCTGTAATATTCCACTCGCATTTTGAAAACCTGCCTTTTTCTCCGTAAGAGTTTATTCTTTTCAAAAATCCGGCTTGTTCAAGTTCCCTGACCGCCGAAATAACGCTGTCTCTCCCGTCTGAACAAAGCGCGCATAAACCCCTGACGCTGAAATTCCAGTCGTCGGGAAGCGAAGCAATCATAAAATAAACTCCGAGCGCTTTGAGAGAGATGTTTCTGCTTTTGAGAACGCCTTTCGGAAGATAAACAAATCCGTCTTTTTCACCTTGCGTAAAGTTTTTCATTTAACCGCCTCCGTCATTGATTGAAAAATGTTTTCATATATAGGCGGAAACGCGGTTTTTCTTGACCTGTTTATGTCAAATTTTAAGCCTTTTGATAAAAATTTAAGAAAAATTTAAAAATAACCCCGTCTGACATACGAAATCAAAAAGGGCACGGAAACATCCGTGCCCTGCAAATATTTTCTTTCAACCGCATCTGACATCAAATGTCTAAAATCTGAAATCCAGAACATACCCCTTATTGAAATTTCCGCGGTGAAAATATGTCGCCGTTTTCGCGCGCGTGTCAAAAATGACGGTCCATTCGGTGCTGTAATCGTTGACATTGCTCTGAGCGGCGTCCGCCATAACATCACGCAGACCGGCAGGGGTCATTGTTTTGTTTTTTTCATACTGCTCCATAATGTTTTTGTAGCGCGCAACCGATTTTTGCGAGCCGACGCCGTATTTTGAGCCGGGCGTAACATAAAAATTAGTCAGCGCGGGCGTTTCGGTAACATACATTTTGTTGCCGATATACTCAACCGCCACGCTGTAACCGCTCGCGTCGGCTATGGCGTAATGAATAACATAGCCGAACGACGCGTGCAGGTCATAGGCGCGCAGCAGTTCAACCGCCTGTTTCGCGCTCGCGGCGCGGTCAAGAATGAGCCTTATTGCCGTAGATGTTGTCAGGTCGGGTCTGCCGTTGTTCTGATTAATTGAAGCGCCGCTGTCATAAACCATATTGACCGACACGCACACGCCCTTTTCGTTCATTCCGTCAAGCGGAGTGTAGAGCGCGCAGAAACGCAGAACATCGTCGGTGAGTTCAAAATTTGTTGACGAAGTCATAAAATCGGTGTTGACGGTTGAAACGGATTTGTAGCCCTTTGAAGGGTGGCACACAAGAATCATACCGTTGCACCTGTGCCAGTCGAAATTTCTGCCGAAAAGATAACCGCCGCCGCTGTTTTCAACGCAAAGCGTGGAGCAGCCGCCCCTTATGCCCCGGAACAGAGGGCCCGCTTTGCCGCCGAGCACCTCGCGCACAAGAAAATTCGTCAGGCCGTCATCGCTTGACGCTCCGCCGCCCGCGAGAAAATCCGAAAGCCCGTCGTCGCCCGAAAATTTGGCTATGGTAAAGCCGTTTGAGAGCGCGCGGATGCTCTCTGTTGCCGTGATTGTTGAAGCGTTGAGCGGTTTTTCCGCTTTCCGCGTTGTTGTTTCGGTTGTTGTTTGCTGTGTAGCGGTTTCGGGCAGCGTCGTTAAAGCAGTTGAAGCCGCCGCGGTTGTTGAGATTGAAACAGGCGCGGTTGTTACGGGCGTTTCATCTTTGCCCGAACAGCCCGCGAACGCGAGCGTAACTACCGCGAGCGTAAGGCATAAAGCGCGTTTTTTCATAACATCGCCCCCGTAAAGGAGATAATCTTAAAAATCAAAATATTTCTCTCTGTGTTTCTGCACCCTGCCGCCGATGAGTTTAAGCACTTCAAGCGCCTCTGCTTTTTCTTCAGCCGTGCCCGTCGCGGCCTGTTTCATCAGCCTGCCTTCTTCTTTGCAAAGCTCGTCGTGCAGGGGGAAGTAGTATTTAAGCAGGAAGGTTGTGTATTTTGCGAGGCGGAAATCGCCGACAAGGCGGAAGTTCTCATCTATTGTGTCAATGGCTACGCTGTATTTTTCTTTGATGGAATTTATCAGCGCCTTACGCTCATTGGCGGGCGAGAAAACTATTGTTGAGCAGATGAAAGCGTTTCTGTTTGAGTTGTGCGAAGAGTGGCTGTCGGTGCTGCCGACTATGGGGTAATCCATACCGTTCGCCCTGTCTTCGTAGTATTTGAGAGTCTGAAAACCGTTATGTTCATAGTAGTTTTCGCCGCCGAGCACTTCAAACGCGTCAAACCAGCCTTTTTCGGTAACATAGCGCCAGAAAACCTCCGGCACATGGTAAACGTCGCTTATCCAGGTCGGGTGCGGGAAGATTCCGAGACCGCCCGCTTTGCGGATTTCGTCATAAACCCACTTGAAAACGGCAACGGGAACGGGGTCAAGCCCGTCGGGCAGGTTCGTGAGTTCATCGGCAAGCGCCTGCATTTTGTTCTCCCACTCTTCAAGGGGCATATATTCGGGGCATTCGCCGTAAAGCGAACGGAACTTTTTGTCTGTGCCCTTTTCTTCAACGGCAGGGCCGTCGGTGAGCGCGTTTATTGAATATTCGCCGCCGAAGTTGACAGTATGAAAATCGCTCTCGGCCCCGTGAACGGGGGGCATATGCACCTCTTCGCCGGGAATAATCGCGAGCCCGCAGGGAATGTCTTTGTAAAAATCTATCGCCTCAAGCGAGGGGTAATATCTGTTATGGTCCGAAACAACCATAAAATCAAGCCCGTGTTTTCTGTAGTTGGCGCATACCACGGCGGGGCACTGACTGCCGTCGGAGCGGATTGTGTGCATGTGCAGGTCGCCGCGCAGGGGATATCTGCCGCACAGGTCTTCGTCAATGCAATAGACGGGGAACTGGATTATTCTTCTGCCCTCGTCATTGAGAAAGCGCAGAAAATACATTTGCTCCTTAGTGAAGGTGTGCTCAAACACAAAGCCGCCCTCACCGTTGCAGGTAAGTTCAAACTCCTTGAAATCGCCCGAAGCCGGGTAATCGAATGGCTTGCCGCCCTCAAGCGCGCAGACAAGCATTTTGTAGGTTTTTCCGCTCTCAAAAACAGGCCTTGCGCCGAGCGGCCGGATATTGATTTTTGCGGGTTTGTTTTTCACAAGCACTTTGGGAAAAACATCGTAGTTAAGCAAATCGTCTGTAAGTTGAAAACCGTTGAATGGCATTTTGACAACCTCCTGCCCGTATTTTTTCTGACAATTCAATTATATAATGATATAATTATTCAGTCAATAAACAAAGAGATTGTTAATTTACAAAAAATTGCCTTTTGGATATTGAAATCGGCGGCAAAATGAGTTAGAATAAGTGAGCAATCAAATACGGACGCATAGCTCAGCCGGTCAGAGCGTTCGCTTCACACGCGAGAGGTCCTGAGTTCGAGTCTCAGTGTGTCCACCAGAAAAAACTCCGCTGATGCGGAGTTTTTCAACTAAGTGTGCCTGACGGCACGGTAAGTGCGCTGACGCGCGTGAAGCGAGCCTGCGGCTCGTGAAGCGCCTCCGGGCGTTTGCGGCACACTTAACTTCACTTTCTGCGAAGCAGAAAACTTCATTATGCCGAAGGCATTACTTCACTTGTGCGAAGCACAAACTTCACAAGCAAAAATCCAACAGAAAAAAACATTTATGTTTTATTCAATTTTGCAAAAACAGTTAATTATTCTGTCTTCGGCAAGTCCTTTTTCAACTGAATCCACCATTCGGGCGGGCGAAATATTGATTCAAAATGTTAAATTGCCCTTTCGGGCAGTGAAATCCGCCTCGACGGCGGGTGGGTGGATTTAATTTCACCGGGCGGGAAACGCCCGATTTCGCCTTTTACCGCAAGGCAAAAGATTTCACTTTATTCAATCATAAAAACAAAGGTAAACAGAAACTCCCTAATCATTATTGAAAAGGGAGTTTTATCATTTTGAAAATAGATTTATATAAATTGAGCCATATAAACGGGGAGGCAGATAATATCTTTATCCTTGCCGTAATCCTTGTTGTATATCAGATATTTGTTCAGAATCCGTGATGAATATTTTTCACCGAACCTGTCTGTTGATGTGTGTGTTTTATATGAGGATGATTTTACTTCCAACGGGCAGATTTTGTTCTTTCTTGCAACAAGAAAATCCATCTCATATATTTGCCGAACTCTTCAACTACCGTTGATTTGCCTGTGCGTCTTGCTCCTTCAATCATCAATGCGGTATTGCCGTTTGATTCTTTCTTCCATTCAACAAGCTTATCGTATATTTTTCTTTTGAATATCATTTTTGCTGTTCCTCACAATTATTTTGTTGAAATTTGCTCAAATTCTCAAATTGTCAACATAAAAGCGCTTTTTCTTTCCTCCCCATCCGCCCTCAAAAGAAAATTAACATTTTCAATGTGAAAATTATTAAAAATTTATTAAGAAAAAACAGGCCTTTCCGGCTGATTAAAACCGCTGTGAGGGTAAAGTGCATAAAAAAATCACAAAATGAGTGTAACTTTGATTTAAACCACATAATGTAGTGGTTCAAATTTACAAATACGCAAAATTTTGTTAATGAATTTTTAAGAATATAAAATTTCACAAAACCGCGTTTGCAGGTGTATTATTATCAGAGCGCAAAAATGACAAGGGGGGTGAGAGTTATCGAAAACCTTGCTATGCGCGACGGAGATATGGATAAACGCTTCATTGAACTCGCGGTTGAGAAATACAGCAGAATGCTTTTCAGAATCTGTTTTGCGATTCTTTCAAACAAAGAAGACGCCGAAGACGCCGTTCAGGACACCTTCATCAAATACTACACCGAGGCGCCCGCGTTCGGCAGCAGTGAGCACGAAAAGGCGTGGCTGATAAGGGTTGCGACAAACATAAGCAAAAATATGTCAAGGTTCAGGGCAAGGCATAAATCCCTGAGTATGGAGGAGGTCGCCGAAATCGGCGTTTCCGACAAGGATTATGATTTGTTTGAATCGATAATGTCTCTGCCCGCCAAATATAAAATCGTAATGGATTTGCATTATATAGAAGGTTACACGGCAAGCGAAATCTCAATGATAATCGGTGTAAATGCAGACGCAGTGCGCAAGCGCCTGCAGACAGGCAGAAACAAACTGAAAAAAGAACTTGAGAGGAGCGAGGAAGAATGACAATAAAAGAATGTATAGAAGAATACGCCCGTGTTATGAACAGTGTTGATTTAACGCCCGAATTCAAAGCCCGCCTCACGCAAAGGTGCGAAGGCGCCCGCCCGCGCGCTCTGTTCCCGGTAAAAACGGCGGTAGCCGCCACGGCGGTAACAGGCACGGCAATAGCGGTCGCTTTCGGAATAAGAAGGCATATACGCCGCAGAGTTTAAAGGAGAACGCTTATGTCAAAAAAATCACCTGTTATTTATAAAGGTTTAAGACCCCTCGCGGTCGCGGGCTTCACAACAATTATGAGGCCCGAAATAATCGGCAAAGAGAATATTCCGAAAAACGGCAGAGTAATTCTCGCGGGCAACCACAAAAAGCCTTATGATGTTTTTATGCTGTTTCTCTCAACAAGAAGATGCCTGCATTTTTTAGCGAAGATTGAACTTTTCAAAGGTCCGCTCAATTATTTTTTCAAGGCGGCGGGCATAATTCCCGTTGACAGGGCAAAAAAGAATCCGCAGGCGCTCGACGCCGCAAGGGATTACCTCAACAACGAGAGCGCCATAGCAATCTTTCCGGAAGGCACAACAAACAAGACCGATGCCGTTCTGCTGCCGTTCAAAATAGGAGCGGTCAAAATGGCGAGAGACACCGGCGCGCCCATAGTGCCTTTCACAATCAAAGGTCAGTATAAATTAAAAGGTCCCAGACCCGAAATCAGATTTTACGAGCCCTATTATGTCGGGGATGAAGACCTTGAAAAAGAAAACGAAAAATTCAGGAATTTCATTCTCGGTAATCTTACGGAAAAAGGAAACGTATCATGACATATAACGAAAAGACCAATGAACTCAATGTGCCCGATATTACAATGTATGAGATGGTAAGACGCATTTCGCGCAAGCACCCCGACGCGGCGGCTTACGAATATCTCGGCACAACGGGAACATACAGGGAACTTTTTGAAGGTATTGACTCTTTCGCAAAATCTTTTGCCGCGTGCGGCGTCAGGGCGGGCGATACAGTTACAGTCTGTATGCCCAACACGCCCGAAGCGGTTTTCGCAATTTATGCTCTTAACAAAATCGGTGCGGCGGCAAATGTTATTCATCCGCTCTCCGCTCAGGCGGAAATCCGCAACTACATAACCTCGGCAGGCAGCAGGGTGGCTGTAGCCGTTGATATGTGCGTTGAAAAAATAAAAGGAATAGCCGGTGAAACCGGACTTGAAAAGATTGTTGTTGTAAGCCCCGCCGACTCAATGCCCGCGCTGCTTAAAACAGCATACAGAATAAAAACAAAAAAAGTAAACCTCCCCGCAGACGGCAGATTTATCGGGCTCAGGGAGTTTTTAAGGCTCGGCGAAGAAGCGCGGATACCCGTAACGCAGGCTGAACCTTCTCTGCCCGCG
Source organism: Clostridia bacterium (assembly GCA_017428625.1). GTDB lineage: Bacteria > Bacillota > Clostridia > Oscillospirales > Acutalibacteraceae > CAG-177. Next base: position 21,346 of record JAFRQM010000032.1, read on the forward strand.
GTTATTCTTCACAGCGGCGGCACAACCGGCACACCCAAAGAAATAGTGCTTACCAATAAGGGCTTCAACTCACTCGGCACGCAGGCGCTGATTGTGCTTAAAGATGTTACCGTAAACGACAGGGTTCTCGCAATACTGCCCGTGTTTCACGCTTTCGGTCTGGGCGTATGCGTTCATGTCACATTCTGTCTGGGCGCCTGCTCGGTGCTTATTCCGAGGTTTGAAGCGGCAAAATTCACAAAACTTATGAAAAAGCACAAACCGTCAATGGTGTTCGGCGTTCCCACCCTTTATGAAGCGCTCATAAACGCTCCGCACAGCGAAAAACTTGACCTGTCAAACCTCAAATATCTGGTAAGCGGCGGCGATTCTCTGAGCGAAACGCTTGAAAAGAGACTTAACAATTACCTCAAACTCACGGGCGCTCCGGTAAAAGTCATACAGGGCTACGGTCTTACGGAAAGCCTCGGAGCGGTCTGCCTCGCGTCAGGCGACGGCTATAAACCCGGCAGCATAGGCAAGCCGCTGCCCGGCAACAGGTTCTGCATAGTAAAACCCGGCACCTGCGAACTTCTGCCCGCAAACACCGACGGTGAAATCTGCGTAAGCGGACCGACGCTTATGTCAGGCTACAGAAACAATGAGAAAGAAACTTCCGAGGTTCTTAAAAAGCACGAAGACGGCAGGGTGTGGCTGCACACTGGCGACATCGGCTCAATAGACGAAGACGGCTGCATATTCTACCGCCTGCGCCTCAAAAGGCTGATTATCACCTCCGGCTACAATGTTTACCCATCGCACATCGAGAAAATAATCGAACAGCATAAAGCGGTCGCTAAATGCGTTGTAATCGGTGTGCCTCATCCCTATAAAGTAGAGGTCGCTAAAGCTTATATTGTTCTTAAAGCCGATTACAGTGAAAGCGATGAACTCAGATATTCAATAAGGGAACACTGCAGAAAGAATCTCGCCAGATACAGCGTGCCCGCCGAGTTTGAATTCAGAAAAACAATGCCGAAAACACCGCTGGGCAAAATCGACTTCAACGCTCTCAAGGCGGAGCATATGGCAAAATACGCAAACGGAGAGAACAAAACAAATGGAAAGAACATTAAAGAAATCGGCAAACAGAAAGAAGAAGAGAGATCCGGGAACGCTGGGGTTCAGGATGCTGGCACCTGCGCTTAAACCCGCTTTTCATTTCTGGTATAATCCCACAATAATCGGCAAAGAGAACATTCCCGAAAAAGGAGCGCTCGTCATAGCCTGCAACCACATTCATGTGCTTGACCAGTGCCTGACAATTATCTCAACAAAACGCCCGATAAACTATATGGCAAAAAAAGAGTATTTTGAAGGCAAACTGCGCGGCTTTTTCAGGCTTGTAGGGTGCATTCCCGTAAACCGCAACGGCAAAGACACCGAGGCGGTTGCAAGCGCCCTTACGGTGCTTCGCAGAGACGGCGCCGTGGGAATTTTTCCCGAAGGCACGCGCAACAAAACCGACGCCTTCCTGCTCCCGTTCAAGTTCGGAGCCGTTTCAATGGCAAAAAAAACGGGCGCGAAAGTGCTGCCCGCGGCTGTTACGGGCGATTATGAGTTCCGCAGCAAAAACCTTACCGTGCGCTTCGGCAAACCTTTCGGCGTTGAGAATATGACCGTTGCCGCGGCAAACGAAAAGCTCTACAACGAGATTGCGGCTCTTATGAATTTGAATCTGAACAACGCGCAAAACCGCAAAAAAACAGGATAATTGAGGAGAACGGAAAAATGAACATAGGTCTTGATGTGGGTTCAACCACATTGAAATGCGTCGCGGTGGATGACAGCGGCGAAATTGTATATAAAAACTATCTGCGGCATTTTTCACAGATAGCGACAAAATCAGCACAGATGCTCAGCGATATTATCAGCAGGCGCCCGGAATTTGCAGGCGCCTGCATCGCCGTTTCCGGCTCGGCGGGTATGGGATTTGCCCAGCAGCTTGAACTGCCCTTTGTTCAGGAGGTTTACGCTTCGAGAATCGCCGTAAAAAGGCTTATTCCCGACACAGACGCGGTTATTGAACTCGGCGGCGAAGACGCGAAAATCCTCTTTTTCACAGGCGGAACCGAGGTGCGTATGAACGGTTCCTGCGCGGGCGGAACAGGCGCCTTCATAGACCAGATGGCGTCACTTCTCGGCGTTGGCGTTGAGGATATGAATGCCCTTGCCGAACAAAGCGAAAAAACCTACACAATCGCTTCACGCTGCGGCGTTTTCGCGAAATCCGACATTCAGCCTTTGCTTAATCAGGGCGCCCGCAAAAGCGATGTCGCGGCAAGTATTTTCAAGGCGGTTGTCAATCAGACCGTAGCCGGGCTTTCGCAGGGCAGAGAAATAAAAGGCAGGGTAGTCTATCTCGGCGGTCCGCTCTCGTTCCTGCCCGAACTTCGCAAAAGTTTTGACGAAACGCTGGGTCTGAAGGGAACCTGCCCAGAAAACTCGCTTTATTATGTCGCTCTCGGCGCCGCTTACTCGCCCGACGCGCAGCAGAGAGATATAAAAGAAATCATCGACAAAATCGGTTCATACGAGTCATCTGCCGGTTACATCAGCTGCGAACCTCTTTTTGAAGATGAGGGCGAATACAAAGCGTTTACCGAAAGGCATGCAAAAGACACGGTTAAAACCGCCGACGGTATTACTCCGGGCGAAAAACTCTTTCTCGGCATTGACGCGGGCTCAACCACAATCAAATGCGCCGTCATAAACAAAAACAGAGAAATAGTTTTTCAGAAATATATGTCAAACAGCGGCAACCCCGTGACCGCGGTCAGGGAGTTTATGACAGAGTTTTATGAAACAAACCCCGGCGTTAAAATCGCTTATTCAGCCGTTACCGGCTACGGCGAGGAAATTATCCGCAACGCCTTCGGCATTGACACGGGCATTGTTGAAACAATAGCCCACTACACGGCGGCAAAGCATTTCAAGAACGATGTTGATTTTATCATAGATATCGGCGGTCAGGATATAAAGTGTTTCAAAATCAGAAACGGCGCCATTGACAACATCTTCCTTAACGAAGCGTGCTCGTCGGGCTGCGGTTCCTTCCTGCAGACCTTCGCCGCCGCGTGGGATTACAGCATTGCGGATTTTGCCCGTCTCGGGCTTTTCGCAGACAAACCCGTTGACCTCGGCTCACGCTGTACCGTGTTTATGAACTCCTCCGTAAAACAGGCTCAGAAAGACGGCGCGAGCATTGAGAACATCTCGGCGGGCCTGTCAATCAGCGTTGTCAAGAACGCCCTCTACAAAGTTATAAGGGCTTCCGGCGCGGATGATTTAGGCAAAAACATTGTTGTTCAGGGCGGAACCTTCCTTAATGACGCCGTTTTGCGCGCGTTTGAAAAAGAAATCGGCAGGGATGTCATCCGCCCCGACATTTCGGGACTTATGGGCGCTTACGGCGCGGCGATTTACGCTATGGACCATGTTAAAGGCGACAGCTCCTGCATAAATGAGGATGAACTTAAAACCTTCGTTCACGAGGTTAAGGCAATTACCTGCAACGGCTGCCCCAACCACTGCCGTCTTACGGTCAACACTTTTGCCGGCGGCAGAAAGTATATCGGCGGCAACAGGTGCAGCAAACCCGTTTCGGGCTCGAACGCCGCGGAGACCTATAACCTTTACGATTATAAAAAAGAACTTCTCGCAAAATACAAACCCGTGCCCGGCAAACGCGGAAAAATCGGCATTCCGATGGGGCTCAATATGTATGAACTGCTGCCGTTCTGGCACACCTTCTTTACCTCTCTCGGCTATGAGGTTGTAACAACGCCGGAATCCACAAGGGCGCTTTATCTGCTCGGTCAGCACACAATTCCGTCCGATACGGTATGCTACCCCGCGAAACTTATGCACGGCCACATTGAGTATCTCATCAATAAGGGCATAAAAAACATCTTCTACCCCTGTATGACCTACAACATTGACGAAGGTCTGGGCGACAACAACTACAACTGCCCCGTTGTCGCTTATTACCCCGAGGTTATACGCTCCAATGTGCGCTCCGAAGACCTGAATCTTATATGGGATTATGTCGGAATACACCGCAGAAAAGATTTCATGCCGAGAATCCGCGCGATTATCAGCAAAAGGCTCGGAGATGTTACCGCGAAAGAAATCGAAAAAGCGGTCAAAGCGGCTTATGCGGAATATGATTCCTATATGAATCTTATCAGGGCAAAGGGCGATGAGTATCTTGCCCTCGCGAAGCGGAAAAATATGCCCGTAATTGTGCTGTGCGGCAGACCATACCACCTCGACAGCGAAATAAACCACGGCATAGACAAACTTATATGCGAGTGCGGAGCGGTGCTTGTTACCGAAGATTCCATCAGCGGCAAAATGGAAAAATTCGCAACAAATGTTCTCGACCAGTGGACTTACCAGTCAAGGCTTTACGCGGCGGCAAAATATATCGCCGACTCGGGCGACAGCAGCATAAACCTTGTTCAGCTTGTTTCATTCGGCTGCGGAACAGACGCTATAACCACCGATGAAGTGCGCGCGATTCTTGAAAGAAAAAACAGAATTTACACACAGATTAAAATAGATGAAACAACAAACTTAGGCGCGGTTAAAATCAGATTGAGAAGCCTTTTTGCGGCTTTGGAACAGGAGTAATATATGAATACGGAAGGCAGAGTAATATTCACAAAAGAAATGAAGAGGGATTACACAATCCTCGTTCCCAACATGGCGGAAATACACTTTGAACTGCTTGCGCGTGTGCTCAGGCAGCACGGCTACAACGCGGAACTTCTGCGCACAAACGGCAGAGAGATTGTCGATGAAGGCCTCAAATATGTTCATAACGACACCTGCTACCCCGCGCTGCTTGTTATCGGCCAGCTCATAAACGCCCTCAACAGCGGCAAATACGATCCGCACAAGACGGCGCTTCTCATCACGCAAACAGGCGGCGGCTGCAGGGCTTCAAACTACATCCACCTTCTGCGCAAAGCGCTCGTAAAGGCGGGCTGCGGCTATGTGCCGGTAATTTCGCTCAACCTGTCGGGACTTGAAAAGAATCCGGGCTTTAAATTCACTCCGGCGATGGGTATGAAATTTCTCTCCTGCTTAATCTACGGCGACCTGATTATGCTGCTCAAAAACCAGGTAAAGCCCTATGAAATAAATGAGGGCGAAACAGACGCTCTCGTTGAGAGGTGGATTGCCAAATTAGTCCGTTTCTTCGGGCAGAACAAGGGCTACGATTATTTTTCGGCAAAAAAGATTATGCCTAAAATCACCAAAGATTTTGCCGAGATTCCCGTAAACAAAACAGAGAAAATCAAAGTAGGCATCGTCGGCGAAATATATGTCAAGTATTCGCCTCTCGCGAATAATCACCTTGAGGATTTTCTTATTTCTCAGGGCTGTGAGCCCAATGTTCCCGGCCTTATGGGCTTTGTGTTCTTCAAAACCGACAACCGTCTTGAAGATATAAAACTCTACGGCGGCAAAAAACTGAAAAAACTCGTTATGAAAGCCGTTATGTGGTATATGATGCGCGTTGAGGCGTGCATTGAACAGGCGGCTAAGGCTTACGGCAACTTTGTCGCGCCCACGCCTTACAAACACCTGCGCGAACTCATTGAGCCCGTAATGGGCTACGGCTGCAAAATGGGCGAAGGCTGGCTTCTCACCGCCGAAATGATGGAACTTATAGAAAGCGGCTACGGCAACATAGTGTGCGCCCAGCCTTTCGGCTGCCTGCCTAATCACATAGTCGGCAAGGGAATGGTGCGCAAACTGCGCGAAATCTACCCCGACTCAAACATAGTGCCCATAGACTATGACCCCGGCGCCACAAGAGTAAACCAGGAGAACCGCATAAAACTTATGCTCGCGGTGGCAAAAGAGAACGCCTGCGCCTCCGACATCAAAAAATTTGTGTCATAATTTATAATCGGATACTTTTCAAAAGCACGGTTTTCACCGTGCTTTTTTATCAATCGTGCAGTTGCCAACCTGACGGCAATATGATAAAATATATCTGTTATTTTCATTATTACGGAGGTCTGACTATGGAAAGATTCGGTATGCCTTCCGCGCCCGCGAAGGATTCGCAGGTTTTTATTTACGCAGATGTGCGCATAAGCGTTATCTCAGACAGAATTCTCAGAATAGAAAAATCGTCAACCGGCTTTTGCGACAAGGCGACCCAAATGGTTGTTTGCCGTGATTTTGCCGATGTAAACCCCGAAATAAAGCACAACGCGGGCTGTTTTATCACAGTAAAAACACCGAAAACCTCGTTTCGCGTCAACACATCAACACTGCGCGTTGAGGCGGCGGTAAACGGCAAGTGGCGCTACCCCGGCAACAGCACAAATCTGGGCGGCACGGCCCGCACGCTTGACGGCACCTTCGGCTATCTCGGCAGCTGGAAAACAAAGCGTGAAAAACGCGACCGCTTCTTTTTCGGGCATCTGCGCAAGGGGATTTTCGCTTCAAACGGCGTTGCCGAAATTGATGACAGCGACTCCTTCCTTTTCAATGAAGACGGCTCCGTTTCGCTGCGCCCGTTCAAGGTTGTTGACAAATACATTTTTGCCTTCGGCGACGATTATTTAGGCGGATTAAAAGATTTTTACAGCCTGTGCGGGGCAACGCCCCTTTTACCGAAGTATGCTCTGGGCAACTGGTGGAGCCGCTACCACGCCTACTCGCAAAGTGAATACCTGGAGCTTATGAACGCCTTTGAGAGCAAAGATATTCCCTTCACCGTAGCCACAATAGATATGGACTGGCACATTGTCAAAAATGTGCCGAAGGATGTTAAACCCACCGTAATTCAGGGCGCCGGCTGGACGGGCTACACATTTGAAAAGAGCCTTTTCCCCGACTATAAGGCGTTTTTTAAAGATTTGAAAAGCCGCGGCCTCGCGATCACCATGAACCTGCACCCGCACGACGGAGTGAGATATTTTGAAAAGCAGTATGAGGAGATGTGCGCGGCTGTGGGGCAGAATCCCGCCGATAAAAAACCCGTTGAGTTCAACCTGACGGATGAAAAATTCCGCAACGCCTATTTTGACATTCTTCACCACCCTTATGAGGAGGACGGCGTTGATTTCTGGTGGATTGACTGGCAGCAGGGCACAAAATCAAAGGCTATGCTCGGCCTTGACCCGCTTTGGCTTCTTAACCACTACCACACGCTTGACAACTGCAGAAACGGCAAAAACGGCCTTATTCTCTCGCGTTACGCGGGCATAGGCTCGCACCGTTATCCGCTGGGATTTTCGGGCGACACCTTCGTTTTATGGAAGAGCCTCAGGCTTCAGCCTTGGTTTACTGCCAACGCCTCAAACGCGGGCTACACGTGGTGGAGCCATGACATAGGCGGCCATGTTTACAATTCGGGCAACAACGAGCTTTACCTGCGCTGGCTTCAGTTCGGCGTGTTCTCACCCGTTAACCGCCTGCACTCCAACAACACATCAATCTCAAAAGAGCCGTGGAATTTTCCCGATGTTGAAAAAACGGCGGAATATTTTCTGCGCCTGCGCCACCGCCTTTTACCCTACCTCTACACCGCTAATGTGCGCACCGCGAGGGATTGTGTTCCGCTTATAAGCCCGATGTATTACTATGACAAAAGCGAAAATGCCCGCAAAGAAAAATACCGCAACCAGTATTGGTTCGGCGAACAGATGATTGTTGCCCCGGTAACGGAGCCGTCAAGGCGGGGCAGGGCGAATGTGAGGTTTTATCTGCCCGAAGGCGAATGGATAAACTTCTTTAACGGCAAAAAATACACGGGCGGTGAGTATGAGGAAAACTGCCCGCTTGATGAAATTCCCGTTTTTGCAAAGGCGGGCGCAATTGTGCCGCTTCTGCCCGAAAGGCAGGGCAATTCAACGGAGTTTGACGCCCTCGAAGTGCTTGTTTTTCGCGGAGCGAAAGGCAGTTACACGCAGTATGACGACAACGGCGGCACAATAGATTTCACTTTTGACGGCGAAAAGCTTACCGATGTGCCGTCTGAAAACTGCAAAACAAAAAAAATCACCGTCCTTTACACCGGCGGCGATAAAGAAAACGAAACAATCGAATTATGACTGAATTGACCCCGGTAATCAGATAGTAACAGGCAAAACAGATAAAGAAACAGAATAAAAGCAGAAAAAAGCCGATGCGTCCGCATCGGCTTTTGCTTATGTTGACTGTTTCTGTTTATAAAGAGTTCCGTTTTGACGGTCATTAAGATTTACAAGCGCAAAGTTTGTATCGTCTGTTGCCAACTGATAATAGTCGGTGTCCATTTTATCACCGTATGTTTTGACATATTCTCTGGCAAAGTCATAGCCGTAAACTTTCTCAATCATTTCTTTTTCTCTATACCAGATTTTTACGGTGTTGTCGCTGACAGACCATTTTGCGTTGACCCGGTAGCGGTTATTGCTTCCGGAAACAGGAAACTCGATAACTCCGGTGCCGTCGCCTTTAAGATAATATATCTCGGTTGTTTTCGGGTTATACCATGTTCCTGCCATAAGTTCGGCGGCATTATATGTTTTGTTTGACTGTGTGGTTGTTGCCGCAGTTGTTGTTTCAGGAACAGTTGTTGTAACCGGAACGGTTGTTGTTTCTTTTTTTGTGGTTGTTACGGTTGTTGTAACAACAGGTTTTTTGCCGTCAACCTCTATAATATTGTAATGCAGTTCCCAACTCTCGCTGTCCCATTTTTCCGCTTTTGTGATTTTTGCCGTAACTGCCTGTCCTGCTTTTATTTCAGGGTCGGAATCTGAAACAAAATTCAGATGTTCGCCCGACCAGAGATTGAAACCGAGAATGCTGTCGGGATGAACGGAGTTTACAATAAAAGTTACGGTTTTGCCGGTAACATCATCGCCGCTGTTAAGCGCGTTTTCAAAAGCAACCTCATCGCGGTAATATACACTTTTGCCTTCATTTGCTTTATGTGCTTTTTCAACTTCTTCCGGAACGGCAGTGGTTGTTACAACTGTTGTTGTAACAGCAGGTTTCTTGCCGTCAACCTCTATTATATCATAATGCAGTTCCCAACTGTATTTACCCCATTTTTCAGCACTCGTTATTTTTGCTGTAACCACTTGACCTTTTTCTGTTCCGGGGTCGGAATCCGAAACAAAATTCAGGTGCTCACCGGACCAAAGGTTAAAGCCGAGAATACTGTCGGGCTTAACGGCTTTGACAATAAATGTTACGGTTTTGCCGGTAACATCTTCGCCGTTGTTGAGTGCTTTTTCAAAAGTAAATTCATCTCGGAAATCAACATTCTTACCTTCGTTGGATTGATGTGCTTTTTCAGTGACTTTCTTTTGATAAGCGCCTTTCTCGACAAGAACAACCTCATCATTCTTATTGTAACTTCCGTTAAAAAGATCGTCGAGAAGAGTTTCAAGAAAATCAACAAAGAGGTTATCGAGGTCATCATAATTTTCGTCTTCTTTCAAATCATCGGTGTTGACAGTTAATTCTTTTTCAAATGCTGCATCCGGTATTGAATCGGTGCAGGTTAGAACAAGTCTGTCACCGTTTTTGGTTACATCAAAATAATTAACGCATTTTCCATAGTCGATTTCGGTATCCACTTCGCTTTCGGCTTCATCACCATACCATGAAGACACAACATCAAAACCGGAGAATTCAATTATAAGCTCATTTTTTTTGACGGTCCAAGTGAAGGGGCAGTTATAATCCTCATATTCTCCGGTTCCGTCTTCGTTGAATATGTAAATAATGCCGGGGTCGTCTTCCGTCTCCCACTCGCCGACAATTCTCTTTTTTGCGAACCCGAACGGGTCAAGAAGAAATACCGCAGCCGCGGCTGCAATAAGAACAACAGCGGCAATTGCGGGAATTATAAACTTTGCCTTACTCTTTTTCGGCGTAGGGATTACAGGCAAGTGTTCCCCGATTGCCGACAAGGGTTCGGAAAACTGAACTTTCGGCTCTGAAATCTCAGCCTCAGCGGTTTCTGCTTCAACGGTGTTCGCTTGAGCGACCTTGTCAACAGCGGATTCGTCTGTATCTGCAACGGGTGTGTTTGTCTTTGCCTGTTCAACAATTTCACTGTCGTCAATCATTTTCGCCCCACACCCGGGGCAAAAACAGCCGTGTTCAAATTCTGCGCCGCATTTCGGGCATTTCATAGCAAATCCTCCTGCTTTTCATTGGGGTTAAAGAACTTGGTCTGTATCGCAAAATTCGCAGTGAACAATTTCTCCCTTATATCCGGACAAAGATGCTGAACATGAGTTACATTTTTTTGAAACCATTTCTTTTTTTAGATGGTTTTTCTTTTTTGGTTGTATTCCGATAACATCTCTGCCGATCTCTTTGAAAATACCAATCAAAGTGTCATCGCGGTCTTCTTCATCATACTCGTCAGAATCCGGCATTGTTCGACCTGTGATTGTTTTATAAATGGTGTTTATCCAAAGAGATGCCTGTTTTTTTGCGTTGTTTATACCGGTATTGTTACTGAAGCCGAATGTTTCAATGCTATCTCTTAAATATACATCAATCTGGACTAAGCCATTGGGCTTTTTAACAAGTAATGTCTGAGGTTTTCCTTTATATATCTTAATTTCATTTAGCGGAAACCTTACTTCTCCTTTGATATTTCCGAACAGACCTTTGCGAACAAGAACAATTGCTTTGTCAGTTAAGTATAAATCATTTGTGTAAGCTCCGAAGTTACCGTAACAAACGGACTCGGATTTCAATATAACAGACTCGTCGGGAAGAAGATTGAATTTCAATTTTTATAACTCCTTATTTTATACTTTACGCCTGTTTTGTCTGTCAAGAAATAACAAAATGATAATTGTAACAACAATATAGATAAGCGAAATAATCTGGCTTGTTGAAAGCGCGCCTAAAAAACCTCTGTATTCATCGGCTCTGTAGTATTCAAGAACAAATCTGTAAACGGGATAAATCAGGCAGTAAAGCCCCATAAGTTTTTTTCTGAACAACCTGTTCCCGAAGCAATAAAAAAGAAAGAAAAAGAGAAGCAGGTTAAGCACGGCCTCAACCAATTGAACGGGAAATCTCGGAACTCCGTTACACGCCTCAACAGGAGAATGATGATAAATAAAGCCGTATTTCCATTCAATGCCGTAACAGCAGCCGCCGAGGAAACAGCCTATTCTGCCGAAAAAGTGAAACAGACATATTGACATAGCACCTATATCAAAATACCTTCCCGTTTCAAGTTTTCTCGCTTTACAAAACAAATATCCTATTATAAGCACGCCGGTCAAACCGCCATAATAAACAGAGCCGCCGAAAATAACGGTTAAAACGGCGACAAACTGCTTAAAACTGCCAATTTGATTGAAGTTACGCAACAGAGCTGCAATTTTATCAAATTGCGTAATACCGAACATCAAGTGTCCGCCCGCTATTATGCCGATAAATGAATAGCAAAACATTGCAAGCATCTGGTTTTCGTCCAGACCGTCTTTTTTAGTTGTGCGCATACCGAACGGGAGCATAGCGAATACGCCGACAAGCCCCATTATCAAATAAATGGATATGTCTTTGCCGAAAAGATTAAAAACCGGAATCATATCGGTTTATCCGAATATAGAGTTTACAAAATCATTCGCTGCTTCGGCATAAGCATTTCCGGCTTCTTCAACTGCTTCTGCATAAGCATTTGCCGCATCTTCAACGGCAGACGCATATTCATTTGCAAAAGATGTTGCGGCTTCGTTCGCATAACCGGCGATTTCATTTGCTGTGTCTTTGGCTGCGTTACCTATTTCGTTTATTGCGCTTGTTACAGCTTCACCATAGGAATTGATTGCATCCTTTGCAGCGTCTGCTCCGGCGTTGACTGCAGCGTCAGCGGCACCGATGCACGCGAGAGCGCATATAACGCCGACCGCAGAGAAAGCAGTTCCGATAATGCCCAGCACAAGACCTGCCGTAGCAAGACCGGTTGATGAACTTCCCGAAGAAACGGCTTTTTTTCTGCCCAGAACGCCGAACACTATTCCGAGAATCGCCAGAACGAGAGTTCCGTATTTGACAATCGGAATAAAAGAACCGACAATACCGATAACACCACACACAAGAGCGGCAACAGAAAGACCGTTGCTCGGAACTTTTACAGGTGCTGCCTGCATTGGTGTTTCAACATTTTGAGGGCTTACATTTGCGTTTGCGGGAGAAGGCAGAATCTGCGGTTCGGGCTGTGTTTCGGGCATTTGCGGTGCAAGACTTTCGCCGCAGTTCACACAGAATCTCGCATCATCTTTGTTTTCGGAATTGCATTTTGGACAAATCATTTTAAAACCTCCTGATTTTATATTTTGTTGAATTGTTAGTTACTTTTAAAAATCTTATCCGACAGGTCTCTGAGAAAGTCTAAAAAACTGTCAAAAATATCAGAGACATTATCGGAAATGTCAACCAACGCAAAGATAATTAAAACAATTATTACCGTAATCATCATTTATCCCTCCGTTTTTTTTCTGTATTATATAATAATTGAGCGCTTATTTGGTGTGCCGGCAGCACACTTTTGCGGCAAAATAAATTGTTTTATAAAGAAAAAACGGCTAACGGCAATGATATACCGAAACGGGATATTTATATACCATTACGATATAATTTAGTCAATAGAAAAAAACAGCCCCAAGGGGGAATTTTGTGCGACTGAAAGAATTGCGAAAAGAGCGTGGAATTTCGCAGCAGAAACTTGCCATTGATCTTAATATGAATCAGAACAGCATCAGCCGTTATGAAAACGGTCAGCGCGAGGCGGATTACAAAACATTGATTATGCTGGCAGACTACTTCAGTGTATCGGTTGATTTTCTGCTTGAAAGAACTGACAACCCGGCATTTCTCGACAAATAAACCGGTTCAATCACTTTTGTGTGAAAGAACCGGTTGTTTTTTTGTTTGCAGTTGCCTAAAATAAACTTGTAATATACAAAAATACGCATTATAATATAGAATAGTTACCGGACTTAAGGTCCGGATATTTTTCGGGGGAATTGTTATGAAAAAATTGTTTGTCAAAGCGGTGTCGGTTGTTCTCAGCGCGTCGGTTATTCTCTCGTGCGCGGTTTTTGCCCTTGCTGCGGGCGATGAAAAATACACCGGCAAAATACTGATGGCGGTAAACACCGATTATAATTTTTTTACGGGCAAAGACGGCTCTTATTCCGTTTCGACTTCCGCGAAAAAGCAGGGAGCGGATTCGGCAAACGCAGGGGAGCAGCCCGATATTATTCCCACGGCAAACGATGTTTTCGGCAAAATCAATGTTGCCTCTCCCGAGGAATACCGTGAGTATCTCAGAACGCACAAAGACGAACCTCAGGCGGTTCCCGCCAACGAATACTGTGTCGGCGATACTCTCGATATAATCGCAATTATGGCGACGGATATAGTTGATATTCAGACGGGCGAAATCAATGAAGGAACAGATGGCGAAGATGTAATAGACAAAGCTTTCATAACAATAAAATGCATTTATACAAATGACAGCTGCACGGTATGGACTCAGATTAGAGACGACGGCACACAGTGCAACACAAATGAAGAGGCGCGTAAAGCCGCGGAGATATATGACAGTTTTCATAAAGAGGAAGAACAGGTTTTCGGTCCAAATCTCATTGACACCGACGGCGACGGCAAGTTCGCGTTAATCGGTTATGATTTTGCACAAGACAGCGGTGTTATCGGTTATTTCTATTCCGAGGATCTGACAAATGAATACGGCTTTGTCGGCAATGTTTTCGCACCTGTGTCGCTTATCTCAAATCATATGGACTGCGTCTATTTCAACACGGATTATCTGGGCGACAAAACAACATTAGTGCACGAATATCAGCACTACCTTTTCGAGTGCAATCAATTCTACGGCAAAACCAATTTCAACTATGTTCCGTTTGAAGAGAAATTTGTTACCGAGGGCTTTTCAAGGTGCGCCGAGGTTATGTTCGGCGGCTATACGATTGATGATTTCAACTACGCCGCGACTCTCGGCAGCGATATCTCGCTTACAAAGTGGGATACCGCCAGCGGCGATAATCTCTTTTACTGTTACGAAATCGGCGGTGCGTTTTTCAACTATATGAGAAACCGCTACGCCATACTGACGGGTGATAAATCCGAAGATTTCGCAGGCAAAGGGCTGTTCCTTGATTTTCACGGCAGAAGGAATATTCTCAATCAGTTTTGCTCTATGGAGATTTTCGGCGAAATGCTTTATCCCGATGCCGATTACCCCGCGCTCAGAACAAAAGAAGCAAAGGCAAGGCAGCTCATAATCGATTTCTGGAAGGCGGTTCTGCTTAATGAAAAAAGCGGCATTTACGGTTTCAACGGCGAAAATGTAGTGTTTATCAATCCACATTATTTCATCAAAGACAGGCTGCCCGGTTCAAAAGAAACCCTCCGCCCCGGTATGGCGAATTTTTACTATATTGATTCGGGCAAAACAGCCGATGTGAAGGTCAAAGAAAAAAGCGGCAATATTTATACAGAGGCAATAAATTCGGGCTATACGGTTACCTTTGACTACAACGACCCGGATGAACCGTATTCATACACCGATTTTTATATCGCTTCCGAGGAAATTACCGTTGATTACAATTACCGGACAAGGTTCGGTTATTATTTATCGGGATGGTCCGAAAACAAAAAAGCGCAAAACCCCGATTACAAACCCGGAGACAGTTTTGTAATTGAAAAAGATACTGTTCTTTACGCTGTCTGGAAAAACGCGCCCGAAGTTACTGCAGGCAGGGATTACACGCCCGGAGATTACGGTGAAGTGACCGTATTTATCTTTATTCCCGACGAAAGCGGAAATTACACTTTCACAAAAACAAATCCGAAAACCGGAACAGAGTATTCCGGGTTATACATATCAGGTATAGATACTTATGTCGGTGCAGAATCTTATTATTATAACAATGAAGAAACAAATATAATTCAGAAAACCGTTTCTTTGGAAAAAGGCAAAAAGTATCAGTTCACAATTATGGACCGCTCGGATTTCAGAATTGATAAAGAGACTGAAAGCTACACGCTGACCTTTATGGTGGATGGCAAAGAATACCGCTCTTTTTCCGGCAGAACAAAATACAGTTTTATCGCCAGCTATTATTATATCGACGGCTATAACTTCTGCGGCTGGTCATCTTCCGCCGACTCCGCCAATCCCGAATATTTACCGGGGAACAATTATGATATTGAACTCTCTCAGGACACCGTCCTTTACGCGGTTTACACACCCTGTGAAGTGATAAACAGCGGCAGCGCCGTCAATATAGAGCGCGGTTATGACGGTCAGCAGGTCAATTATATTTTTATCCCCGAGTCGGACGGAACCTACAGCTTTGAGTTCACAACCCTGGAAGGCGAAACCGACTGGGGCTATTTCGGAGTATATGATGAAAAGGGCAAATATGTCGGAGACATTTATAGCGGCACAGAAACAGGCGCTTTTGCCGGAGACTGTAAATATATAATCGCTCCGGGAACCAATATTGAAAGTTTCACAATTGAGAAGATATCTGATGAAGCCGATACAGAACTCTTACTGGTTGACGGAGCAGAAACGGTTTATTCCGACAGCGGAAAGCCTGCATATATTATTCCCGACACAAAACCCGAAGAAAGTTATAAAGGCATTTTCAACGGCTGGGGGTATTATGAAGCGGGAGAAACCGTTTTTGTTCTCAGAAACACAAAAACACTGAGCTCAGGTTATGATAAGCCATATATATATATATTTGACAAAGTAACATTTGATATTGATTTTGCCTGTTATAACAAAACCGATGACCGATATTATGTGTTCATACCATCATACATATATTCTTTATACAAAATAACAGCGAAAGACGGCAGCGTTTATGTTGACCCGTCTGTCAGCGACGAATGGAAAGTCTGTTTCCGCGAAACCGACGACTGTCTGCTTATCTGCCCGCTTTATGATCGGTATTCTCATGATGTTCCCGTAATGTTCAGCTCCGGTGTAACCGAATTTACGGTTGAAAAAATCGACGCGCCCGTAACAGTCACATATTCAGCCGAAGGGGCGTCGGATGTTCCCGCGCCGCAGACAATAAACGGCTCCGGATATATCAGCTGTGAAGAGCCGCAGATGAAAAACGCGGAGTTTATCGGATGGAAATATGAATACAACAGTTACGGCACAACAGTCTATTCGATATACGGTCCCGGAGACAAGATTATAGCAGATAAAGACATCACCCTTACGGCGATTTTTGAAAAACCTTCGGTTATTGAAAGAATCATATCTTGGTTTGAATCGCTCAAAGCGAAAATACGGCAGTCATTGATTCTTCTTCTGCAGATTATTCTTGAATGCTTCTGATAAATCAAAATCCCCGTCAGCCGGACGGGGATTTTTTAATGAATATCTGTTAATTGAATCAGTTCAGAACAGCGCAGGCTATTCCGAAATAGACCGCGAGTGAAATAATGTCGCTGAGCGACTGAATAAAAGGTCCGCCTACGGTAGCGGGGTCGCGTTTGAGTGCCTTTGCCGCAATGGGAAGCGACGCGCCCACAAGTTTTGCCGCAATAACAGAGACGAAAATTGTCAGCGAAACAACGGCGCAGCCCCGAATGCCGCCCGTGCCGGGAAGAAAAGCCCTTAAAATATTTACCGCGCCGAGAACGGCGGCGCATACAGCAGCAACTCTTATCTCTTTAAAAACAATTTTAAAATAATCTTGCGTGTCAATTTCACCCAGCAGAAGACCTCTTATCATAAGTGTTGAAGACTGACTGCCGGCGCTGCCGGAAATACCCATTATCAGCGGCATCGAAATAATCAGCGCTATGTTGTTTGTGACAAATCCGTCCGCGTTATAGAGAAAAATCAGTATGCCCGCCGCCGTGCCTGTCAGAAGAAGAACAAGCAGCCAGAATATTCTGTTGCGCACAAGTTTGAAAACTCCCGTTTTCAGGTATTCGTCATCCGACGGGGAAAGAGAGCCCATCTTCTCAATGTCTTCGGTGGCCTCTTCCTCAATAACGTCAACAATGTCGTCAACGGTGATTATGCCTACAAGACGGTCTTCGTTGTCAACAACGGGTATGCTCAGAAGGTCATATTTCTTGACGATTTCTGCGACATCCTCTCTGTCGTCAAGCGTGTTTACCGATATAAGCTGAGCGTCGTTCTGCATTATGTCGCGCACCATTGTGTCATCATCACACATAAGCAGCGAGAGCAGCGGCACGGCGCCCAGAAGTTTATGCGTTGAGTCGGTAACATAGCAGGTGTAAACGGTCTCTTTGTCAATGCCGTTTCTGCGTATGCTCGCTATTGCCTGCCCGGCTGTCATATCATCGCGCAGTTGCACCATTTCAATAGTCATAATGCTGCCCGCGGAATTGTCGGGGTATTTGAGAAAGCGGTTTATTGTTTTTCTTGTTTCGGCGTCGGTGTTGCGAAGCACGCGCGTTACCACATTAGCCGGCATTTCCTCAAGAAAATCGACCGTGTCATCAAGGAACATTTCATCCATAAGGTTTTCAAGTTCCTTGTCGTTTATCATACCGACAAGCTCCGTCTGGCTTTCTGTTTCAAGGTATGAAAAAACGTCCGCCGACACATCCTTGGGCAAAACCCTGAAGAGCCTCAGCCTTTCGGCAGGCTCAAGTTCCTCCATAATGGCGGCTGTGTCAACAACGTTAAGTTCGCTCAGCAGGCTTCTCAGTGACGAGATTTCACCCTTGGCAAGAAGCGAGCCGACAATTTTGAGTATGGTTTCAAATTCCATTTTGCCCTCCTGTTTTGTGCACACGGCGGCGCGCAGAAAACCGAAACCGCACCCTTTTTTCAGAATGTGAAAACGGGCTCAATGCACAAACGCGCGTGCGTGTATTCTTTTATTGAGTCAATACTTCGGGGGTAGGGGTCCGCGCTCATACATTTCACCACACAATCATAAAAATTTTTAATCTTAATTATTTTAAGTTTTTCAGAATATTTTCCGCTGTAATTATGTCAGCGGGCCTTGTGATTTTTATATTATCAATGCCGCC
>JAFRQM010000005.1 GCA_017428625.1 Clostridia bacterium
GGCAAACGCTCCACCGGAGCGTTTGGCTTCGGCTTTGCCTCGCTCCCCTCGCTGTTCGAATCCCTCATTGTTAAAAAAATCAGCCCGCCCTGACGGGCGAACTGATTTTCTGGCGGAGAAGGGGAGACTCGAACTCCCGCGCCGGTTACCCGACCTACGCCCTTAGCAGGGGCGCCTCGTCACCAACTTGAGTACTTCTCCATTGGCAGCGTCTTCTCGCTTATTGAGTTGTATATTTAAAGCGGATGCTTCAAATCTTAATGGCGGAGAGAGTGGGATTCGAACCCACGGTACCCGGGGGGTACGACGGTTTTCAAGACCGTTCCGTTATGACCACTTCGGTATCTCTCCGTAAAGTGCAAAATGTATGTTACCATAACCGCACGGTTTTGTCAACAATTTTCAAAGTAATAAATCTTTATTTTTATATGCGGAGGCGATTTACCGATTTGCTCGTTGTATTTGACCGTCAACTGTGATATATTAAAATAGTTATAATTTTATTAAGCCGCAGTTGCGTTTCCGGCGAGGAGCGCGGACGGGCGGCTGTGCGAGGTGCATCGGATGTTTGCAAGAATAAACAGCCTCGGTCTTGCGGGAATGGAGAGTTTTACCGTGAGGGTGGAGGTTGACATTTCGGGCGGTCTGCCGCGTATGGATATTGTCGGCCTGCCCGACACAGCCGTTAACGAGGCGAAAAACCGTGTGCGCTCGGCGGTGAAGAACACGGGCTTTGAGTTCCCCGCGTCAAGGGTGACGGTCAACCTTGCCCCTGCCGACACGCGCAAGGAGGGCACGGTTTATGACCTGCCGATTTTAATGGGAATAATCAAGGCGAACTCAAACGCGCTGACGGCGGACATTGACCGTTTCGCCTTTATAGGCGAACTTTCGCTCGACGGCCTTGTGCGCCATGTAAACGGCGCTCTGCCTATGGTAATACGCGCGAAAAAAGCGGGATATGAAGGAGTTTTTGTGCCTGCCGCTAACGCGAGGGAATGCTCGGTTGTTGAGGGGATAAACGTTTACCCCGTTGTTTCGGTTATTCAGCTTTTAAAGCACCTCAACGGCGAAGAGATTATTGAGCCCGCGGTGTTTCCGGGATTTGACAAAGGCGGAGCGTTATCCGCCCCTCTGCCCGATTTCAAAGATGTGAAAGGCCAGGCGGAGGCGAGAAGAGCGCTTGAGATTGCCGCCGCGGGAGGGCACAATGTGCTTATGGTGGGTCCGCCCGGCTCGGGCAAGAGCATGCTCGCGAAAAGACTGCCGTCGATTCTGCCCGGGATGACTTTTGAGGAAAGCCTTGAAACAACCGAAATTTATTCCGTCGCGGGCGCTCTTCCGCCTGAAACGGCGCTGATAACAGACAGACCATTCCGCTCGCCTCATCACTCCGTTTCGCCCGCCGGGCTTTCGGGAGGCGGCGCGATACCCCGCCCCGGCGAGGTTTCGTTGGCTCACAACGGCGTGCTTTTTCTTGACGAGCTGCCCGAATTCTCACGGCAGGCGACCGAAATACTCCGCCAGCCGATTGAAGACGGAAAAATCACGATTTCACGCGCAAACGCTTCATACACCTACCCCTGCTCCGAAATGGTTGTGTGCGCCATGAACCCCTGCCCCTGCGGTTATTACGGCCACCCCACAAGGGAATGCACCTGTTCGCCGATGAGCGTCAACCGTTATCTGTCAAAGGTATCGGGCCCCCTGCTTGACCGTCTGGATATTCATATTGAAGTGCCTCCCGTTGATTTTGAGAGGCTGTCGGACAACTCGGTTTCGGAGTGTTCGGCGGATATACGCGCGAGAGTCAACGCGGCGAGGAAGATTCAACAGGAGCGGCTCAAAGGCTCGCCCGCCTATTGCAACGCGAAAATGACGCCCGCGCAGACAAGGGAGTTCTGCACGCCCACGCCCGAAGCGCTCAGCCTGCTTGAAAAGGCGTTCAACAAACTCGGGCTTTCGGCGAGGGCTTATGACAAAGTTCTGCGCATAGCGAGAACAATAGCCGACCTGGAGGGCGCGCCCTCGGTTGACAGCCGCCACGTTTCGCAGGCGGTGCAATACCGCAGGCTGGACCGCAAACTCCTGCAGAACGGGTGAAAATATGACGGGAATACTGCTTGTTGACAAGCCGGAGGGGCTGACATCCTTCGGCACGCTGATAAAAATAAAAAAAATAATAAAACAGAAAAAATGCGGGCATTGCGGAACGCTTGACCCGATGGCGACGGGAGTTCTCACCGTGCTCCTCGGCGGAGCGACAAAATTCGCGGAGATTCTGCCAGACAGCACAAAAGCCTACCGCGCGACTGTAAAAACCGGCATTGTCACCGACACGCTCGACATCACGGGCAGGGAGCTTGAAACAAATGAGGCTGCCGTAACAAAGGATGATTTTGAAGCGGCGGCGAAACGGTTTCTCGGCAGAATAAAACAGGTGCCGCCGATGTATTCCGCCGTATCGGTTGACGGTAAACGCCTTTATGAACTTGCGAGAAAAGGCGAGACGGTTGAAAGGCGGGAGCGCGACGCGGAGATTTTCAGCCTGGATGTTGTTGATTATGACAGCGAAAAAGGCGAATTCACGCTTGATGTTGCCTGCTCATCCGGCACATACATACGCACGCTTGCCGACGACATAGGCAGAGCCCTCGGCTGCGGCGCGGCGCTGACCGCTCTGAGGCGCACGGTTGCCAACGGATATTCCGTTGAAAACGCTCTGACGCTTGAAGAACTTGAAAAAGCCGCCGGAAACGGTGAACTCGAAAAGCATATTCTTACGGTTGACGGCGCTCTTGAAACATACCCCGCGGTTTATGTTACCGGGGCGCAGGCGGCGCGTTTCGGTAACGGAGGCGAACTTATGACAGACCGCCTGAGAGGAGTCTCAAAACCCGGATATTACAGGGTTTACGCGCCGGGCGGCGCGTTTCTCGGCGCGGGCGAAAACCGTGACGGCAGCCTGTATGTGAAAAAACTTTTCAAAGAGGAATAAAGACAGCCCCGGCGCCGCGCAAATTACGGACGGGTAAGTCACATTTTTGTTGCATTTAACCGCGCGGCAATATATAATATAAGAATAATGAAGTTAAAAAAGAAGTTATAAAAGAAATCGTTTTGCAAGAGGATGAAACAATGAAAAGAATACTTTGCGCTCTGCTTATATTTTCAATGCTGATTATTCCCGCCGCCTGCCAGAGAACGGAAGCGCCGGACGGTGAAAAAACCGTTACCGGGGCAAACACGGCGGCGCCCGGGCAGATTCCCGTATGGGATGATGAAGAGGGCGAAACTTCCGCGCGGAACGAAGACGGCGCTCAGGGCGAAGGTGAAGACGGAGAGCCGGCGCGGAACGAAGACGGCGCCCCGGTTACCGCGATTACAGCCGCTGTGCCCGACAAAGAGGTTAAATCCATCTCAATAAAAACCGGGCCGAAAAACACGGTTTATTACGCGGGCAGCCCCATTGACACAACGGGGCTTACCGTCAATGTTAAATTCAAAGACGGCACCGAAAAAACAATCGCAGGCGGTTACGGCTACAGCCCGGCGACAGCAAACGAGGGCGTAAAGAAGATTACCGTTTCATACGGCGGCAAAACCGACACATTCTCAATAAAAGTCAAAGATGACGCGCTTAAAGGCATTTCGGTAAAATCAAAGCCCAACCGTCAGAATTACGCGGCAAATGAGAAAATCGACACAGCGGGGCTTGTCATCAACGCTCAGTATGAGAGCGGAACGGTGCGCGCCGTTTCAGACGGCTTTACTGTTTCGCCCGCGTCGTTTTCATCGGCGGGACAGCACAGTGTGACCGTTTCATACGGCGGAAAGACGGCGACATTCACCGTTACGGTAAGGTCGGGGAAATCCGCCCTTGTTTCAACCATACGCGTTACGCAGAAGCCGAAAAGAACGGTTTATTATCTCGGCGAAAAACTTGACACTTCGGGTATGATTGTTACCGTGAACTACACCGACGGCACTTCTGAGGAATTGAAGGAAGGCTTCAAATGCGCCCCTGTCAACCTTTCCGAAAAAGGCGTGCAGAAAATTATTGTAACCTACGGCAGCAAATCGACTGCCTTCAACGTTACGGTCAAGGAAGACACCGTAAAGGGCATTACGATTAAAAAAGGACCGAACAAGATAAACTACTATCAGGGCGATGTTCTTGACACTGAGGGGCTTGAACTCACCGTTGATTTTGAAAACGCGGCTTCAAAAACAATAACAAGCGGTTTTGCCTGCACGCCCACGCATCTCAACGAGCCGGGCTTACAGGAGATAACCGTCACCTACGCGGGCAAAAAGAGAACCTTTACCGTCAGGGTTAAAGAAGACACCCTTGAGAGCATAGAAATTATGACAGGCCCCTCAAAACGCACATATTATGTGGGCGACACGCTCGACACAAAGGGGCTTACTGTCCGCGCGGTATATCTGAGCGGCAGGGTCGTTGCGCTGACCGGTAATGATGTTACCTGCTCGCCCTCGGTATTCAGGGGAGAGGGAGCGAGCGTTCCCGTTGCGGTAAGTTACGGCGGAAAAACCGTGCATTTCGGCGTAAAGGTTATTGCCAACCCCGTTAAAGAAATCTTTGTGGATAAGAAGCCGACAAAAACTTATAAGATAGGCGACACCGTTTCAAAGGACGATATTACGGTTAAGGTGAAATACGAAAACGGCAACACCGAAACAATAACGGGATTTACCCTTCACAACGCACAGATTAAAAAAGCGGGACCGAATTACATAGAGGTAACCTACGGAGATTACGCAACGGGTTTCACGGTTAACGCCGAAGACACCGTTACCGATATTTATATTGAACTCAACCCGAAAAAACTTGACTACAAAAAAGGCGAAAAACTTGACACATCGGGTATGACGGTCAAGGCAAAATACGCAAGCGGCGACACAAAAACGGTTACGGACGAATGTTATGTTTCTCCCAGAGACCTCAACGGAATCGGTCAGCAGAAAATCACCGTGGTTTATCAGGGGCTTACGGCATATTTCTATGTGACTGTTACCGAATAGTTAAATAAAAGGCAAATTCCGGTTTCTGAAAAATTATGTCTGATTTTTTATGGAGGTAATTATGAAATACACGGATTATGTCAACACAAAGCAGGGCAGCAAATCCACACACCGTTTTTCAAACGGCAACACCCTGCCCCTTGTTCAGCTGCCGTTCGGCATGGCGGCGTTCTGCCCGCAGACAAGCGACGGCGACCTGAGATGGTATTACCACCCCGACGACCGCTCTTTTGAAGGCATCCGCCTTACACATCAGCCCTCACCGTGGATAGCCGACTACGGCGCGGTGTGTTTTCTGCCGCAGACGGCTCCCGTTCATCAGACGGGCGAGGATCGCTGGTCCGGCTTCCGCCCGGAAGACGCGGTGCTGACGCCTTACTATATGAAATACGACCTGCTGCGCCCGAGATGTGTGACGGAACTTACCCCCACCGTGAGGGGCGCGAAAATCCGTCTGACCTTCCGCAACGGCAGCGGCAATTATTTCTCCGTTTTGCCGGTTGCGGGCAGGTGCAGTTACGAATACAGCAAGGTTGAGCACATTCTTTATGTGACAACCGACGACTGCTCGGGCGGCGAGCATGTGAATTTCAAGGAATACATCGCAATCAAATTCCCCGAAGACGCGGTTGATGTTGACGGGATTCTTACACAGCGCAGCGTTGAGGACGGAGTGAAGGCTTTAAACGGCGAAGGCAAAGAGGTGGCGATGCACATACCCCTCAACACGCAGGAGGTTGAAATCGCGCTCGCGACATCATATATTTCGTTTGAATACGCTCTGCGGAGCCTTGAAAACGAAATCGGCGACAAGTCGTTTGACGAATTGAAGGAACTCGCCCGGCAGGAGTGGGAAAACCGCCTTTCGCTTGTTGAGATTGAAAGCGACGACGAGGATCAGTTAAAGACGTTCTACTCCTGTATGTATCGTGCCTTCCTTTACCCGCACAGGTGCTCCGAGCCCGATATAAGCGGCAGAGAAAAGCACTACTGCCCGCACGACGGCAGCGTGCGCGACGGCGTGCGTTTTACGGACAACGGATTCTGGGACACATACCGCACGGTTTACCCGTTCTTTTCGATTGTCGCGAAGGATGACCTGCGCCTTATGCTCAAATCCTATATAAACGAATACAAAGAGAGCGGCTGGCTCCCCCGCTGGCTCTCCATAGGCGAGCACGGCTGTATGCCGTCAACGCTCATTGACGCCGTTATATGCGACGCGGCTGTCAAAGGGCTTGTTGAAAGAGACGACCTCGAAACCGCTTTTGAGGGTATGCTCAAACACTCTGCCGACGACGCTCCTCAGGAATATTTCGGCAGAAACGGCGCATCCACCTACTGCGCTTTCGGTTATGTTCCGCTTGAGGTTCACAAGGAGAGCGTAAACCTGACGCTTGACGCCGCATACGGCGACTGGTGCATAGCGGAGATAGCGAAGATTTTAGGCAGAGACGATGTTGAGGAGACTTACCGCAGGAGAGCGCTCAACTATAAGAATCTTTTTGATTATGAAACCGGATTTATGAGAGCGAGAGGCTTCAGCGGAATGTTCAAACCCGATTTTGTGCCCGAAGGCTGGGGCGGCGATTACACCGAAGGAAGCGCCTGGCAGAACTCATTTGCCGTGCCCCATGACATTGAGGGGCTTGCGGAACTCTACGGCGGAAAAGATAAGCTTATTGAAAAAATCGACGCGCTTTTCGCCTGCCCGCCCGACTATGTTGTGAAGGGCTACGAGTGCGAAATTCATGAAATAACGGAGATGGCAGCCGTCGATTTCGGGCAGTGCGCCATTTCAAACCAGCCGAGTTTTCACATCCCCTACATTTACAGCGCGCTGGGCGAGGTTGACAAAACGGCGTATTGGGTTGAGCGGCTTTGCAAAGAGGCGTTTTCGTGGAAGGATGACGGTTTCCCCGGCGACGAGGACAACGGCTCAATGGCGCTGTGGTATGTTTTCGGCGTGCTCGGCTTTTACCCGTTCTGCCCCGGCAAACCCGAGTTTGTCAAAGGCAAAAAGCAGGTTAAAAAATCGGTTATATGCGGAAAGGAATTCGACGCCGACAGGTTTGACGCCGTTATTCCGTTCAGCGAATTTGAATAAGATTTGTTAAATAAAAAAGGACTTGCGACGAGCAAGTCCTTTTTGTTTGTCTGATTTGTTTTTGCGTTATTTTCTCTTTTTTCTGCCGACAAGGCTGCCGGCGCCGGGGAGCATAAGGTTGAGAGCGGTTTTTTTAAGGGTGTCGGTGACTTCGGACTGGGTGCCTTTGCGCTCTTCTTTAATTGCCCGCTGGGCGTCCATCTGCATCATCATAATTTTCAGCGCCTGCTCGCTCTTTACAAGTTCGGCAATCTGCTGCGCGACGGAAGCGCCGCAGGTATCGCATACTTTTTCATCATTGACTTCAACCGTTGCGCCGCAATCGGGGCATTTTACGGTTCTTATCCCTTTTGCCGGGGTATGCGCGCCGCCGGCAGAGGAGCCGTCTGCGCTCTGCCCGCTTAACTGAAGTTTGGTTTCATTTAAAAACATCGCTTCTTTTGTGGACATCATAAACGGGCTGCCGTTTTTATCATCTTTTATTTCGGGACGCTTGAAATTGCCCTGATGGTTGCGCAGGTAGATTACAAGCCCTGCGATAATAACGCCGGCGACGAATAAAAACACAAGAAGTTTTCCTACATCCATAACAGCGCCTCCGTTCCTGTTTTAATTAAAATTACGCAAAACCTTTGAGAAGGTGTCGGCAATGGCTTTCTGGCTTTTGGGGCCCATTGAGTTGGTTTCGTGATAATGGTTTTTGTCGAACCTGTCGCGCCAGCCGTTGAGATAAGGCTGGGTGGGATGAAGAACAAAATCATTGGGAGGAACGACATAGCCCGTCATATCGTTGGTGACGCCGAAGGTTATCATAGTGTCGTCTCCGGCGGTGACGGCGAGAGGCTCCGGGTTGATTTCGGGACCTTTGCCCGTGGCTGAGGTTTCGGCGGAATTGTAGGCTCCGTAAACGGTTGAAACAAAATTTTCGCCGGGGAGGCAGAGAATTTTCTGACTGCCGAGAGTGAGATAGGTTATCTCAGACTGCATTTTTATACCGAGTTCGCTTTCGCCGGGGGAAGCCGGATAAGCTTTGAAACTCATAACGCCCCTTGTGGCGAGGAGGGTGAGAACATTGTTTTCAACCGGCATATAAAAAGGCTGGTTTATAAACCTGATTACGGGTTCAAGTTCTTTTTCATCCTCAACCTTCTGCGAGTATTCACAGAGCATTCTGCCCTGCATTTTAACGCAGTTGAGGTTGTCTTCTTTGTCGTTTTCGGCGGCGTCCATACCGCCTACGGCGCCCACGCCGAAAAGCACATCGGCGCCGCACTCTTCTTTAATCTGCTCGCGCATAAAGTAGGGGTATTCGCCGCTTAACATACGGTTGCCGCCGCCTAAGGAATTGGGGTGGCCGCCGAAATTGAGAACCCATATTTCATTGCCGCCGTCATCGGGGGCAAAGCGGATTTTTGACAGATACTCGTGCCTGTCAACAAAATCGCGTTTGGCGAGAAGACCGCCGGGAACAAGCACTCTGCCCGAAAAAAGCCTGCCGGGCTTTCTGCCGCGGTATGCCTCAACGCTGACTTCAACAGCCTTGTTCATCAGCATATCCATATAGTTTTTATCTTTGCCGTCGGAGGGGATGCTCACAAGATTGGGCTTGCCCCAGTAGCCGAGCGTGTCGATGCCGGAGTGGCTGTGAGTGCAGCTGAAATTGATGTGGCGGCAGCCTTTGATTGCGGGCGACGCCAGAATCATTGAGCGGATTTTATTGACCTCAATGCGGGTCATACCGACAATATCCGCGCTGAGCCAGAGGATGCCCTCTTCGCCGCCGCAGTCAAGCCATAAGGCGTGGATATAAACGGGAGAAATAACGCCTTCCATAACATGACCGGAGCCGTGACCCGCGATATAGTAGGTTTTTTTGCCGATTTCTTCGGGCATAATCTCCGCTCTCGCAAAACCGGCGGACCAGCGGGAGCCGCTGATTTCGACCGGCGAGGCGTCGGGAATCGCGGGCGCGCCGGTTGTTTTTGCGACCTTTGCGCCGTAGCGTTTTGTTTTGCCGATAATAAATTTTGAAGCGAGGTCCATTATATCCATAACAATCACCCGTCGGTATAATTAATTCAACCGTTCAGTTTATTACATCTTCGCTGACGAAGCCGTCGCCGTTTTCATCCGGGTTGTAGTCAAGGCCGGGGTCGTCCATAGGCGGAGCGTCTTCGAGAGGCGGGTCATAATCGTAATCGAAGCTGGAGGTCGGTTCTTCTGTTTCGGGTTCATCCTCGCCGGCATAAACCATAACAATAATCTTCGAGCCTTTGTCGTAACTCTTGCCGGGCGCGGGACTTGCGGAAATGACTTCATCCGCCGCGTGATAGTAGCCGTCGCTCTTGGCGTCTCTGCGCTCAACCTCAAAGCCGAGGTTGACAAGGCGTTTGTAAACATAATCGTAAGTTGAGCCGATAATATCCGAAGGCAGTTCTACCTGCTCTTTGCCCTTGCTGACGGTAAGAACTATGGTTGTGCCGCTGTTGACGGGTGTGCCGGCGGAAATGCTCTGGCGGACAATATAGTTTTTCTCAAACTCGTCGCTGTATTCATACTGAGACTCAAAATCATAAAGCGAGGTGAATACGGGGTTTGAGGTGACATCGAAATAGTTTTTGCCGAGAAAATCGGGAACGGTAGCCGTTCCGTCGCCGCTCGCGAGCGTGGTTTCGGGGGTTCTGCCCGAGCCGAGCGTTATGCCGAAATCATCGCGGAAGACGGTGAAAATGAGAATAATGAAAGCGACAATGCCGACCGCGACAATGATAGCCGTTGTTTTGAGCATTGTTTTGCGCTCGCTGCGCTTCATCGCTTTAAGGCGGGCGAGGTCTTCCTCTTCGTCGTCATCGTCATCATCTTCGGCACGGGAGGGCGGGGTGTTGATGACGGGCAGATTTATGGGAGAGGTCTGGCTTTTGCGCGGGGAGGTGTATATGCTCTCGCTCGCCGCCGCCACAGGGGAGGCGGAAAGTTCCGCGCGGAGCTGTTCGACCGTTCTTGTTCTGTCTTCGGGTAAAATCTGAAGGGCGTTTATAAGCCCGTTGATTACATAGGCGGGGAGTTGTTCGGCGAATTTGCCCGGCACCATAAGTTTGTCGTTGGTTACGCGCTCGGTGGCGTCAATCGGGTCGGAGCCGATGAGCGTGCGGTAAAGCACGGCGCCGAAAGCGTAGATGTCGGTCCACGGACCCTGCTGACCGTCAAAGCCGTATTGCTCGATTGCCGCGTAGCCGGGGTAAATCTGCGCGGTGAGGTCGCCTCTCTGCGAGCGGGACTGCCAGATTCCGAAACCAGTGATACGCACCTTGCCGTCTCTGCCGATAATCAGAGTTGAGGGCGAAATGCCGCGGTGGATGATTCCCGCCGAGTGAAGAGTGCCGAGCGTTGAGAGAATGGGCATAAGCAACTGACGGGCTCTCTCCCACGAGACATAGCCGGTTTTGCTGGAAAGCAGATATTCGCGCAAGGTTACGCCCTCGACATGGTCGTAAACAGCGTAGGATGTGCCGTAATCCTCAACAACATCCGTAACATTGATAAGGGCGGAAAGCCCCTTCAGGCGCGAGAGTTTAGTCCACAGTTCAAGAAAGCCCTGGTTGCACTCCGCAAACACGGCTTCGCTGCCCGACATCACTTTGAGAGTCAGGGCGGTTGATGTTCTTATGGCTATTGCGTCCGGGAAAAACTCACGGATGTTGACAGCTTTTTTTTCGCTGATATCCCAGCCGATATATGTGGCGCCCTCGCCGTTATACTCGAGAAGCTTGCCTACAAGGTAGCGGTTGGCAACAACTGTTCTGACCGGCAGGTAAGGCGGAATCTGAGCCGAATCAACGTGATAGCCGCAGTAGGGGCACTGGCGCGCGTCGCCGATTTCCCGCATACAGCTCATACACAGATTATCGGTGCTGATCATAGCGTTATTCTCCTTAGTATTTCAAATACCGGGCGGGCGGAAAACCACCGAGCCGGAACGAATTTTTATTATAAAAATATTATTGTAAAAAATAACTGTATTCAGCGCCATTTTAACAAAACACATAATCTATGTCAACCAAAGTAACAGGCTTGTAACCTTTATTGTTCTGATTTGGAAAAATAAACGGGAGTAAACAGAAAGAAAAAGGGCAAAAAACGCCCTGACGCAGCGACGGAAACTGGCGAAAAAAGCGATAAACGCGCCAAGCATAAAAAAATCTTGACTTTTTTTATGCGGGGTTATATAATCTAACCTGTTATCACATGGGGTATTAGCTCAGCTGGGAGAGCGCCAGGTTCGCAATCTGGAGGTCAGGGGTTCGATCCCCCTATGCTCCACCAAACGGGCATTGGACGAACACGCTTTATTTTAGAGACGGCTTTGCCGTTCGTGTGTTGCGCTGATGCAAGTCAGAAAAGCAGTCAGAGTTTTGCTCTGGCTGTTTTTCTTATACTAAAAAATTGCCGCCGAGATAAGAAGATTCACTTATGTCGGCGGCTTTTAGCAGTTATATTTCTGAAGTTTCTTCATTTTCTTCCGAATAGTATTCTCTCAATCGAGGCAGAATTGACCGTGCGAAAGAATCGGCAATCGTTTTAGAAATACGAATGTCGGATATTTTTTCTGCTTCTTCTGTTTCATAACCAAGGATTTCATACCATTGTTCGGATGTGAGTTTTTGCATTAAATATCATTGCGTGATTTGTTATTTCGATCGTATATCACCCTCCTTTCTCCGGTTATAGTTTGTTACGATCTTTGCCTTTGCTTTAATCTTTTATTCAATTGTAATAATCGGGTCTGTCCTCAGCATAATTAAACGTGTAATCACCTCCGTTTCAAAAAAATATTGATTTTCGTTTTCCTCACATATCCTTTCCTTGAGTTTTTGATTTCTGTCGGTGAGCGTTATCATCGGCAATTGTTTGTTTTTTAGCATTCAGTCTGGCGATAACAGATTCTTTGACAGGTTTCTTGATTATTTCTTTTTGCACGGGGTCTGAGAATACTCTTGCAAGCTTTTCGGTTATCTTTTCTGTCATACCTCTGAATTTCTGCAACAAACCCGTGAAGAGATTTTTTGAAATCTTCCTCACGGGTTCCGAATTTTTGGGGTTATTTATGATCGAACTACCGTATTCCTCAATCAAGGCATAATCTTCATTTCTTGTTTCTTCCCGGACTTTTTCGGTTACAACCTCTACCGCTTTTTCATAAGCAACCTCGGCAACATCATCTGCAAATGCTTCGGCATCTGAAATCTTAAGAGTTATCTCTTCAAGCTCGGTTTCTTTTTTCTTAAGTTTTATATTCTTCTCGATAATATCCGCGTTAAGTTTCTGCCGGATGTAATCCTGCTTTTCAAGATATTCTCTGCCGCCGTATATCGGTTCCTCGGCAATATCTATTCCGTATTTCTTTGCAACATCAATCAGAAGACAGCGGCAAATAGAATCGAATTTCATTTTTCGGTTGTTATGTTTTCCGGGCACTTTGTTTGGAAACGGCAAATCAATGTTTAACTTTTCCAGTGCTTTTTCCTGCTGAGGCATAATCTCTCCGTATTGATTTTCACAATCAAATACATGCCGCTCGTGAATATGCGGAGTGGATTCATCAACGTGTAAAGCCCAGTCAATAATGTGAACATATTCTCCGAACCGATCGTTGAATTCTTTGAAGTATTCAAGAGCAATCTTAAAGAAAAGTTCTGCGGGAATCTGATTATCCATATTACCGATCTGAATGATTGATTCCTCGGGACAGGTTCTTTTATCCAGCCTCAAGTCATCGGTTTCTCTGTTCCTTTCGGAGTGACCGTTCCTGTGATTCCTTTCGTGCTGACCAAAACAGTAATCACTATAATGTTGCAAATAAAAAAACCGCTCAACTTCCTCGAAGTGAACGGCTAATTCAACATTATTTCTCATTTCAAGATTTGTAAACCCGTGATAACAGTCCCAGAGAATATTGTAATTCGCATTCTCCGGATTGATATGTTCGGCATTGGATAAATTGAAACTTCTGTCATTATGTTTCGGATTGTAAACACCGTTTTTACCGGATCTTCCATTATGTCGCGTGACTCTTTTTTCAGCTATTAATTCTCACCTCTTTTCAAAGTAAAGTACAGACTCTGTTCCGAAATAAATCAAAACAGAATCCGTTTGCTGTGTCGGATTGGTTCAAAATAATAAATCGACATTGTTATCCGCCTCGAATAACCCTGCAGAAATAGGCTCATTTTTCGGCAGATAATACCCAGTATGAAGTAACGGTTCCCATCACTTCCCCTGGGCAAGGATTTGCAACCCTTGACCCGCTTTTTCGGAATCGGATTTTGTATAACTGTTGCAACAATATTTACAACAGCCATAATCAATCGATTCCGATTAAGGAAAACTTTTCCTTAACAACCTTTTCCGTAAAAATATTGCCGCTGACCTCGACAAAATTTTCACGGCGGCGGATATGACAAAGCCCCCACGGTCAACCGCAGGGCTTTGATTGTCCTTATTTTACTTTCAAGAATCCTCTTTCAAATGCGTTATACTCATTACCGGGCATAACAACAAATGTCTTCTCACCCGAAGCAAATTTAACGTCAATTTTCTTTTGAGCTTTATCTAACTTTGTTATAACACCTTCACCGAATTTTGCGTGAACAACAGCCATTCCCTCGCTGATTTCGGGCATTTCATATTTCGGCTTAGGCGGTTCTTCTTTCGGATTTTCTGAAACAGGTGCAACCTGTTTCACGCCGAATTGTTCCGTTACAGACTTAGGCTTACGGTCAATTATAATTTTTTCGGTCTTAATTTCTTCCCGCCCTTCTGTATCTGCATTATCTGATTCTTCAATAATCGGTTCGCTTGCCGTTGCCGTCATTGTTGCCTGCTGGTTATAAAACAGTTGTTCGTATTCTTCTTTTTTGATTACGGTATCCCAGCCGCCAATGTCCTCGCCCTCATGCTTATCTATGCCAGTGTAAGAAAGCGAGCTGTCTTCATATCGCTTGAATTTAAATATCGCGTCATTCATAAGGTTTGCGTTGAATACGCCGAGTGAACACAGCAATTCAAAGTCTTTTACATCAAGACCGGTTACTTTTTTGAAAAGGCCGGGCTCAAGCTGAGTGATAACATCTTTAAGCGAGCGCTCGCGGTAATCGGTTAGATACATAAATACAGGCACGCGGGTCGCAAATTTGATGAGTTTTTCCTGAATCTGCTTGCGCATACTCTTGTATTCTTTTTCCTCTTCGCTGAGTTCTTTTTTCTCTTTTTTATCCTTTTCTTTCTCTTCGGCTTTTGCTTTCTTGACCTTTTCAGATTTATTTATAATTGTCTGAATATCCTGATTAAGTGAGCGGAAGCCCTCAATTTTCATTAGAGCGTCAAGAGCATCTTTATTACCGAGGAGGCGTTTGAGAGTGTCATTGTCAACATTGACAAGCAGAGCACTCTCCCATCTTCTCGCAAGCAATGTAGCCGATGTGCCCGCCATTGCTATGTCAAGCACATCTTGTGCCGAAATCTGTTTCATCGTGCTGCCGTCATAGGCGAGAACAGGCAGAAAGCTTATGAATTCCGCAACCTTCTTTTCGGGGTTTGCCTCGTTTGCGTCGAGGCGGCAGGAATAATCCGAAATTTGTCTGAGCGCTCTGTCAAGTGCAAAGTCAAAAACATAGCACTCTTCTTTCATTATTATTCTTTCGCCCTTGTCGCCCGTAACTTCCCACGGGCTTTGAACTCTGAATGCCGTCTGGAAATATGTTTCGGGGCTCTTTAAGTTACGGAGCATAAAAACGCCTGTCCAAGGCTTTACAGTAACACCCGTTGTGAGCTTGCCGCAGGAAAGTGTGATTGTTTTTGTCTTGAGCGGGTCGCCCATACTCTGTTTTACCGGTGTGAGCGCATCAAGACCTATGCCCGCTTTTGTGCCGGCGCAAACATTTATTGTGTAATTATCTCTGAAAAAGTTATTCTGCTTCTGCTGCATGAGGTTATACATCGCAAAGCATGATGCAACATTTGGCAGAAACCACAGTGTATGTGAAAGCACATTGAGCAATCTGGTATCGCTGAACGGCATAGGCGGTCTTTTATCTTGACCGAGCTTAAGATCATCAACATTTGACGGGAGATATGAACCCCTTATCAGCTCAAGCCATTTTTGAACCTCGTCTTCATAAACAAAGCGCGAGGTTTCGGGTTTTCCCTTCTCTTCAGGCTTTGCGCTGAAAAACACATTCAGGTCAAACTCGTCAAATTCGCCCTGCATGGCGATCTGCCTTATGCTGTCGGGAATTCTGTAAGTGAGCATAACCATACGGGGCAGGGCAAGATACGGGTTGTCGCTGCCCTTCCAGTTTGCTTTTGCTCTCTGCTCATCGGAATAGGTCCAGTTATAAATCTGGTCCTCGATGAATTCACCGCTGTTAATGGCGCGGAAAGGCGTGCCGGAGAGAAACAGATAATAGCCCGTCGTAATCGGCAGGAATGTTTCGTTATATGCGTTGTCCGCTTCGTCAAGCTTGTATTTTTCGGCGTCGAAATCCGCTTCGGCTTCTTCATCGGGGTTGTCAAAAAGCTTTTTTGCGTTTTCGCGCCAGGCGCCGAAATGGTATTCATCAAATATGACTATATCCCAGTTGACGGCATGAATAAACTCGTTTTTTGCTTTTATACCGCCGTTTTCATTAGTGCCGAGTAAATCCTGAAATGAGCCGAAAACTACAATCGGCTTATCTTTATCGGCGTTTTCATACTGCTCGTCTATATTAAGCCTGTTATTATGAGCGTCTTTGTTGCTGATAAACTGCCAGCCGTCAAAATCAATATGATTTAGAAGGTCATCGCGCCAGGCGCTTTCAACGGCGGGTTTGAAGGTAAGAACAAGCACCCGGCTGAAATTCATTTTCCTTGCCAGCTCATAAGACGCGAAGGTTTTGCCGAAGCGCATTTTCGCGTTCCAGAGGAATTTAGGAGCTTTATCGGGTTCATCTGTTTTTGCCGATTTAAAGTAGGCGATTGTGCGCTCAACAGCATTATACTGCTCGGGACGCATTTTGAAACTCTGCGTGCGTTCACGGGTCATCTCAACGCCGGTTTTGATTTCCGTTATCGCCGCCTGAACATCACGCACGGTGCAGTTATACCACTCGTTTTTATCCTCTCCGGCTTTTAATTGCATAAAGCCGCGGCGCTCGAGTATCCTGTGAATATCCTTGTCGGTAAAAACGCTGCCGTCTTCACACATAGCGGTTTCGGTGTAGAGGATTTTATAGTCAACTCCGCTTGTATGAAGCTGTTCTTTTATCCTTGTTTCAACATCTCTGTCGGTATAGCCGACCTTGACGAAACCTTTGTGAGAAGCAACGCCGATAAGTTCATATACATATATTGTCGGGTTAATCTGAGGGCGTTGAATGAAGAAATCCATTTCAGGCATTATTCTGCTCCTCTTCTTTATTAAACAAATGGTTTATCATCGGTTCAAAACCAATCATTGTCTTCATTTTTATTATGTTAAAACAATTTTTAGGTATAGGCAGAACACGTTCATCAATACTATTATTCCCAATTGCACTTATCATTTCTGAAATTTCAATCAAAGCATCAATCATTAAGTCCACATCAAGTGAAATCAATTCTTTAGTGGGATCAATGTGAGCCAAGTATTTATTCCTAATTTCACGCAGAGGCTTTTCGATTATACGTGTATTATCTGTTAGTTTCAGCTTTATGCCTCGCCTATTAGGAAAAGCTTTGTTGAAACTTTTAACTGTCTTTTTGCTTTTATTATCCAGCCAGATTTTATAAATTGTCAGTGCTAAATCCATCTTAGTCAATTCGCACAAATGGAACACTATTTGATTAGTTGGATGTTTTTTATCAAATATAACTTTAGAACTGTCTCTAATACATTTCAATATAGCAGCATCTTGAAAAGCTCTGCCCACTTCATTACATAGATTTTCATATATTTCGTAATAATCATCATTTATCATTTTTATCATCCATCGGTTTAATCATTGATTCAATGAAATCGATTTCTCCTGTTGTAAGATTATATTTTTCATATAGTTCTTCATCAGTCCACGGTTTTGTAAAATCCTGTAAAGGGACGAATTGATATACTCCCCGAGGCCCATTTTGCGTTTTTTTCTTTATACTAACAAGGTATCTAAAAAAACGTGTATAAATATATGTAATAATATTTTGGCATTGCTCTTTTGTAAAACTATGCTTTTGTGGGTCATATCCTATAACAAGAAATGTTTGAGAACAAACACTGTTAGGTTCGCCGTAAGTTGGCTTACCTAAAATAATATCATCATACCCACTACCACCAGCAGCCGGAATAAAGATTTTATGCAAATTTTTTGTTTCTTTGTTTTTAGGTAATTGTGATTCACTAATCCATCTAAATGTTCTTTCTCTATCAACATTCAAATAGTATTTGATTGTATGGGTTTGATCCTTTGTTAAAGAATACCCTTTCCAATTTGAAGTTAAATAATTGCTGTCATCGAAAAAGTGCTTTGGACTTACTAAACCAGAAAAGTTCATATCATGATTTAAATAATAATCGCCTTCAACGCTTTGTATTTTTTCAATAATAGAATATGCCCTGGGATCTCTGACAACAATACCTGCATTTTTAGCATCAAGGAAATCGAATCTTGAATATATTGCACCATCTTGAGATTGATGAAAACAATAATTGCATTTCCCATTATAATCTCTTTCCCACAGAAAATAACTAACGCCACCTTTTATTTCAACACCAGGAAAACAATCTGACGCATTTTCATAATCGTGAACTATCCTAAAATGATTTGATGAAAGCGTCGCATCTACCCAAGATTCAGGTATACCTTGAGCCGTTTTTGTCATCCAACGACTGGGAGTAATCATAGTAATATATTTCGGCTTAAGCTTTATTGATTGGTCAATAAATAGATTATATATTGATTTTGCATTTGCACTATTACCTCCCTCAATTCCAAATGACAATTGATAAGGTGGATTTGAGATGATAACATCAAATTTCATATTAAATATATCCTCCGGTTTTACGGTATGTATCCATTCGTAAGCGTGAGTTTCCAGCTCATCTCCGCGATCATATTGACCCTGCGCCGCTCCGCAGTAAATACATCTGAAACTTTTCCAGGAATGCTGAGTTCGTCTGAAACGGATATTGCCTTCGGCAGAGTCAAATTTTGTTACTGAAAACTCGCTATTAGGATATTTCGAGCAATAAACACCGCGGCGTGAAAGCAGAGAAGTAAGCTCCGTTATGGCGATACCGTAAAGCTGTTTATGGAAGATATGGTCAATGCGTTCCTGCAAATCGGGAATCTGCGGCTCAAGCCCTTTGATAAGTCGTTTTGCAATCTCGCGCAGGAAAACGCCCGTCTTGCAGGCGGGGTCAAGAAATGTGGTATCCGGGTTTTTGAAAAGTTCCTGCGGAAGCATATCAAGCATATCGTTGACTACTTCGGGAGGCGTGAACACCTCATCATTTGAAAGATTCGCAAGGCAGCTCAACACATCTGGGTTGTAAATTTCACCGAATAATCCGTTATCCATTTTCGCCCAGCCTCCTGTAATGGCATTTATATTCGCTTATGAACTTACCCTCATCATCGGGCGCTTCATCGCCGCCGAAAAGGCTCATCTGCTCATCCTTTTGTTCCGGTTTCTCATCGGCATTCACAAGCTCATCAAAGGTATAATCTTTGCGGTAAATAAAAGCGTCATTCCGCGGGAAAGACCACTCCGAAAAAACAATCGGCTCGTCGGTATCTTCCTGGTTTTTGTCAACGCACCTAAGGCTCAAAGCGTTGCCGCAAACGATGTTCAGCCCGAGAATGAATTTTGCCGAAGCGCGGGTATCATCATTGCACTCTTTTTTGCAAATCTTTTTGTATTCGGCATCCCATATTTTGAATAGACGCTCCCGACAGATTTCGCAGTTATCGGCTAAAATATCCACGCCGTATAAGCTGCCCAGTGCAAGCATGGAATACCGCTCCCAATCATAAGCACTCTTTTTATATTTCTTTGAAACAACGGTAAGTTTGCGAGTCAGTATTTCAGCAAGAAAATTGCCGTCACCGCAAGCGGGCTCCAAAAAACGGGAATCAATGCGTTCGCACTCCTGCGCCACAAGGTCGCACATTGCCTTAACCTCGCGCTCGGATGTAAACACCTCACCGTGGTCGGCAACGCGCTGCCGTGATTTAATTTGTTTTTCAGGCATACCCTCACCACCGAAAAAATAAGACTAATGTCAAAAGCTCTACTTTTTGACATTAGTCCATACCGATTATTGTGTTTTGAAGTTAGTCCGATGCTTGATGTAAAAATGATGAAAAGTCATTGATTTTTAAGGTGAATTTGTGTAAAATATAAGTGCTTGTATAACTGTCAAAAAGTAGGAATTATGACAGTGAAGACAGCACCTCACTCCCGTGTGTCAGTCTATATTCTCTCAACCGCCTATAAAATGTAGCTTCCGAAATACCGCACCGCTGTAAGATTTCCTGCAGCGGGATTTTTTGTTTTTCCCACCGTTTAATAAGGTCGTGGAAATCATCGGGCAACTGCTTTTCCGGCCTCCCAAACTTAACACCTCGTGCTTTTGCCGCGGCAATGCCTTGTGCCTGCCGCTTTTTGATGTTATCGCGCTCATTTTCGGCAACAAATGACAACACGGCGAGAAACAAATCGGAGATAAAGGTTCCGAGCAGGTCTTTATACGGCCTTGTATCAAGAATCGGCATATCGATAACACAGATATCGATGCCGATTTCTTTTGTCAGATAACGCCACTGCCGCTGTATTTCTTCATAGTTTCGCCCGAGCCGGTCGATGCTCAAAATATAGAGCAAATCGCCGGCTCTTAACTTTTTCAGCATCTTTTTGTACTGCGGCCGCTCGAAATCTTTGCCCGACTGCTTGTCAATATAGATGTTTTTCTCCGGCACATTTTTCTCCTGCATGGCAAGAATCTGCCTGTCTTCATTCTGGTCTGTGGATGATACTCTTACATATCCGTAAATGTTCATCTTTTGCCCTCCTCTTTTCGATAGTCATCACTCCTTAATTTTAATCTAAGATTTCATTTCTTTTGCCATTTGATTTCATATCCGAGAGCATCGGCAATTTCAAACGCTTCGGTATATTTCAAAGTGCTCGTATGCAGCTTACGGCTGAAATTGGATATCCCCACCGGACGGTCATTCAATTGTCAAGGTGCGTGTGAAGGATTTATTTACCTCCACTTCTTTAAGGGGAATTTGTGTGCCCAAATATTAGTCTGAGCTTCAAATTTTCACAAATTGTTTTCGTTTATTTTCAAAAACCCCTTTAATAGGTAGGCAGCGAGAAAGTGAAAAAGTTAACCTTCTACAGATTTTTTTCAAATACTTCTCAATACCCCTCCACTTGTAATAGGAAAATTCAAGTTGTTTTTTTACCCCTTACAAGCAAATCTTTACAAAATGTTTAAATTTATTGTAAATGCACCTCCACTTGTAATAGGTAAATACTAGGCTGTTTTAGGGAGTCCTTACTTCAATTCTTCACAAATTGTTTACATATATCAGTAAAAGTCCCTCAATAGATAGCCAACGAGAAACTGATTTTTATACCCATGAAAAAAAGCAGAACCGAGTCCGATTAGTAAAGGGTGAAATGAACGGCAAGCCGCCCCTGACAAATCGTTCGGTTCTGCGGTGATGCAAATAAGGCCTCAATGAGCAAATATGTCATTGAGACCGAAAAAGATAATCAATTATAAAAAAGCATTGACAAGAGACATAATATAATACATAATTTAGCCACAGCAATTCGGGAGGTTTTATTATGATTATTGTTCCTATGAGAGATTTAAAAGATACCGTTCGCATAGAGCAGCTTTGCGCGGGCGACAACGGCCCCGTTTTTGTAACAAAAAACGGTTACGGAAGACTTGTCGTTATGGATATCGAATACTTTGAAAAGACGATGAAAAAGATTTATGAAGCCAGTGCCGTTAATAAAGGAATTGACGATATGCAAAACGGCAAAACCGTTGACGGCAATAAGATTATTGAAGAAATGAGCAAAAAATATGGCTTCTGATTTCAAGTATGAATTTACCGATTCTGCAAGCCGGGACTTGGATGATATTCTCAATTACATTGCCGGAAATCTGAAAAATCCTGATGCTGCCAAAGATTTATTTGACGGCATAAAACCGGAAATCAAAAACATCTGTTCATTTTCGTTTTCGGGCGAAGAAGTGAAAAATGAGTTTGTTGTTCTCCAAGGCGTTCGCGGAGTTACAATCGGAAATTACAATCTTTATTATTACCCCGAAAAGCAAAAAAAGAAATTGACGGTTCTCCGCGTCATTTACGGCAAGAGAAATTTGGATTATGTTTTAAGGGAAATGAATATCTGAACGGAGGGAGCGCAATGCCGCTTGTGAAATCCTGCGCCTATAACATTGACAGCGGAAGGCTTGAAACGGAAGATGTTGACGGAGTGATTTATTCCGTAGATGTCTTAAATAAAGATGAAAAAACAGTTTACATTTTTTGAAAAACAATATTGCCATTTCAAGTTCTGAAACAGCAGGGGGACGCGGATTCGGCAAAACCAAAACCGTAAAAATTTTAAACAGCCTTGTCAAAAGCGGAAATATTAAAACCGCAGGAACAGGCAGAGGGACCAAATACATTTGTGAGTAAAAAAACAGGCGAAACAATGAACGCAGTTATATGCGTCCGGTATTCATCCGATAAGCCAAACTTCATCAAAGTAAAAATCCGCCCTTGGGGGACGGATTTTTGTTTGGTGAAAAATTTTGTCTTCTGAAAAAACCGGTTTTAAAAAACGGATAAAAAATGAAAAGCGGGGTTCACATCAGCGTAAATCCGGTGAGTTGGACGACGCTGCCGACGGCGGCGCCGAGCAGATAGACCAGCAGGGCTATGCCGATGTTTTCTTTGACATTTTTGTTTGTGCGGAAAAGAACGAGCAGACCTATGCCGGAGCCCGTGAGCAGACCCGCGAGCATTGCGCCCGTGTTGATGACCCCCGACAGATAAAGTTCGGTAATGACAACGGAGGCGGCGCAGTTCGGAATAAGCCCGACAAGGCCGGCAACGAGGCAGCTGACAACGGGAATATTCACAAACAGCCTGCCGAGAGTGTCTTCGCCGATGAAATAAATCGCCGTGTTGAGCGCGAATGTTATGATAAAAATGAAAACCGCTATTTTTACCGTGTGGTGAAGGGCGGAGCGGAAAATGCTCTCCTCCTCGCAGTGACAGTCGTCGTTTTCGCAAAGGCAGTGAATAGCCTCCGGCTTTTTGCCTTTTTTGAGAATGCGCATAACACCGTCAACGGCGAAGCCGAGCACTATGCCCGAAACCGCCTTAAAAGCGAGAATTTTGCCGATTAACCGGATATCCGCCTGTTCGGAAATGCAGACAGGGAGCATTTCATCCGATGTGGATAAGAACACGGCGATGAGCGTGCCGAGAGAAATCACTCTGCCTGCGTAAAAGCCCGAAGCGGAGGCGGAAAAACCGCATTGCGGAACTGTTCCGAGGAGCCCGCCCGCGAGCGGACCTATTGCCCCCGCTTTGCGGATTGCCTTTTCGGCTTTCTCGGATGTTTTATGCTCAATAAACTCCATTAGAAGATATGTTGCATAAAGAAAAATTATTAACCTGGCATTGTCTTTGAGAGTGTCAAGAATAACATCAGGCATGGGAGCGGCCTCTTTCTTTAATCTTTCCGGTTTTGCGCCGGGCTATTATAATATACTTTACAGACGGATGTGTCAAGAAGCAGATATATTTGTAATTATTTGATGTTTTACTTTTTACCGGTAAGGTGGTATAATTATAAACAGAAAGAAATTAATCACATTATAATCACTTTTTACGGAGGAACAAATGAAAAGGATAATCTCTGTTATTGCCGCTCTGCTCGCGGTTCTTCTTGTTTTTGCGGGCTGTTCGGTAAACAAAGGCGGCGAAACACCCGTAACGGTAACGGAAACCGCGACTGTCGCGGAGTTCACCGAGCCTGCCAAGCCTGAATACACGCAGGAAGAGCTTGACAAAATGGTGGCGTTCACCTTTGACGACGGCCCCGGCACCGACACCACGAACAGAATACTCGACCAGCTTGAAAAATACGGGTTTACGGCGACATTTTTTGTAATCGGCAGAAACATTACCGACAGCAACGCGTCCGTTATGCGAAGGGCTGTGACTCTCGGGTGCGAAATAGGCAACCACACGCAGAACCACAACACCAACCTCAACAACCTTTCAATGGAAAAGGTAACGCAGGAAATTGAGGCGACAAGCGACGCCGTTGAAAAGGCGACGGGTAAAAGACCGACGCTTATGCGCCCGCCCGGAGGCGCGTTCTCACACCTCAAGGGCAAACTTGATTACGCGATTATTCACTGGTGCGTTGACACAAACGACTGGCGCAAAAAAGGCAGCGCGGGCAACGCTCAGGCGGCGAGAAATTTAGCCGACTACATAATCGGCCAGGTTGAAGGCAACGGCGGCGCCATTGTGCTTATGCACGACATTTACGATTTCACCGCCGAAACAATGGAAATCGTTATTCCCGAACTCGCGCAGATGGGTTACAGAATCTGCTCCGTGTCGGACCTCGCGCAGGCTTACGGCGAAAAACTTGAACCCGGTCAGGTTTATTTCAGGATAAACCGTATGACATCGCTTGAGCCCGGCAGATATGTGGTAAACACGAGAGAAAGCCCCCTGACGCTCAGGGCGGAGCCCGAGCCCGACGCCGAGGTGCTGTTAAGACTGGCGAAAGGCACCGAAATTACGGTTGAAAAGTGTGAAAACGGCTGGGCAAAAACGAGTTACAGAGGCACATCCGGCTGGGTAAACGCCGATTATCTGAAAAAAGCGGAATAAAATAATGAGAAGCGGCGGGGCGGTTGCGCCCCGCCGTTTTTCAGATATTGGATTTTGGATTTTGGATGTTGGACGAGCGGCACGGATGTATCCGCGCCCTACGGGTTGGATGTCAGACGAGAAATTGCGGGACATTTATAATTACTTATTTCAGGACATTTATAATTACTTATTTTTAACATATTGAAAAGCGGCGGGGGTTGTGTTAAAATATAAAATCGGAAACAAATGACTGCCGGGAGGTATGGTTTTGGCAAAAACATTTATGAACGCGGACTTTCTTCTCAACAACGAGCCGTCAAAAAAACTGTTCGCTGCGGCAAAGGATATGCCGATATTCGACTGGCACTGCCACCTTTCGCCCAAAGAGATTTATGAGAACAGGCAGCCCGAAGACATCGCTTTTTTGTGGCTTGCGGGCGACCATTACAAATGGAGGGCGATGCGTTCATGCGGTGTGGACGAGAAGTTCATAACAGGCAGCGCGTCCGGCTATGAAAAATTCAGGGCTCTGGCGGAGATTATGCCGTTTCTCATCGGCAATCCGCTTTACCACTGGACCCACCTTGAACTGCAGAGATATTTTGATATTTACGAGCCGTTGAGCGCTCAGACCTGTGACAGCGTCTGGGAGCGCGCCAACGCGAAAATAAAGGCGGGCGGATTCACACCGCGCGAACTGATAAAAAACTCAAACGTTACCTGCCTTTGCACGACGGACGACCCTGCCGACACGCTTGAATACCACATTAAACTTGCGCAGGATGACTCATTCGGCGTTAAGGTGCTGCCGGCTTTCCGCCCCGACAAGGCGCTGGGAATCGAACTGCCCGGCTGGAGAGACTGGCTTGCCGCCATGGAGAAAACGGCGGGCGTTAAAATAGAGAGTTATACGGCGCTTACCGAGGTGCTGACAGACAGAATAGAGTTTTTCGCGTCTCTCGGCTGCCGCGCGAGCGACCACGCGTTCGGCGAATTCCCTTATCTCAGGGCGACGAAGCCGGAAATCGAACTCATTTTCAGCAAGGCGGCGGGCGGAGCCCCGTTAAGCGAAGAAGAAACCGAAAAATACAAAACGGAACTTCTGCGCTTCCTCGCAAAGGAATACGCGAAACGCGACTG
This sequence comes from Clostridia bacterium, assembly GCA_017428625.1. GTDB lineage: Bacteria > Bacillota > Clostridia > Oscillospirales > Acutalibacteraceae > CAG-177. The sequence goes on from JAFRQM010000005.1 coordinate 25,231, forward strand.
GGGCATGGAACTTCACATAGGACCCATGCGCAACAACAACACCGCTATGTTTGAAAAACTCGGCCCCGACACGGGCTTTGACTCAATAGACGACCGTGAGGTCGCGCGCAAACTCTCACGCTTTATGGACAGCGTGGCGCAGGAGAACCTGCTGCCCAGAACAATTCTTTTCACCCTCAACCCGAAAGACAATTATGTTCTCGGCTCAATGCTCGGCAACTTCCAGACGAGCGAGGCGCAAAGCAAAATACAGTTCGGTTCGGCGTGGTGGTTCAATGACAACATTGACGGTATGCGCGAGCAGATGAAGGCGCTCGCGAACCTCGGCGCAATAAGCAAATTCGTCGGTATGGTAACAGATTCGCGCTCCTTCCTTTCATACCCGAGGCACGAGTATTTCCGCCGCATTCTGTGCGCGCTGCTCGGCGATATGGTTGAAGAGGGGCTCTACCCCGAAGATTATGACACTCTCAGCGGTATAGTCAGGGATATTTCATATAACAACGCGGTCAATTATTTCGGAATTGAAATATAACATATAAGAAAGGGTGCTTTTATGGCAAAATACGTTATAGCTCTCGACCAGGGCACAACCAGTTCACGAGCCATCGCCTTTGACAAGGCGGGCAACATCATCGCGAAGGCACAAAAGGAATTTGATCAGATTTATCCTCAGGCGGGCTGGGTTGAACATGACCCGATGACTATTCTTTACAGTCAGCTCGAATCACTCACGAGCATTCTGGCTGAGGGCACTGTTTCGGCGCAGGATATTGCGGCAATAGGCATAACAAACCAGCGTGAAACAACAATTCTCTGGAACAAAGAGACGGGCAAACCCGTTTATAACGCCATAGTCTGGCAGTGCCGCCGCACAGCGGACATCTGCGAAGAGATTATCAACGAAGGGCTTTCGGACTACATTCAGGAGCACACGGGGCTTATTGTTGACGCGTATTTTTCGGGCACGAAAATCAAATGGATACTTGACAATGTTCCCGAGGCGCGTCAGCTTGCGGAGGAAGGCAAACTCCTTTTCGGCACGGTTGAAACCTGGCTTATCTGGAACCTTACGGGCGGCGCGAAAGACAGCGACGCCGCGGTTCATGTTACCGACTACTCAAACGCGTCGCGCACAATGCTTTTTGATGTTGACAGACTCTGCTGGGATGAAACGCTCTGCGAAAAACTCGGTATTCCGATGAGCATTCTGCCCGAGCCCGTGCCTTCAAGCAAGGTTTACGGAACGGTCGCGGGAGGAATTGTCGGCCTTGAAGACCTTGAGGGTATTCCGATAAGCGGCGCCATAGGCGACCAGCAGGCGGCTCTTTTCGGCCAGTGCTGTTTTGAAGCCGGTCAGGCGAAAAACACCTACGGCACAGGCTGCTTCCTGCTTATGAACACAGGCAAAACCAGAACAAAATCAAAGAAAAAACTTCTCACCGGCGTTGCGTGGGGCATCGGCGATGAGGTTGAATATGATGTTGAGGGTTCCGCTTTCAACGCGGGCTCGGTCATCAAGTGGCTGCGCGACGAGCTCGGTCTTATCAACACGGCGAGACGCTGCGACGAACTTGCGGAAAGCGTTCCCGACGCCAACGGAATCTATTTTGTGCCCGCGTTCACGGGTCTGGGCGCGCCCTACTGGGATATGTATGCGAGAGGCGCCATTGTAGGCCTTACAAGAGGCGTAAACCGCGCGCACATAGCGAGGAGCGTGCTTGAGGCGATAGCCTACCAGATGACAGACCTGCTTGAAGCGATGAAAGAGGATTCCGGCATAAACTTCACCGAACTGCGCGTTGACGGCGGCGCTTCCGTGAGCAACATTATGATGCAGATTCAGTCAGACCTTATACGCTGCATGGTGGTTCGCCCGAAGACGGTTGAGACAACGGCTCTCGGCGCGGCCTATATGGCGGGCCTTGCGGTCGGCTTCTGGAAGAGCAAGGACGAAATCATCTCAAACAGAGAAATCGACAAAGTTTTCACTCCCCAGATGCCTCTTGAAAAGCGCAACGAACTTTACGCGGGCTGGAAGAGAGCGGTTGACCGCTCACGCGGCTGGGCAAAGCCTTGAATAAACGCACACAAAACAGCACAAAATAAAAAGATAATATAAGGAGAAACAAAATGGATTACGCAAAAGAATCTTTACGCTTACACGAAGAGTGGAAAGGCAAAATCGAGGTTATAGCAACCGTTCCCGTAGCGAGCAAGGACGACCTCTCGCTCGCATACACACCCGGCGTTGCGCAGCCCTGCCTTGAAATACAGAAAGACATTTCAAAAAGCTATGAACTCACAAGAAGACACAACCTGTGCGCGGTTATCACCGACGGCACAGCGGTTCTCGGTCTCGGCGACATCGGCCCCGAAGCCGGTATGCCCGTTATGGAAGGCAAGTGTGTTCTTTTCAAATCATTCGGCGGAGTTGACGCCTTCCCTCTGTGCGTAAAGACAAAGGATGTTGATGAGTTTGTAAACGCGGTTTATCTTATGTCCGGCTCGTTCGGCGGCATAAACCTTGAGGATATCGCGGCACCCCGCTGCTTTGAAATCGAGCGCAAGCTCAAAGAGAAGTGCGACATTCCCATTTTCCATGATGACCAGCACGGCACCGCAATCATTACTCTTGCCGGCCTTATCAACGCTCTCAAAGTCGTTGGCAAAAAGATGGAGGATGTTAAGGTTGTTACATCCGGCGCCGGCGCGGCGGCTATTTCAATCACCAAGCTCCTTCTTTCGGCGGGCTTTAAAAACATTGTTATGACCGACAGAAAAGGCGCTATCTACAAGGGCAGAGACGGCCTCAACTGGATTAAGGAAGAAATGGCGGAAGTCACCAACCTCAACGGCGAAAAAGGCACACTTGCCGATGTTATCAAGGGCGCGGATATATTTATCGGCGTTTCGGCACCCGGCACCGTTACAACAGAGATGGTTAAAACCATGAACAAAGACGCCATTGTTTTCGCCTGCGCCAACCCGACCCCCGAAATCTTCCCCGACGACGCGAAGGCGGGCGGAGCGAGAGTTATCTCCACAGGCAGAAGCGACTTCCCGAACCAGATAAACAATGTTCTCGCCTTTCCCGGCATTTTCAGGGGCACATTCGATGTGCGCGCGAGCGACATCAACGAAGAGATGAAGATGGCGGCGTCACACGCGCTGGCAAACCTTATCTCAGACGAAGAACTCAGCGAAGATTACATAATCCCCAAAGCTTTCGACCCGAGAGTAGGCCCCGCGGTTGCGGCGGCGGTCGCTCAGGCCGCGAGAGACAGCGGCGTTGCGAGAATCTGAATTTAAAACCGGTTAAAACGGCGGGCGCGGCAGCAGACGCGCCCGCTTTGTGAAAAAAACGGAGTGCTTATGGCAAAAGAAAAATCAAAGGCGAAAAAAATAATAATTCCCGTTGTCGCGGTTGTTCTGGCGGCGGCGTTAATCGTTACGGGCTATTTCTGCCTGTATAAACCGAAACACGGGGGAACAAACGAATACGGCGGCGGCTCCGACACGAAAAAAAGCGTTGAACTCACGCCGGAGAAGGTAAGCTATGAAACGGCGGATTACAAAGGATACAAACTCCCCGAATTTTTTGTTGAAATATTCGAACAGGCTGAAAAAGACAGCGAAGCCGCCTGTGAAAAATACGGCGTGGCGATGACTGTCGGCGACAGAAAAATCTCCGCGACGGAATTCGCCATGACATATTTCGATATGTTTATTTACGCCGCATCCGATGAAATCGGCGACCCGCAGGGGCTTACCCCCGAACTGACGGCGGCACCTGCCGACCAGCCATACGGCAAGGACGAAAAAGTCACCTGGGCAGACCGTCTTAAAGAGGAAACTCAGGCGGCGCTGCGCAAGAGATATATTCTTTTTTATGACGCGCTGGAAAACGGCTTTATGATTTCCGACAGCGTCGCTGCCGAGTTGAGCAGCATTAAAGGCGATGTGGAATACTCAGCGGATATGAACGCGAAGAATCCCGACGCCATGCTTTCGGAAAGTTACTGCGAAGGCACAACAGTCTGCCTCTATGCTCGCAACCTCATTATGAGAAATTACGCGAGCGAATATGAAAAGGCTTTGAAATCGACTTTTGCCGCGGCGCATTCCGACAGCGAAATAAAGGGAATCTATGACAAGAACCCTTCGAAATACAACTATATCGACGTTCGCGTTCTCAAGATTTATTCTGATGATGAAGAAGGCGCGCAGCGGGCGAAAAAAGAGATAAAAGACCTTGAGAGTTTTTACGACTTCGGCATTGATTACTACAAGGATGTTGACCCGCATTTCAGCCGGATAGCGGACAGCACTACCAGGTATTATTTCTGCCTTTATGACAGAATTGTTGAGGATTTCGGCAGCGAGACCGCCGAATGGTGCTTCGCGAAAGGCAGAAAGGCGGGCGATGTGGAGGTTTTGCCGGGCGACACCTACGCAAACCTTGTTTATGTTGAAAAGCCGCAGTATTCACCCGACAGCGTCAACTACCGCGAATCCATAACGCTTTTCAACGCGGGCGGGCAGGCAGCGCAGAGCGATGATGAAAAAAAGGAATCCGAAGCAGCGGCAAAGAGGCAGTATGACCTGCTCAAAAGGAACGACGGCTCGGTTGAAATGATGGAAGAGATATCCGACACCTATAATGAGAGTTTTCAGTCCTGGAACACAGTCGGCGTATGCGAGGGCGTTCATATTCACGAACTCGGTTACAGCGTTGCCCGCTGGATGACCGCAGCCGAAAGGAAGGCGGGCGATTACGAGGTTCTCGAAAGCGGCGTCGGTTACGGTCTTTTTATGTATGAAGGAACAAACGAAGGCGACATAGACGCTTACTCGTTAATCCGCCTGAACCTTGCCGCCAAAGAATACAACGAGTATTACGAAAGCCTGCTCAACTTTAACGGCAACAAGGCAGTCACATTCGGCGCCGTTATTGAAAAAGCGGCTCAAAAAGGCGAAAAATCCTCCGCGGCGTTCGCGGAAAAACGGCTGCAGCGCGTAAATGACGCGCAGGCGCAGGCAGAGGCGCAGACAGCGCAGTAATAAAAGACATAATCAAAGCCGCCCGAAAGGGCGGCTTTTGACTTATTCCGAAGCAGATTATTCTTTTATAAAAGGTTTTATGAAATTGATTGTGAAATCGACGCCCCATTCGCCTTTTTCACCCTGCCAGTTGTGCGAATGCGGTTCAATAGAGACCATTTCGTTGTAGTTCTTTATATAAAGCAGCGCCATAACCGAACGCCAGTCTGTCGGGTCAAGCCCGGCGGGCGGGTCGTCATAGTGCTCGCCGTCAACATAGAGCGTGCCCTTGAGGTGGAAATGATAAAATCTGTCGCCCCAGTCCCTTATTTCTTTAAGATAATCGCCGTGCCTGTTAATGCAGTGCGAAACATCGTATTTAATTCCGAGTTCCGGCATATTGCTGTGAATTGCCGACCAAGCCTTGTCATTGTAAACAAAGTTGCCCCAGTCGCAGTTATAAGTTGCGATTTTGACATTTTTGCTCTTTGCGTATTCAATAAGTTTCGCGAAATAAGCGGCGGCTATGTCGCAGTTCTCTTTGTAGTTTTTGCCCTCGGTGTAGTTGCAGCCGCAGTTGAAAACGGGGCAGCCCACCGCGGACGCGGCGTCTATCACATCAAAATCCTCTTTGAGAACGGGCTCGTTTACCGTGCCGTCGTCATTGATTCTTTTTGAGCCCCAGCGGCCCATTGAAAGAATTTTAACGCCGTATTTCTTCTGCCATTCATTGAGCGAGGGCACAAGTGCGAGGAGTTTGTCCGTCGGCTGATCGTGGTTGTAGCAGAACTCCACGCAGTCAAGGCCTTTGCTCTGAACATATCTGAAGCCCTCTTCGCTCCAGTCGCCGATAATTCCGAGTTTCATAAAAGCACCTCTGTATTAATAATTTTTACCGCTTTTTAAAAAATTGCGGATATATGCAAAAGTTTCATCCTCGCCTTTCTCGCTGAGCATTTTAAGCAGCGATTCGAGAAAATCGGAGGTTTCGGGGTGAATTGAGCGTTTGTCGCGCCCGCGCTCAAAATAGTTGAACGCCGAAGCGTCGGTGTATTTTTCGCCCTGATAAATCTTGCTTGCGGCAACGCGGTCGCAGAACATTTCTATAACATAGCGGGGAGGCATTTTTACGGGCACAACCCTGCGTTCTTTCGGGTTGTAATCCGCCCAGTATTCAAAGTGATGGCGGTTGCGCCCCTTGTGGTGAAGCCACGCCGAGGAATAGCCGAACTCTTCTCGCTCCGCCTCGTTGGGCGAGCGGTTGCCCTGATAATATTTCGCGCCGGGGATAAACTCCGCGGGCGTGTATTTTGACAGGTCGTGCCTTATGCCCTGAAGCGGTATGCCCGCTTTGAAGCAGTGCCTCATAACGGCGTGCCTGTGTTTTGTGATTGTTCTGAAATGCTTTAACGGATGTGCCAAAAATTCACTTCCTCAGTGTTTTGAGATAATCCTTTTGTTCCGGAGTGATGCGAAGGCTCTCAACGGATTTTTGTATTGCCTTGTTGTGAACCCACACGGGCAGCGCGCCTTTCTCGATAAACGGAACGCAGGCGTTCCACTGTTTTGCGAGAGCGGTGGCGAAATACCACGCGGACATCATATTTATATAGTATTCGTCACTTTTGATTTTTGCAACCTTTTTTGCGTATTTTATGTCAAAATCCGCGTCAAGAAACCACCGCATAAGCATACCGGTGCCGAAACGCACGGAGTAGGTTTTGCCCGAGTCAATCCACTCAAAGGCTTTTGCGGCAAGTTCGCTTTTGTTTTTGCCGAAAACGGCGGGTGAGAGTTGGTCGCAGGTAGCCCAGTTGTCAACATAGGGCAGAAAAGTCTCAACCTCCGCCAGACATTTTTCAAAACTCTTTTCGCGGTTGATAAGAAAGGCGTGAAGCTGATTCTCATCAAAATATCTGTGAGGAAGTTTGCCGAGAAAGTTCTCCGCCTGCTTTGTGCCCGCGAGTTCCTTCGCGAGCGCTTTGAGTTCGGGTGTTCTTACCCCTATGAAAAGTTTACGCTCAACATTCGGGATAAGCTTTGCCTGAAAATCCGCGTAGCCTCCGTCAGTTTTTTCGCGCAGCTGTTGCAGAACCGTCATTCGCCTCTGCCCTCCGCCTCGTGACGGCGTCGGTTTTCTTCCGCCACAAGCGCGTCATAATAAACATACATTTTCTGCACGCCGTTTTCAAGCAGATAGTAGTGCTTGATGTAAGGCGCAAGCAGAACAACAAGCAGAACCATAAGAATATATGCCTGCGTAACGCCGGAGACCGCAATGCCGAGCACGATGAAGGTTGCCAGCGCGAATGTGATTGTGACAATGAGGTGAATAAGCCTTTCGTGCTGAAAATACTCAATCTGAATAAGCATATCTCTGCGAAAAGCCTCAAGGTCGCCCTGAGAGAGCGATTCGGGCGAGGTTTCGTTTAAATATTTAAGATATGCAAGAATGCGTTTTTTCATAACCTTCTCCTTTTTTATAACAGTTTCCGCGGTAAGCGAGGACTGTTTGTTCACGATTATTCTATAACAAACCTGCTGTGTTTTCAAGCCGCGAAAAGCAAATCTTTATATAAATGCGCAACTGTTTTGCGGGCGCAGGACAAAACAAAAAGCCGCGTGAATACAATGAAAAAATATTTTTAAAAAAGTTGTTGACAAACCGAAAGGCATATAATATAATAAACAGGCTTAATGACAGCGGTTTACGGCGGAATAGCTCAGTGGCTAGAGCACTCGGTTCATACCCGGGGTGTCGGCGGTTCAAATCCACCTTCCGCTACCAGAACGGCCCGGTGGTCAAGCGGTTAAGACACCGCCCTTTCACGGCGGTAACACGAGTTCGATTCTCGTCCGGGTCACCAAACGCACATAACTCGAACTTATTTCAAATCGGAAATACGTTCGGGTTATTTGTTTTTATCTAAAGATTTTATATTACTTCATCCGGTTACACTTTTGCAAAAAAATTAACGGAGGAAGAATTATGCTTTATGTTAAAACCTGTGAATATAACCTTGACACCGGCAGGCTGGAAATGGAGGACATTTCCGACAATCAATATTGGATAGATGTTTATGCCGTTGAATATGAATGCACCGATAGTATGTATGAACGGTCTGCTTTGGATTATCTGCTATACAACGAGCCGATAAAATATGTTAATCTCCTGCTCGGCGGCAAACTGAAAGAATACGTCCAAGCGCATCCCATATATCTTGAGGACTGATTAAAGAATTATCCCTGCAACAGAATTACTCTGCTGCAGGGATTTTTTGCTTGAAAATCATTTGTTTCAGTCCGTATTTTCGGACTGCCTTTGTGAGAGAATTACTATGGAACCAATTAAAAGGAAGTGATTTCAGTGAAAGATACGAAGGGATTTGCCCGTGAGCATTCATACAAAATCCCAATGCTTGACGCTTCGGTTGTATATCGTCTTAACGCTTCCGGCAGCGGATTGAAACTCTATGAAAGAGTCAAGGACTCAAAAGGAAACGAAAAATATAAGCCAAACACTGCTCTTTTCAGCGGTGCTCTGAAATACTGCCTTGAAACAGAAAAGCTGGAATCGGTATATAAAGAAGCTTTCAGAGTTAAATCGTTTTGCTCTGTTCACAATGACAACAGATATTCCCACGCATTAATCAGTGTTTCTTTTGATTCTACATATAAAGAGTATAATGTGTTCGGTAAGGTCGAAGGATATAACGGAGAAGGTAAACTGTATGTCAAAGCCGGTTACCGTTATGAAAACGGATACATTATTGATTTACTCGGCAATGAATATAAGATTACAGATAATATCTGCATAAACGGTGATGAATTACTCGCCGTGATAACTTATGTCCTTGTATCAAATAACAATCTTCCCGTCGGCTGCCGTAATTTCGGATTTGACACAGATAATAACTTCTATACATTTAAGCAGGCAAAAACAATACTGTCTACATCAGATTTGAGAGATCTGCTCTATGAAAACGGATTTACTATGCTCAACGCTAAAGGCAATCCGATTGAATATGTAAGATATAAACGCAGCGCAGGTATGAGCCGTGTCGGCAAGTGCTACTTTATCCGTAAAGAAATGTATAAGAAAATGATGGCTTGGAGCGATTTCAGTCCGGGCAGTAAAAAGATTGACGCGGAAATGAGAAAATATGGCTTGACGCTGAAAACAGATCCCGTTGCTCATGAAGCATATACGGCTTTGACTCTGAGCACCATAGAAGATACAGTTGAAATCCCGCTTGATTCTATTCTGTTTTTACCCGACGCAAAATTTACGACTGATGCCAAAACAATATGTGTTACAAGTAAAAACGGATGTGTTATGGCAGAAGAAAAACAGATTAACAGCATGCCGACCGTTTTATGGGACGGAGAAGCATTACTTGATGAATCCGTATTTGAACAGGCAGGCAGAAGCGATAAAGGAATGATGCTTCTCCGCAACCGCTGGTTCAAGTCCTGCGCTTTCAATACAAAACTGCAAAAATGGTTTAAGGACAACTGTATAACGGAGGTTTCACAACTTCAGGGCTTTACGCTTGCAAAGGATATTTCACAGGTGAAAATGGTTGTCACAGACACAAGTCTGAAGTTTTTCAAAGTGTTATCCGGAAAACCGCCTTATGTAATCGCTTACTGGATAAGTCAACTGAATAATGACGGCGGAGAAACATTCGGAATAGTAAAAAGCGAAAAGCCCACCAAATATATGGGCGGTCAGTATGTCCGCACCAGTTATCAGCTCATAAACACAATCAATATTACCGAAAAAGAGGCAAAAAAGCTTGTTGAGCCGGTAAACAAACTGAAAAATGATATCCGCGCCGGTTATCGGGGGATGAAATACTATCTTGATGAATATCGTTCGGATGGTTCCGACCTTGAATTTAACCCCCTGTTGTATAAGAAAAGACTTGTTTCGGAGATTCTGAATAAATACCCCGAATTTGCGGAAACCAAAATGTTTTACGGCTTCAGAAACGATATTATCAGAGAAATCAACAGTTCCGTTAAGCAGGGCAAACTCCTTGTTCGCGGGACTAATGCTGTATTATTCGGCAACGGTCAGGAATTACTTAACTGCTGTATCCGTGAAAATTTTCTGGATTTGTCATGGGGAGCGGAATCTGCAATAAAAGCTGTCGGGAAAGGCGTTATATTTTCTGATTTCTTTATGCTCGGCGGTAAGATTCTCTGTATAAGAAGCCCTCATATTACCATGGGCAACATATCCGTTGCCGATAACCGCCCGGTAAAATTTGAGCATTACTTCAATCTCACGGAGAATATTGTGTGTATTGATGCTCTTGACAGTCCGATTCAGCACAGACTGAACGGGTGCGATTATGATTCGGATACAATGCTTATAACCGACGACAAGATCCTTACAAAAGCGGCAGACAGAAACTACGGCGAATTCTTGTTACCCTACAACAGGCTTGAATTTGAACCCGCGGAAGGCAAATCTCTCGCAGAAATTGACCAACTTATCAGTGAAAATAAAATCGGTGAAATAGTTAATCTTTCTCAGAAGCTGAATACAATCTACTGGTCAGTTATCAACACACCCGATATTTCCATAATCTCGCCCGATGAGTTGTATAAAGATATCTGCATTCTTGCAGTGCTTTCAAATACCGAAATTGACAAAGCGAAGCGCATATACAAAGTCGACGTTGATTCGGTTCTTGATGAACTCAAAGCAAAATATCTCGGCATATTCGGCGAGTATTTTAATGAGCCCGAATTCTGGAGATACATCAATATTTCAAGCGGAAAGCCGAAAAATAATGATAAAAACTATGAGTGCCGCTCACCGATGGCATATCTATACAACGAAGCCTGCGCCGACAAGACGCTGAGAAGTAAAAACGGTAAGTTCTTCTCAGATCTGCCCGGTATTGACTACGGCAAAATAAAGGGTGTAAGAAAAGATGAAATAGCAAAGATTCTTGATACAGCAAATAAAACTGCAACGGCATATAACAGAACGGTAATGAGAATACTCAGCGCCGCCAACAAACGCGGCAGACACGGACAAAACAATACCGATGCCGGAATGAGCGATATTGCCGTCATTCTGACATCGGGTATTGAAAGAATTTCAAAACTGTGTAAAACTGAGTCACACCGTCTCGCCGTTCTGCGCGAAATTGATAATGCAATGCGCACGCAGAAAGATGCAAAAACAGAGCAATGGGTGCTGCTGGCTGGGGTGTGGAAAAAAATAGTATGATTACTTCTCTCCCTTATGAGGTGTTGACAAATAATCCTTTACGCTTTCTATCCAATCCTCTTCAGTTGTTTTCATAAAAGCATCAACTATCTTTTGATTTCCTAATGCTTTTAGATACTTAACAGCTTCGGAATAGCTATTCTCAATTGAGATGGGTTCAGAAATGTAGCCGCAAAAATCAGAGTAAATCGATGAATCAGCAGAACCAATGTCTTCAAACAAAAACGGATTTGCTGAACTAAGATATTCTCCAATTGTCGAGTCTTTTGTTTCATCCCAATCAGCATCGAGAGCAAAGAATATCATGCAAAACAATTCGAATTTATTCATTTGTTTTTCCTCCTTTTGATTGGATTATCATTTAATCCGGTTTCACTATTCCAGTTTCGAGGCACTTTGTTTATACCGCCCTCATTAATTTTACCGTTTTGGTGTCTAACCCACAACTGGCCATCTGAAGTATTGCTGACATTCCAACTGTTTCCATATTTGTCTTTGCCAACATATTTTTGATTGTCATTTGCTAGGTTTATAAGCCTTTCTCTGTTTTTAGGGGTATCAGGCAAGTGTCCAGGTCTGTTACTGAAAATGTGGTTTAACTGTGATTTTTCATCAGGCAATGAAACTGGCGAATTGGCATTTGAAGTAAGATTATTATTGTTAATGGTTTCTTGCAATGCAAGCTCATCTTGTTCAAATGAAGACTGCGAGCCATTAGTTCCGTTAGGTATATTAGAAGATGTTCCCGAACTCATGCCATTCCCTCCAATCTGTTAATATTGCGCTGACGGAGGGTGTTGTCAACTATTCTTACATCAATGCCGCGCTCGATAGCATATGAGAATAATTTAAGAGCGTTTTCGTCTTTACCGCAGACGGAATACACGAGCATCGTTTTAACCGCAGTGTTGTCTGTAATGTATTTTACCAGTTCGATCACACGGTTTCTTTCAACCGCATATCTCATATGGCCTTTTAAACTAAAGCAAAAAATTTCGCACTCTTCAAACCCGCTCATAATATGAGGGAGTTTTTCTGCTGACAGATAAACCACATTCGGAATTGCAATTGCTCCAATTTCAAAGATAAACCAGAGCATTATAATCCGGATTTTCAAAAGCCTGCTTTCGTTTTCTTGGGGCCAGCTGTTGTCAAACATAGAATAATCAGGACCGATAACGAACTTTATTCCGGCATACATTTCCTTATACTTTTTAAGGAGTCTGACATCATTATAATAGATGGCATTATATAAACCGTGAATGTTGTCAAAGCTTCTGTCAAATGTGTAGAACCCCAGAGCTGTAAGTTGTGTCTTGTGGAACATATGCTTCTCATTATTCATCGCAATATAATCGGGATAAACCGATGCGTGCGTATGAAAAACGGGGAAGCCGTCATCGTTAAGATGCGTCTTGTTGAGTAGATTTGCAATATTGTAGTTAAGTTGCCTCTTCATATCTACAGGAACGCGCTCAACTGTTCCATCGGAAGAAACAACCTTTTTAGTAGTGTTGCGCATAGCAATCACCTCTTTCTAATAATAAGCTACCCAATAATTAGGGCGCGGAGATAAAGAATCCGAAAAATTTTCGAATTCTATTGAAAATCTCCGAAATCAGTGATATACTATACCTGTATCACGGATCCGTAACATCACTGTTCGGAGACGAGAGTCCTTTGAATTGCTGCGAACAATTCAAGGGATTTTTTTAGTTTTATATGACACAATCATATATTACCTCACCTCCAATTGTATTTCAGGCTATATCCTTAAACAGGATTAACAAACGCTCCTCATAATCGGTATAGCCGGTATGATTACGCTGCAGCCATTTTTGATAATATAAATAAGCATAACGAGCCGCCTCGTAACTTATGTCAAAATAATCAACGATTTCAATGGGGTCTTTCACATTCAGCTTATGGACTAAAACCGGCGGAGCCAAGGCATATTTTGCAAAAAATTTGACTTCTTTTTCCGCGAGTTCACTGTCTTGAGTGTGATCTAGAACAATATGCCCTAATTCGTGAAAAATCGTGTTGTTTATTCTTCCGTAATCTCTTTCATCATTAAAATAGATGCGCCACTCATCTATGCCGTATTCGTTTTCATATAAAACACAAAAACCGTCTTCACTTTGTTTTAATAGTAAGCATCGCTTGTTTTCGCTGACGGCCGAATAAGGAATTACTTTTATTCCCATTTTAGTTGCCAGTTCAAATCCACTTACCGGAATACAATGAACATCATATTTTATAAATAGATTTACAACAATTTCTTTTATCTGTTCATATCTCTCGTGAGATAGAGAAATTCCCAAACTTATTCCTCCCCAAATAAAGCGTTTATTAAACCACGCTTATCTTCATCTGTCATTTCCTGTGCATTTCTAGCGAGTATTCTTTTAATGCGAGAATAGTTAAAATCATCTTTTTCAATACCAAGCAAATAGTCTGAAGTTGTTTTTAATGCAGTTGCAATGTTTGCTAACACATCCGGTTTAGGTTCTCTGTCTCCTGAAATATATCTAGATATGACCGCTTCTGTAACACCGATTCTTTCTGCAAGGTCTTTCTGGGTTATGTTGCTGTTTTTGAGAATTTGTAAAATCCGAATGCCTAATTCCTTACTCATTGCAGTTTCTCCTTTTCCTCATTCGTCTATTTTTTCTTTTTTGTCGTTTTCTTTCAATTTGATAATTTATTATTCATTTAACCTCCCGACTATTATAATAACAAATACTTGCCATTTTGTCAAGATGTGTTGACAAGAACTTTTTTTCATAGTTTGCATTATGAGAAGTTTGCCGACGGAACGGTAATATTATCTGAAAATGAATATGACGAATTGCCGGTCGGATGGGTATGGTGCAATCTCGGCTTTTTATTTAATCATAATACCGGAAAAGCATTGAATTCTTCTAAAATAGAAGGTCAAGCCCTCACATACATTACAACATCAAATGTATATTGGGATAAATTTGTTCTCGATAACCTCAAAACGATGAGCTTTACAGATGAGGAAATCGTAAAATGCACTGTCGAAAAAGGCGATTTGCTTGTTTGTGAAGGCGGTGATATCGGGCGCTCTGCAATTTGGGAATCGGACGAACCTATTAGAATACAGAATCATCTTCATCGATTGCGCGCTTATGATAAGATAAACACAAAATTCTATTATTATGTTTTATATCTCTATAAATTAAATGGGAAAATAAACGGTAACGGTATCGGTTTGCAAGGTTTTTCTTCCAACGCCGTTCATTCATTGATTGTTCCGTTACCACCAACATCTGAACAAGAACGTATTGTTAGCCAAGTTGAATCTTCGTTTGATATTATAAACGAAATTGATAATAACAAGCTTGAATTAGACTCATATATTGAAGCTGTTAAATCAAAAATCCTTGATCTTGCAGTTTGCGGTAAACTTGTTCCTCAAGACCCAACGGATGAGCCCGCTTCGGCTCTTCTTGAACGCATCCGCGCCGAGAAAGAAGAACTGATAAAGCAGGGTAAAATCAAATGTGACAAAGGCGAATCTGTCATCTTCAAAGGTGAGGATAACTCTTATTATGATGAGATTCCTGATAAATGGGCAGTTACAAGTATTTCAAATATTGCGGAAGTTGAGTTAGGAAAGACTCTTGACGGTAAACACAATACACAAAACTTATATCCATATTTGAGAAGTGTTAATATTAAATGGAATGGTGTTGATTTGTCAGATCTTAAAAAAATGAGATTCGATTCTGAAGAAATTGAAAGATATACTGTTAGGAAGGGCGACTTGTTAGTATGTGAAGGTGGAGATGTTGGACGTTGCTGTATTTGGAACGAGAACAAAAATATTTTTTACCAAAATGCTCTCCACAGAATCAGGTTTTATGGAAACATTAACACAAAATATTTTCTTTATTATTTTATGTTTTTGGAGAGTATAGGATACCTCAAACATATTAGCAATGGAGTTACCATCAAGCATTTAACAAAGAGTGTGTTAACAAAAATTCCTTTTTTAATTCCGCCTTTAAGAGAACAGGATAGAATCGTTGATATGATTAATAATTTGTTTACGATAGTTGACTCTATAGAATGTTCATTCGCCGCCCTCAGCTGAGAGCGGCGTTTGCTTACCAAGTAACTATTTTGTCTACAATTGCCTGCTGTTCGCTGGCGGTTCGTCTCAGATAAATACGGGTTGTTTCTATGCTTTCATGGCCCATCAAATCGGCAAGAAGAGCAATATCATTGTATTTTTCCAGAAAATTCTTTGCGTATCTGTGCCGAAATGAATGCGGATATACCACTTTTGAATCAATTCCGTATTTTACTGCGAAGTTTTTTAACTGCTGAGAAATACCCCTTGTGCTTATTCTTTCCCCATAGCGGTTTAAAAACAGATATCCGCTGCTTCTGCCATTAGAGTTAAGCCATTCGAGGGTTTCATTTTTCAGCTTTTTCGGAATATACAATCTGCGCAATTTGCCGCCCTTTGTATATAAATCAAAATAGCCGAGATTTATATGCTCAATTTTTATTTGTATAAGCTCGCTGACACGCGCTCCGGTGGCGGCCAGATACCATACAACGAAATACCATTCCATATTACCATCTTTTTTTAGCTGCTTTTTCAGAAAGTTATAGTCCGCATTGCTGATGACATTTTCAAGAAAATTCTTCTGCTGAACCTTTACCGCCTTCAGTTTCAATTTGTCTTTGCCCAGGAATTCCAGATACTTATTGATTGCCTGAATTCGCAGATTGACTGTTTTGGGCTTAAAAAGCTCCATTAAATAGCCCTTATACGCAAGCAGATTTTCTTTGCTGATATTATCATAGTGAGTCAGATAATAATCAGCCGTCCACAGATATGAATCTATGGTGTTTTGAGACAGATTCTCCTTTTTCAAATGCTTTTCATAAGCATTTTGCGTCTTCATAAAAAAGACACCTCCGTAAATAGTATTAGCGGTGTATTCCGCTGAAATATTATAAACGAAGGTGCTTGTTTCTCTTATTATGAGAAGATTGACGACTCAATTAAATGTGTTAATGAAGAATTGCCATATGATATACCTGAAAACTGGGCTTATATCAGGCTAAAAAGTGTGCTTGAATATGAGCAACCGACTCCTTATATTGTTGACAGCACAGCATACAGCAACGATTATGACACGCCCGTTTTAACTGCCGGCAAATCGTTCATTATCGGTTATACCAATGAAAAATACGGAATAAAAGATGCCTTACCGGTAATCATATTTGACGACTTTACAACTGAGAGTAAATATGTTGATTTTCCGTTCAAAGTAAAGTCGTCGGCAATGAAAATACTCACAGCCGACGAAAGAATAATATCAACTATTTATGCTTATTATGCTATGCAAAAGGTTAATTGCGACAGCGAAAATCATAAAAGATACTGGATTTCAGAGTTTTCAGAAAAGATTATAGGATTGCCGCCGCTTGAAGAACAAAAGCGCACAATAAGTAAAATAAACGAAATAAACGCATTGTTTGAGTAATTTATTCAAGGCTTGCTTTAACATTATCTGAAAACTCAAATACATTTTTTATATAATCAGTTATTCTTCCTTGCTCATTTTTCGGTGGAAGCGGGATTAATTTGCCCGTTATATTAGGAACTGTTAACTGCGGAGTGCTGGAACCAGTTCCGGTTTCCAATAAAGCCAAAAAAACATAATAAAGATAGTCAATTAATATACTTGATGATGGTGTAATTGTTATAAGTCTTACTATAGGTGTGAATGGTTCTCGTCTTATACATGTATAACCAATCGTTCCTCTCGCTGATATTGTTATACTCGGCTTATCAACTCGAGCTTTGTCACAAAATCCATATAGCCCCTCGTCAGTTACACCATTCGAGAATATTGGAAATGGGCATTCATTAGTCTTTGTAGCACTAAATGTATTGGGTCTGTCGCCTCCGGCAAAAATGCCATTTGTTATTGTGGTAAGTCTTGTCCATATCCAATGATCAGGAATAGCAAACGGTATTTCACTATCAATGTTTTTAATTGTTCCGTCAGTCATCTTCTCATAATAAGAGTTATCCTCACCTTTGAAGATGACGGATTCGACTTTATCACGCTTGATTTTTCCCTGCTTTATCAGTTCTTCTTTTTCTGCTCTAATGCGCTCAAGAAGAACCGAAGCGGGCTCATCCGTCGGGTCTTGAGGAACAAGTTTACCGCAAACTGCAAGATCAAGGATTTTTGATTTTATTATTTCAACGCTTTCGTTTAATGCAATTATTTCTTCATTAACTATGCTTATTTTATCTAATAATTCATCAACTTTTTCAAATATTCGTCTCTGCTCAGTTATAGGTGGAATCGAGATAAGAACCCTCTTGCCATCATCAGTCCCTAAACGCGGCATTTTAACTCCATATGAAATCATATTGACATAAGCAAGAAATGTTTCAGACATTAAAAAAATTTGCATATATTTCGGAACAATATTACCATAAAAAGTCAAAGGAAGAATTTCAGAAGTGCAATACCCTGGTTTGGGCGCAATTACGACTTTGTTAAGATAAGGACGAAGTTTACTATAAAGTAATTGTCCTTTGTCAAATCTATGTTTTACGCTGATTGAGTTCCGCTGCGATTTACTTACAAAATAAAGAATTACTCCAGTATCTTTTTCGATATCCTCTAATTCTAATATCCATTCGTTATTTTTTATGGTCTTTGCATCGACTTTTTCACAACTGCCGTAAGGGCAAATAGTTTCCATTCTGCACCAAGCCCAATTTTCAGGAACATCAAATGGGATTTCATCTTCTATACATTCCACGGTTCCGTCAGCAAACTTCTCATAATGCAAATTATCCTCACCTTTGAAAATGACAGAATCGTTCTTTATATCTTTCGCTTTAAGCTTACCTTCTTTAACCATCTGCTGCTTTTCGGCACGAATTCGGTCAAGCAAAACCGACGCAGGCTCATCGGACGGATCCTGCGGAACAAGCTTTCCTCTTATGGCGAGGTCAAGTATTTTTTGACGCAATGCCTTTGTATCCATTATTCCTCCACATCCCCGATAAGGTCTTCCAGTGATTTGACGGCATTTGCAATATTGGCAGATTTCATCTTTATTTCTTCAATCAATTCAGCAAGCGAGCGGTCATCTTTTTCATCAAGATCAAGCCATTTGAAATCAAGTTTAAGAGTTCCGTATTCTTCCTCGGAAACCGTAAACTTTCTCCATCTGCCGTTTGGATTATTATCTTTAGAATATGTCTCTTTTCTGTCCTGCATATGACCGGAGCAATAGCATTTCACGAATTCATCAAGGTCGGCACGCGTCATAGGCTTAGTAACAAGAGTATGCTTTATACCGGTTCTGTAATCATAAACCCAGATATCTTTTGTGGGCTCACCTTTTTCAAAGAAAAGAACATTTGTCTTTACACCCTGAGCATAAAAAATTCCGGTCGGAAGTCGGAGTATAGTATGCAGATTAAATTCTTTCAGCAATTTTTCTCTGACTTTTGCAGTTGCGTTGCCGTCGGTTAAAACATTATCGGGCAAAACAACGCCAACTCTGCCGCCCGTTTTTACAATTGACATTATATGCTGTAAAAAATTTACCTGATTATCCGAAGTCTTAATAAACTCGGGTCTGTTGGCATATACTTCAACACTGCCCTGCGGTCTGGTTCCGAAAGGCGGATTAGCAAGTATAACCTGATACATCTTATCAGAAGTATCAATCAATGAATCCTGGCAGACTATCGGGCTCTTTTCTGAGCCTATATCGTGCAGATATATATTCATTGAAGCCAGCGTAACAACAAGCGGTGTGTTATCAGCGCCGAAGAAAGCTTCATTTTTAAGGAAATTCTGCTTTTCAAAATCCTTGCTCTGAACTTTCATATGCTCATAAGCGGCAAGAATAAAACCGGCTGTTCCGCAAGCAGGGTCTGCAACGGTTTCCGTAATTTTGGGGTCAACAACATCCACGATTGCCTGAATAAGCGGACGCGGAGTGAAATATTGACCGGCGCCGCTCTTTTTATCCTGACCGTTTTTCTCAAGAATTTTTTCGTAAATAGCACCTTTAAAATCGCCTTCCATCATATACCAGTTTTCGGAAGACACCATTTCTATTACCTTTTTAAGTTTTGCCGGGCTGTCTATTTTATTTGTTGCCTTAGTGAAAATTGTGCCGATTAGGCCGTCCTGTTTCGACAGTTCTTTAAGAATATCCTCATATTTTTCAACAAGGTCTTCCCCACTTAAGCCAACTATATCATTCCACTTATATCCGTCGGGTATGGAACTGCCGAGCCCATATTCCTCTTTTTCGGAATCCATTTTCAAGAAAAGAATATAGGTCAACTGAGTGATATAATCGGTAAAGCCAACGCCTGCCGCGGCAAGAACGCCTGCAATATCCCATACTTTTTTAAGCAGAGCGGCTTCGCTCTTAACTTGTGTTTCAGCCATATTACGCAACCCTCAATAAGAATTTTGATAGTAATACTGTTTCAGCTTCAAATGTTTCTTTGCCGAAATTCATAATACCCTTTCGCCATAAATCTGCATCAACAGAGTTGAGCTCATTAACTGTTATAGCACCTTCACTTGCGATATAATCCGCAATCTGCCTCATAACAGCGATTTGATTTTCAGTAAGATTTCTCTGCTTCTGACCACAGTAAAGATTAAATCTCGTATTAAATAAACTCTGCAGCCTGACGAGTTTTGAATTTATCTTGAAAGCAAAACGAACAATCTGAATCAAATCGGTCAACACTGCTGCGTTTTCTTTGGCGTTGAACTCGTCAACACTTTCGCCAGAATCGAGAACCTTATAACTGCTCCAAATATAGTCAGCGGTAAACTGCCTGTCTTGCGCAAGCAGTCTGTCCCGCAAGTCGATAAGCATTGAGTGTGTGATTAAAGTATCTTCGGAATTATATAGAATTCTCAGAGCCTCAATGCTATCCTTATGAGTATTTATATATTCCTCGAAGGTTTCAATAAAGTCTTTTGCTGATTCTTTTGAAAAACCGGCATAGATAAGTTCATCGTCATCTTTGTTTGTAATTGCGTAGTAACCACGCTGCATCTCAAGTAGTTTTTTTCTTGCGTTAATATCTGTGATCAAGCAAGAAATAAGACTGAAACGCTCCCTGTTATCATGAGATGGATCAACGAATTCAGGCAATGCGTTGCTTTCCAAAGCACTGTTAATACTATCAGCAAGAGTCCTCGGTTCAAAGCCGAAATCATTTTTGAACATATCTAGGTGGCGGCCGAAAATAGCATTGTTTTCATAGCGGCGCTGAATAGTTGAACAGCAGTCACGCAACAAGCCGAGATTCTCATCTGATAACTCACCATGAGCAAGGTGTTCCAGTAACTGTTCAAGAGTATAGGTCTTTTGTCCGCCTTTTCCGCCGGGTCCAGGTTTAGGAACATCTTTGTAACTTTCTGTTACGCCGACAGCATCGACAATATAGAAACAATCCTTGTTGATTGCATTCGGAGTAACCTCTTTCAGCTTATCTCCATTGATAACGCGACAACCTCGACCTTTCATTTGAGTATAAAGAACACTTGAGTGAACATCTTTCATAAAAAGCACAATTTCAAGCGGCCTTACATCTGTGCCGGTAGCAACCAATGTGACAGTTACTGCAATTCGGAATTCTTTTTCCATTCGCAAGTCTCGAATAAGCGCATTCGAGTCGCCTGCTGAATATGTGATTTTTTGCACGAACTTTTCCGGCACCATATTATCCGGGAACTTTTCAGCAAAGACTTTTTTAACGGATTCAACGATTTCGCTTGCGTGATTGTCATCTTTTGCAAAAATAAGAGTTTTAGGAATATAACGCCAATCTTCTTCCCTATCAGGATAAAGATCGTTGTAGATAGAGTCTCTGAACGATGTTAAAACAGTTTCAATCTGACTGTGGTTTATTACAGAGCGGTCAAGCTGTGTCGGAGTATAGTCAATTCTTTCTTTAGCAGCATATGATTTTACTTCATTCGTTTTTTTAGATTTTTCCTGAATTGTTTCGCCTATATCAATTACTCCGCCGTGTGTAGTTTTTTCCGTTGTAATTCTGTAAATACGCGCAGGAACATTAACACCGTCAACAACGGATTTCTCGTAGGTATAGTTTTCAACGATATTATTATCGAAGAATGCATACGCTTCCGGTGTGGGAGTAGCGGTCAAGCCGAGTATTCTCGCGCCACTGAAATACTCAAGAACTGCTTTCCATTTTCCATAAATCGAACGATGGCATTCATCAACAACTATAAACTGGAAATGATCAGGTGACAGCAAAAGATTATCTCCAAGTTGAATAACATTTTCGGCGTCTTTTTCTTTTGACTCAAATGAAGTTTCATCTTCTTTATCTTCATCATCGTCATCGGGAATATCCTGACCTGTTAAAACAGCAAACAGCTTTTGTATTGTTGAAATGACAATATCACCGTTTATATCTTCTTTCTTTTTCAGTCTGTTTATAAGATATAAATCGTTTAATGCTTTTTGATTTTCGGTTCTGTTAAACAGACTGAATTCAGTTTCAGTCTGACGGGCTAAATTATTACGGTCAACTAAGAATAACACTCTTTTTGTCTGAGTGTAATTTAACAATCTATATGAAGCCAAGCAGGCAAGATATGTTTTACCAGAGCCCGTTGCCAAAATAGAAAGAGCTTTTTTCTTACCGTTTTTGAAGGATTTTTCAATTTCAATCTCAGCGTTATACTGGCAGTCTCTAAGTCCTTTTTTCTCAATTCGTGGCAATGCTCCGTATTCAGATTTTGCACCGATAAGCTGGAGCATTTTTTTGGGAGAATGCATTTCGCGGATTTCTTCATATTCACTATCAGGCAACAACATATTTTTGAATAATAACTTGTTGCCGTTTGCTAAATAAACGAGCGGAATTTTGTTTTCAAACCAAAGCCCAACCCACGACTCAGGAGTAACAGAATAGTTTTCGGCTTGCGATGCAACTTCGTTCCCGAGATTATTGCTTTCTTTTTTTGCTTCAACAACCGCTATGGCTTTATTGTCGACAAAAAGTAAATAATCACTCTCTTTATTACCCTGCATAAGAGCTTCTCTAACCGCAGAAGAATTGATCGGGTTATAGTCGTCACGATCAACTATTTCCCAACCGGCATCAGTAAGTTGCTTATCAATCTTTACTCTGGCTTGTTCTTCCGGCAACATAGTATAGCTCCTCTCTAAATTAAATATATAAACTTCCCCATAATATAATTATTATAATACGAATAAGCAACTTTTTCAACAGAAACATTTCTTGCATTTTCAAGGGCACTTTCAACATCTCATACTCATTCTCCCATATTTTTCAATGGTTTCCACTGTTCGGATAACTCGTTAAATGGTATCCGGAAATCAAAAACCACGGTTCTGCGGAAACTGAAATATGAAAAAAGGGCAAAGGCAAATCTGCGTAATGTCTGCGCCCGGAAAGGAGAATAAGTATGATATATAACGAAGACAGAAATCTGCTGATTATCGGAATTGACCACGGATACGGAAATATCAAAACCGCCAGCCATTGCTTTCGGGCAGGGCTGGCGGTTTATGATTATGAGCCGCTTTTCACAAAGGATATGCTTGTGTATAACGGCAGGTATTATCTGATCGGCGAAGGGCATAAGGAATTTGTCGCAAACAAATACCTTGATGGTGACTATTACGCTCTCACTCTCGCGGCAGTTGCTATGGAACTCAGAGATAACGGTCTCACTGCTGCAACTGTCCATATTGCCGCCGGTCTGCCGCTGACCTGGACATCGGGGCAGAAAGAACGGTTCAGAGAATATCTGCTGCAGAATACCGAAGTTGAGTTTGTATTCGATTCGGTCAAGTATTCCGTAAAGATTACCGGAGCAAGTATCTATCCCCAAGGTTACGCTGCGGTAGCGAAATACGCTTCCGCGCTCAAAGGCGTGAATATGGTTGCGGATATCGGTAACGGCACTATGAATGTACTGTATATGATTGACGGCAAACCGCAGGCGGGAAAGATGTTCACAGAGAAATTCGGAACCTATCAGGCAACGCTCGCTATCCGTGAAGAGTTTATGAGAAAAACTCAGAGAGAACTGCATGACAGTATTATTGATGAAATACTAATAACAGGCTCTGCCGATATTGCTCCCGCGGATCTGAAGCTCATAAAAGCCACGGCAAAGAATTATGTTGACGATATCTTCAGGCGGTTACGCGAGCACGGCTATGACGAGAATACAATGAATCTGTATATAACCGGTGGCGGCGGATGTCTGGTAAAGAACTTTTACAGGTATAACCCCGACAGAGTGAAAATCGCCAATGACATCTGTGCCGCGGCAAAAGGTTATGAGTATCTCGCAGATGTTCAGATACGGAACGGCCGATTATGAAAAACGAATACCGTATAAACCTGAGAATGAATCCGAACAAACCCAAACAGAAAGAAATAATTGATTTCTTCAATGAACGGAAAAATGATGATTCGTTCTCAAGAAATGAATTCATCATTGAAGCAATACTCGGCAGGATACACGGCGAGAGCAATAACGCCCTGCTCGATGATATCAGGGAAGTAATCCGTGATGAAATCAAAAATATATCCGTTGTTGTATCGGATAACAGTAACGAAAATGATACAGCGGATATACCCGAGCTGACAGAAGAACAGCTGGCTCAGAATGAAGCCGATGTTCTTGACGTGCTCGATATGTTCTGATGACGGTGCCGGAATTGGCACCAAAGAAGAAAAATACGCGCAAACGCAGCAAAGCGGTGCCAAAAACGGCACCGCTTCATCTTTGCTCAAAACGCAGATTTGGGCAAACGGATACGGATATATGAGCCAAAATGCAGGCGAAATATATACCGTATACGCGAGGTTTCCGCAGAAACCGCAAACCGCCTCGCAGAGCCCACGGCACTTTGCAACCGAAAGGGTGAAAGTGTCATAGTGGGTTATGATACTTTGCCAAAAGTATCTGCAAGTCCCGCGCAACCGTTGCGAAAACAAATCTATAAAAAGAAAGTGGGTGATAAGCATTGCAAGAAACGACGGCATCGACAGGATCGTTGCCAGGAACAACAATCTGACGGCAAAGCAAATCGGCAATACCGAAAAGCACAATGAGAGGAAAAAGGAAAGTTATGTCAATCCGGATATTGTATCCGAAAGAACACATCTGAATTATCATTACAAATATCCCTCGGATGAGTATGAGTCAATATTTGCCTCTATGGTCGAATCGGGTGAAATCTCCACCAGAGGTCTTAAACCCGACGCCAAGAAATACGGGGAATTGATAATTGATGTGAACAGCGCATACTTTCACAATCACGGCGGATATGAATATGCCAAACAGTTTTATGCTTCGGCATACAGAGCCGCGGCAAAGATAATCGGCGGAGAGAAATATATATTATCGGCCGTTATGCACGCTGATGAGCGAAACAGCAAAATGTCAAAGGAATTAGGAAAAGATATATACCATTATCATTTGCATATTGTATATATCCCCGTAGTTGAAAAAGAAATCCGATATTCCAAACGGTGCAAAGATCCGTCTCTTGTGGGCAAGGTTAAGGAAGTTATTCATCAGGTAAGCGCAAGCAAGAAGTGGGCGTCTTCTCCAGCCGTTGATGAAAAAGGAAACATAATCCTTAACAAAAACGGCAAACCCGTTCTGAAAAAATCCTATTCCAAGTTGCAGGATGATATCTTTGCCGAAATGAGAGGTATGGGATATACCGACATTGAGCGCGGAGAGAAAAACAGCGGCGAGGAACACTTGTCTGTTACTCAGTTCAAGATTATGCAGGAAGAGGAAACATTATCTGTTCTTGAAGAAAAAGATAAAGCTCTTACTGCAAAAATTGATGAGGACAAGAAGAAAGTCGAAGTCATTGCCAAAAAGTCGGCAAAAATCAAAGGCATGATTAATGAGGAATTTCCGGATGCCGAGGAATCGCTGCCCTATCCGAAAACAATTGAATCGGCAGGCGCATACAGAAAAAGAATAATGCCGATAGTTGCCAGGATAATTGATAAGGCAAGAACACTGTTTTCGCACAACTTCCAACTGCAATCAAAACTCAAAAGAGCAAATGAAGATATTGAACGAAAACAGAGCAGAATCAACAATCTTGAAGACCGTCTCAAATCCAAAGATGAGGAAATGAAACCGTATAAGGACAGAGCAGGCAAATACGATCTTCTGATTCAGGGCTTCGGTGAGGCAAGTGTAACCGCGCTGCTCGAAAAAGCGCACGAGAATATCCAGATCGAAAGCGCACGGCGCAGAGCCGAAAGACAGCACAGAACCTATTATGAGAGGTAATTATCTCTCGAAACATTATTAAGACAGACCCGAAATACATTTATAGCAGCATTAAGGAGTTAATATTATGCAAACTATAAAATACCATGACCGCGTCCAACCGAAAAATCTAATAAGGAAGGAGGAGTTAAATGAAGCAGTCACGAGGGGCTATGGATATGTTTACATCAGCATGTGGCCAGACCTAAAGTGTTCAAAAATGAAACCGCTATCCCCGATGAAAAAATCGAGATGCTGGCATCGGCACTTCTGCCGTCCGTTCTGGAGTTCTGGAAAAGTGAACATAATCAGTCCGACAGTCCGGAAACAGATAACACCGAAGCCGAAACGGTTTCCGTAAACAATGAAATATAAAGTAAAAATAATTGAAATCGGCATCCGGTTATGCTAAAATTGAGATGCAAAAGTGTAATCGGATGCTTTCCTAAAGGGAGGTATCAGATTGACAGCAGTAATTTATGCAAGGTATTCTTGCGACAACCAGAGAGAGGAGTCGATAGACGGTCAGATCAGAGAATGCACCGAGTTTGCCGAAAGAAGCGGTATAACCGTTCTCCGCTGCTACTGCGACAGAGCTCTTTCCGCCAAAACAGACAACCGTCCCCAGTTCCTTGAAATGATCCGCGACGCAGAGAAAAATCTGTTTGATATGATTATCGTCTGGAAGCTGGACCGTTTCGCCCGAAACCGTTATGACAGCGCCAGATACAAGGCGCTGTTGAAAAAACATAATGTAAAAGTGGTATCCGCAACCGAACACATTTCCGAAGGTTCGGAAGGAATATTGCTTGAGTCAATTCTTGAAGGTTATGCGGAATTCTACTCAGCGGAACTATCGGAAAAGGTGGTCAGGGGTATGACGGAAAATGTGCTCAAAGGTAAATTCAACGGCGGAACACCCACAATCGGTTATAAGGTTACAGACGGATGTATGGTTAAGGATGAACTGACAGCCCCGTATATTATGGAAGCGTTTCAGATGTATGCAAACGGCTACAGCATCCACGAAGTCCGCGCGTTTCTCAATGAACACGGCGTTCGTCAATACAACGGCAAACCTGTTTCTTATTCGACAGTCGGCAGGATGCTGAAAAACAGGCGGTATCTGGGAGAAATAACATTCCGCGACACATTCAGAGCGGACGCGATTCCGGCGATAGTTACGCCCGAGCTTTTTGATAGAGTTCAGCAGAAGCTCGTTCTCAACAAGCATGCTCCAGGCAGAAACAAGGCAAATGACGAATACATTCTCACAACCAAGTTTTATTGCGGGCAGTGCGGTGCCTATATGATAGGCGAAAGCGGCAAAAATAAATACGGTGCTGTTTACCGTTATTACAAGTGTGCTTATAAAAAGAATCAGCACGGCGACTGTCCCTGCAAAGCAATACGCAAAGACGACATTGAGAATCTTATCATTTCCAAGACGCTGAAAATGCTTCAGGAGGAAAAGACGGTCGATGCTATTGTTTCAATGATATTGAGTCTTCAGACGCGCGAAAACACAACACTCCCGTTACTCGAGCATCAGCTCAGCGAGACAGAGACGGCAATTGCCAACCTTATGATTGCGATTGAACAGGGAATCCTTACTAAATCGACCAAGTCGCGTATGGAAGAACTTGAAGCAATGCGGGAAGATCTCGAATGTAAAATACTTAACGAGAAACTTGCGCAGCCTGCCATTGACGAAGCTTTTGTGAGAGAGTTTCTCAGCCGGTTCACAACCTGTGAAAAGCCGACAGCCGCACAGAAAAAGCAACTGATTGAAACGTTTATAAACTCTATCTTTCTCTTTGATGACAAGGTCGTCATCACTTACAATTATATGGAGCAACAGGATACTGTTATGCTCTCCGATTTGATTAACTCGATTTTTTTAATTGGGTGTTCACCAAACGAGCGGTATCCGAACCTATCCTACAACGAAGGATTGGTTTGGATATCTTTCATTTTAGGGCAGAATCAAGACCTTGCGCTTGTCAGATCATTTATCGATACGGAGGTTGAATATGCTTTACATTAAAACCTGTGAATACAATATTGACAGCGGTTATCTTGAAGCGGAGGATGTTTTCGGCATTAAATATTCCGTTGATGTCTGTGCCGTTGAATACGAGTATGCGGATAATATGTATGACCGCTCGGCTCTGGATTATCTCCTGTATAACAAACCCGTAGAATATATGAATCTGCTTCTCTCGGGAGAGCTTCCGGAATATATCAACACGCATCATTTCAGATTGGAAGATTGAAAGAATCGCCCCTTTGCTTATGCATTGGGGCGACGCTTTTTATTTGCCCGAATTATCGGCTGATTTACATTCGGTATTATACATCAGCAACCACGGCTCAAGCCATTGAGAAAATATGCGTATAAATTCATCTTCGGTCAGCATTCTTTCGGTTAATGCCTCTTGAGCGCTTTTGCGTTTGTCAGCTGTTTTTTCATCGGTTAAAGAATCTTCGGTGTGGATCTCTGCATAGCATTCCTCCATTCATAATTATTGCTGCTTATGGTTTTGTTTTCAGACCTTCATAGGCAGTTTTCCCCTCTCATAGTTATAGTTTTCCCGGTCATATTGATATTAACTTTTTTCATGTGATTGAATTTGCGCTCCGTGTGATTTTGATTTATATAACTCCAGAATATCGGGCGGAATGTTTGAAACAAGCGATTTCAACTCTTCATATTCCTGTTGCCGCTTCTTCATTTCAAGCTTTTCGGTTACGCTGATTTTGCTTTCCCTTTTGAGATCGGCATTCTCTTTTCTCATTTGCTTCATTGTTTCATCATAAACAGCGAGTTTTGAAAGCAAATCGGCTCTGTCGGACATATATTTTGAAATCATTTTTTCGGCATCCGCCTTGCTCTGTTTCAAATTCATAATTCCGATATTTTCTATTGCCGCCGAAATCTTCTCTGCCTGCTTGTTCAGATTCTTCGCTTTCTTGAAAAGCTGAGTCGGTATGTAGGTCCTTCCGGTTATCTGACTGCTGGTGCCTCTCTCAAGCTCATGATATTTCTTTGACATCCACGAATGATATGCGTCCTGCCAAAATGTCAGTTTCTGTTTATTGCCGATTATCTCTTTTGCACTTAATCTGTGGTCTTTTGTAATCGGAACAAAACACAGATGCATATGCGGTGTAGTTTCATCCATATGGACGGCTGCGGAGATAATTGTTCCGGGTGTGAGATTCTTTTCATAAAACGCGAGGGCATATTCAAAGAATTCTCTGATTTCCTTTTTGTTTTTCTTCTTGAAGAAATCGGGACTTGCGGTTACTACGGTTTCGACTAAAACAACGCTGTCTTTTCTTGTTTTGCATTTGTGAATTGCAATCAGTTTGTTGATAAGTTCTCTGTAACTGCTGTTTCTTTTGACAAGGTTGTAATTCTCCTTTGTCCTGCTCAGGTCAATATCGGGATTGCTCTTATATTCTGTTTTTGTTCTTTCGTTGTGCGCTTCAATTCCGCCGACGGCTTGTGCCTTGTGTTTTTGAAAACGCATTATTGCATAATTTGCGGGTATCACGCTCCTTTCGATTTTTCAGTTTTGTTGTTATTCTTTAATCTTTTTTTGCTATGTCATAGTTTTTCCTCCTTTTTTGCAAAAAATAAAAAGCACTGCAAGAGTGAACTAAGCCACAGATTTCTCTTGTGAACTCAATTCGACTTCTTACGGTGCTTGGTAGTTTTTCAGGTGCCTCTTTCTGTTCGGCGCAGAGCTGCTCCGCTTACGCGATTTAAAGCCGTATTCAATTTTTGCTTTGGACGCCTTGTCCTTACGCAAATAGTATAGAACAAATGTTCTCGCTTGTCAATAGAACTTCTGATATTATTTTCAATAAATTATCAAAACAATATATCTTAGCTATTATTCAATTGGTGCCAAATCCGGCACCACAAAATATTTTCGGTGCCGTTATTGACACCGTTATTGCATTTTCGTTACCATTTAACCGGATATATCATTCTTAAAAAATGATGAAAACATTGCGTTTATGAAATCAACTTGTTTTTAATTTCCTTAAAAATGTAAAAAATATCTGTTCTGCGGAACGGGATATATACGCCCTTTGCCTTTTTGAGCCGCAAACTAAAATTACCGAAATCGGCAATTTCAAAATTAATGCCGATTTCTCAATTCCGCCGAAAAACAAAAATCTCAATCTTGCTGTAAATTGGTAAAATTGAGATTTTCTTCGTTTTTAATGAAAAAGACCTGCGATTTTTCCGGCTCTTTTGGGCAAAGGTCTAACACACTAGACTTTGCATAGCGCAAAGTCGGTGTGCCAAAGGGGAATGGCAAATATCCTCAAACGCCTGTTTTCGCATTTTTGCCTTTTCCGTTCCCCTTTTGGATTACCCCCGGAGATTGAAATCCTTCAAAAACGCTCTTTCGGATTTCAATCGGAATTGCCGGATTGTATCATATTGTATCAATTTGGCTGTCGGCAATTCGTATTTTCACTTGGTGAACTTCCATAATTTGATGATAGCGAAGAATATAAAGCGTTTTTCTCTTCCCAACTTTT
This sequence comes from Clostridia bacterium, assembly GCA_017428625.1. Classification (GTDB taxonomy): domain Bacteria; phylum Bacillota; class Clostridia; order Oscillospirales; family Acutalibacteraceae; genus CAG-177. Next base: position 55,459 of record JAFRQM010000005.1, read on the forward strand.
AATGTCCTCTATTTTATGTTCTGACATCCATCAACTTCCGAAATATTCTATTCTTTCATCAATAATATATGCAATAAAGAGTTTTAGATTTTCATCAAATCTAAGCAAATACGACATCCCAACCAAGCACATCACGGAGCTGGTTTCCGGCGCTTTCCTGCACGAGGATATTTTCAGAATAATCGTAGCTCATAGGTTCACATCCTGTATATGGAAGTTTACTGTTTTATATACAAATCGAATGCTTGTATATTTAGTGCAATATCTAACTGCTTATCTTTATCATAATAGACACAATCCCACCAATTTTGCTTTGCTTTAATGCAACTTTTGGTGTTTTTGTTTACCCAATTGTCAATGGTCGATAAAATATTTTTGAAATCGTTGTTTACTGTATTGAAAACAATCAGAGATATTTTTAGATCTTTCCATGTAGTATATCTCAATAATTGATTAACTGCTTCAGCGAATTTCTTTTCTCCATGCCATATTTTACATTCAGCAATATAGGCTGCTTTATTATCAAAAGGAATATAAATATCTGTTTTGCCTGTTTTTCTGAAAGTTTCTCCAGTGGTATTATCATAATGTGTTCCTAATGAAGCAATAATAACATCTCGGAGTTCTTCTTCGTCTCTTCCTGAGTGACTTCTTGCCGTCTGCTCCATAGAACTGCAACTGGAGTATATAATACTTTTTATGTTTTGGTAATCTTCATCATTTATTGTATATTCTTGTAATTTATTATTTGTTAGCACTTGATATTTAGGGGAAGGGGTGCGCTTGAGTTTTATTGGGATCATTTCGGAAGGATTATCACTTGTATCCGAAGAAATATTTAAAACTTGCTTTATTTTTAGAAAAGTGTCAGCTTTATCTTTACGTTCTTTAAGAAGTTGCATAATCTTAGGCTTAAGTTCAGTGTTATATTTTTCCGCATCATTATTAGCATACTCAATCATAGTTCTGTAGCTTGCAAATTTTTTCTCAAACAATCCACCGACAAAATCTTTTAAATCTCCGCTGTGATTTGTTAATTCCGATTGAGAAATGTCAATTGAAAATACAATATAACCAGATAAGCCTTCCCTTAATTGGACTAAATTATCACATTCAAACGAGCTTAAGAGTCGAGTGCTTGGGGTTGTCCGTAACAAAAATGGATCACCGTCAAATGGAATTTGATAGGAAAACTTAAAAGCATCTACAGTAAAATAAGCCGGTTCATAAGACGTTCTTAAACGATTTGCTCTTTCAACAGTAGTTTTTGAAACGCTTTCCTTAATTGCATTATCCATTAATCTAATACAAGGAATATGATACTCTTGGTAAAAATACTCGCTATATTCTGATAGTTCATTATTCAGTATTTCTTCATCTGATAGTTCATTTATTCTGCTCTTTAAATTTAAATATACTCGATTGAAATAATCAGTTGTTGGTAAGTCATAAAAAAGCTTTTGTCTCATAGTTAATCAACCTATATAATTGAACCAATTTTACCTATATTCCGCTTTTAAAAAAGATACTTTATCTTTTTTCAATTCTTTCCATGAATCTTCAACTAACCCAACGGTTAAGCATTCAAATGTAAATGGCCATTGTGCAATAAAATCTCCATTTTTCTTTAAACTTTTTGCGTGTTTTTTCAATAAGTCCAAAGATTTTCGAAGATTATAGTGTCGACAATATATAAGAGCACACAAAGAAAGAATACAATCATTTTTACTAATAATAGTTTCTACATTGAAGTTCTCAAGGACTAAATTGTATTTGGTTGAATAATAAATTGCATATGAAACTGCTTCAAAGCAATCTTTTGATATATATCTATCAAAAATGCGATTGATATAAATTTTTAAATCTTCAAAAGATGTTTTGTATGGTGCGTATACGAATTGATCCAATAAAGGCACAATATAAGGGTAATTAAGCCCAAGTGATGTCGCCGCTTTTTCCACATATTTTTTTGCGTTGGGGGTGAGATTATGTCCACTAAGAACTTTTATTCCATAAAATAAAATAGAAGCATTATCCTTATTCCTATGCATCAACTCTATGCAGAAATCCATGATTGCTTGAACTTCAAGATAATCAACATATGGATGAAACTTTTCTAAATAAACGATTTTATCTTGTATTTGATTTGCCCATTGTTCTGCAGTTGCAATTGGCAATTCTACAATCTCAGTTTTTTTATGGTTGATGGTAAGATTATATTCTCTTAACCAATAATTTAACTGAATTAAAAAGTTTTCTGCTTCATCTTTTGAATTTACATAACAAAAATAATCATCGATTTTTCTAGTATATTCCCATTTATTAGATAAATTTCTATCTATCTCGCAAAGTATCAATTCTGATAAAATATTAGATGTGTGGGGCCCAATCAAAAGCCCATGGGTTTCGCCGTTTGTAGAGTTTCTCGTTTCAAGATCTAATGTGTTATACCATATTGTATTATCTCCAACATTATTTTTTGCCTCATTTTTTGTAGCTATAGCCCATGGTATGGCATGAGTGTAAATGCTGGGAAAACAATTTGAAATATCTGCTTTTACCAAATATTTTTTACCTAAAGAAATATCAGGCTCAGGTGTACCGTCTGTTTTCCAATTACTGTAATTCATTTTAAACAATGCGTTTGTATCATGCATCTTGCGAATATGTATTCTACTTATATTAATTGTGTTTTCCGATGTCACTGTGCTAAAAAACTTTTGTAATTCACTCCAATTCTGCTTTAAACACGCACAGACTCTTTCGTGTGCCATTGGAGCAGGAATCCCAATGGTTCTAGGAATGTTAACATTTTTCATGCTATAAAAAACGGCATATGGATACCACTGTTGGGCAAATATGGGTCTTTTTTCTTTTTTGCAGAATTTTAAAAAGTCACTACAATCAAATATTGGAGGTAGTTTTTCTGAGAATAAGCCGTATTGTATCAAACGATCGTACAACTCATCCGGCGTAATTTCATTCATGAAATCAGAATATGTTTTTAACATATACTCACACCTCAACTTCTTCGCTCATCAGCTTTAAAAATAAAATGATTATGGACATATTGCAAACCAACCTTCAGCTTATTCTTATTTCTCTTGCAAAAATTGTTCTAGCATATTGGTTTGGTTGTCAGGTATTCTTTTTAATAAATCATTTCTTTGCTGCGGCCAATTGTACCTATTATTGCAAAGTTTATCAACTCTTGTCATAAGGTTATCCAACATTGAGATTGGCTCTTGAATTTGGATTGAAAGCTTTGATAATACTAAGCGAGCACTATTCTCCATGCCACCGTCAATGCCCAATTCCTTTTTGGTTGAATTAATCTCATCGGTTAACACTGCTATTTCAAAATTTTTACAACTCTGCAAAAAATTCAGAATTACCGGAAAGATATTATTGTTATAGTTCTGCTTTTCTGTAAGAATTGCATTTTTCTTCCTATATGGAACATATTCAGCATAATATATAGCATTGGCTTCAGCCTCTGCATTAGCAATGAGTTGTGTTATTGCATTCTTATGTATATAATTGTTGTTTTTTGAGAGGAAATCAATGTTTTTCAAAATCACCTGCAATTGACCATACAGATAATAAAGATGTGAGAAGATGAATGTTTCCGCATCTGATTTGTTTTGAAGATACTTTGATATTTCACAAAAAAGCACAACAAGCATACTTGCAAATGTACCGCCAAAAACAGCGATTAAGAAAATATCAGGAAGCAATTTTAAATCTTCCAGTCCCAATAATCCTTTTATTGATATAAAATAAGTAATAAACGCAAGAATCAAAGATAACCAAGCCGTAAATTTAATGGTTTTAACATTACCTCTCATAAAATTCAATCCCCCTATTTATTATCCAACGCCTCAATTTCTCCGCTCATCAGATTAGGAAGCAAACGAACGCAAGCTTCTTGTGAACAAATGATTTGATCTTTCAAGCACTCGATTTTCTTCTGAATTGCTTCGCAAGTCTTCCTAATTTCATTATTATTCTCCTTACGCCACACAATTATCCGCCCAGAGTTCGCACTGAGTCATAACCGTCTGAATTGCATCCTCTCTGTCTTTCGGAGGATAGTCATATTCTTTGAGCAGGCGCTTAATCATTTTACGCATTCTTGCCCTGGCGGATTCTTTCTTCGTCCAGTCGATTGTTCTGTTCTGGCGGAGCTTTTCCGTCAGTTCTTTTGTCATAGCAATCAGAACATCGTTTTCATAGAAATCCTTTATTGCTTCGGGCTTCGTCAGCGCATCATAAAATGCAAGTTCATCCTCGCTGAGTCCGAGATCCTCACCGTCATTTTTGGCAGTTTGTATCTGCTTTGCGAGTTTTAGCAGTTCGGCGATTACTTCTTCATTTGTAAGCATCCCGTTTAGATAGCGGTTCATAGCTTCCTGGAGTATATCGCTGAACTTTTCGCTTTTGACTACATTGGTGCGCATATAAACGTGAACCTGCTCGGCAATAAGCTTCTTGAGAAGTTCTATCGCAAGATTCTTCTCTTTCATATTGGCTATTTCATTTAAGAATTTCTCATCAAACAGGTTGAATTCGGAACCGACGTTTGAGAAGAGATTAATTACTCCGTCGCTCTTAATGCTCTGTTTAAGCAGCTCATTTATTCGGTCGTTTACTTCTTTAAGCGAAAGCTTCTTTTCACCGCCCTGATTATTGAGGCGGGAGAGCATAACCCTTACCGCTTCAAAGAATGACGCTTCATATCTCAGGTCTTCGCTTACAAGTGAAGCGCAGAGTGAGAGCGCCTGTTTGAGCAGCAGTGCTTCTTTTGCGTATGCGTCTTTATCATCGGCTTTGGCAGGCGCAACAAGGAAGTTGACCGCGCCGCTGATTGCCTTTGCTCTTTCAAGGTCGGTGCCGGTTGTGAACTTGGTATAATCGTAGCCGTGCATAAGGTCGCGGCAGACTTCGAGCTTTTCAATGAATTTCGGATAAGCAATCTTGGCAACATCGGTATCGCCGTAGTTTTTCTTATCTCTTACGGTGTAGTCGTTCATTGCCTGCTTCAGAGCAGAGGCAATGCCCACATAGTCAACTACAAGGCCGCCTTCTTTGTCGCGGAAAACTCTGTTTACTCTCGCTATTGCCTGCATCAGGTTATAGCCTGACATCGGCTTGTAAACATACATAGTCGCAAGTGAGGGAACATCAAAGCCGGTTAGCCACATATCAACAACTATCGCTATTTTAAGCAGGCTGTCATTATCTTTGAATTTAGCGGCGAGTTCTTCTTTATGGTGCTTGTTGCCGATTATATCGTGCCACTCTTCGGGATCCTGATTGCCGGATGTCATAACAACGGCGACCTTCTCGGTCCAGTCAGGGCGAAGATCAAGAATACGCTTGTATATTTTCATAGCTATCGGTCTTGAATAAGCAACTATCATTGCTTTACCGGTAAGCAGATTCTCTCTGTAATTCTCATAGTGGTCGAGAATATCAAATACAAGCGAATCAATTGTTTTGTCATTGCCGAGTATGGCATCCATTTTGCCGAGCTCTTTTTTGCTCTTTTCTATTACGCCCGGTTCGGTCTGAGCTGCCATAATCTCATATTCATCGTCTATCATTTTAAGCGTAGCTTCATCAAGCTTAAGCTTGATAACTCTGCTTTCATAATAAACGGGTCTGGTTGCGCCGTCTTCTACGGCCTGGGTCATATCATAAACATCTATGTATTCGCCGAATACTTCTCTTGTGTTTTTGTCGTTCTGTGAAATCGGAGTTCCGGTGAAGCCGATATATGTAGCGTTGGGAAGGCTGTTTCTGATTATTCTTGCGGAGCCGATAACACGCTTCGCAATCTCTTCGCCTTCCTCGTTTGTTGTCATTTTGATTTTTTCGGTCAGGCCGTATTGACCTCTGTGCGCTTCATCCGCCATAACAATAATATTGCGGCGCTCGGATAAGCACTCAAAGGATTCCTCAAACTTCTGCATTGTGGTGAATATAATGCCATTCGCCTGTCTGCCGTCAAGCAGTGTGCGCAGATTTTCTCTGCTCTGCGCCTGAACGGGACTCTGGCGCAGGAAGTTCTTGCACTTCGCAAACTGACCGTAAAGCTGATTGTCAAGGTCGTTTCTGTCGGTTATAACAACTATCGTCGGGCTGTTGAGCGCTTCCTGCAGTAAATGGGCATAGAATACCATTGACAGCGACTTGCCGCTGCCCTGTGTGTGCCAGAAAACACCGCCCTTGCCGTCGCCGCCTTCGGCAGACGCTCTTTTTGTGGAAACAATAGCTTTATTAACGGCAAAATACTGGTGATAACCGGCCAATATTTTGAATTGCTTTATGCCTTCATCGCAGAAGCAGATGAAGTTTTTGATTATATCAAGAAAACGGTTCTTTTCAAATATGCCTTCAAAGAAAGTGTCAAACTGCGCATACTGAGTGTTCTCATAGCTGCCGTCGGTGGTTTTCCACTCCATGAATCTGTCTTCGCCTGAGGTGATAGTGCCGGCCTTTGAGGTGAACTGGTCGCTCATAACGCAGATGCAGTTGTATATGAACATCGAGGGGATTTCCTGCATATAGTTGCGAAGCTGAAGATACGCGTCGGAAGCATCGGTTTCTTCTCTTGAAGGGGATTTCAGCTCAACTATAACTACGGGCAGGCCGTTGAGAAATACCACTACATCGGGTCGCTTTGTGCTGTTTTCTTCATAAGTCCACTGATTGGCAACGATAAATGAATTATTGTCAATATTTTTGTAATCAACGAGATAGCAAAGAGAGGAGCGCTCCTCGCCGTCCTGAAAATACCTGACCGGAATGCCGTTCTGAATATAATCCGTAAACACGGCGTTCTTCTGCACAAACTCGCCGTTCTCAAAGTTTTTGAGTTTATACAGAGCGTCTTTTATGCCGTCCTCGGGCAACGAGGGATTGAGACGATATATTGAATCAATCAATATATCATCGTAAACGGGGCTCTTGGTGTCTCTTTCAACATCGGGACCGTAAACATATTCATAACCCATGTTACGGAAAAGCTCTAATACAGAGTTTTCATAATCGGTTTCGGTAAATCCGGGCATATTATCGCTCCTTTAAATCTTCAGGTGTTGGAATGGCAATTTTAAATCCAATTGTATGTGGCTTGGCATTCAAAAACCTAAATTGTCTATAATCAATACATTCTTTATAGTAGTTTAACAGATTGTTTCTGTCGGCAAAATAGATCAGTTTTTCGCTGTTAATCATTGAAGTTGATAACACATAATCAAGATTATCGGATTTTGAGAACAAGTCCAAAAACTCACTGCAAAGCAGAGAAATAACAGGCTGAAGATTTCCGCTATCATCAATAGTAACAGTTCCAACAGGTGAGGAATCATTTATTAAAAATAATGTTTTAATCTTCGCGAAATCATTTGTGAAGCCTTCATTTACTATGTTTTGTTTATAGTTGTTGATTTTAAGATAGTGATTTGAAAAAGACGTATTTAAATTTAAAATATAGTTCTCAAATGACGGCTCGCCTTCAACAACATAATGATATGGTTTTCCTTCAAGAGTGGCAGGTATATTATTAACCGACCTATCTATTCTGCCTTTTTCTTGACGGAACTTGCTGCCATGCCTGTCTGATTTATAACAATCAATATCGAAATGTTCAACAATCAATATGTCATCATTTTTAACAATAACATAATCCGGCGCATCGTGATCAAAATGGTTAGATGCATAGAACATATCCGTTACCCAACGAATACTTGAATCATCTCCGAAATAGTGAACTGTATTTGATTCATCAGAGAGGTATTGTTTTAGAACTTGTATTACTTCGCTCAATGCATTTCTCCCATAAACAATAATTTAGCGGCTTAGAGATCGATATTGGAGACATCCAGTTCTCCGGACATCAATTGAGGTAGTAATGTATCTCGTAAAACAGCCAACTTTCGGTTCTCACGGTTTAGGACCAATCTTTGTTCGAATAAAATCGAAGCTATTTCTTCGAATCGTTGAAGTTGCTGTTTCGTAGGAACAATTAGCTCAAATGATTTTATGTCGCTTTGGTTGAAACCAGCCTGAGCGCTGCGACCACCCTTATTATTTATACCTTCATAAAATGCGTGAGATGATAAATAACAGCGAAGGAACTCACGATAGTATGGCTCCTTTGGGAAAACCTTAGCAAGTGCAACATTATATGCACCATTGATTCCAGCACAGATTCTTCCAAGGGAAGCACCATAACGGGCAATCATAATATCGTGTTCTTCACAGAGTTTATTGCGTGGTGACTCGGGAATATATGTGATATGGCCATCTGTGTCATAGTCACGTATTTGTACAAAACGAATATAACCCGGTTTGTCCTCGAAAATGAACTCTGAGGCGGGCGGCTGGCTTCCTCCAGCGTAATCCATCAGATCAGCGAGCGATATTAACTCGGGTGATGTACACTCGACGCAAAGCTTTTGATAAAGAGCTTGTGCTTGCTGCTCTAAATTATTGTTTATTTGATTATTCAGTTCTATTTTTCGTTCTATCGGATAAAGAATTGATATAATCCCGTCCTGTTCTCCGAGAGAAGGAACATCAAATTCTATTCTGTTAAGAGTTTCTGTTCTTAAACTTGGAATAGTAGTTCCCTCGTTTAGTTTTCCTAAGTCAACAAGCGACATCAAATAATAGAAAAACCGGGGGCGAATTATTTTTTCATTAATTATTGTATAAAACAAAGTGTCAACAGTCCAAAAGGGATGCTCAACAAATCGGACTTTATCAATCGTTCCTTTTCTGCCGATAAGAACTGAGGGTTTATCATAGAGCGGTTCTGTAGCATAAGCCATTAAACCGCCTGTCCCATAAATAGGAATAGTGCCACTTTCTGATAAAACCTTCTTCTGATTCTTTCCGTATTTAATTGTTGCGAGTTCTTCAAGCTTATATTTCATACCCAATCGCCCCCAGCTTCTTGCGAATTTCTTCTTCCAGTTCGTGGGATTTGGCAAACATACCGGAAAGTTCGGATGTAAGGCGGGTCATTTTCTGCTCGAAAGGCTCGCCGTCATCTTCCTGCTCTTCAATGCCTACATATCTGCCGGGCGTGAGAATATAATCCTGTTTTTCTATATCCTGTAGCGATGCAACGGCGCAGAAGCCCTTGACATCTTCAAGTGTTCCGTTCTGGAACGCCTCAAAGGTATCTGCTATCTTCGCTATATCTTCATCGCTGAAATCTCTGTGCTTGCGGTCAACCATATGGCCGAGCTTGCGTGCATCGATAAATACGGTTTTGCCCTTCTGCTTCTTGTTGCGGCTGATGAACCACAGCGTAACGGGAATAGTAACCGAATAGAAAAGCTGGGTGGGCAGGGCAACAATGCCCTCTATCAAATCGGCGTTTATAATATTCTTTCTGATATCGCCTTCGCCGCTTGACTGAGTGGAAAGCGCGCCGTTTGCAAGCACCAGACCGATTTTGCCGTTGGGCGCAAGATGATGAATCATATGCTGAATCCAGGCATAGTTGGCATTGCCTGCAGGCGGAAGACCGTATTTCCAGCGGACATCATCAACCAGATCTTCCTGATGCCAGGGGTGATAATTAAACGGAGGATTGGCGAGTATGAAATCCGCCTTCATCTGCGGGTGCAGGTCGTTTGTGAATGTATCCGCCTGATAGGGGCCGAAATCTGCTTCAATGCCCCTTATTGCCATATTGATTTTTGCCATTTTCCAGGTATCGGCGTTTGCTTCCTGACCGTAAACGGAGATGTTGCCTCTGTTGCCGGAATGAGCCGCAATGAATTTTGCGCTCTGAACAAACATACCGCCCGAACCGCAGCAAGGGTCATAAACGCGGCAGTTGTCAAACGGCTTGAGAATTGAAACAAGGGTTTTAACAACGCTTGCAGGCGTATAGTATTCGCCGCCGCCTACACCTTCTTTTTCGGCAAACATTGCGATGCAGTATTCATAAGTTCTGCCGAGCAGGTCTTTGCTCTCTTCTGTATCATCCATATTGATATTGTTGGTGAAAAGGTCAACAACATCGCCTAATACTCTCTTATCAAGGTCGGGGTTTGCGTAATTCTTGGGTAATACATTTTTAAGAGCTTTGTTTTCATTTTCAATGGCACGCATCGCGTTATCAATAACCGTGCCGATTTCGGGAGTGTGAGCGGCCGAGGCAATGGTATTCCAGCGCGCCTCTTCGGGCACGAAGAATATATTCTCGGACATATACTCATCGCGGTCATTTTCAAAACCGTCGCCTTCCTCAACGAGTTCCTGATACTTTCTCTCAAAAGCAGAGGAAATATAGCGCAGGAATATAAGACCTACGATAACTTTTCTGTATTCAGCTGCAGGGATGTGACCCCATAAAACGCAGGCGGCATCCCATATCTGTTTTTCAAATCCAAGATTAGCATTCGTTTTTTCAGCCATAATTACACTCCATAAAAAATGATTTGAGCATATATTACCCCATAATATAAATATTATACCACACGCGCGCGTAAAATACAATTGCAAATAATGCAATTTCGGCGAGTATGAGTTCAGCCCACACAATTAGTCTAACAGAACCGCAGTCCAAAAATACGGACTTGAGAATGGCGCACAAATCCTCAGGTTAATCAAGGGTAAAATGCACGGCGGCCGCCCTTGACAAACCGTTTGATTTATGTCGAAATCAAACAAGGCCTCAATGAGCAATAATGCCATTGAGACCCGGTGAAATTGTCATTTTATCCGATGGAAATCCTTTGATGATATCAGATGCCGTTTCGGAAAAACTGAGAGGGAAAAGTGCCGAAAACAAGGCACCCGTTACCGATATAAAGGGTTAAAAAAGCGTGGTGCTGAAAAAAGGGAAAGGTTCTTAATAGGTTTTGCCCTTGCGAATCGCACGGATTAACAATCGCAAATTCGACGGGTTGTATAGCGCTAATTGCGCGGGTTGAAATTCAGGAATATGTCATAATAGATATCCGAAATTTGTCATAATGAGATTGACAAATATGACATAGTGTGCATATAACAGATTCTGTTAGGCGTCGAAGTTTGCAAAGCAAGCGGATAGTTATTGAAGAAAAATGCGGAATTCCGCAAAAATATTCATTTCGCTCTTGATTTCGCAAAACAAATATAATATAATCGTGTTGAAGAAAAATGCGGAAATCCGCACTAATATGAAACGGAGCAAAGATACATTATGAATATCGACAGAGACATTTATCTGAATAAACTGATTTCAAAAAGACATAACAGACTTATTAAGGTCATTACAGGAATGAGAAGATGCGGCAAATCTTATCTTTTATTCAATTTGTTTCGAGATTATCTGAAATCAGAAAATATTCCGGATGACCACATTATTGAAATCGCTTTTGATTTGTATGAAAATATCAAATATCGTAATCCGGAAGTGCTTTTACCTTACATTAAAGAGCAAATCAAAGACGATAAAATGTATTATGTGCTTTTAGATGAAGTGCAATTGTTAGGCGAGTTTGAAGCGGTGCTTAACAGTTTGGCAAATATAAAAAATGCTGATATTTATGTTACCGGCAGTAATGCAAAATTTCTTTCCAAAGACATAATAACCGAATTCAGAGGACGCGGCGATGAAGTTCATATGTATCCACTTTCTTTCAGGGAATTCATGAGTGTTTATTCCGGAGACAAAGAATCCGGATGGAGGGATTATGTACTTTATGGCGGAATACCTTTAATCCTTGAATATACAACACCTGAGGATAAATCGGATTTCCTTAAAAACCTTCTTGAAGAGACATATATATCGGATATCATCGGGCGAAACAATATAAGAAACAAGTCGGAAATGGAAGAATTATTAAACATCTTATCATCCGCAATCGGATCACTTACCAATCCGAGCAAATTATCCGATACTTTCAAGAGCGTGAAAAAAAAGAATATAAGCCAAAATACGATTAAAAAATATATTGATTGTTTTGAAGATTCTTTTTTGATTGATTATGCATACAGATATGATATCAAGGGCAAAAAATATATAGATACACCGTTAAAATATTACTTTACCGATCTCGGGCTTCGAAATGCGCGCCTCAATTTCCGACAGATAGAGGAAACTCACGCAATGGAAAACATAGTTTTCAACGAATTAAAAATGAGGGGATTCAATGTTGATGTCGGTGTTGTTACAACAAATGAAATTGACAAAGACGGAAAGAAAATCCGCAAACAAAGAGAAATAGATTTTGTTTGCAACAGAGGAACAAAGCGATATTACATCCAATCAGCTTTTGCTGTTTCGGATGAGGCAAAAAAAGTGCAGGAACAAAAGCCTTTATTATCAACCCATGATGCATTCAAAAAGATTATCATAACAAAAGACGCTCTTGCTCCACTGTATAATGAAGACGGTATATTAGTGATGGGAATTTTCGATTTCTTGCTGAATCAGAATTCATTGGAACTGTAGTTTAATTTAGCCCGCCCGGAAACTGTGCATTTTTGATGCAGGTTTGAGGTGGGCTTTTATTATTTGCCGAAATTGTCAGGCTTAGTGTGGCTTTTAATGATGAATTCCCATTCTCCCGGTTGACTTTTTGAAATGTGTATGCTAAAATTAACCTGTCAATAGGCATATAACCAAACGAGAATTACCAAACGATAGTCGAACGCGGAGGATATATTATGAGAAAAGCAGCTATTTATGCAAGATACAGTTCCCATAAACAAAGGGAAGAAAGCATTGAAGAGCAGATTGAAGAATGCCAAAAGTATGCAGCAGAAAATGATATGACTGTTGTGAAGATTTATCATGATTCTGCCGTCAGCGGTAAAACCGAAAACAGAGAAGATTGGCAAAATATGATGGATGATTCACGAAAAAACATCTTTGAAGTATTGCTGATCTATACGCTTGACCGTATGGGAAGAGACCGAGTTGCTCTTGCAATGTCAAAAAAAGAACTCCGCAAAAACGGAGTTGAAGTTATCTCAATCAATCAACCGGTTGTTGAAGGCCCGGAAGGCATTATTTTTGATGCTTTGATGGAAGGATTTACCGAGTATTATAACGCCGACCTTGCTAGGAAGGTTAAACGCGGTATGAGTGACAACGCCCGCAAATGTCTCGCAAACGGTAGTAAAGCCCCTCTCGGTTATAAAGTAGATCCGATATCGAAAACTTATGTAATTGATGAAGATCAGGCAGACACTGTCAGATTTGTTTTTGATTCTTATATCAACGGCAGTAAAATCTCTGAAATTGTAAAAGAATGCGAGAGAAAACATTATATTAATTCCAACGGAAAGCCTATTGATCATAATGTTATCAACCGTATTCTGAAAAACGCAAAATATACAGGCTTATATATCTGGCAGGATATTGAGGTGCCGGACGGTATGCCGAGGATAATCAGCGATGAGACATTTCAGCTTGCACAGATGCGTATCGAATCCATGAAACACAAGAACGGTCACGGCAAGGCAAAAGAAGAATACTATCTTGCCGATAAGGTCTTTTGCGGCAAATGCGGAGAGCAGTGGGTCGGAGAATCCGGTTATTCAAGCACCGGCAAGATGTACAGTTATTACAAATGTAAAAACGCCAAGAAAAAATCCTGCGATATGAAAGCAATTTCAAAGGATAAACTGGAGGCCGGAGTGTATAACATGGTTATGTTTGAGCTCTTCCCCGATAATGAAATTATCGAGAAATTCGTTGATTATTTTATTGAGAATCATTCCGAGCGCCTCGGATATAATAAGGAAATCGAAAGATATCAAACTCAACTTAACACAGTAAACGGTAAAATCAACAACATTATGCAAGGCGTTATGCAGGGGATCGGAATTGATACGGCCCACAATTTTCTTAATCCGCTTGAAGAAGAGAAAAAGAAACTTGAATTTCTTATTGAAGACACTTCCAAAAAATCAAAAAAAATCAGCAGAGAAAATCTGATTGAAGTGCTTAATTCTTGGCTCGATATAACGAATCTGATTGCCACTGCGATTGAATGCGCAGGCAACAACAATCCGATGGATGAAGAAAACAAATATATCCGACTTTGCAAGAGTCATATGCGTTCCGTCCTCAAAAGCCCTATACTCCAGAAAGTTATTATTGAAGCTGATGACGACGGTTCACCGGACCCTAAAGTAAAATTGGGCTTTGATTTATCTAAAATGTTTTCAAACTCTTCAAGCGCTAAAAAGTCAAGCAAGTCAAGGAATACACGGGCAAATACTGCCCGTTCGTATTCCAAAGCGGATAGGTCACCAAACGCACATAACTCGAACTTATTTCAAATCGGAAATACGTTCGGGTTATTTGTTTTTATCTAAAGATTTTACACTTCATCCGGTTACACTTTTGCAAAAAAATTAACGGAGGAAGAATTATGCTTTATGTTAAAACCTGTAAATATAACCTTGACACCGGCAGACTGGAAATGGAGGATATATCCGGCAATCATTATTGGATTGATATTTATGCCGTTGAATATGAATGCGCCGACAATATGTATCAGCGGTCGTCACTGGATTATCTGTTATACAACGAGCCGATAAAATACATTAATCTTCTGCTCGACGGCAAACTGAAAGAATATGTTCACAGTCACCCGATTTATCTTGAAGATTAGAATAAGTCTTTTCCCCCTGCTGCGGATATCTGTGGCAGGGATTTTTTATTGTCCGTATTTTCGGACTTTGTTTGTGTTAGACTATATAATGGAAGATTGAGAAAGGAAGTGATTTCAGTGAAAAATGCAAAAGCATTTGCCCGTGAGCATTCATACAAAATCCCTATGCTTGACGCTTCGGTTATATATCGACTCAATGCTTCAGGCAGCGGATTGAAGCTGTATGAAAGAGTAAAGAACTCAAAAGGAAATGAAAAGTACAAACCGAACACTGCTCTTTTCAGCGGTGCGCTGAAATACTGCCTTGAAACGGAAAAACTGGAATCGGTGTATAAAGAAGCGTTCAGAGTGAAATCATTTTGCTCCTTTCACAATGATAACAGATATTCCGATGCATTAATCAGCGTTTCTTTTGATTCTACATATAAAGAATACAATGTGTTTGGCAAAGTCGAAGGATACAACGGCGAAGGTAAAATGTATGTTAAAGACGGTTGCCGTTATGAAAGCGGCAAGGTTGTTGATTATATAGGGAATGAATATGAGCTTACCGACAATATCTGCATAAACGGTGATGAAATACTCGCCGCGGTAACCTATGTCCCTGTATCAAATAACAATCTTCCCGTCGGTTGTCACAATTTCGGATTTGATACTGATAATAACTGCTATACATTTAGACAGGCAAAAACTATACTGTCTACATCTGATTTGAGAGACCGGCTCTATGCCAATGGCTTTACAATGCTCAACGCTAAAGGTAATCCGATTGAATATGTCAGATATAAACGCAGCGCAGGAATGAGCCGCGTAGGTAAGTGCTATTTCATCCGTAAAGAGATGTATAAGAAAATGATGGCCTGGAGTGATTTCAGTCCGGGAAGCTCAAAAATTGATGCGAATCTAAAAGAATTCGGACTTACTCTAATATCGGATCCCGTCGCTCACGAAGCATATACAGCTCTGACTCTCAGCACCATAGAAGATACAGTTGATATTCCGCTTGAGTCAATTCTGTTTATGAGAGATGTCGAAGGGTTTTCAAATCCCGATGCAATCAACGTAAAATGTAAAGACGGCAGAGTTGTCGCAAAAAGAGAAGCAGTTAATATCTCAAGTGTCCTTTGGGACGGCGAAGCTCTGCTTGATGAATCTGTATTTGAACAGGCAGGCAGAAATGACAAAGGAATGATGCTTCTTCGCAACCGATGGTTCAAATCCTGTGCTTTTAACACAAAACTGCAGGAATGGTTTAATGAAAATAGAATTAAAGATATTCCTCAATTAAACGGGTTTACTCTTGCCGGTGATATTTCGCAGGTCAAAATGGCAGTAACCGAATCAAGCCTTAAATTCCTGAAAATGTTTGAAGGCGAATTTGAAGACAAAATCAGATTTTGGGCTGAACATATCGAGAATAGCGATAATATATTCGGCATAGTAAAAAGCGAAAAGCCGACAAAGTTTGCCGGCGGTCAGTATGTCAGAACAAGTTATCAGTTAATCAATACGATTAATATTACAAAGGATGAAGCAAAAACGCTTGTCGCCCCTGTAAACGAATTCAAGCGGAATCTGAGAAATGATTACCGCTGTATGAAATATTACCTTGACGAATTCCGTTCAGACGATTCCGATCTTGAATTCAATCCTCTGCTGTATAAAAAGAAACTTGTATCCCTTATTCTTGATAAATATCCCGAATTTGCGGAAACAAAAATGTATTACGGTTTCAGAAACGATATTATCAGAGAAATCAATAATTCCGTTAAAAGCGGCAAACTGCTTGTTCACGGGACGAACGCTGTATTATTCGGAAACGGTGTTGAAATGCTGATTTCAAGCACATACAGAGATTATCATCCGTGGAGAAACTTTGTTGACAATGCCGACAGTATCTCCGTTTATTCTCCGTTTTTCAATAAATGTAATAGGATTCTCTGTGCACGCAGTCCGCACATTACAATGGGAAATATCATTGTGGCAGACTGCGAAAAGCAGTCATTTGACCGCTTCTTTAATCTGACCGGAAACATAGTTTGTGTCAGCGCAATCGGCAGCACGGTCCAGCACCGTCTCAACGGCTGTGATTATGATTCCGATGTTATGCTGATATCGGATAACAACATTCTTTCACGAGCCGCATTGAGGGATTATGGCAGTTTTCCCGTTCCTTTTAATGGTATAGAATTCGATGAATCCGAAAACAAATCGCTTGCCGAAATTGACCGCCTTATCAGCGAAAATAAAATCGGCGAGATAGTTAATCTTTCTCAGAAGCTGAATACAATCTACTGGTCAATTATCAACACACCCGATATTTCCATAATCTCACCCGATGAGTTGTATAAAGATATCTGCATTCTTGCGGTTCTCTCCAATACCGAAATTGACAAGGCAAAACGGATTTATAAAGTTAATGTAGATTCTGTGCTTGACGAACTCAAAGCAAAATATCTCGGCATATTCGGCGAGTATTTCAACGAGCCCGAATTCTGGAGATATATTAGCATTTCAAGCGAAAAACCGAAAAAGCAGAATAAAAACTATGAGTGCCGCGCACCAATGGCATACCTTTACAACGAAGCCTGCGCCGACAAAACTCCGAGAAGCAAAAACGGCAAATTCTTCTCCGATCTGTCCGGTATTGATTATGGCAAAATAAAAGGTGTAAGAAAAGACGAAATAGCAAAAATCCTGGATGTTGCAAATAAAACAGCAACGGCATATAACAGAGCGGTAACGAAGATTCTAAGTGCTGCCAACAAGCGCGGCAAGCACGGGCAAAACAATACCGATATCGGAATGAGCGATATCGCTGCCATTCTGACATCGGGTATTGAGAGAATAGCAAAACTGTGTAAAACCGAGGCACACCGTCTCGCTGTTTTGCGTGAGATTGATAATGCTGTCAGCAATCAGAAAAAAGCTGAAACGGTACAGTGGGTGTTGCTGGCTGGAGTGTGGGGAGAATCCTGACAAACATCTTACAATTATCTATAACTGCGTTAAAAAGTAGTAAGTTAATATGGCAGCTGCCAGAAACGCTCTTTAAATAATATGTTTTATCTTACACTAATTGCTTTTCAAATCCATATAAATTCTTTGAGTTTATGTTGACTTATCTATTTATAGTTAGTATAATATATCTTGTATAGTTATGTTTAGTTCTACTAATATTATGTATATATGTTGTGGTTTAACATTCTGATTATCTGTTAGTATTATTATTGAATATATTATTTGTATTTTAATATAGGTCTGTTCACAAAAGGTAAATGTTGAGTCTAAATAGAGGTGTGGTTATGGGAACGCTTGTGCAGGAAAGAACTTATAAGACATCGCTTATCAATAACAGAAGATATTTGGGAAACAAGTATAAACTTTTGTCCTTTATTAAAGGCGTTGTTGAAAAGGAATGTAATGATATAGAATCTGTTGCTGATATTTTCGCAGGAACAGGTGCCGTTTCCTCTGCCTTCAGCGATGATAAAACCATAATTACAAACGATTTGATGTATAGCAATTATATTTGCAATTATGCGTGGTTCGGGAACGAAGAGTATGATGAAGATACAATCATTGATAAAATAGTGTTCTATAATAGCCTTAAAGATATATGCGATAACTATATGACCGATAATTTTGCAGATACATATTTCAGTAGGGATGACTGTGCAAAAATTGGTTACATAAGAGAAGATATTGAGGATTCATTCAATAAAGGTGAAATAAATGAGAGAGAAAGAGCAATACTTATTACTTCTCTTTTATATGCAATGGATAAAATTGCGAACACTTGCGGACATTATGATGCGTACCGTCAAGGTGTAGAATTTGAAAAAACGCTTGAATTGTTTGTTCCTTTAGCAAAAGTTGAAAACAACGAAAACAATCAATGCTTCAATATGGATGCTAATGAGCTTGTAAAAGAAATACAAGCGGACTTAGTTTACATAGATCCACCGTATAATTCAAGACAATACTGTGACGCTTATCATCTCCTTGAAAATGTTGCTCAATGGAAAAAGCCTAAAGTTTTTGGCGTTGCTAAAAAAATGGACAGAAGCACAATGAAAAGCAAATATTGTACTCAAAGTGCCACAGAAGCGTTTGAAGATTTGATTAGCAATATCAATGCAAGATACATACTTTTCTCATATAACAATATGGCTGAAAAGGGAAATGATAGATCAAACGCTAAGATTTCAGATGATGATATTATGAGAATTCTTCAAGCTAAAGGAGAAGTAACTGTTTTTTCTGAAAGTTATAAAGCATTTTCGACCGGTAAATCTGATATTAATGATAATGAGGAAAGATTGTTCTTATGCAAATGCAATTAGAAGATACCATAAAGTTAATTCAATCACCATTAAACTATACAGGTGGCAAGTTTAAACTGTTACCTCAGATTCTTCCGCTTTTTCCAAAAGAGATTGATTGTTTTGTGGATTTGTTTTGCGGCGGCTGTAATGTTGGTATCAACGTCAAGAGCAACAAAGTTAATTACAATGACCTAAACAGGCATTTGCTTTATTTATATAATACATTTAAAAACCTTGATAAAGCACAGACTTTTGAATTAATTTACAAAATAATAAACGACTATAAACTCTCTCTTGTAAGCGAAAACGGATATGATTTCTATAATTGTGAAAGCAGTAAAGGTTTAGGCGATTACAATAGAGAGCATTTTTTGAAATTGCGAGATGATTTCAATCATAATAAAAACGAGGATTATTACTATTACATAATGCTGTATGTTATGATTGTTTATGCCTTCAACAATCAGATTCGTTTCAACTCAAACGGAGAGTATAATCTTCCGGTGGGTAAAAGAGATTTCAATTCAAAAATGCAAAATAAATTGGATAAGTTTATTGATAGAATTCAATCGCAGGATTGCATTTTTACATGCCTAGACTTTAGAGATTTTGACATATCAACACTTTCCGAAAAAGATTTTGTTTATATAGATCCTCCGTATTTAATAACCTGTGCTTCATACAATGAGCAAGACGGATGGACTGAAAAAGACGAGAAAGACTTGCTTGCGTTTTTAGAAAAGCTTGACGAAAAAGGGATTAAGTTTGCAGTATCTAATGTGTTAAAAAGCAAGGGAAAAGAAAACAAAATCCTGATTGACTGGCTTAAAAAAAACAATGACAAATTCATGAAACATTATCTTAATTTTGATTATTCAAATTCAAATTATCATACAAAAGACAGAACGACCAATGCAGAAGAGGTTTTAATCACTAATTATTAAAGGAGTAGCGTATGCCGAATATTCCGTATAAAAGCTTTTGTTGGGGACTTGGCACAACAAGCTTTCGAACAAAAAATTTCAACAAAACAGTTGAAGAACAACTTTCACTTTTGGATGAATTCTGGCAAATAGAAGATAATGCGAATCGTAGTTGGGCTGGTAACAATGATCTTCAAGCGGACTATTATGATTTTATGTTAGCTAAAGGATTTGTTAGAGGAGAAGCTAATAATAAACCTAAAGACGCCAGAGAGAAAACCTCCGGGTTGGTAGATATTGGTTTAATTAGTGATAACCGCAAGCTCACCGAAGCAGGACAAGCACTTTTAGAAATAAGTCGTAGTGGTAGTTTTAATTCTGACAATGTTTTACAGATTGATAGGGATAGCTATATTTACCTGAAGCAATTATTAAAAACATATAACAAGGTTAATGGTTCAACTGTTAGACCGTTTATTATTCTTTTGAACGCATTATCAAAGCTTCAATACTTGTCATTAGACGAATACACATATTTGTTGCCGTTATGCACAGACAACAAGAACACAGAAACCATCATTAAAAACATTCGTGCCTTAAGAGAAGGTCAAACAACTATTGATGATATCATTATCGAGAGATTACTTTCGATGGATAATTATCAACAAGCTTTGGATGTACTGATTCAAAACGATGTCACAGAATCAATTATTTGCGATATCGGTATGAACAGAAAAAGCAGAAACTATGACAAGCCATATTACCCACTTTATATTCATTTATATGATTTGTTTGTTAATGGTAATTTTGACTGTGCGCTTAAGGTGTTCGAAGACACTAAGAACATAAAAATTGGCAGATTGTGGAGAAACTATCTGTTTGATACTATTTCAAAGGCTCAAATCGAACGAGAGCCAAACGCACACTTCAATCAAACTCTTTTTAACGAGGCACATAACGAAGCTGATTTCAAAAATGCATTCTTCAAGGTAATGCATTTGTTGAAGGCGAAAGCTACTTTGTCAGATTACTTAGATTTAAATCGCAGATATATTAAAACTAGTGAAATCATTTTGTTCGAGGACAACCAAGTTAAGCTTGATATTATTCCAAAGCACTTCGTCAACTCTGTCATTGATGAACTGTATTGTTCAGCTTTTGATGAGTGTGATGCCTTATTCTCTGATTGCGACATGGAGGATATTAATCCTGCGCTATCAATTAACGAAAACGTTATCATCAAAGGCATAAATGAGGAATTTGGAATCAATATCACCACAATCGGTGATGTTTATCGCTTAGTTAAAGAGAAAAGATATCAAAGATTTCATCAGCTTATTGATGATAAATTTACTGATGAAAAACTTCTTACGCTTCTCAATCACTTTGAGAACAGAGATGATAATGAAATTCACAGAATGGTAACCGACAATGCGGATATACCAACCATTTTTGAATATGTATTGGGTATCATTTGGTACAAAGTCAGCGAAATGCATGGCGACATTTTAAGCTATATGAAATTGTCCCGTGATGCAGACTTGTTGCCTATAACACATGCTGGCGGCGGAGAAGCTGATTTGGTGTACGAATATACTGCAACTGTTGATTATCCAGAGCACAATCTGCTTATTGAGGCTACACTTGCAAGTGATACCAACCAGAGAAGAATGGAAATGGAACCAGTATCTCGTCATCTTGGCAGACATTTAATCAGAACAGGAAATAAAAATTCATATTGTGTATTTATCACGCCGTATCTTGATATTAATGTTATTTCTGATTTTAGGTCAAGAAAGAATACGCCATATTATGATACACAAGATACTACACAATTTGTGGAAGGTATGAAAATCATTCCGTTGAATACCGATACACTTAAAATAATAATTAATGGACATTTTCTATACCGTAATTTGTACGGATTATTTGAAACGGCATATCAATCTGCTGTTCCGCCACACGAATGGTATGAAAACTATATAAACAGAACAATCAATGCTTGATGTTTTAATCAAACATCTAAAGGGGTGAAAATAATAAAACAATGTTGTTCAATGTATATTACTTGAATTTTTCAAAAGTTTATGAGATTAAGATGATGCTTAGTAATGTCATTAAAACAAACGAAACAATAGAGAGTGACAAGAGCGATACCATAGATGCTGAATTACAAGCAAAAATGGGCACTAAATTTTTGAAACTTTTTAATGCCGAGATCAGGTCTGATATTAAATCTGGATCATCTGATTCCCAAAAAGTTCTCGAAAACTTTAAGGTTACTATGACCAAGTCGCTAATTTTAAATGAAGTAATAGAAAAATGCTTAGTTATTTCCTCAGATTTTTCTAACGTTGCAGAGGGACAGCTGGTTAGGATAGATAATGTTTCGCTTTCTCTTGAGAATGAGATGGAATTGCGAACTGTAAAAATGTTCTCTAATGGCTCATTTAAAGGAATGCGTCTGCCAGAAGCAGGCGGACTTGACATCAACAATCTCTTCAATTCCATGTTCAAAGATTATTCGTATAAGCTTAAGGGTGAATTAAAAGAAAGTTCTGAAAAGTTTTTGATTAAAATCCCCCTCACCTTTGAAAGCGAATTTGAAAATCTCTACAATGTAGATGATTTGTTTATTGGACATGTATCTTTAATTGGAATATACAAGGGGAAAACAAAGATTAACAGGCTTAAGAACTCTTTTGAGTTTTTTCAAGAGTTAGGGCAAGCGTCTGATTCCGACTCAGATAGTGAAGTTCACAATAGTCAATATTCTGTTCCTACGGTAGTAAAGTATAAAAGCGAAGATGACGATATAGAATATAATTATATTGATCTAATTGCAATCGTACAAGTAATAAACTCTGTGAGTTCTGAGGTAGAAGCAAGCTCTAAGAAAGCCAAAAGAAAGAAGGGTACCGAGTGAGCACGCTATTCTTCTATACCAAACAACAGTTTTTTAATTTCAAATCTGCTCAAACGGCATCTGGATTTGAATTCCTAAGTATGTCAAAGTTACTTTCTCCTCAGAGAATTGAAGGGTTAGATGAGTATCAACAGTATTACGTGGATATTTCGTCTATGGTTGGATTTGTGAAAACCAATGATTCGCAGTTACTGAATTTTGAGCAACTCTTTGTTAGCTTTGGAGAAAATATTACTTTTATCTGTGATAAGGTGTATGAGACAGACATCAAATATTTGTTTCGATATGTATTTGACAATTTTTCTGACATCGAAGCAGAAAGCGATGATACGATTGATAAAAATGAAGAAAAGTCAATCTCACAATCCAAGTCAGTGAAGAAAATCACTGATTTGGACGATTTGGAATTAGAGATTTTCTTTGAAAATTTCGATGCAAAATTATATGGTCATGAACGCTTTAAGGAAGAATTCAAAGAACTTGTAAATTCATTTAGAGTATTCAACAAATTGGGTGAGCATAAGATCCTGTCACTCTTTTTGATGGGAGATTCCGGCGTTGGAAAAACAGAGGTTGCGAGATCAATACATAAAGCCCTTGGAAGCAAAGCAAAATTAGCAAAAATCAATTTTGGGAACTATAGTAGTCATGATGCGCTTAACAGCTTGATTGGAAGCCCATTAGGGTATATTGGCAGCGATGGTGGAGAATTATTAAAAAGAGTTAATGAGTCAGATGTCGGCTTGATTTTGATAGATGAGTTTGAAAAAGCAGAGAATGCTGTATTTAATTATTTCCTTGATGTCCTTGAAAATGGTAAAATAGTCAATTCTCAAGCAGATGAGTATGATGTCAATGGCTATATAATAGTTTTCACCTCAAATATCACTAAGGAAAACTTTAAGAATAAAATATCGCCGGAACTCAGATCACGTTTTGATTATAAAGGTATTTTTAATCTTCTTACCGATGAAGATAAGATAAAATTTGTACATTTTAGGGTGAATCAAATTATTTCTAAATATACTGAACTTGTTTCTGATGATATTCCTGAAAAATTACATGATATCATTGTAAGTGAAATTGATGTTACTCAATATAATAACATGAGAGATCTTAACAAAAAAATAAAGGACACCTTCGTTTTTTACCTTAAAAGCAGAAGAAAAAGCTGATTAAGCTTGCTATTTAGAGTGTCTTCGCCCACCCAAAATCGGCTGTTATAATGGATGTTACTGTGGGATTATTATTCAAAGGTATCAGATAAGCGAATATATTTAAAAAATTCTTGCAGATAATTATTTCAAGGAGGGCTAAGTTGTATACGATAAATAATGTTGCTAAACAATCCAATTTGGCTCTCGCATACACGCACTTACTGACTAATCCGGAAAGTACATATAAAAACTTCTTTCGAGAAACATATTCAATTTATGGCATGGCAAGCGAG
Source organism: Clostridia bacterium (assembly GCA_017428625.1). Lineage (GTDB taxonomy): Bacteria > Bacillota > Clostridia > Oscillospirales > Acutalibacteraceae > CAG-177. The sequence continues at coordinate 79,725 of JAFRQM010000005.1, forward strand.
AAGAATATCGCTCTGTTGCAAAAAAGAGTAAAGGCAGGCTATATTCCCACACAAAGCATCCGAGTGTTCATGCCAAAGGCGAATGGTCTCAACCGTATGTATACGCTTTTATCAATTGAAGACCAAATCGTATATCAGGCGTATGCAAATATATTGGCTAAGTCATTAACATCTATCCCGGAGATTACAAAACGATATAAAAAGAGTGTATTCGGAAATCTTTGTGCGTCGTCGGACAGTGAATTTTTCTATCAGAATTGGCAAGACTCCTATAAAGCGTATTCAAAATCCATCATAAAAGCCTTTCAAAAGGGATATAAGTATATCGCCTCCTTTGATCTGACAGCTTGCTATGACAGTATAAATCATAATCTTCTGCGAACCATTCTAAAGGATAAATTCCGTTTTAGCGATAATTGTGCACAGTCTTTTACCGCTCTTATCGAACAGTGGGAATCTGCTGATGGCCTTGAGCTCGGAGCCGGAATCCCTCAGGGTCCTCAAGCATCCGGAATTGTTGCAGAGGTAGTGCTTCAGGAGTATGACGCTTATATTGAAGCACTGCAAAAAACAATGAATTTCGTCTACTACAGGTATGTTGATGATATAAGAATTATGGCTCCTGATGAAGATACAGTAAAATGGGTTCTTTTCCTTCTTGATAAAAAGAGCAAAGAACTGGGATTGTTCCCACAGTCTTCAAAAATATCAGTTCATGAAATCACTGATATTGACAAGGAAATAAAAAGGATAAGCAAGCCTCTGTTTGAGGATGAGTTCGATGATAAGAAAAAATCTCAAATTGCTACAGAAACTATTCGAAAACTCTTAAAAGAAGAGCCGGCTGATTTAACATCAATTCGGCGTTATTTTCAATGTGTAACTCAGAATACCAAAACCAACGCACTTGCTATTTCCGCTGTTAAGAAATATCCAAATCTGATACATTCGTTTGCTTACTATGTTCAGCGCTATCCTCGCAAGATTCCACCGAAGATAAGCGATTATACATATGAGTGTTGTTTGGATAAAACACAGCAGTTTTCTGCCGGAATACTATTAGAGTCCGTAAAAGGAAAACTGAATGCTGCAGATGCAAGCAAATTTTCCGACCTTGCAATAAAATTGCTGAAACAAGATAGAAAAACACCGTTCATTGTTGATTGTCGGTTCAAGGCTCAGCTTCTTGCATTTATCTTAAAGTACGATACAGCGAATTTTGGAAAAAGACGAATTTCATTCGTTACAAAAAGTAACTGGTGGGTAAAAAGCAGTTTTATTCATACAGCCGAAAAAGATGGCTGCATTGCAAAGCTTAGCCAAGCTGTGCTTGTTGATTTCATAAAGAAAACGGATGCTTCAAAATATGACTCTGCAGATCTACCTCTGGCAGTTGCAAATCATTATTTGCTTTCGGGAAATGTACATGGCCTTCCGGCATTACCCGAAGTCGCACCGATTGCTCAAAACGCGCTAAAAGAATCCGGCATAATTTTACGAAGCCGCTATTCAAGTAGTCAGATCAACAAGTATCTCTTCGAATTGATCCAAACCCAGTATAATGTATCTTGGAAAAAGCTACTTGGGAAAGAGCATGACCAAGTAGAACGAACTTTATTTACTGCTGTTGGTTACTGGAAAACAGATTTGACAGCTTTTGTTAATCTTTGGGATACTATAGATGATCGTATTTGCAGTGTCCTGACTAATGCACACCCGGAATTAGGCGGCTACAATCTTGGAAAAATAGGAGGAGTTTTCAAACGACAGAATACCAATGGAAGTGTCTTTCGATTGCATATGCCGAAATTCTATACAATGTGTTTGGAAATACATGAATTGCGATTGTCAACACATCTGTCGCATTCTGAAAACCGCTTAACTCATACATATACAGGCCCAATTCAATCGAATAAAAGAAAACCGATTCATAAAATGATTAAGGAAGGAATTGATGAATTAGTACTGTATTGGTAGTCTATTAAATAATCAAAAAATCAAACGAAGCTATTAATATGCTTCCATAATTTTTGGATAGACCCCTCTTCTTGATATACAAGAAATTGAAGAATGAAGGCTCAATAAAACATCCACTTATCCGCCGTTTCCGCGGCTGATTTTCTGCATTTTCAAGGGCATTTCAAACAAGCCATATCCATTATCCCATATTTTTCAACGGTTTCCGCTGTTCGGATTACTTGTTAAATGGTATCCGGAAATCACAAATCACGGTTCTGCGGAAACTGAAATATAAAAATCAGGGTAAAGGCAAATCTGCGTAATGTCTGCGCCCGGAAAGGAGAATGAGTATGATATACAACGAAGACAGGAATCTGCTGATTATCGGAATTGACCACGGATACGGAAACATCAAAACCGCCAACCATTGCTTTCGGGCAGGGCTGGCGGTTTATGATTATGAGCCGCTTTTCACAAAGGATATGCTTGTGTATAACGGCAGGTATTATCTGATAGGCGAAGGACATAAGGAATTTGTCGCAAGCAAAGACCTTGACGGTGACTATTACGCTCTCACTCTCGCGGCAATTGCTGTGGAACTGCGCGAAATGAATTTCACATCCGCATCGGTTCATATTGCAGCCGGTCTGCCGCTGACATGGACATCGGGACAGAAAGAACGGTTCAGGGAATATCTGCTGCAGAATACCGAAGTTGAGTTTGTATTTGATTCGGTCAAGTATTCCGTTAAGATTGCCGGAGCAAGTATCTATCCACAAGGTTATGCCGCAGTCGCTAAATATGCTTCCGCGCTCAAAGGCGTGAATATGGTTGCCGATATCGGTAACGGTACTATGAATGTGCTGTATATGATTGACGGCAAGCCGCAGGCGGGAAAGATGTTCACCGAGAAGTTCGGAACCTATCAGGCGACGCTCGCAATCCGTGAAGAGTTTATGAGAAAAACTCAGAGGGAACTGCATGACAGTATTATTGATAAAATACTAATAACTGGCTCAGCCGATATTGCTTCCGCGGATCTGAAGCTCATAAAAGCCACGGCAAAGAATTATGTTGACGATATCTTCCGCCGATTGCGCGAGCACGGCTATGACGAGAATACAATGAATCTGTATATAACCGGTGGCGGCGGATGTCTGGTAAAGAACTTTTACAGGTATAACCCCGACAGAGTGAAAATCGCCAATGATATCTGCGCAGCGGCAAAAGGTTATGAGTATCTCGCAGATGTTCAGATACGGAACGGCAGATTATGAAAAACGAATACCGTATTAACCTGAGGATGAATCCGAACAAGCCGAAGCAGAAAGAAATTATTGATTTCTTCAATGAACGGAAAAGCGATGATTCATTCTCAAGAAATGAATTCATCATCGAAGCCATACTCGGCAGGATACATGGCGAGAGCAATAACGCCCTGCTCGATGATATCAGGGAAGTAATCCGTGATGAAATCAAAAATATATCTGTTGTTGTATCGGATAACAGTAACGAAAATGATACAGCGGATATACCAGAGCTGACAGAAGAACAGCTGGCTCAGAATGAAGCCGATGTGCTCGACATCCTCAAAATGTTCTGAATCGGTGCCAAGAGCGGCACCAAACAGAACAAAAACGCGCAAGCACAGTAAAGCGGTGCCAGAAACGGCACCGCTCTTAGGCTGACGTTCATAAAAAAGTATTGGTTTTCACGTAAATCTTTTCCGAATAACTGCGTCAAAGCCGCTTGAAATAAAGAAATTATTTCTGCGCGACTTTTCCTTGTTATTCAATAAATCTTTCTCGTGAAAACTGCTTTGCACCTCAAAAAGATGTAATTTGTGCAGATTTGCAGGTCTTGACGATGAAAAAATACTTTGTGTATTTCAAAGAGGGAAGCCTGTCAAAGATGCGCGAAGGACGCTTTTTGAGGCATTACTTTTTTATGAGCGCCAGCCCCACTTTGTTCAAAACGCAGATTTGAGCAAACGGATACGGATATATGAGCCAAAATGCAGGCGAAATATATGCCGTATACGCGAGGTTTCCGCAGAAACCGCAAAACGGCCCTCCCCTCAGAAATATGGTCGCACTGCTCGCTTGTAGCGCATCGCATTGCTCCCTATTTCTTCACCTCAGCATCACGCCTGTATCTGCCACCGACAGCGGCGTAATGCTTCGCCCCACGGCACTTTGCAACCGAATGGGTGAAAGTGTCATAGTGGGTTATGATACTTTGCCAAAAGTATCTACAAGTCCCGCGCAACCGTTACGAAAACAAAAACCGCCGTGAAAGGCGGTTAAACAATTGTTGTATTAAAGAATTCGATAAGATTATCCATAACACCGGCCGCAGCCTGAATAGTCCCTATCATAAGCAAATCGGAATTAAAATCGCTGTAATCAATTTCATAACCTGCATTGCGGATTAGCTGGAAGAAAAACACGCGCTGGGTTCTGCCGTTTCCTTCACGGAAGGGATGAAGCATATTGATTGTATGATAGAGGTCGGCAATCTGTGAAACAAATTCGTCTCTCGGCAAGCCGCAGAAATAATTCAGTGAGCGCAGTCTTTCAAAAATCTTTGTCCCGTTCTCTTCAATATGTTCGGGAGTGGCAAACCTTGTAGCGGATTTTGAAATTGAAATGGTTCTGATTTCGCCTGCCCAGTCATAAAGCATATCAAAAAGGTATTTATGAATCTGCTTGTAATCTTCAAATGAGAAATCAGGTTTGAGAGGCTGAGCCATCAGTTCGGAAGATTTGATACCGTAAAGAAGAGCTTCATTTCTCATCAGTTGATCCTCATCACGGATACCGAGCTTGTTTATCAGCACAGTTGTGCCTTCATAACAGTCTTCACTTGTCGCATCTATAGAATATGCCATATTCACTCACCGCTGATATTGTTGTTGATTAAACTGAAAGCTTCTTCGATTGAAAGATTACCTTCAATTACTTTTTTGATGAGAGACTTCATGTTTTCATCAATAATAATACCTTCCATTTTTGAGGAAGCGGCGGCGTTTTCTATTGCTCTGTCTATTGTTACCGGAGCCATTATTTCACCTTCATTTCCCCTGTATTCTAACATAATTCAAGACAAATATCAATACTTAAAAGGAGCGTGATGCTTATTGCAAGAAACGACGGCATTGACAGAATCGTTGCCGGGAACAACAATCTGACAGCGAAGCGAATCGGCAATGTTGAAAGGCATAATGAGCGGAAAAAGGGAAGTTGCCGACCGGCTCAAACTCGTTTGCCGCAAGTTCCCGTTTGCGTTCTTCCCGCAGATATTTTTTATTCAGCCCCTTATCGGAACTTGCTTCAAGGCGGTATTCAGAAGAAAAAGCGCAGTGACACAACCTGCCAACGCCTGAACTTTGTGCAATAATACCATTGAAACAGTCGGGAAAATACAGTAAAATATATTCATAACGAGTAGCAATCTGCGTAAGTCCGGTTATTGCTGCCCGCTTTTTATTTTAACAGGAGAAATTTATGTTTAAAACCGACGATGTAGTTATATACGGCACATACGGCATTTGCAAAATCGAATCGACAGCAACAAGAAGCTTTATGGGAGAGGATAAGGAATACTATGTTCTTCGCCCTTTATTCACCGACAAAAATGTCTTTTACATACCTGTCGGCAGTGAAACCGCCAACAACAGACTTCATGGTATATGTTCGAGAAAAACTGCCGAAAAACTGATAAAGCAAATGAAATCCGCTGAACCTTTGTGGATAGAAAACGACGCAAAGCGCAGAGAGGAATTCAACCGTGTTATCAACAGCGGAAACAAGGAAGAAATAATAAGGATGATAAAAGGCATCAGATTGCGCCGCACGGAACTTGAGCAGAGCGGCAAAAAGCTCCGTTCTTTTGACGAGAGTTATCTGGTTTCCGCTGAAAAGATGCTGTGTGACGAATTATCCTGTGCTCTGGAAATCGAGCGGGATAAAATAGTTGAAATTTTAAAAAACGGTAATGAATAAACAAAACTCAAATTTGTTGAGAAAAAGAACCGGAATACGGTTTTGTGATCATCAGAACCATTAAGCAATATAACACCGCTCCGGCCGGTTCATATTCTGACTGACACAATTTAAGTATATTGAAAAACAGCGTGTAGCTTCAAAGCGTAAATCCGGCTTTAAGCGCACGCTGTTATATTTTGGAGGATTATAATGGAAGAAACATCAAATCAGTTCCTGGGGCAGGAACCGGTAGGCAGATTAATGAGAAAATACGCTTTGCCGTGCATCATTTCGCTGCTTGTCGGCGCACTGTATAACATCGTTGACCAAATTTTTATTGCAAACGCTTCATATCTCGGCTCATATGGCAACGCCGCGAACACCGTTGTATTCCCGTTGACGGTTATAGCGCTTGCTGTTGCTGTTATGATCGGCGACGGCTGCTGTGCGTTTGTGAGCCTGAATCTCGGTAAAGGTGAAAGCGGCAGCGCGAGAAAAAGCGTGGGAAATTCCGTCATTATGACAGTTATCGGCGGATTGGTTCTGTGCGCCGTTTACCTTATTTTCAGCGACAGTATTATTGCTATGTTCGGCGGAACCGTTAATCCCGAAACCTTCGGGTATTCAAAAGAGTATTTCTTCTATATATCGCTTGGAGTTCCGTTCTATATGTTCGGGCAGGCGATGAATCCGGTTGTCCGCGCTGACGGCAGCCCCGGATTTGCAATGATTTCCACCCTTGCGGGCGCAGCGGTCAATATGATGTTCGACCCGATATTTATTTTCGGCTTTAAATGGGGAATGACGGGTACGGCGGTCGCAACCGTCATCGGTCAGATTGTAACCGCGGTGCTGACGATATGGTATCTGCTGAATATGAAAACAATTCGACCTGCAAAGAGCGATTTCAGGCTGAACGCAAGCGTTTCGGTGAAAACTCTTTCTCTCGGCCTTGCCACAATGTCAACAATAGTAGGCATCCCCGGCGCGATTGTCTCGCCGATTTCCTATTCGTATGTTACCTGGGCGAGAAGAAAATTCTCAACAAAAACTCTGTGGATTTTCGGCTCGCATATCAGCGATTTCCTTATGATAGGCGTTTTTCTCATAGGCTCAATAAACAAGAATTACAAGAAACTCAGCGTTATGATTCCCGCCTTTATGCTGCGTGAAACAATCTGGATGTTCTTCTGGGGCATAAGGAGCGTTATTCCCGAAGAAATGCGCAACGAGTCAATCGACTACGGTGAATGGAAGAACGGCTACCGCAACGAAGGCCTTACGGGCGTTGCGAAAGAGTTGCCGAGAAAGCTTATCAACACATTCGGCGCCACGGTCAAAACAATTATTCTTGACAGAGTAGGTTATGTTGAGGGCGCCGGCTTCGGCGGCCAGACGGAAAAGACCGAATATTCACTTTTCTGGATGTGCACTATTCTGCCCGTTATCACAGGCATTCTCAGCATTATTCCCAAGTGCTTCTACAACCTGTCAGGCGAAAAGCGCGACACTATGTATCGCGAACTGCACGAGCGCCGCAAACTCAGAGAAGAGCAGTATGACGCAAAACTCGGCGAGAGCGAACAGGAGCCCGCCGCCGTTCAGTAAAAACAGGTTCCCCGATGTTCTGAACATCGGGGAATTTTCATTTATCCGGGTTATTATAAAAACAAATAAACATGGTTGATTTTACCGGGCGAAATGTCGCCCGAAAAATGGCAACATTAATTTCACAGTCATATTGATTATATATTTCAATTTTGTTATAATAAATTGCGGCAGGGTCAATATATAAATTGAATACGGTCGGGTGATAATTTGAAAAGGATGACAGCGAAAGAAATACTTGCGGCGTCATTTAAAGAGATAGCCGAAAAAAAGAACATAGAAAAAATCACTGTTAAGGAAATCGCGGACAACTGCGGCTATTCACCTGCCACTTTTTACCGTAATTTCAAAGATAAATATGACCTTATCGCGTGGAGTTATGTTCAGGAAAGCGCGCGGATTATGGGCAAGCTTAACGGTGAATATGTTTGGCGCGACACACTGCTCGACGGGGCGCTTTACTATTGGGAAAACAGGGATTATATTAAAAACCTTTGTGTTCACACAAGCGGACATGACACATTTATAAAATATATGGCACAGACAAATATCAGTTTGCTTAAAGCGGAGGTGCGGAAATCCACAGGAGATAAACCAATTGATAAGCAAACGGAGCTTATAATAACCACCTACTGTCTCGGCACCGTAGCATTAGTGTGTGAGTGGGTTGCGGGCAACATTGAAGCGACGCCGCAGTTTATTGCTCAGGTTTTTGAGGATTCTCTGCCTGTTGCTCTCAAGCAGTGCCTTTATAAAATGAGATAATTTTGCTTTTTTCTCTCATAATGAGACAAATTAAACAGGATTATTGATTGAATAAGAGTGACCTTCGGTGTATAGTTTAATTACAGTTGTGCACAATTTAACTGCGCACAATTTAATAACTTTACCGGAGGTTTTTTATTATGACGAAAATCGAATTATTAAAGGCGTTCGCAAAGGGCTGGTTCGGCAATTCACAGCAGCACTCCATTCACGCTCAGCTTCTCAAAGCAAGAGGTCTCAACAAGCTCGGTGATAAAATCATGGCTGAATCCGATGAAGAGTGGGAAGAGGCAAAGCAGGTTAACGCAAGACTGATTGAACTCGGTGAAACTCCCGTTGTTGAGATTGAGGCATACCCCGTTATTACCGAAATCAAAGAAATGCTGGAGTATGACTGCAAGGATTCGGCGGAAGCTCTGCCGATGATGAGCAAATCGCTTTCAATGTTTGATGATGACTATGTAACAAAGGCAATGATTGAAAAATTCATCATTGACGAACAGGAGCATTACAACTGGGTTAAAGGTCATCTTTGCCTGATAGAGCAAATCGGTATTGAAAACTATATGATTGAAATGCTGGGGGATAACTGATGAAAATAGCAATACTTAACGGAAGCCCGAGAAATCAGAACACAGCCACTATGGTTGAAGCGTTTTGCAAGGGCGCTGAAGAAGCGGGCCATGAAACACAGGTGCTTCAAGTAGGCAAAATGAAAATCGGCGGCTGTATGGGATGTGAATACTGCCACACAAAAGGTGAAGGCAAATGTATTCAGAAGGACGATATGGAAAAGGTTATGCCCGCTTATCTTGAAGCGGATATGATTGTTTACGCCTCCCCTGTTTACTATTTTGATATGACCGCTCAGCTCAGCGCGGCTATGCAGAGAGTATATGCCATAGGCAAGCCGGCAAAAGCGACAAAGGCCGCTCTGCTTTTAAGCTCCGGTTCTCCTGGCACGGGCGCAGGCGCTGTTGCAACATATCAGAATATGTTAGGCTTTATGGGCATTGAGGACGCAGGTGTTATTACAGCGGCCGGTGATGAGAACAAGTCAGAAGCTAAGCTCAGTGAAATAAAGGCATTTGCGAAAAGTCTGTAAGTCAGAATATATTTTTTTCTGACTTGAGGTGATTGAGTGAAAACACAAACAATACTGTCCTTTTTCCTTGCGTCCGTTTTAACGGTTTCCGGTTTTTCGGTATCGGCACACGCCGAAGGGATCGGCGCCTGCACACACATGGCTCAGGGGCGCAATCAGGAGCAAACCTGTTCGGCGGCCGTCAATGCCGGCTTGCCTTTTGTGCGTGACGAGGTACATTGGCAGACTTTGGAACCCGTAAAAGGTCAACTTTCATTTCCCGAGCGCTCAAGGTGGGTAGAGTCGGCAACCGAAAACGGCATTAATTGCCTTGTTGTTCTGAGCTACGGCAACACGGTTTATGATTTCGGCAAACCCTCACAAACCGATTTGGACGCCGGAGGCGCATGGGATTGCACACTGCCCGTGCGTGACGGCAATCCGGAAACAACAGCGGATGACGAATACTTTGACGCATATATTCGTTATGTTGATTTTGTGTCAAAATCTTTAGCCGGCAAAGTTGCCGCCTATGAAATCTGGAATGAGCCCGATATTAAATATTTCAATACAAAGGACGCAACTGCCGCGGATTATACCGAAATGCTGAAAGCGGCGTATCGGACTATCAAAAAAAATGACCCCGATGTTACCGTTCTGGGCGGCGCGATTGCGCTTCAGACAGACTTTATCGACGGTATGATGAAGGCCGGCGCGGGAGAGTGTATGGACGGTCTTTCTGTTCATTACTATTTAGGAAAAAGTGCTCCCGAAGAGCGGGCAAGAAACAGGCTGGATGAATACAGAGATGTGCTGGTTAAATACGGATATGACAAAATGCCCGTCTGGGTTACGGAAACAGGCTGGGCAAACAGCAATGTTGATGAACAGACACAGGCGCAATACATCATTCGCAACGCCGTCTTTTATGATGAGTTTCTGCTTGACTGCGGCATAGATGGGCAATACTTTACCTATGAGCTGCAGGACAGCAGCATCACCTCGGATGTTTTGGGCGGCGAGGAATATGAAAACTCTTTGGGGCTTTACAAAAATGACTTTACGCCGAAGATTTCCGCCGGCGCGGTAAAAACCTTTAACTCCTTAACGGCGGGGAAAAAGCTCACCGCTCTGAGCAAAACAAAATTCGGTCTGTTTTATCGGAAGTCCGCATATGTCGCGACATACTCTCAAAGCGGAAAAACCGTATATGCCGTCTGGGCAGAGTCCCCGTTTGATTTGGAAATCACACTCCCCGATGCGAAAACCGCCGTTTATGATATGCAGGGCAATATAATTGAGAATAACGCCCGGGGCGGAGTGAAGCGTATAGGCGCGTCGCCGTCACCCGTTTATATTGTATCTGACGCAGACCCCGTGAATGCCGGGCGGAATTTAATACAGAAAATCATTGCGTTTTTTAAGCAGGTATTCAGGGTTATCGCAAACGGATTTGCCGGTTGGTAATCCCGCGCGAAGCGGTCAGTATGGAAGAATCCGATACTGATACAGCGATTGTTGACATAACTGCTATATGTTTATGATATTCGGAAACCGACCTTTCGGGAAACGATTCGCCGACTGTGAAAAACGCGACCGCTTTACAGGGACGGAACCGGCAAAAATGAAGACTGAAATTCCTTTTAATTTCATACAAACAGCAACCCGATGTTTCGGACCGTGCTTATATTAAACTTGAATAAGCAGGTTGCATTACCTGACCTTCAGCGCCAATCAATGGGGCGTTCAATGAAGGTCAGGTTTTCTTTTTCGGGGATTAAGCCGAAGGAGCATACTCTGTTGATACCGTGCGATTTTAACGCGTCATAAAGCTCTTCGTTTGCCTTCATTCTGAAAGGGTTTAGGAAAAAGTATTTGCCGATGAAGAGGTTGGCTTTATAATATTCCCAGCTGAGATTCGCGCGTTCGACATTGAATTTCTGCTCTTCGGTGATATCCGCGCGAAGGGCCTTGTTCCAGAGGCTGTCGAGTTTTATGATTGTGTAAAGCGGATAGAAGCCGGACTGATAGTGCCAGTCAAAATCAAAGGCGTGGGCTGTCGCGCTTATCTGCGCCGTCTGAATATCGATTATCTCTTTGATGAAGGGCGCAGCCGCCTCGCCGTAAAAGCCTTTCAGAAACTCGTTCATCCAGTATTCCACATCGCAGTCAACATCCCACTGCACCTTGCACAGCAGGTAGTTGCGCAGTTCGTTGAAGGCGGCTTCATGACCGTCGCCGCAGTTATAGACATAGCCGGTAATGCCGATGTCGCGCATATATTTCATTGTGGACTGCATTGTGCCGAAATTTGAGAAAAACTGCGCGGTATTGAGGAAGTTTATTGTGTAGTCGTAAATATAGGTTCTGTCGGCGACTTTTACCCAGTTCGCGAAATCTTCGGCGACCTGAGGCTCTTTTTCGCCGAAGAGGTTTTCAAAACCGTCGTCGCCGTCAACCGCTCCGCACTGTGTGAGCGGGTGGCTTCGGCACGCCTTATGCAGCCCGCACAGAACGGGAACGACATTTTCGCTGCATCGCAGCGACAAATCCGCAGGGGGACGGTCCGTTTCCTGATAAGCGTAAAAAGTGAAGGTGAAGTCGGGAAACTCGTCATCGAGGGCGTCGGCAAAAGCGTTTGTGAAAAGAATTGTGGGGGCGGAAACGCTCCCGTATTTTTCATAAAGCGCCTCGCATTTTTCACAGCGGCAGTAGTTTGTGTTGTCTTTTTGCCCGATGTGTATATGTTTTGAAGATTCGCGCGGGCAGCTGAGAATTGCCTGCCTTGCGTTTTCAACCGCAACGGGCAGAACTCCGGGCTCAGAGAGGCAGACATGGTCGGTTGTTCTTTTGCCGTCTTCGCCCAGGGCGAAATATTCGGGGTGCTCAGTGAAAAGCGAGTCGGGAACAAGTCTGTCAAGCGTTACATCCCACAAAACATAGGTGAGCGCTCCGCCGTGATTTTCAGCCTCGCTCCAGAACGAAACGTTCATACGCGTTTTTGCCCTGTAAGCGTCGTTTGTGCCCGCGCAGTCGTTGCGGCGCAAGGCAAATGACGGCTCAACAGTGCGGTCAATGTGCGAGTTGATAACAACATCACTGCATTCGGGGATTTTTTCGAGCGTTGGGGTGAACCAGCGCACGCCGAGGTATTCTTCGAGAAATGTGTAAACGCCGTAAAGCGTGCCCCGCTCCGAGCCGCCCCTTATGAGCAGCCGGCTGCCGTCGGAATAAATCAGGAAGCCGTCCCGCGATACCGTGTCGGAGGGCTTTATTTTTTCGGAATATGCCGTGCTGCCGAGCAGAACGGAGTTTTCGGAACTCTGCGTTTCGCTCTCTTTTTTTACGGGCAGGCGGACACCGCAGATTTTTTCAAGGTATGAAACAAACTCAGCTGTAGCCGTGTCAAGGCACGCGCCCGCGCCGTCGGGCACAACAACGGTAAAAGCTGACCTGCCGTTACTGACGATATTCATCGGCTCCGTTACCGCGGGAGGGGTATATTTTTCTCCGCCGTAATCAACCGCCGTGTTTACGGGGATTAAACCCAGAGAGAAAACTATGACTTCAAGGAGAGAGATTACCGCTTTAAACATAACAGCCGCCCTTTCTGTATTATTATGGTTACATATTATCATATCAATAATTGCGTTGCAAGAAAAACGCTTTTGTGTTAGAGTGAATATATATTGAAAAACGGGGTGGGAATTATGCTTAAGATTCTCAGAGCGGTTATTTCGCTGTTTGTTGCTGCGGAGATGTTTTTCGGCTCGCTCGCAAACGGTTTTGTTGAAAAGCCGGAAATGCCGGAAACGCAGACGGGGGAGTTCACGCGGTATGTGAACGCGTTCACCGGCACGGGCGGAATACCCTGGGCGTGCGCCATGCTCAGCCCAGCCGCCTGCGCGCCTTTCGGCTGTGTGAGGGTGGGCCCCGACACCTGCGCCGCCGGCGGAACGGCTGCGATTAAAACAAACACATCCGGCTATTACTATGAGCACAGGCACATTCTCGGCTTCAGCCTGGGCAGGCTTTCGGGCACGGGCGCGAGGGATTACGGAATGTTCCGCGTTACACCCTGCGTGAAGGGTGAAAAGCCCGCCTGCCTCGCGTTCTCTCATAATGACGAGAAGGCATGCCCCGGTTATTATTCGGTTTATCTGCCCGCGGCGGGGGCGCTGTGCGAAATGACGGCTGCCTCGCACACGGCTGTTATGCGCTTTAACTTCGCAAAGGATAAAGGCAACGCGGTTTATATTGACGCCGCCTCAATTCTGAGTTCCGGCTCAACGCAGAACGCGAAAATCACCTATGATGAAGCTGAAAACTCGTTAAGCGCCGAAACAACGCTTTTCGGCACATTCAGCGGCAGATATCAGGGGCTTAAAGTTTATCTTTACGCCGTGCCCGACAAAACGCCTGCCGGCGCGAGTGTTGAGGGCGCGGGCGCGCTTGTGCGGTTTGACGAAAAAGAATTCACCCTGAAAACGGGCATAAGTTTTGTCAGCGCGGAAAACGCCAAAGAGAATCTTCTTGCCGAAACACGGGACAAGGGTTTTGACGAAATAAAAAAAGCCGCTCTCGGCGAGTGGGAGAAACGGCTGTCGGCGATAAAAATCGAGGCGGATGAAGAAACAAAACAGATTTTTTACACAGCCCTTTACCACGCGATGATTATGCCGACGGATTTTACCGACACTAACGGCGAATACACAGGCTTTGACAAAAAGACGCACAAGGCGGAGGGCTTCACTTACCGCACGGATATGTCGCTGTGGGACACCTGCAGAAACGCCCATTCGCTTTATTCGCTTGTTGCTCCCGACATTCAGCGCGACTGCGTTGAAAGCCTGCTGCTTATGGCAGAGCAGGGCGGCGTTCTGCCGCGCTGGCCGATGGGATGCGGATATTCGGGCTCGATGTTCGGCAACCCCGCCGACATTGTGCTTGCCGAAAGTTACCTGAAAGGTTTTGATTTTGACGCGCGCAAAGCCTATGAATATATGCGTGACTGTGCCGACGGAAAAATCGGCGGTGACGACCTGAAAAACGAGATAAATCTGTTTAACGAATGCGGTTATCTGCCCGATGACCTGTGCCCGAGATATTCCGTGTCGAAAACTCTCGAATACGCCTGGGAGCGCGGCGCTCTCGCGCGGTTTGCCCTCGCGCTCGGCGAGGAGGAGGATTGCGAAAGATTCTCGTCACTTGCGCGGAATTACAAAAACATCTGGGATGATGAAAACAAATATTTCGCGCCGAGGAACTCCGACGGCAGTTTCGGAAAATTCACGCCCTATGTGACTTCGTTTTTTGACGATATTTTCGGCACAAAGTTCTTCCGCGCATACTGCGAGGGAGGCGCGAGGCACTGGCGCTGGAGCGCTCAGCAGGATGTAAGAGGGCTTATTGAACTGTTCGGTTCGGAAGATTATTTTGTAAGCGAACTTGAAAAGTTTATGAAAGACGCGTCGGCTCAGAGGGCGGCGCTTGACCCCGGCAGCGGGTTCTGGATAGGCAACCAGCACGACATACACACGCCCTACCTTTTCAGTGAGGCCGGCAGACCCGACTTAACGCAGAAATGGGTGCGCTGGACCCTGAAAAACAGGTTTTCAACCGATATTGACGGGCTTGACGGCAACGATGACGGCGGAACGCTCAGCAGTTGGTATGTGTTCTCGGCGCTCGGAATTTATCCCTTGGCAGGCACGGAATATTATTACATCGGCTCGCCCTGCGTTGACCGCGCGCAAATCACATTAGGAAGCGGCGAAACGCTTGTAATCACCGTGAAAAACCAGGCGGAAAAGAACGTTTATGTGAAATCCGCAACGCTTGACGGCAGACCGCTTGACCTTGTGAAAATCTCTCACGCCGACATAGCGCAGGGCGGAGAAATCGTGTTTGAAATGACAGATTCCGGAAATCAGAAACGGAATTGAGGACATTGAGTTTCACAATAATTATTGAAAAGAGCCGCGAGCGGTGGTATTATTGAAAAAATGACAGTTACTCAACCGGGAAACGGAGGTTTTTTGATGAAACCGAAAGCGGAAATCAGAAAAATCACGGCTGTTCTGCTTTGCGCGGTTATGATTTTTACCGCGCTGTGCGTTCCGTCATCCGCCGCAAAGAACGAAGCGGACGCGGATTATCAATACACGGCGGACTGCCCTTATATTAAAGTGCTGGGGCTTATGTCAACCGACATTTATGTTGACAGGGACGACCCGTCATCCGGCACGGTATGGCCGCCTCAGGCGGGGCTTGTGGTGAAGGATGTTCTGAAACTTCTGCCTTCGCTTCTGACGCTCGCTGTAACAAAGAATTACAGCTGTTTCGGCGAAAAACTCTACGCGGCGGTTTATGACATTTTCGCTCCGCTTTATATGTACGGCACGGGAGAGGTGCAGGGCAATTCGGGAACGATTTTCAAATACCCCGCAAAAGATGAAATAAAAAAGGACAGTTATCTTATTTATGAGTATGACTGGCGGCTTGACCCCGTTGAACTTGCCGCGCAGTTAAACGACTTTATCAACTATGTTCTTGAATGTTCGGGCTGCGGCGAGGTTGTGCTTGAGTGCCACAGTTACGGCGGGGTTGTGACATGCGCCTATCTCAACAATTACGGCACGGATAAGGTCCGCTCTGTTGCGTTTAACGCCGCTGCGGTTTACGGAACGACTTTTGTGGGCGAAATATGCTCGGGTCATATTGTTCTGAACCCGGCGGGGGCTGTTGAATACCTTAAAAGCGTGTGGGCTTACAGCAGCGCGGAAAACCTCCTCAACGGGCTTATGAGCGTGCTTTACAAAACGGGTGTAATTGAATGGCTTTGCGACAAGGTGAACAGCATTGCCGCGGGTCTCGGCAAAGACGCCATGGCGAACTGCCTTCTGCCGATGTTCGGCAGTTGGCCGAGCATCTGGTCAATGGTGAGCGACGAATGCTATGACGAGGCATACAACCATATTTTTAACGAAATCTGCCCCGAATACAAACTTGATTATTCCGCTTTGCAAAAGAAAGTTGACAACTACACCTCAACCATACGCGTAAACAGGCAGAGTATTCTTGAAAACATAAATGAAAACTGTAACCTGTATGTGCTTGCCCGTTACGGCTTCTGCACGGTGTTTATTGTTGAGGACTGGAAAACTCAGAGCGATATGGCGGTTGACCTTAAATATTCATCTTTCGGCGCGACTGCCGCGCCTTACGGCGAAACGCTCAGAAAGAGCGGAAAGTTTGTATCACCCAAAGGCGATATTGACGCCTCGACCTGCCTTTTCCCCGAGCAGACCTGGTTGCTTGACAACGCAACGCACATACCGACATTCCGCTGTATGCCCGGCTGGTTTGCCCGCCTGCTTTATTTTGACGGGCAGGCGACGGTTGAAACATTTGAGGATGCCCCGCAATATCTGATTTATGACGAAAACGCGGAGGAGTTTGTGTTTTAGATTACTGAAATCCAACATTCTGCCATACATAAAAATTCAGCCCCGTCACCGACGGGGCTGTTGTTTGTTTTAATTTGTTTTTAATTTGTTTTATCAGTCTTCGTCCGCTTCGTCGTCTTCGTCAAAGTCGAAGGTGAGAAGTTCGTTGCATTTCGGGCAGTTCACGCTGCCGTCAATAAGGGTTTCTTCATCCACGCTGAATTCCTCTCCGCAGGAGGGGCAGGTGATGTCGAAGCAGTCTTCATAATCCTCATCGTCAAAGCCGTCGATGTCTTCGTCAAAATCATAGACGAATTCTTCAAGCTCTTCGAGGTCTTCGTCAACCGCGTCAACCTGTTCCTCGACTTCGTCAAATTCATCATAAAGGCTGTCGAGTTCTTCCTGAAGGTCGGTGATTTCAACCGCCATGTCGTCAACGAGGTCAATAAGCGCTTTGATGAGCTTGTCCTGCGCGGTATCGCCGAGGCTGAGACCTTCCGCGAGACCTTTTACATACGAGGTTTTTTCGGTGATGGTTTTTTCTTCAAAATCCATAATGTGCCTCCTTTTAATTACGCTCTGCTGAGATATTCGCCGGTTCTTGTGTCAATAACAATCATTTCGCCCTCGTCGATGAAGAGAGGAACTTTGACTTCCGCGCCCGTTTCGAGAGTTGCGGGTTTGGTGGCGTTTGTGGCTGTGTTGCCCGCAAAACCGGGGTCTGTTTTTGTAACCTGAAGTTCAACCGAGGTGGGCGGCTCAAGGCCGAAGACCTTGCCTTTGTATGAGAGAATGCGGCAGACCGTGTTCTCTTTGACAAACTTGAAGTTGTCGGGAAGGTCGCTCTCGTTGAGGGGAGTCATCTCATAGGTTTCGGGATCCATAAAATAGTAAAGACCGCCGTCGCTGTAGGAATACTCCATCTCTTTACGCTCAATGTAAGCGGTGGGAAATTTATCGGTGGGGTTGAAGGTGCGTTCAACCACAGCGCCTTTGATAACGTCTCTGAGTTTGGTTCTTACAAAAGCAGCGCCCTTGCCGGGTTTAACATGCTGGAATTCGATAATCTGATAAACAGAACCTTCCATCTCAAACGTAACGCCGTTTCTGAAATCGCCTGCTGATACCATAAAAAATATCTCCTTTGAATATAAAATACATTATTATTCTACACTATACCATTATATATTTCAAGTGTTTTTTTACTATATGACAATCAGGTCTTTTTTGCTCTGCGTAAGGTTTACGCTGCCCTGCGCGGTTATGAGCGCCATATCCTCGATTCTCACGCCGAATTCGCCCGGCAGATATATTCCCGGTTCAACGGTTACAACATTGCCCTCTCCAAGCGCGCCTTTTTCATTGCGGGATGAAAGGTTGGGCTTTTCGTGGATTTCAACACCCACGCCGTGCCCTGTTGAGTGCGTGAATTTTTCGCCGTAACCTTTTTCTTTTATGTAATCTCTCGCTGCAGCGTCGGCGTCTTTGCAAAGTCTGCCCGGGGCGAGAAAGGCAAGCGCCTTTTTTTGCGCTTCAAGCACAATATTGTAGATTTCCGCCTGCCTGCCGCTTATTTCGCCCACGGCGACGGTGCGGGTCATATCGCTGTGATATCCTTCGTAAACGGCGCCGAAATCGAGCAGAAAGAAATCGCCTCTTTTTATTATTTCGTTGCCCGGCACGCCGTGAGGCATAGATGTTTTTGCCCCGGTTACCGCTATTGTGTCAAAAGACACAGCCTTCGCGCCGTTTTTAAGCATAAAAAAGTCGAGTTCTCTCGCGATTTCAATTTCGCTCACGCCGGGTTTAATGCGGGTGAGAATATAATCAAAGCCCTTTTCGGCGATTGCCTGCGCTTTTTTTATTTTTTCAACCTCTTGTGCGGACTTTACCGAACGCAGGGCGTTTATCTCATTTTCGAGTTTTTCCGTACCCGTTACCTCAACGCCTTCAAGTGATGAACGCAGTTTTTCATAAAAGCCGAGCGTTATTCTGCCCGTTTCGACAAAGAGCGTTTTAACGCCGTCGGACGAGCATAAACGCTCAATTTCATCCGTAAAAACAGCGGCGGAAAGAACCTCCGTGCAGCAGGTGATTACCGCCTGAGCCGCTTCAATATAGCGCCCGTCTGTCATATAGACGCGCTCTTCGGGTGTTATAAGCAGAACGCCCTCGCCGTTTTGAAAACCGGTGAAATAAAAGCAGTTTTCGGTTGAAGTGATTAAATACGCCTCACCCGGGGCGAGAGTTGACGCGAGTTTTTCAATGTTCATATAATCTTCCTTTTTATTAAAGATATTTTTAAAGATATTTTTCAGAACCGCAGTATAATCCGGATGCCGGATGTTGGATTTTAGATTTTGAACTTTAGATACCGGAAGTCAGACGTTTGTTTTTGGATATACGGCGGGGAATACGCCTGCGTAACGGTTGCGTAAGATTTAAAAAGGCAATTCAAACAAATAAAAAAATGACGGCAGGAATTCCTGCCGTCTGTAGGTAAACAATTATTTATACTTGCGTTTGCGAGCGGCCTCGGATTTCTTTTTTCTTTTAACCGACGGCTTTTCATAGTGTTCTCTCTTGCGGACTTCCTGGATAACTCCGTCTCTGGAAGTCTGTCTCTTGAATCTTCTGAGAGCGTTGTCAAGAGATTCGCCTTCTTTAACTTTTACCTGACTCATTCTTTATTCCCTCCCTTTTGCAGGGTTGTCCCTCTTAATCTTTTAGTATTATACAAAACGCCCGGAGCGTTGTCAACAATAAACATTCAAGAAAAACAAACCGTTTTTTAAAAGATTTTATGCAGGTTTAACAACAATGTTGATAAGCTTGCCTTTAATGTAGAATTCCTTGACTATGCTCATACCTTCAACGGAGCTTTTCACTTTTTCAAGCTCTTTCGCGGCGGCGAGCGCGTCTTCCTGCGAGATTTCGGCGTCAACCGTTATTCTGTCTTTTAGTTTTCCATTTACCTGAACGGCGATTTCAATCTGAGCGTCGGCGCACTTGCTTTCGTCATATTCCGCCCACGGCGCCGTTGCCAGCATTCCGTCAAAACCGTTAATCTCCCACATTTCCTCCGTTACATGAGGGGCAAACGGATTGAGCAGCGTAAGGTAGGTTTTGAGTTCTCCTCTTGTAATGCCGCCCTTTTCGTAGATTTTGTTGAGCAGAGTCATAAGCGCCGCTATGGCCGTGTTGTATTTGAGAGTTTCTATATCGGATGAAACCTTTTTGACTGTTTTGTGGAAGAGTGATTCAAGCTCAGGCGAATAGCCGTCGCCGCCGGTTACCATATCGGTAAGGTTCCACACTCTGTCAATAAAGCGTTTGCAGCCGTTTACGCTGCTCTCTGACCAGGGGGCGGCTTTTTCATAATCGCCCATAAAGAGAACATAGGTTCTCAGAACATCGGCGCCGAAGGAGTCAACAACATCGTTCGGGTCAACAACATTGCCCTTTGATTTGCTCATTTTATCGCCGTCGGGGCCGAGAATAAGGCCCTGAGCCGTTCTTTTGGCGTAGGGCTCCGCGCAGGGAACCTCGCCTATATCATAAAGGAATTTATGCCAGAATCTCGAATATATAAGGTGGCGTGTAACATGCTCCATACCGCCGTTATACCAGTCAACGGGCATCCAGTATTTAAGCTTGTCATAGTCGGCGAAACTCTTGCAGTTGTGCGGGTCAACATAGCGCAGAAAATACCACGAGGAGCCTGCCCACTGAGGCATTGTGTCTGTTTCTCTTTTAGCGGGGGCGCCGCATTTGGGGCAGGTGCAGTTGACAAACTCGTCTATTTTCGCAAGCGGGCTTTCGCCGTCTGTGCCCGGCTCAAAGTTTTTGACCTTGGGCAGCCTGAGCGGAAGCTCATCATAGGGCACGGGAACAACTCCGCAGTGTTCGCAGTGAACAACGGGAATCGGTTCGCCCCAGTATCTCTGACGGTTGAACGCCCAATCCTTCATTTTGTATTGAACGCCCTTTTCGCCCACGCCCTTTTCTTCAAGGAACTCAATAACTTTCTCTATGGACTCCTTTTTATTGTTAATGCCGTTGAGAAAGCCGGAGTTTACCATTTCGCCGTCGCCCGTATAAGCCTCTTTTGAAATGTCGCCGCCTTTTATTACCTCAATTATTTCAATGCCGAATTTTTTCGCAAAATCATAGTCGCGCTGGTCGTGAGCGGGCACCGCCATAATGGCACCCGTGCCGTAGCCCATCATAACATAATCCGAAATATAAACCGGAATTTCTTTGCCGGTAAGCGGATTTACGGCGGTAATGCCGTCTATTTTAACACCGGTTTTTTCATTGACAAGCTGAGTTCTCTCAAACTCGGTCTTTTTGCCGCATTCTGTTTTGTAAGCCTCCAGTTCGGCGTAATTCGCGATTCTGTCTTTATATTTCTCAATTACGGGATGTTCCGGGGCAATTACCATAAACGTTACGCCGAAGAGCGTGTCGGGGCGGGTTGTGTAAATGCGCAGTTTTTCATCAACGCCTTTGAGGGCAAAGTTGACGAAAGCGCCTGTTGATCTGCCTATCCAGTTGACCTGCTGCTGTTTGATGTTGGGAAGATAGTCAACCTCATCAAGGCCTTCAAGCAGTTTGTCGGCGTATTCGGTTATGCGCAGATACCAGACCGGTTTTGCCTTCTGAATAATGTCGGAATGGCATATATCGCATTTGCCGCCCTGCGAATCCTCATTTGACAGCACAACCTTGCACGACGGGCAGTAGTTGACAAGGGCGTTATCCCTGAAAACAAGCCCTTTTTCAAACATTTTAAGAAAAATCCACTGAGTCCATCTGTAATAGTCCTCCTGCGTGGTGTCAATTACTCTTGACCAGTCAAAAGAAAAGCCGACTCTCTTTAACTGACCCGTGAATTTTTCAATGTTGGTGTCGGTAACAATACGCGGATGCGTGTTGGTTTTTATAGCGTAGTTTTCGGTGGGCAGACCGTAGGCGTCAAAGCCGATGGGGAAAAGAACGTTATAACCCTCTTTTCTTCTTTTGCGGCAAACCACCTCAAGCCCCGAATAGGCCTTGATATGCCCTACGTGCATTCCCGCTCCGCTGGGGTAGGGGAACTCAACAAGAGCGTAAAACTTGGGTTTGTCGCTGCTGTCCTGAGCGTGAAAAACCCCTGTTTCTTCCCATTTGTTCTGCCACTTTTTTTCTGTTTTCTTAAAATCATACTGTGCCATTGTTTATATACTCCCTCCACCTTGCGGTGTTTTACGCGCAAGGCGCTTATATTTATCAGTCCTCAGTCAGAACATCCGACAGGTCAACGCTGCTCGCGTCGGTCCAGAGGCGTTCAAGGCTGTAATATTCTCTCTGATCCTCCTGGAACACGTGAACGATTACCGTGCCGTAGTCAATAAGAATCCAGCCCGTCGCCCTGCCTTCAATGTGGTCGGGCTCAACGCCGGCTTTTTTAAGTTCATATTCAACTTCTTCGGCAAGCGATTTGGTGTGCGTGGTTGATGTGCCCGAGGCGATTACAAAATAGTCCGAAACAATCGTGACTTCCTCTGTGCGTATGGCTTTGATGTCAACAGCCTTTTTTTTGTCGAGAACTTTAACTATCTCTTTTACCAGTTCAAGTGATTCCATTATTATTCCCCTTCGGTAAGTTTAATAAGTGTGTCATTGTAGCAGTCCACCGTGTCGGGATGAATCGGCAGACCTTTTTGCGCGAGGTCGCGTATTGTGTAGGTTGTTGTGTAAATTATCGCTTTTTCAAGCGATTCGGCGGCAAGGGCGCGCACCGTTGCGACATCCGGGTAATCGCGCTCCTCCGAAATAAAATCGGCGATATATACGATTTTATCAAGCAGGCTCATACCCGCCGCGCCCGTTGTGTGGCGGCGCACAGCCGAAAGAATCTCCGGGTCGTCAATATCGGTTTTGAGCCTTAAAAACGCTTCGCCCGCCATTGCGTGCCAGACCTTGCTGTTGGCGAGTTCAACCGCCGTCAGTTTATGCCCGCCGCGTTCAATAACGCTTTTCTGCTCCTCTTTGGGGGCGTTTTTCATAACATCGTGAAGAAGCCCCGCGAGTTCGGCTTTATCTGCGTTTGCGCCGTATTGAAGAGCGAGTTTTCTCGCCGCGCGTGAAACGCCGAAGCTGTGGTTGAGGCGCGCTGAGTCAAGATTTGACTCGACAAGCCGCCTGTATTGAGGAAACCTGTCGGCGTAAAGAGCGTTGATTTTTATGTAATCAACCACCCTGCCGTCAAGGTATTGCGAAACATCCGAGCCGCTTGCCAGAGCGTTTCTGATTGCGGTTGAGCTTATTTCAACAGGCTCGGCGTCAATGGGAATAAACCGCTTTTTCTGCTGTGCCGTGTAGCCCGAATAATCGAGTTTCGCGCTTTTTTCACGCACCGCCGTGCATACATAAGCGAGAGAGAGAATCTCCTCCCATTTATACCACTGTTTGAAGGTCTCGAGCATATCCGAGCCGGTTATGAGATAAAACTCGTCGCCGGGGTAAATCTTTTTAAGCTCGTTGAGAGTGTCAACCGTGTAGCTTTTGTTTCCTCTTTCGATTTCGAGGGTGCTTATTTCAAAACGGGGGTCGTCCGCGAATGTGAGACGGCACATTTCCGCCCTGTCAGCCGCCCCCGCGAAAGCCACGGGAACCTTGTGGGGCGGAACGCCCGCGGGCATAATAATCACCCTGTCAAGCCCGAGCCTGTCAGCCGCCGAAACGGCAAGCCTTCTGTGCCCGAGGTGCGGCGGATTGAACGAACCGCCGAAAACACCGGTTTTTTTCATTATTTGATGTTTATCCACTTTTTCATTATGGTTGATGTGATGAAGAACAGCACAATATCCTGAATAATAAGGTAGAATATCGGCGACATCGGCAGAGAAACACCGTCTTCAAGATTCTTTTTGCCGATTACGAGTTTTGTCGGCCCGTCGTCATAAACAAGAAAACTTATGAAAATGTTTTTGTCAACAACCGCTATCATCGCAATCATAATAATCGCGCAGACAAGGAACATTATGACCGCCCAGATGAAATTCGCGTTCTGGAATGTTCTCATATGGCTCGCGGTAATCGCGAAATAAAGCATTGAGATAAACGAGAACAGAATAACGAAGAACATTACCATATAATAGAAAAGATAAACTTTGATGTGCGCTATGGACGGCATACCGAAAAGCGTTAAGGCGACATCCGCCATTTTCACGTTTTCGTTGCCCTCCGCGTAGGAGGCGAGGTAGCCCCACGCGAAAACCGCGACGGCGTAACTCACGCACATCCAAAGACCGTAAACTATCATCTTGGAGCCTAAAAGCTGTTTAGCCGTAACGGGCAGCGAGTATGTGAGGTAGCCCTGCTGCGAGTAAAGCGACTTGTTGAAGTCATAAACAACAAAGAACAGGCTCACGAATATGAGCAGGAAGGGAATCGCGAAGTTGAGAATTATGCCGAGGGCAAGCATATGGTTGTTGCTCCTGTCTTTGACAAACATAAAGAAAATGAAAGCGATTATTTCAACAATATAAACAAGGCTGATTACTCTTGACGACGCCAAAAAATCGTTTTTGAGCAGCATACCCATTTTGTTTTTGGGCTTATCAGAATTCCCAGTCATTGCGGAACACCTCCTTGAAGATTTCGTTTATTGTCTGACCTTTTGCCGTGAGGTTGGCTGTTGTGTCCTGCTTGAGCAGGGCGCCGTGGCCTATCATAATGATTGAGTCGAGCACGGGCTCAATGTCGTGAATGAGGTGGGTGCTCATAAGAATGGTCGAGCCCTCGGGCCTGTTCTGCAGAATCGCCTGCAGAATAAAGTCTCTCGCCGCGGGATCAACGCCGCCCATCGGCTCATCGAGAATATAAATCTCGGCGTTTCTGCACATAACGAGAAGCAGTTGAATTTTCTCCTGCTGGCCCTTTGACATGGTTCTGACCTTCTGCTTGTGCGGCAGTTGAAAAACATCAACCATCTTCATTGCCTTTTTCTTGTCGAAATCGTCATAGAAATCGGCTATGTAGTTTATGGAGTCGTCAACCGTCATATAACTCGCGAGGTAGGTCTTTTCGGGCAGATAAGCCACTTTTGCCTTTGTGATTACGCCGGGGCGGCAGCCGTCTATGAAAACATCGCCCGTGTAGTCGTTGATAAGGCCCGTGAATATTTTGATAAGCGAGGTTTTGCCGCTGCCGTTGGGGCCGAGCAGACCTATGATATGACCTCTTTCAAGGTCGAACGACACTCCGTCGAGCACCTTTTTTGAGCCGTATGATTTTGAGAGATTGCGCACCGAAATAATGCTGTCGCCATTTACGGGTTTGCCCGTATGCTTCGGCGCGGGGGCTGTATGCCGGACAGTATCGGGAATAACAGCCGTGTTGATGTCGGGTGTTGACGGAATATCCGTTTTTGCCGCCGACGGCTCTGCCTGAGCGGTCAGGTCTTCAAACTCAAACGGAGCCTCTTCGATAAAGTCTTCCGCCTTTTCGGGGAAATTGTTGTTGTTTTCCATTTTTACCTCCGTGAGCGCGTCCGCGTAGTGCCCGCAAGCGCGCGTAGATTTTGTGTAAAACAGTGTGAATATGATATAAGCGATATCCGGTTTTAACCGCCCGCAAAAACAGCGGGCAGATTAATTCAAAGTATTATACCACTTGTTGTAATAAAAATAAAGCACTAATTTATTTTTTTAATTAAAATATTGTAAAATAAATATGAATATTGCCCTTCCGCCGCGGCTGCCGTAAAAAACCCCGCTCTGCGCTGAACAGAACGGGGGATGTTTCATATATATTCTTATTTATATTCTTAACTGATTAATCAAGAATTTCGCCCATTGTGCCGGGCGCGGGAACAACGGCGTTTGACTCGTCGGTGTCAATGTGCATTGCAAGGGCGAATTTGGGGCTCACCCTTACAACAACATCGTCAAAAATAAGCGAACGGCCGCCGGCGGAGTCGATTTTGACCTTTACAATCTGCTTATCTTCAAGACCGTATTTTTCAGCGTCTTCGGGGGTGGCGTGTATGTGCCTTTTTGCCGCGATTACGCCGCAGTCGATTTCTACCTCGCCTTTGGGACCCACAAGTTTGCAGGGGCCGCTGCCCTCAATGTCGCCGCTCTCGCGAACGGGGGCGGTAACGCCGATTGAACGCGCGTCGGTGAGTGAAAGCTCAACCTGGCAGGCGGGGCGGATGGGACCTAAAATTGAAACGGCGGGGAACTGACCCTTGGGGCCCACAACGCCGACTCTCTCTTCGCAGGCGAACTGCCCGGGCTGTGAGAGATCTTTCTTTTTTGTAAGTTCGTAGCCTTCGCCGAAAAGGATGTCAAGCGCCTCGCGGGTAACATGAACATGGCGGGCGGATGTTTCAATAAGAACTTCTTTTTTCATCGGTATATCTCCTCAATTAAATATTTACTCAAAAAAAGGCGACGGCTCAAGCGTCGCTTTTTTTTGTTTGCTTATCAGTATTTGATTGTCCAGGAATCGGAGGTAAGGAAGGGAAGAATCGCGCCTGCTTTGTCAAAGTTGATAGTCCAGTAAAGGTCATAGTTTGCGGTGAGAACATTGCCTGTTTCTTTGTCAACAACGATTACCGCCTTGGATGAGGGGTAGTTCATTGTGGCTGTGCCTACCATGCTTGCCGCAACGCCGGGGATGTTGTCATTGACAACGCCGGGAAGAACAACATTGAACGCCTTGGGAGCGTGGCCCTGACCGTGCTGGATGTTTGCCGATTTGCCGTCGGGAACGGTTGTGATTGTGATTGTGTATTTGCCGTCAGCCTCTGTGCAGGTTGCTGTCTGAACATCAGCCGCCGTGAGTTTGGAAGCGTAGCTTTCGTTCTCTACGGGGTAAACGTTTTTAATCTGCGAACCGGTGAAGGTTTCGGAGCCCTTGCTGTTCTTTGAGAGTTGGTCGCCGAGGAATTTGTCCGCGCCGCCCAAAAGGCGGAGAATGCCGCTCAGAGCGGAGGGAAGTGTGGTTGAGCCCGCGAGTGAAATCTTGGAGTAGTTGCGGGTTGCCGATTTGGCGTTTGTTTTAACGCCGTTTACCGCGGTGTTGAAGTATTCAACGATTTCTTCTTTGGTTTCGGGCTTTTTCGCTGCTTCGGTGGTTTCTTCTTCGGTGGTTTCTTCTGTTGATTCTTCAACCGTTGTGCTTTCGTCAACCGCGGTTGATTCGGCGGCTTCGGTGCTCTCTGCGGGAGCTTCGGTGCTTTCTTCCGCAGTATTGTCAGCCACGGTGATTACATCGGATGTGAGTTCTTCGCCGCCTTTGTCGGCGCCGCAGGCAGCCGTGCAGAGCACAAGAGAAAGCGCAAGCAGTAAAGCAAAAATCTTTTTCATTATGTTTTCCTCCTGATTGGGAATTGATTTTTGGGAGGGCTTAAAGCGCCCATTTCCCGATTATAAACAAGTATAAAATATTTTTACTGAATTTTCAAGGGGGATGAAAATTTTTTTGCGCCGGTTTCGCGGGCTCAAATGGGGCTGAAAAATTTTTTTCGCGAAAACGGCAAAAATTGACATAAACAGGTCAAGAAAAACGGCGTTTCACGGTATGGGTGAGAGCGGATACGGTCCGCGCACTGCCCGCGGACACGGAAAGCGGGCGGAAAGGAGAAAAAATGACCAAAAAAGAAACTCTGTTCGCCGCTCTTTACGCAAGAACGAGAGACGCGCGCGCTTCGGCGGCTCTGGCGGGTTTCGCGGCGCCCGCTCTCACGGCGCACCGTCTTTTGTGCAGGGATGAGATTCTCCGGGAGATAAGGCGCGAAATCTCCTCGGCGTCTCCTCTGCCCGGCGAGGCGGTTCAGGGCTACAGGCGCCTGTCGTTCGGCGGCGCGGCAGACGCGGTAAAGCTGCTGAAAAACTGGGAGAATCTTACACAGGACGATATTGAAAAACTCGACCTTTTCAATGTTTCCGAAATAAAACTCCCGAAAAACGGCGGAATCGAAATAAGGTTTTTCGACCGCCTGAAAGCCCTTGAAAAACTTGAAAACGCCCGCGCGGCGGAGGATGAGCCGGGCGCCGCGCTGCTCAGCGCTCTGCGTGAGGGCGCCGAAAACCTCGGAGGTGAGAGCGGTGAAACGCAAGGGGAGGTTTAAGCCTTTTTCAAAAAAGCAGATGCAGGTTTTCTGCTGGTGGCACGAAAGCAGCGCGCACCGCGACTGCGACGCGATAATCTGCGACGGCGCCGTGCGCAGCGGAAAAACCTTCTGCCTGTGCCTTTCGTTCTGCATCTGGGCGACGCTTCGCAAAGATGACTGCGACTTTGCGCTGTGCGGCAAAACAATCGCCTCTCTGCGGCGCAATATTGTAACCCCCGTGCTGCCCGTTCTGCGCGAACTCGGTTTCGGCGTTCACGAGCGGCTGACTAAAAACACCGTTGAAATCAGCGGTTTCGGGCACAAAAACAGGTTTTATCTTTTCGGCGGCAGAGATGAGAGTTCCGCCGCGCTCATTCAGGGCATGACTCTGTGCGGAGTTCTGCTTGACGAGGTCGCGCTTATGCCCCGCTCCTTTGTCGAGCAGGCTCTCGCGAGGTGTTCCGTTGACGGCTCAAAAATCTGGTTCAGCTGCAACCCCGACCACCCTTCGCACTGGTTTTATGAGGAGTGGATAAAAAAGGCGAAAGAGAAAAACTGCCTCTATATTCATTTCACAATGGATGACAACCCGGCGTTGAGCCCCGAAATCATAAACCGCTACAAAAACCTTTACAGCGGAGTGTTTTACGAGCGTTTTGTAGAGGGCAGGTGGACCGCGGTTCACGGCGCGGTTTACCCGATGTTTGACGCGAAAAAACACATAAGAGAGCCCGACGGCGAAATAACAAGGCGCTTTATCTCCTGCGATTACGGCACGGTAAACCCGTCATCTTTCGGGCTTTGGGGCGAGTGCGGCGGCAGATGGTTCCGCCTGCGCGAATACTATTTTGACTCAAAGGCGCAGGGGTATTCGCGCACGGACGAGGAGCATTACGCCGCCCTGAAAGAACTCGCGGGCGGGCAGGCGGTCGAGGCGGTGACGGTTGACCCGAGCGCCGCGAGTTTTATTGAGTGCATAAGGCGGCACGGCGAATTCCGTGTAATCCCCGCGGACAACGACGTGCTGGGCGGAATACGCATAACGGGCGATATGTTAAGGGAGGGCAAGCTGTTTTTCAGCCCCGCCTGCAAAGACATAATACGCGAGTTCGGGCTTTATCACTGGGAAAACAACGCCTCAAAAGACACGGTCTGCAAAAAGAACGACCACGCCATGGACGACATGCGCTATTTTGTCAAAACCGTGCTGCGCGCAGACGAGACTTTCTTTGCGCAGGCACCCGAAAGGAGGTGAAAAAATGGCGTTGAGAAAAAAACCGCGGACGCAGACGGCGTCCGCCGTGCAGATTTCGCCGCCTAAAAGCGGTATTTTCGGAATAACGGAGCAGTATGTTCCGTTTTCGTGCAGGCAATCAAAACTTTATTACGCCCTGCGCGAGGCGGTGCCCGTAATTGACGCGGCTGTGTTCAAACTTGTGCGTCTGACGGGCGGGTTTCACATTGAGTGCGCAAATCCGTATTCGCAAAAGATGATTGACTCCTTTGTGAAAACCGTTGATGTCGGCGGCACGCAGACGGGGCTGGAGGCGTTTGTTTCATCTTATTTTGAGCAGCTTCTCACCTGCGGCACGGCGGCGGGCGAAATACTGACAGACTCTTCGGGCGTTGCGCGTTCGCTTCTGATTGCCCCGCTTGAAAACCTTGAACTCGCGCGCGGCAAAAACGGCGCGGGAGTTGAAATTCTCACCCTCGCGTCAGGCACGCCGGAACCAGTCGGGCGTCCGGATTTATGCCTGCTGAGCGTGCTTAACCCCGAGCCGGGCAGTCTTTACGGCTCCTCGCTTTTGAAAGGTATGCCTTTTGTAAGCGGTATTCTGATGAAGATTTTTGAGAGCACGGGCATAAACTGGGAGCGCGCGGGCAACATAAGGTTTGCCGTGACCTACAAGCCCGGCAGCGACTCTGTTGACAGGGCCTACGCGGGCGAGAGGGCGAAGCAGATGGCTGAGGCGTGGAGCAAAGCCATGCGCCCCGGAGAGGTCAGGGATTTTGTATGCGCGGGCGATGTGAAGATAAAAGTCATAGGCGCTGAATCCGCCATACCGGACAGCGAAATTCCCGTGAGGCAGATGCTTGAACAGATAGTCGCGAAAACGGGAATACCGCCGTTTATGCTCGGGCTTGCATGGTCCTCAACCGAGAGAATGTCGCAGCAGCAGGCAGACGCGCTGACGAGCGAACTTGAGGCTTACAGGCGCATACTGACGCCTGTTATTGAGAAAATCTGCCGCGTTTATCTGAGAAGCCTCGGCTGCGGCGATGAAATTGAGGTGGTATGGAACGATATCACCATGCAGGACGAGGTGGCGCTCAGCGAGGCGGAACTTAACCGCGCGAAAGCGGAAAAAATAAGGAGGGATACGGAAAATGAACAAAT
Organism: Clostridia bacterium; assembly: GCA_017428625.1. Classification (GTDB taxonomy): domain Bacteria; phylum Bacillota; class Clostridia; order Oscillospirales; family Acutalibacteraceae; genus CAG-177. The sequence continues at coordinate 110,080 of JAFRQM010000005.1, forward strand.
CGATTCCCGACGAAAGGGAACTTGAACTTATCAACAAATACACAGTGTCGCCGGTGAAGGCGGAGGATATATACAAATTCTCGGTGGTGCTGTGCGATAACGAGATTGACCGTGACTGCGAGCGTTTCGACACGGGCGCGCTGCGTGAAACAGCCGAGCTTTTTAAAGGCAGAACGGGTATTTCGGACCACTCGGGCAGCGCGAAGGATCAGAGCGCGAGAATATATGACACGGAGGTTGTTATCGACGCCGGCAGGGTAACCTCCGCGGGCGAGCCCTACACCTACGTAAAAGCTTATGCCTATATGCCGAGAACGGAGAAAAACGCCTCGCTCATCAGAGAAATCGAGACGGGAATACGCAAAGAAACAAGCGTGGGGCTTTCGGTAAAAAGCAAAATCTGCTCCGTGTGCGGCGAAGATATAAGAAACTGCAACCACATAAAGGGAAGATTCTATGACGGCAAACTCTGCCACGCCGTGCTTACACAGCCCGACGACGCCTACGAGTGGAGTTTTGTAGCCGTTCCCGCACAGAAGGCGGCCGGCGTCACAAAATCATTTGACGCTCAGGGCGTTATCAAAAAATACAGCGCGGGCGGCGCCGTTACGGAAAAAGAAAAAACCGCCCTTTCGGCGGATATCGGCGGGCTTCTGCGCCTCGCGGCGCAGGGTGAGGAATACCGTCTTTCGCTTGTGCGCGAAGGGGTTAAAAAATGCTGCGGTCTTTTTCCGTCGGTTGAAAGTTCCTTATTTGAGGAACTGCTTGAAAACGCGGGCGTGAGCAAACTGCTCAGGCTCAACGCCGCTCTCGGCGCAGCGGATGAAATCTCCGCACCGCAGTTCGCGGCAAGAGAGAACAAAGATATGAAATCCAACAGCGAATTCAAAATATAAGGAGGAAAAATATGGCTTATTCATTTGAAGGATTCAACGAAGGCGTGCTCACCTTTTTGTGTGATGATAACATTCCTTCGGGCGCGCCTGTAAAGATGAGCGGCAGCGAAACGGTTGAGGCGTGCGGCAGCGGCGACTGCTTTTGCGGAGTTGCCCTGACCTGCAGAAACGGCTCGGCGGGTGTTGCCGTGCTCGGAGCGGTCACCCTGCCTTACAGCGGCACGGCTCCCTCTGCCGGCTATGTAAAACTCGCGGCAGACGGCGAGGGCGGAGTTACAGCCTCCGACAGCGGCAGGGAGTATCTCGCCCTTGCCGTTGACACGGCGGCGGGCGCGGTAACAATCATACTTTAAGGAGGTTTTTTATGAACTACGACAACATAAAACTCGAAAAAGGGCTTTACTGCGGCGGCGCTCTCACATCCGCGCTTGAGAAAGAGGACCCTTCCGCGCAGTATAAGGGCACGGCGCTTGAGGGGCTTGACGCATACGAGCGCCAGCTCAAAAGGTTTGACATAAGGGTCAGCGGAGCGGGCAGCGACACGGTTGAGAAGTTTTTCAGAACAAGCGACAGCGCGGTTCTTTTCCCCGAATATGTGGCGCGCGCCGTGCGTCAGGGTATGGAGCAGGCGGACCTTCTGCCCCGTATTGTTGCCACAACCACGGTTATTGACTCTGCGGATTACCGCACAATAACCTCCGACCCCGATGAGGACAAAAAGGAACTCAAGCCCGTGGCGGAGGGCGCGTTTATTCCCGAAACAAGGGTGAGCGTCAAGAGCAACCTCGTCTCTCTCAACAAAAGGGGCAGAATGCTTACCGCCTCCTATGAGGCGATACGCCGTCAGAGGCTTGACCTTTTCACCGTCACTCTCAGGCAGATAGGCGCCTATATTGCCCGTTCACAGTTTAAAGACGCGGTAAACGTGCTGATAAACGGCGACGGCAACAGCAACCCGGCTTCCGTAACAAACACGGCTTCGGCAGGCACTCTTGCCTACACCGACCTTACGGCTTTCTGGAATGCCTTTGACCCATACTCGCTTGATACCCTGCTTGTTTCGCCCGACATTATGCAGAGCGTGCTCGGTATGAGCGAATTCCGCGACGCGGCGGCGGGTCTCAACTTCCACGCGACGGGCAAAATGATTACTCCCATGGGCGCTTCGCTCATTAAGGCGGGTTGTGTGCCCTCCGGCTCTCTCATAGGCATTGACTCTTCCTGCGCGCTCGAAATGGTCAAATGCGGCGACATCACCACCGAGTATGACAAACTTATTGACCGTCAGCTTGAAAGAGCGGCCGTGACCTGCACGGCGGGTTTTGCCAAAATCTTCGACAGTGCGTCGAAGGTTCTCAGCGTGTGATATGATTGACTGCTGGAAAACGGCGGACGCATACAGGCGCAACTACGGCGCGCCCGCTGTTGAAAACGGTGAGTTCGCCGCCCTGTGCCGCGCCGCCTGCGATGAAATAAGCCCCCTCGTGCGCGAGGGGGCAGACCCGGACGACATAAGGCTTCTCAACCTCGCCGCCGCGACGGCGCGCTGTGTTCTGACGGAAAGAGAGGCGGCGCATGAAGGCTCCGCCGTTTCTTTCAGGGCGGGCGATGTTGCCGTAAGCACCGACTTTGCCGCCGTGATAAAACGCGCGCAGGAAGACAGAAAGCGGCGTTTTGAATCGGCTCTGCCCCTTCTTAAAGACAGCGGATTCTGTTTTACGCAGGTGAAAATATGAATATTGCAAAATACATTCAGGATTACGGCAGGCAGGCGGACCTTGTTTCGCCGTCGGGCGCTGTGAGCGAAAACAGGGCGTTTATAAGCCCTCTGCGTTATAAGAATAAAATGTATCTGAGCGGAGTTTACACCGATATCGGCTTCAACAGCGAAGGGCACTGCCTTTATATCGGCGCTCCCGGCTGCGACCTGACAGCCGCCCCCGCAGGCGCTTATATTCTTGCCGACGGGATAAAATACAGAATCGACCGCGCGGAAAAGGTTTACGCAAAGGATGAGGTCTTTTATATCTGGGCAATAATAAGAGTGATGATTGAGGAGGATGAAAATGAGTGAGATAAGCGCTCTGCCGGGCGAAATAGCCCGGTGGCTCGGCAGTCAGGAGGCGCTGTCGGGAATAAGATTCACAACCGAATACCCGGCGGGAAGAAAGAGCGTGCCGCTTACTTACACCATTGTTTCGGTAGGCATTGACAGCGTAACAATCACCGACACTTTTGTTGAAAACAATGAAGGCGTGCTTGAAAAGGACGAATATTGCCGCGACGCTCTGATAAAAATCCGCCTCGGAGTTCACGCCCCGTTTTCGGCGGGAGGCGAAGCGTGCTACGAAGCCTTTACCGATGTTATTGACACGCTGACCTTTGCCTCCGACCTCGAAATTGTTGAATCGGGCGCAGGAGGAGTAACGGCTGACCGCGACACAGACGCCTTTGTGCTTTTCGCGTGGATTCAGGTGCGCGCAAACCTCTGCCCCGCCGCCTCCTGCTCGGTGCGTTTCGCCTCGTTTATGAACAAGGACCTGCTGTGCGGCAGCCATATAACAGACACGGATATTCACCTGAGCGACGCGCAGATTGAATACCTGAGCGAGCCTGCCGTCACGGGCTCGTATTTCGGAACGGGCTCGGCGGCGAGAACTTTCACAACGGGGTTTGCTCCGCGCGCGGTTTTTGTGGCGGCGCAGGGAATGCCGCCCTGCGTTTATGACGCATCAACAGATGAAATGAGGGTTTACTCCGCCCTTGCCTGCGCTCAGGGAGACACGCCCGGGCTGAGCGTTACGGCAAACGGATTTACGCTCAATTCATCCGCCCGGCTCAACGACGCGGGAAGAGATTATTTTTATATAGTATTTAAATGAAATTTAAATGAAAACAGCGGGTGCCGTGAGGCATCCGCTGTTTTCAGGAGTCAGGAGTCAGGGGTCAGGAGTTGGGAGTTGTCGGCGGGCTGCGCCCGCGCCCGGTTTAAAATATATTGCCGTTTCGCCATAACCGCGTCCGGCATCCGGAATCTGAAATCTGAATTACTGAAGATAAGCAAAAAGTTCGTCGCCGGTTTTCGCGGTGAGATATGAAGGGGCGATGTCAAGAACGGTGCGGCAGCCTTTAAAGCCCTCTTTGCTCAGGCGGTATGCCGCTCTCGCGTAAGCGAGCAGAACGGAGGCGGTGAATTCGGGGTTTGAGTCGAGGGTGAGGCGGTATTCTATCATCGCTTTGTCGCTTCCGTCTTTGCCGATGTTTCCGCAGCGGAAAACAAAGCCCTGATGGGGCAGTCCGCTGTGGTCGCGGTCAAGTTCCTCCTGTGTGATGAAATTAACCGTTGTGTCGTAATCCGCAAAATAGTTGGGCATTTCTTTGATTTCTTTTTCGATTCTTGCTTTGTCGGCGCCCTCTTCGGCAACAACATAGCACTCCCTTGTGTGCTTCTGACGGGTGGTGAGGTCGGGATTCGCTCCGCTTCTGACCGCTTCAAGCGCGGCGGGCACGGGAACGGTGTATTGCTTGGCGTCTTTTACGCCCTCAACACGGCGTATTGCGTCGGAATGGCCCTGGCTTACGCCTTTGCCCCAGAACGCGTAGTCTCTGCCGACGGGCAGAACGGCGTCGCCGTAAATATGGTTGACCGAGAAAAGACCCGGATCCCAGCCGACGGAAATAACGCCCACGGTGCCGTTCTCTTTGGCGGCACTGTCAACATTTTTAAAGTGTTCCGCTATGCGGACATGGGTATCGAACGAGTCAACAACATTGAAATATTTTGCGAGGGCGGGCGTTTGCACGGGCAGGTCGGTGGCGCTGCCGCCGCAGACTATCATAACATCGATTTCGTCTTTGTGCGCGGGCGCGTCTTCCGATTTGTAAACGGGAACGCCGGGCGTGATTGTTGTGACCGTCGAGGGGTCGCGCCTTGTGAACACGGCGGCAAGAGCCGTGTCGGGGTTTTGCATAATCGCATATTCAACGCCTTTTGAGAGGTTGCCGTAGCCGTAAAGTCCTATTCTGATACTCATTTATTTCAATCCTTTCTGTTTATTAAATCCGGAACAAAGTATGCCGCAGCCGAAACAGCCGCCGCGACGAGCAGGGCGGTAAATGAGCCCAAGCCCGATGAAGTGGCGGCGAGTATGGCGCAAACCGCGAAACCGAGAACGCTCAGAGCAATCTGGAGTATCACGCCGAAATCCGCGTTTTTCACAAGAGCCGCCGCTGCCGTTACCGCGCGGAGCATTGTGAAAGCGTTGCCGTTATGGCCGAGTTTGGCAGGGGCGGAATCGGACACCTCGTTGCGCCTGCGTGAGAAGAGCCTGCCTGCCACGCTGCCCAAAACGCAGAACGCGGTTTTGGGAATACCGAACCCGCGTGAGAGCAGGTCTTCGGTAACATTGACATCGTTGGTGCGCACTATTATTGAAACGCCGGAATCTTCAAGTTTTTTCAGGAACGGGCGCAGGTTCAGGTCAACCGCGTAGCTGACAACGAACATAGCGGCGAGTTTTCCGCATACGGCGAGGTAAAGCGCCCGTTTGCCCGTTGATGTGTATTTTTCTTCAAGCGAGATGTCGGGAACATTCACGCCGTGGTTTTCGAGCAGCGTTCTGTTGCCGAGCAGCACCTTCTGCGAGTGTATTCTCGCGGAAACGCCGAGTTTGTCTTCATAAGCGAGGTCGCGCACCGTGGGCAGCAGGTTGTGGTCTTCGCTTATCACGTTTTCAAAACATTCGCGCAGGGGACCGTTGGATTTGATGACAAGCGCCGCCGCGTAAACAAGGAGGTCGTCCATTCTTATCTGCTTGAAATCGACCATGCCGTGCATACGGCATTTTGTGCGGTTGAAGATGTCGCCGCTGTCAAGCACAACGCCGTTTGTGCCGTTAAATTCAAGGGCAGAGTCAAGCCCGGAAACAAAGGCGCCGTCTTTGTTGAGCGCCTTGCCCGCGGAATTGAGAGAGACAGCGGGAACAAGCGACGCAAACAGGGGCGCGCTCAGGCTGAACGCTCCGGTTGCCGCCGTGAAAGCCGCAAGGCCGTCTCTTGAAATGAAAGCGCTGACAGCCGCGGTTACAACCGCCGCTATGCCCGCGAGAGGAAGAATGCGTTTGACCGCCCTGATTTCGTGCCGGCCGTTTGACGAATATTTCATAAAGCCTTCGGGGAAATCCGCCGGCGAGGAATAGAGAAGATCCGCCCTGTCAAGCATAATGCCGCGGCTGAGTTCCCTTATTTCGTTTTCATCCTCAAAATTGTGTATGGTGTAAAGCTTTTTTTCGTATTTATAAGCGCAAAGTTCAAAATTCTTGATTATGCGTTTTGAATTGAAATAATCCGCTGCGCTGATCGCCGCGAACGCCGGAACGCCGAGCATCGCGAAAACGGGTGTGTCGCCGCCCTGCCTGATTTCAACCGCCGCGCAGACGGTCAGGTGCAAAAAGATGAGAGCGTTTACCGCCGTTGCCGCCGTGGACGCGTCGGGCTCGCCCCTGAGCGCCGCGTTGACGCCCGAGAGAAGAATTCTGCTGTTGAACACCGCCGCCGCTATGAGCAGAACGGCGTTGGCTATATAGTATCCCGCTCCGCCGCGGCAGAAAAGGTCGGTTTCGGAGAAAGCCGCGACCGCGTTGAAAATGAAAAGAACTATGCCGATAAGCGCGTCAATGAGAAGTTGGCGCAGGCAGATTATGCCCGCCGCGTTGAGCGAGGAGTGCACATGCCTGCGGTCCGCCGGCTCGTTGTATTCGGGGAGCGCTCTGCCGAGAGAGTAAAGACGTCTGCCGTTTGCCTGTTTTTTTGGTTTTTTCTTCGCGGGTCCGGCGGCTTTTTTATCTGATGATACCGGTTCTTCCGATATTTTCTCAAATGAAATGCCGTCGATTTCTTCCGGTTCGCCCGAGTCTATTTCTTCGGATGAGACAATAAAATCTTTTGCTTTGTGGCGCCTTGACTCGCTGAGCATAGCCTCGAGTTCCGCCTCGCTTGTGTTGTCGGGCAGCGATTCTTCGGGCACGGGCTCAAAGCCGGAGAGCAGAATCTGACCGGGGAACTCATTGTCTTTTATCTCAACGGGTTCGGGCTCTTTTTTTGCCGCCGCCACCTTTGTGCGGGCGTCCGCCTTTGCCTTGTCTGCCGAGATGACTATGGGCAGCGGGTCGAGGTCGGAGGTCATTTCATACTGATTTTTTCTGAAAATAATGCCGGGTTTGTCAATGGGCTCAAGAAAATCATTGTCTATTTCGGCGGTGTCTTCAAGTTTCATCGGGTTTAAGAAACTCTCGCGGTTTTCGTCGGTTTCCATACCCGCCGCTTCGCTTTCTTTCTGAGTCGCCATATATACGGCAAGAGGATCGTAGTCGGGAATTTTGTCGGGGTCGGGTTTTTCCTCTTCCTTTTTTTCGGGAACATAGTCGTTTATGATGAAGCTCGCGAGTTTGTTGGCGTTTGCCCTTGAGCGTGAGAACTCCATTATTTCGGCTCCGGGTTTTTCGGGAGGAATCTCAACGGGTTCATCCGTGATGTTTTCTTCCGCCTGCGCGGGAATTTCGGGAACACTTCCGATAACAGGCTCCCACTCCGGCTCTTTTGCTGTTTTTTCAACGGGCGCGGTTACGGGTTTTTCGTTTTCATAAACCTGAGTGGGCGGCTCGTCATCCTGCGCTTCTTCCGCCGCAGGGATTTCCTGAGCCGCAGGGATTTTTTCATCCTTAACCGCTTCGCTTTCAGCCGCCGGGGTGTCGGGCATAAAATCGCCGAAAAGGGATGAAACAAGGCTGTCTATTTCAGCCTCGGACATTTCGCTGTCATAAAGAAATGAAGGTTCGCCGTCGTTACCGTTACCGTCGCCGCCGTTATCTTCCGGCTCCCCGGCGGGGACGGGGTTTACAGCGACGGGCTCCGGCTTCGCGTCTGTTCTGAAATACTCGCGCACGGGAACATCCTCATCGGGGAATTCTTTTATCTGTCTGGCTTCATATTTTTGTTCCGGTTCCTCCGCTTTCTCCGCTTTCTCCGCTTTCTCTTCTGCGGGGGCCGGCTTTACGGGGGCAGGCGCGTCAAGCCCCGCTATGAGGGCGTCAATATCGTCGAGCGACCAGTTCCCCGCCGTTTCACCCGCCGCCGCGGACGGGTCTGCGCCGGGAGCATAGCCTTTTGCCTCCTCCAGAAGAGCGTCGAGGTCAAAATTCAGATTGTCTTTTTCCATATCAATCACCCCGTTTATCTGTTTTCGGTAACTTTATACATAAGAATTCCCGCCGCCACCGACGCGTTGAGGGAGTTAATTCTCCCTTTCATCGGCAGTGAAATTATGAAATCGCATTTTTCTTTGACAAGGCGGCTCAGCCCTCTGCCCTCGGAGCCTATAACAAGGGCGACGCTGCCGGAATAATCCTGCTCGTTCCACGGCTTTCCGCCCATATCGGCGCCGTAAACCCAGAAGCCTTTTTTCTTTAAATCATCGAGCTGGGCGGCAAGGTTAGGCACTCTGGCAACCGTAACATATTCAACCGCTCCGGCGCTTACTTTGCCCACCGCGTAGGTGAGCGACACGCCCCTGCGCTTGGGAATAATCACGCCGTGAGCCCCGCAGGCGTCTGCCGTGCGGATAATCGCGCCCAGGTTGTGCGGGTCTTCGATTTCGTCGCAGATTACGATGAACGGGCTTTCGCCTTTTTCTTCCGCTTTTTTAAGCATATCCTCAACCGTGCCGTATTCGTGAACGGCGGCGAAGGCGGCTACGCCCTGATGGTTGGCGCCCGAACAGATTTTGTCGAGCTTGCGCGGGTCAACCTCTTTTATCGCAACACTCGCCTCGCGGCACTGCCCGATTATTTTGCCTATGCTGCCGCTTCTGTTGCCCTTCGCGACAAAGAGGGTGTCTATTTCGCGCCCGCTTTTAAGCGCTTCCGCCACGGCGTTTCTGCCGACGATGAGCCCTTCTTCGTTTTGCATACGGCACCCCCTATAAGTTGTTGTCTTGAAAAAATAACAATACAAGATGTATTATATCACACAATTCCGGCGTTGCATATAGGAATTTAAAAATTTTTTTATTTTCATTAGTTAAGGTGAAAAAACTTTATTTTTATAAAATGTTGTGTTATACTCATAATTCAGGGTGACGGCGCCCCTGCCGTTACCCGCCCGGCAACGAAATTGAAAAGGATGATAACTTTGGGTAAAATAATCGCGCTTGTCAACCAGAAAGGCGGAGTAGGCAAAACCACAACCGCCGTAAACCTCGCCGCCTGCCTCGGCGCGCTCGGAAAAAGAGTTCTTCTCGCCGATGTGGACCCGCAGGGCAACTCGACAAGCGGTCTCGGAATAAACAAAAGAGGGCTGACGGCTTCCGCCTATGACGCTCTCGTCAACGGCGCCCCGGCGAAGGATGTCATACTCAGCACCCCTTACAAAAACGTGTTTGTTATGCCTTCCAATATGGAACTCGCGGGCGCGGAACTTGAACTCGCGTCGGTTGACAAAAGGGAGTCAAGGCTTAAAATCGCGCTGGCTCCCGTCAGGGACGATTTCGATTTTATCTTTCTCGACTGCCCGCCCTCTCTCGGGCTGATAACCGTAAACGCGCTCACCGCGGCGGACTCCCTGCTTGTGCCCATACAGTGCGAATACTACGCGCTTGAGGGGCTTTCGCAGCTTGTCAACACCGTGCGCACGGTAAAACGGCTTTATAACCCTTACATCGAAATGGAGGGCGTTGTGCTCACCATGTATGACGGCAGGCTCAACCTCACCCAGCAGGTGGTGGCGGAGGTCAAAAGATGCTTCCCAAAAAAGGTTTATTCCACGGTTATTCCCCGTAACGTGCGCCTGAGCGAAGCGCCGAGTTACGGCGAACCGGTAATCTATTATGACAGAACATCGCGCGGAGCGGCGGCTTACACGGCGCTTGCCGAAGAGTTCGCGCAGAGAAACAGTCAGTGAAGGGCAGGAGATAAAAATGGCAGTTAAAAAAGGCGGTCTCGGCAAGGGCATAGACGCCCTTTTCATAGACAACGCGACAGAGGATTTATCCTCAAGCGCATCGGTGCGCCTGAAACTTACGGATATTGTTCCAAACCGTGAACAGCCCCGTAAAAATTTTGATGAGGAAAAACTCACGGAACTCGCGCAGAGCATAGCGAAGCACGGCGTTTTGCAGCCTTTGCTTGTGCGCCCGATGCCCGACGGCTCCTACCGCCTTGTGGCGGGCGAACGCCGCTGGAGAGCCGCGCGCGCCGCGGGCGTCAGCGAAGTTCCCGTTGTAATAAAAGAGATGTCGGACGAGGAAGCGGCTGTGTTCGCTCTGGTTGAAAACCTGCAGCGCGCCGACCTTGACCCCGTTGAAGAGGCGCAGGGTTTCCGCAGGCTTATGGAAGATTTCGGCCTTACGCAGGAGCAGGTAAGCGAGCGTGTCGGCAAATCGCGCCCCGCCGTTTCAAACGCCATGAGGCTGCTTAAACTGCCCGGGCAGGTGCTCGAAAGTCTGTCATCGGGCGAACTTTCGGCAGGCCACGCGAGAACGCTCGCCGGGCTTGAGGATGATGAAACGATTATTGACGCGGCAAGAACGATAATTTCAAAAAAACTCTCGGTGCGCGAAACCGAAAAACTGATAAAAACCCTTTCCGCCGCTCCCAAAAAGAAAACGGCAACCCGCACGGCGTCAAGGGATTCCTTCTATGACGAGGTTGAACTTTCGCTTGAGGCGGCTCTCGGCAGAAAGGCGAAGGTTGTTACTTCCGCCGGCAAAGAAAGCGGAACTCTTCAGATAGATTTCTATGACAGAGAAGACCTTACAAGAATAGCGAAAGCGCTCGGTGAACTCAACTGACCGCGCATTTTTAAATTCAGCCGAAGTCAGGCTTAAAAAACAAATTATATTTTATTGGGGGATATTGCTGTGGATATGGGAACTTTTATTGAAATAAAAAACTGGATTGTCGGCGTTGTCGCCGGTGTGTTAATGGTGCTGACCGTAGTGCTGCCCTCTCAGCTTGTTATGATAGCGGGCGGCAGCGTGACGGATTTTCCCGCGGTTCCGGAGGATTTTGTGCCTGAGGTGAGGGTTGTGGCTTTCACCGACTCGCACAACCGCAACGACAATATAGCGGACGCCGTTGACACTGCCTACGAGCTCTTTGACAACGACGAAACCTATGCCGGCATTGACGGCTTTTTCGGGCTCGGCGATTTTTCAAGCATAGGCGCCGAGGGCGATTACGCGAATTACGCGGCAACGCTCAACGAGCATGTGCGCGGCGACACCGTTCTTGTGAACATACACGGCAACCATGAATTTAAAAACGACAATTACAAAGAATATTTTGTCAAATATTTCGGGCATGACCCCGACACGGTGACGGATATAAACGGTTTTCAGTTTGTCGCTTTTTCGGGCGAGCGCTCTATGACCGAGTGGACTTTTACCCCCTCAAGCCTTAAATGGCTTGACGATTCAATTACCGAGGCGCAAAAAAAATCGGGCAGCAAACCCGTGTTTGTTTTTCAGCATCCGCACGCGTGGGGCACTGTTTACGGCAGCACCTACTGGGGCGACCCCCAGCTGAATCCCATATTCAACAAACACCCCGGCATTGTTGATTTTTCGGGGCACTCCCACTTCCCGATGAATGACCCGAGAAGCATTCTGCAAACCAAATACACAACGGTAGGCTGCGGAGCCATGGCAACATTTGAAACCGATAAAAGCTTTATGCCCGGGCATCACCCCGCCGGCTATGAGAAAGCCGCGCAGATAACCGTTATTGAGGCGGACAGAGACGGCAGCGTGAGAATCCGCGGTTACGATTTATACTCCGACACGTTTTTCTGTGATTATTACATAGAAGACGCCAATGACCCCGACACCTTCGCATACACCTACAAAAACAGAAAAGCGCACGATGAAAAGCCCGTGTTCGCGCGGGATATGCAGGCGACGGCTTATAAGAACGACGGCGGCGAGTGGATAATCTCGTTTGACGAGGCGCAGGCAGCCGAGGGTTACATTGTTCACAACTACACCGTAACAATAAAGGATGAAAGCGGAAACCGGGTTTTCTCAGGTAAATTCGTTGACGACTATTTTGTGTTTGACGACGACAGCACCGCCGATTTCGGCATAGGCGCAGACACCCTTGAGAGCGGAAAAACCTACACGCTTACCGCAAAGGCGGAAACCGCATACCGCAGAACCGCCGTTTCGCCCGAAATCACATTTACCGCTCAGTAAAAGGAGATATTGAATTATGGTTATAAAAGAAAAAGACTGTCCCGTTGAATACAGAGAGCATATGCGCGCGGGCGACGGCACCGTTAAAATCACAAATTTTGTCGGCAAAGACGAACTGCTCGGCAAGGGCAGGCTTTTCGCGAGAATCACCCTTGAGCCCGGCTGCTCGATAGGCGAGCATATTCACGAAGGCGACAGCGAAATTTTTGTTGTTGAACGGGGCTGCCCTGTTTATAAAGACGGCGCCGATTGGGTTGAGGCAAAGCCCGGCGACGTGCTTGTGTGCCCCGCCGAAACATCACACTCCATAGCGAACCGCACGGATGAAACGGTTGACATTATCGCGCTAATTGTTTACGCCTGAAAAGGCGGAAAATTCAAGCGGAGGTCTGATTATGCTTAAAAAAACAGTTAGCGTTCTGCTCGCGGCTGCTTTGCTTGCCGCCCTTTTCGCGGGATGCGGAAAAAAAGAAAATGTTGACGAGGTTATTCCCGTTACCACGGGCGAAACCGGCGTTGTGAAAGACGAGGAGTTCGGCAATGTTTACATTGACCTGACCATTGAGCAGTTCAACGCTCTCGGATTCGCCTTCGGCGACAGCGTAAACATATTTTTTGACAACGGTAAAATTTTTGAGGATGTGCCCTATTATTCGGGTTATTATGTGCCCGTAGGCGAACTGCTTGCCTGCGGCTATCCCGGATATCCGCACGTTGTCATAGCGAGAAATTACGGCGCTTCAACCTGGGAGGAGTTTGAAATGACAGACTCTTCGAAGGTGACCGTCACCCTCAACGAAAAGGGTAAATATATTGACGTTCAGGAACTTTACGCGCTGAGTTACTCCGACAGCAGAGACGATTTTGACTCGGATGAGGAGTTTGCGAACTTCCGCGCCGTAAAGGGCGGAAATCTGAAAGAAAACTTCTTCTTCCGCTCCGCCTCACCCTGCGACAATCAGCATTGCAGGGCGGCTTACGCCAACCGCTTCACGCAGGAAAAAGGGGTAAAATTTGCGCTCAACCTTTCCGACAACGAGGAGAAATACAAGGCGCACACCGAAGCGAAAGACTTCGTTTCGGACTATTATGATTCGCTTTACAAAGACGGCAAGGTTCTTATTCTCGCGATGAACGCCAACTACCGTTCAGACGAGTTTGCGGGCATTCTCTCGAAGGCTTTTTATGAGATGTCGCAAAACGACGGACCCTGCCTTATCCACTGTGTGGAGGGCAAAGACAGAACGGGCTTTGCCTGCACCCTTCTTCTCGCGCTCGCGGGCGCTTCCGCTCAGGAAATAATTGACGATTATATGATAACCTATGACAATTATTACGGCATTACAAAAGAAGAAAACCCCGAAAAATACAACGCGATTCTCGACAATGTTTACGATTTCTTCTACTGCCTTTGCGAGGCGGAAAAGGGGACGGATATAAACACCCTCGACCTCAGAAAAGGCGCGGAAAACTACCTGCGGAGAGGCGGTCTCACCGGTGAACAGATATCCGCAATCGAAAGTTATATTGCAAAATAAAAACAGGAACCCGCCCTCGTTACGTTGTGACGGAACGAGGGCGGCAGGTTTTAGGGGTCAGGAGATAGGAGGCAGGGGTCAGAAGTCAGAAATTATCGGCGGGCTCCGCCCGCGCCCGGTTTAAATTTACAGCAATTTTTCCTCAACCACATCCGACATCCGGAACCCTAAACAGAATTATCCATTTGAATTTACCTGCCCCCTGTGTTATAATGTTTTTATATATTATTTCACAGGGGGGCGTTTTATGGCTCTTGCGTCAAAAAAACACACAATTGTTTCGTGGGTTCTGTTTGCCGTAATATTCACGGCTCTGCTTGTTACCGCGACTTTTACCGACCTGCAGGTTTCGCGGATTCTTACAAAAGGCACCCTTGAACCCGGCAAATTCCTCGCCGACGGCGTTTTCGGCGTGGTGTTTGAGTGCATCGGCACAACCGCCCCTTATATTGTCGGTGTTTTCTGCCTTGAAATTATGTTTGTTTATGTTTTGCGCTTTATGAAAAATTCCGCGGGCAAAACGGTGCTTTGCTGTTTGCTTGAGGCGGGAGCGTTCGCGGCATACTATGTGCTGGCGCTTGACATTCTCAACTACAACTTTCGCCATTACGGTATGGAGGGCGAGCCCAAGCCTGTTTTTATGAGGGTTGAACTTGCTTTTGTTGCCGTTTTGATTGTGTTTCTCGTGACCTTTGCCGTCAATTCCTTTTCGGATGAAAGCATACGCCGCCTTATCCGCGCGGCTGTTGCGGCTTTGGTTGCCATAGCGGTTTCATCCCTGACGGTTGAATATCTCAAACACCCGTTCGGCAGGCCGCGTTTCAGGGCGATGAACTACGCCGGCGATTTCAGTTACTATTCGCGCTGGTATGTTCTGAACGGCCAGCCCGACAAGGAGTGGATGAAGGCGACCTTCAGCAGCACGGATGCCTGCAAATCCTTCCCGAGCGGCCATACGCAGAGCGCGGCGATGATTTTCTGCATTGTTATGCTCAAAGACGCTTTCGGCATCACCTCAAAAAAGAAAACCGCCCTGCTTTGGTGTTTATCAATCCTGTGGACGGGGCTTGTAGCGATAAGCCGCATTATGGTGGGCGCCCACTTCTTCAGCGATGTGCTTGTCGGCGGCACCATAGGTTTTTTATCGGTAATGCTCGCAAGAGAAATTTTCGTCTGCAGGGGCTCACACTTCAAAGCCCTTGCCGGCAAAGAATAAACGGAGGTCTGTGTTATGAAAAAGATTTTCAAATCCGCGCTTGCCCTTTCGCTCGCACTCATAATGGTGTTTTCGCTGTGCGCGCCCGCTTTTTCGGTTGAATATAAACCGACATACGACAAAAAGTCATCCTGCGGCGAAGAGTGTGAGTATTTTCCGACAATCATAGTGCCGGGGCTCGGTCAGTCAAGCGTTTGCGTGACGGATGACAACGGCGATTTTCTGCTTGACAAAGACGGTAACAAGATTTCCGCCTTCCCCGCTTATCTGCAGCTCGGCAAAATAATCGGCAAGGTGCTTTTCCCCGCCCTCGCCACCCTTGTTACACAGCGCGACATCGGGTTTTCGGACGCTTTCGCCGACGCTATTGATATGGCTTTCGGCATAAACACAAGCGACGAACACGCGCAGAACACAGGCAACGTTGTTACCGAGAAATATATGTATCCCTACTCCGAATTCAATGATTATGAGGTTGAAACGGTAAACCACCATGTTCCTTTCGAGCGTTACTCAACCGAACTGCCCAAAGACCACCTCTACTATTTCGCATATAATTCGTTCGGCAACCATATTGACCTTGCGACCGAACTTTACGGTTTTATTCAGATGGTCAAGGCGCAGACGGGGCATGATAAAGTCAACCTTGTTCCCTTAAGTCAGGGCGCTTCTGTCGTGAGCGCAATGCTTGAGTATTTTCCGCAGGTGGGCGACGAACTGCACAAGGTGATTTTCGTTGTTCCGGCTATCGGCGGTTCAATAATTATAGGCGATGTTTTCAATGACAGAATAAACTTCCTCAAAAAAGATTACCTTTACAACGGCTTTCTTGAGGAAATGGGGCTGCTCGACGAATACACGGCGAGGCTTATTGAGGTTGCCGTGAGGATTCTGCCCGACGAAGTTGTTATGGGCGCGCTCAACAAGGGCGTAAAGGCGCTTATTGAAAACACAATGATAAAAAGCACGGGTATGTGGGCTCTCTGCCCGCCCGAAGATTACCCCACCGCCGCCGAAAGATATCTTTCATCGCCCGAAATGGCGGATATAAAAGCGCAGACGGAGCGCTACTATCAGGCTCAGCTTCACGCGCACGACAACATTCAGGCTCTTGTCGATAAGGGCGTTATGGTGTTTGACCTTGTTGAATACAACATTCCCGTCATCAATGTCGCCGAAAGGTGGAACACGATGAACGGCGACTTCATTATACACCTTTCATCAACCTCTCTTGGCGCTTATTCAGCCAACTGCGGCGAAACCCTGCCCGAAGGTTATCAGCAGAAAAACACCCACTGCTCCGACCCCTCGCACAACCACGTTTCGCCCGAAAGGGTTGTTGACGCCTCCGCGGGCCTGCTGCCCGACACCACCTTCTATTTTAACGGCAACCGCCACGATCTGACGCAGTATAACGATGTTATTCTCAAAATCGCGATGAAGATGATTGCCGACGACGAAATAACCGATGTTTACTCATCACCCGAATTTCCGCAGTTCCTTTGGGGCAGAAACGTCAGCGGTATTCTTGAACTGACCGACGCCGTGAAAACCCTCGACAAATCAAAACTCAGCGCCTCCGACAAAAAGGCGCTTGAAAACGCGCTTGCAAACACACAGCGCACGCTTGACAACAACCTTGCGTCAAATGATGACCTTCAGAAGAGCGAGGAAGAACTGCGCGCCGTTCTTGTTAAAATCGGTGCCGCGGAAGAAAAGAAAGCCGAAAAAGACCCGTCGTTCCTGCGCAGAATCAGCCTTTATTTCTATGAGAATTACGGCACAAACGGCTATTCCGAAATTCCCGCCCTCGCAATCAGAGGCCTTTTTGCAAAAATCAAAAATCTGTTCGCATAAAATCAGAAAAATGTTCGCGTAAATCAACGCAAAGCACAACAAAAAGCAGGAGTGAAAACACCTGCTTTTTTAGGTGTCGGGTGTTAGAATTTAGGGTTCAGGAGTCAGAAATCAGAAGATGCAGGGCACGCATATATGCGTGCCCTGCAACCGTTTCCCCACAACCACATCTGACATCCAAAATCCAAAAGCTGAAGTCTGAAATTACGCTAATGCTATTGTGTCGCCTTTATCTTCAACTTTAATAAACACGGGATGTTCGCTGCCGGATGTGTTCGGGCGGTGAAAGGTGAGGTAAAGCCCGTCTTCCGCTCTGAAAAGCATTCCGTGGCCGCCGTCGTCGTTTGTCAGCGGGTCAAGGTGAACAAAACCGTTTTTTATTGAGCCGCCCTCAAACCTGACAAGGCATTCGGCGTATTTTCCCTTCGGGAAGGTGCTCCAGAGCATAAGCAGTTCGCCGCTTTTTGTGCGGAACATAAACGGCCCGTCGGTAACATAATGCTCGCCCTCGGGCTTTTTCTCAATGTAGTGCGGCTCGGAGGCGCTGAAAAGCGTTACGGGTTCGCCTTCGGCGCGCGTAAGGTCGCCGCTGAGTTTTATATAACAGATTGTGCCGTCGATAATCTGCGTGTGCTCGTGGCTGAAAACAAGGTAGGGCTCGCCGTTCTCAACATAAAATGTGCCGTCAAGGCATTCCCAGCCGTCGGGGGTTGCGGAGCCCTCACTGTGCGGAAGAAACGTACCCAGCGGAGAATCCGCGCGCAGAATGTAGGTGCCCCTGAGCCCGTCGGGTTTTATGAACGTTGCGAACATATAGTAGGCGCCTTTGTAAAAATGCACCTCGGGCGCCCAGTTTGAGCCTTTGTTGAGCCCCGCCTGAGCCGAGTTGAAAACCTCGTGCGGCTCGCTCCACTCGTCAAGATCCGCGCTGATATAAACGTCGAAACCGCCCGTTTTTATGCCGAAATCCTTAGCCCTTGTGCCATACATATAATAGGTGCCGTTTTCATAAATTACAAACGGGTCGCGGATGTTGATTTTTTTGCATTTCATATTCATTTCTCCTTTTTCGCGGATGAAGGCTGTGTTACGCAGTTTTTTCGGGATTGTGTTTTTATTATAACCGTTCAGCGTTGTATTTTCAACAGGTTGCATTACGGTTTTTGGACTTTGGATGCCGGATGCAGCACCCCGTCTGATTTCGCATAGAGCAACCGTAAAAATTAAATAAATATTAAGATAATTTTAAAATTAATGACAAATCAGAAACCCGTATTGTATAATGTCGCAGGTTAAGTTTTATTTAATAATTAAATTTATATATTTTTTTTTAAAAAAAGGATTTTTCTGATGATTAACTACGGCAACTCGGTCGATTTCAAGGCTCCGTCCATACGGGAGGTTCTTGACAACTCCGCTTCGAGGTTCGGCGACCGCACATTTATAAAGTTCATAAAAGACGGCTCGGTTGAAGAAAGAAGCTTCAACCGCCTGCGCAGCGACAGTCTCGCGGTCTGCCGTTTTCTGCGGAATCTCGGCAGAGAAAAAATGCACATTGCCGTTGCCGCGAAAACAAGTTATGAATACATCGTTTTTGTTACGGGCATTCTCATAAGCGGCAACATTCTTGTTCCCTTCTCGCCGGAAATCTCCGAAAAAGAAGCCGACTCGCTTTTCAGACGCGCCGACATAGATATTCTTCTGTATGACGGTTCCTTCAACTGCACAGATAAATTGAAAAGGCGTTTCAACTCGATTATTCCCCCGCTCAACATTACGGAGGAAGGCGTGCTCGACGGCATCTGTGAAAAATACAGCGACTCATCCGTTTACGCTCCGCTTTCATCTTATAAAGTTGATGTGAGCGAATGCGCGGTTATTATTTTCACATCCGGCACAACGGGCACAAGAAAAGGCGTTATGCTCTCAATGAACGCCCTTGTAGGCAACATTATGTATGATGAGTATGTTGACATTCTCAACGAAAAGGCGGTTGTTCTCTCGGTTCTGCCGATGTTCCACGCCTACTGCCTTTCGGGCGACTATGTGCGCAACCTCAAAGACGGTCTTACCGTCTGCCTCAACGGCAGTATGCGCGACCTGCCCGAAAGTTTAAGAACTTTCGAACCGACCGTTATGCGCGTTGTTCCGATGATTGCGCAGACTCTTCTCAAACTGGTTAAAATGAACGAGAACCGGCATCCCGAATTCACACCCCGTCAGGCGGCAGAGGCTGTTTTCGGCAAAAACATACGCTGGCTCATTTCGGGCGCCGCCTACCTTGACCCCGCCCTTGTAAGAGAGTATGACCGTTTCGGCATCTTCCTTCGCCAGGGCTACGGTATGACCGA
This sequence comes from Clostridia bacterium, assembly GCA_017428625.1. Classification (GTDB taxonomy): domain Bacteria; phylum Bacillota; class Clostridia; order Oscillospirales; family Acutalibacteraceae; genus CAG-177. The sequence goes on from JAFRQM010000005.1 coordinate 129,183, forward strand.
GGCGGGCTGCAGAATCTCCGTGCCCGACGCGGAATGCTCGCTTGAATCTGTAGGCAGGGTTACAAATATGTTTGTTACCCGCATTCAGGGCGGTGAAATTCAGGTAAAAGGCCCCACGCTTATGATGGGCTACTACAAAATGCCGGAAGAAACAAAAGCATCCTTCACCGAAGACGGCTGGCTGAGAACAGGCGACATCGGCGAGGTGACGGAGAGCGGCGAGCTGTTTATTACCGGCAGGCTTAAAAATCTTATAATTCTCTCAAACGGCGAAAATGTTTCGCCTGAGGCGATTGAGAAAAAATTTGCCGATTATGACATAGTCTCGGAGGTTCTTGTTTACTCCGAGAACGACAGAATAACGGCTGACATATATCCCGATTTCGGTTACTGCTCAGACAACGATATTGACGACCCCAAAGGCGTCATCACCGCAATAATCAAGCAGATGAACGAAGGCGCCAAACCCTCGCACGTCATAACGCAGATTAATGTTGTCAATGAGCCGCTGCCGAGAAACAGCACCGGAAAATTATTGAGAAAGAAGGCTGAGATATGAGCAATAACCGCGAGTATTTTGAATTCTCCCCCGCGCAGGAAATGATAAACTTCATGTTGAAGTATTCATTTTTTCACAAGCAGGTAATCCAGATTCCCGCGTCAATCGTCGTCAAAAGAAAGATAGATTTCGACATTTTGCAGAAGGCGCTCGAAATTGAGGTTGAACGCAACGACTGTATGCGCCTGCGTTTTGAAAAGAAGGGCGGCTTCAAACAGTATTTTGAAGACAAAGTCGATATAGGCAAAATCCCCGTTTACAATTTCAAAACACAGAAAGAGCAGGATGATTTTCTGACAGCCGACGCGCAGAAGCCCGTGCGCTGCTTCAAGGGCGAAACCTACCGCATCTATTTCTTCAATACCCCCGACGGCAGAAACGGAATTTACATAAATGTCATCCACCTCGCGATGGACGCCCCCGCGGTATTCATCTTTTTCGCGGACCTTCTCGCGGTTTATGAGGCGCTTGAGGCGGGCGCGGAGATGCCCAGACCTCTCGGCAGTTACAAAGAAACACTCAAAAAAGAACTTGAATACAAACACAACGCCGAAAAACTCAAGGCAGACAAAGACTTTTTTGTCAACTACTTTCTCAAAGACGGCGAACCTATATGGAACGGCGTTATGGGTTCCGGCCCACTTGACAGGGCAAGAATCAAAAAGAAAAACCCCGAACTGCGCGCTTGCGGCAGTTTTGACCCGATTCACGATAAGGCGAAACTTGTTCGTAAACCGCTTTCGGTTGAAGACAGCAAAATCATACTCGATTATATGGAGCAGAACCGCCTGAGCGGCGAATGTGTGATTCAGCTCGGTATGAGACTTCATGTCAGCAGAATCAACCACCGCCACGACGACACCCACTTCCTTGTGCTCTCCAACAGGCGCAAAACGGTCAATGACAAGCGCTGCGGCGGCACAATGGCGTCAGCCCTTCCCTGGAGAATCATACTGCCCGAAGAACTCACATTCAATGAGGCGGTTGAAAAACTCAGGAGCCTTCAGGCTGAGATTATGCGCCACAACAACTACCCCTTCATAACCTGGCTTGAAAATGAGAGAGAACTCTTCAACTACAGTATGGTTGACGGCACATCAACAATGATGTTCTCATGGTTCCCGCTTGAGAACGATACAATGAACGGCTGGGAATATGAATTCCACAGCTACAGCCTGGGCAGATATGTTATGCCGCTTTACACCTACACTATGAAGGATTCGACCACCGGCGGCCTGCGCTTTGCCTATCTTCACAGAACAGACCAGATTTCATCAGCCGACATCGACTCCCTTCACGACAACACCGTAAAGGCCCTTGTTATGGGCTGCGCGAACCCGGATATGACGCTTAAAGAAATTCTTGACAATATAGAATGAGACCGGAATAAGGAAAGGAACGATAACAATGTTTGATAAACTCAAAGACATTATTCTTGAATATGTTGACATCGACCCCGAAGCAATCACCGAGAGCGCGAATCTGCGCAGTGATTTCAACCTGAATTCGCTCGATATTATCAACCTTGCCGTTGCAATAGAGGATGAACTCGGAGTTGCTGTCAGCGACCGCAAAATGGCGTCGTTCTACACTCTCGGCGAAGTCGCCGACTACCTTGAAAGCGCTGCGGCAAAAAAACAGGCATAAAACATCCGCCGCTTACTGTTGACATCTTTTTATCCGGATGTTATATTATAAAAAAGAATTATAATTTTTATTCAGGAGGAATATAAGATGGCGTGTTTCATAGTTCCCGGCACCGAAGCCATTGTTGCCACAGCCGTTCTGGTTGCGGTTAAGCATCACGAAGCAAAACTTGCGGCTCCGTCTCTCGGCGGCAAAACGGCGCAGGTTGAAAAGAAAACCCCCTTCTCCAAAAAACTCGGCTGGCTTTGCAGCCTTCTCTGGGGCGGAGTTGCCCTGCTTGCGTTTGAGCACATCTGGCACGGCGAGGTTGTGCCTTTCCCGCCCTTCCTTACGGCGGCGGCAGACCCTGTCTCAAAGGCGGAGATGCTGCACGAAATGGGAACATCCGGTGTAGCGATGGCTGTTCTTGTTACGCTCATCTGGGCAGGTATGGCCGTCATCTCATCTGTTCTTGAAAGCAAAACGGCGCGGCATACGGCTGCGGAGGAAGGCGTATGACGCTGTTGATTACGGTTTTTGCCGCCTGCATTTCAACGGCTGTGTGGTATAAAACCAGCGGCAGAAGCGAAATGAAGCCCGGCATTCTCGCCCTTATGTATTGGGGCGCGTCCATTATGTGGTTTGTGGATGCCGTTGTTGAATACGCGGAACTTAAAAGTGAGTATTTCACTCCCGCGCCCGCGGATATGCTCAACGACTCGTTTCTCGGCTTCTCGGTTGTTGCGCTCGGCCTTATAATCTGGCTCGTTATTGTTATGATTAAGGACCCCAAAGGCGTAATAAGAAAAAAGAATTAAAACATCATCGGCGGTTTTGCCTGACGGCAAAGCCGCTTTTTTGAAATTACCGGGTGATTAAATGAACAGTCAGGCAAAACAGATACTCAGAGCGGTAGCAAACGGCGAAATGACGGTTGACGACGCTCTTCTTAAACTCAAAACGGAGCCCTTTGAAGATTTGGGCTTTGCCAAGGTTGACCTGCACCGCGGCATAAGGCAGGGCGCCTGCGAAGTGATTTACGGAGCGGGCAAAACGCCGTCGCAGATTTGCTCCATATTGCAGACAATGAAGGCAAACGGTCAGCGGAGGGTTATAATAACCCGTCTGACGCCCGAAAAGGCGCGGGAAATATGCGAAACCGAAAAAATTGAATATTACCCCGAAGCGAAAATCGCCATTTGCGGCTCAATGCCAAAGCCCGACGGCATCGGCACGGTTGTTGTCGCGACAGGCGGCACAAGCGACATACCCGTAGCCGAAGAGGCGGCGGTTACGGCTCAGGCTCTCGGGAATGAAGTTGTGCGCCTTTATGATGTGGGCGTGTCGGGGCTTCACCGCCTGCTCTCGCACGCTCAAGAGATTATGTCGGCGAGCGTGATTATCGCGATAGCGGGTATGGAAGGGGCGCTCGCGAGCGTTATAGGCGGCCTCGCGGACTGCCCCGTGATAGCCGTGCCCACAAGCGTAGGCTACGGCGCGGCGTTTGAGGGTATGACCGCCCTTCTCTCAATGCTCAATTCCTGCGCGAGCGGCGTGTCGGTTGTAAACATTGACAACGGCTTCGGCGCGGGCTACCTCGCGAATATGATTAACCACATGGAGGCAAAACAATGAGAAAAATCTACCTTGACTGCTCTATGGGCGCCGCGGGCGATATGCTCACAGCCGCTCTGCTGGAACTCACACCCGACCCCGACGGATATATAAACAGGCTCAACGCCCTCGGAATACCCGGTGTGCGCTATGAAAGAGAAAAAAGCGAAAAATGCGGGATTCTCGGCACGCACATTTCCGTAAAGATTCACGGCAGCGAAGAGGGTGAGGAGCATCATCACGAAGGTCACGACCGTCACCGCGACCGCGAAGACCGTCATCACGAAGAGCATCACGGTGAGCACGGTCATCATCACCACGAGCACAGCACCCTTCACGGCATTTCGCATATAATTGAAGACCTCAACGCCCCCGAAAAGGTGAAGGCGGACGCCCTTGCGGTTTATGAAAGCATAGCGAAAGCCGAAAGCGAGGTTCACGGCAAAGCGGTTGATGAAATCCACTTTCACGAGGTGGGCTCGCTCGACGCGGTTGCCGATGTTGCCGCCGTATGTATGCTTTTAAACGACCTTGACGCTTCTGTTTACGCAAGCCCCGTCAACACGGGCAGCGGCTCGGTTAAATGCGCTCACGGTATTCTGCCCGTTCCCGCGCCGGCGACGGCTAATCTGCTCAAAGGCGTTTCCGCTTATTCTGACGGCACAAACGGCGAACTCTGCACCCCCACGGGCGCGGCTCTGCTTAAATATTTTGTTAAGAAATTCTGCGATATGCCCGTTATGATAACCGAAAAAACGGGTTACGGAATGGGGAAAAAAGATTTTGAAAAGGCAAACTGCCTGCGCGCCTTTCTCGGCGAGGCGGCGGAAAAGGACGGCACCGTCACCCTGCTGCAATGCAACCTTGACGATATGAGCGGCGAGGCTCTGGGCTTTGCCTGCGAGGAACTGCTTAAAAACGGCGCCCTCGATGTATGGACCGCTCCGGTTTATATGAAGAAAAACCGCCCTGCCGTTATGCTCAGCGCGCTTTGCGAAAACGCGGACAGCGAAAAATTCGCCCGTTTGATTTTCAGACACACATCCACAACGGGCGTGCGCGAAAGCGAGGTTAAAAGATACACGCTTGACCGTGAGGAGCGCAGTGTTGACACACCTTACGGCAATGTCAGAATAAAAACATCCTCCGGCTACGGAGAGCAAAAAGCCAAGTTTGAGTATGACGACATAGCGAAAATCGCGCGTGAAAACGGCCTGAGCATAACTCAGGTGATTGAAGAGATAAACAAAAGCCTATGAATATAACAGAAAAAAAGCAGGCGCTTGAAAACAGCCTGCGTTCTCTCGGCAGCGTTGCCGTCGCCTTTTCATACGGAGTTGACTCGACCTTTCTGCTTAAATCTGCGCACAGTGTTCTCGGCAAAAACGCCGTCGCGGTTACGGTAAAATCGGGCGTTTTCCCTTCAAAAGAGTTTGAAGGCTCGGTTGAGTTCTGCAAAAAAGAGGGCATAGAACAGATTGTAATTGAAACGGATGAACTGAAAATCGACGGTTTTGCGTTAAACCCTCCCGACAGGTGCTATATCTGCAAAAAGAGTATTTTCACACAGATAAAAAACGCCGCAAAGGCAAGAGGCATAACCAATGTTGCCGAAGGCTCAAACGCCGACGATGTCAATGACTACCGCCCCGGTATGAAAGCAGTGCGGGAACTCGGAGTTCTCAGCCCGCTGCTCGCAGCGGAACTCACCAAGGCGGAAATACGCGCGCTGTCGGCGGAATACAATCTGCCCACAAGCGGAAAACCCTCCTTTGCCTGCCTTGCCACGCGTATTGCGACCGGCGAGGAAATCACAAAAGAAAAACTTGAAAAAATTGAAAAAGCGGAAGATTATCTTCACTGCGCCGGTTTTTCACAGGTGCGCGTAAGGCTTCACGGCGGCAGCGCGAGAATCGAAACGGAAAAAGAGGATATTCTCCGCCTCGCCTCTCTCGCGCAAGAGGTGAACGCTCAACTCAAAGGCATCGGTTTTGATTTTGTGTCGCTCGACCTGGGCGGCTACAAAACGGGCAGTATGAATAAAATATAACTTGACATAACCGTTCAACCGCTTATAATAATAATGTAATAAAAATTTAACAGCAACGGGGAGCTGCGCAAGGCGGCTGAGAGGGAGCCCTCCGCTCCGACCCGTCAACCTGATTTGGGTAATGCCAACGTAGGGATATTTGTGTAACACAGGCATACCCTCGGGTATGTCTGTTTTTTTGGGAGAAAAAAATGGTTACGATTAACGGAGAAAACTTAAACGCCGCGGGCAAAACCGCCGCGCAGTTCATCGCGGAAGCGGGCTACAACGTCGAGCGCGTAGTGGTCGAGCGCAATCTTGTCATTTTAAAAAAAGACGAACTCGAAATCACCGTTTTTCAAGACGGCGACACAATAGAAATACTCAACTTTGTCGGAGGCGGCTGATATGATTTCAAAAGAAGAACTCGACAGAGCCTTTGACGCGCGTTTCGCTCCCGAAATAAAAGAAAAACTGCAAAGCGCCCGAGTGGCGGTAGCGGGTCTGGGAGGTTTGGGCTCCAACATTGCCGTTATGCTGGCTCGAAGCGGTGTGGGCCATCTTTTTTTGGTGGATTTCGACCGCGTTGACACAACCAACCTTAACCGTCAGGCATACACAATACCGCACCTCGGTATGAATAAAACAGACGCGATAAAACTTATTTTAGCAGACATAAACCCCTACCTTGACATAAAAACGCAATGTGTGAAAGTCACCCCCGAAAATGTTTCATCCCTTTTCGGAGATTATAAATATGTCTGCGAGGCGTTTGACAAGCCCGATCAAAAGGCTATGCTTGTGCGCGAACTGCTCACGCAGACGGGGGCAACTGTTGTTTCGGGCAACGGTATGGCGGGTTTCGGCGACAGCAACGGCATAAAAACAAACAAGATAAACAGCCGTCTGTTTGTATGCGGCGATCTGACAACGGACGTAGGCGGCGGCACGGGGCTTATGGCGCCCAGAGTCGCGGTCTGCGCGGGGCATCAGGCAAACAAAATAATTCAGCTGATACTGGAATAAACATCGGAGAATCATTATGGAAGACAAACTCATTTTAGGCGGTCACGAATTCACAAGCCGCTTCATTTTAGGCTCGGGCAAATACAACATAAACCTCATAAAAGCCGCCGTCGAACAGGGCGGGGCGCAGATTATCACCCTTGCGCTGCGAAGAGCGAACACTCAGCAGAGCGAGAGCATTCTTGACCACATCCCGGAGGGCGTAACCCTTCTGCCCAACACATCGGGCGCGCGCAACGCGGATGAGGCTGTGAGAATAGCCCGGCTGAGCAGGGCTATGGGCTGCGGCGATTTTGTAAAGGTTGAGATTATGCACGACGCGAAATATCTTCTGCCCGACAATTACGAAACAGTCAGGGCAACCGAGACTTTGGCGGCTGAGGGCTTTGTTGTTTTGCCCTATATGTATCCCGACCTCAACATAGCGAGAGATTTGCAGAGCGCGGGCGCGGCCGCCGTTATGCCCCTTGCCGCGCCGATAGGCAGCAACAAAGGGCTTGCTACAAAAGATTTCATACAGATTCTTATTGATGAAATCGACCTGCCGGTAATTGTTGACGCCGGCATAGGCAGACCCTCACAGGCGTGCGAGGCAATGGAGATGGGCGCGGCTGCCGTTATGGCAAACACCGCTATTGCAACGGCGGGCGACGTTCCCGCTATGGCGGGCGCCTTCCGTCAGGCTGTAGAGGCAGGGCGCACGGCTTATATTACCGGTATGGGCAGGGTGCTCGCGAGGGGCGGAAGCGCCTCCGACCCGCTCACGGGTTTTCTCAGATAAAAGAGGTGCTTTATTTTGGCTGACATAAACGAAGAAAACAGCGTTTATTTTGTTGACTCGGATGAACTTCCGCCCGCGGCGCTCGAGCGCAAACACAGGCTTGAAACAGACCCGTCGAGCCGCACAAATCATATGGAGTATCTGCCCGGCATGGAGATAATCGACTCCGATGTAAAAGACCTTGTGCTGAAAGCGGTTGACAAATACGATTACAATTCATACACGGCTCGCGATGTTGAAAACGCCCTGAGCAAAGAAAACTGCTCGGTTGAGGATTTCAAGGCGCTTCTCTCGCCCGCCGCCGCCCCCTACCTTGAACAGATGGCGCGAAAGGCGGAGAGAATAACGGCGGAGCATTTCGGCAACACGGTTTATATCTTTACCCCGGTTTATATCGCGAACTACTGCCAGAACTACTGTGTTTACTGCGGTTTCAACTGCTACAACAACATTCGCCGCAAACGCCTGAGTTTTGAAGAAATCGAACACGAAATGCAGGTTATCGCAAAAACGGGTATGGAAGAAATTCTTATGCTCACGGGCGAGAGCCGCAAATACTCCGATGTTGAGTATATCGGCGAAGCGGTAAAAATCGCCAAAAAATATTTTCGCAACATCGGCATAGAAATCTACCCGGTAAACACCGATGAATACCGTTACCTGCACGAGTGCGGAGTTGATTATGTAACCGTTTTTCAGGAAACATACAACACAGAAAAATATGAAACGCTCCACCTTATGGGGCACAAAAGAGTATGGCCCTACCGTTTTGACTCGCAGGAGCGCGCTCTTAATGCCGGTATGAGGGGCGCGGGGTTCTCCGCCCTGCTCGGCCTTGACGATTTTCGCAAAGACGCGCTTGCCACAGCCCTGCACGTTTATCACCTTAACCGCCGCTATCCGCATGCGGAGTTAAGCCTGAGTTGCCCCCGTCTGCGCCCGATTATCAACAACGAAAAGATTAATCCGCGCGATGTGGGCGAAAAAGAGCTTTGCCAGGTGCTTTGCGCATACAGAATCTTTCTTCCTTTCGCGGGCATAACCGTTTCAAGCCGTGAGAGCAGACAGTTCCGCGACGGCATAGCGAAAATCTGCGCCACCAAGGTTTCCGCCGGCGTTTCAACGGGAATAGGCGACCACGAAGAGAAATACACCGGCTCTCAGGAAGATGACGCGGGCGACGAGCAGTTTGAAATAAATGACAGCCGCACGTTCCGCAGTATGTATGACGATATGGAGCGCGGCGGTCTTCAGCCCGTTCTCAACGACTATATTTATGTGTGATTATTCAGAACTTATAGTAATAACAAACCGACTTTTATGCGAAGGCTCCTTTGAAAAGCAGATTGAAAAAATCTGCGCTCTCAAACCCCGTTCGCTTATTCTGCGCGAAAAGGATTTAAGCGAAAGCGAATACGGAGCCCTCGCTTTTAAAGTGAGCTCAATCTGCGAAAAACACGGCGTGCCGTTTTACATCCACTCGCGTGCGGGCACAGCGGAAAAATACGGTTTTAAAAACATCCATTTTTCGATTTCCACCCTGCGCGAAAACATAAACAGCCTCGGCGGTTTTGAGAACATCAGCGTCTCATGCCACAGCGAAAACGATGTTCGTCAGGCTGAGCAGGCGGGAGCTTCCCGCATTATTCTCGGCACGGTTTTTGAAACGGACTGCAAACCCGGACTTGAAGGCAGAGGCACCGCCTTTGTGCGTGAAATATGCGAAAAAACAAAACTGCCTGTCTATGCGATCGGCGGAATAACCCCGCAGAACCTCGCTTTTGTTATTGAAGCCGGCGCCGCGGGCGGCTGTATGATGTCGGGCTTTATGAAACTTTAAGGAGGCGCCGCATGAGAAACGGAGTCAGGCTCCAGGCGCACAGGGGCGTCGAGAGCGAATACCCCGAAAACACAATGCCGTCGTTCAAAGCGGCTGTGAATCAGGGCTATGAGATGATTGAACTTGATTTAGCCGTTACAAAGGACGGGAAAATCGTCGTTCTTCACGACAGCACAATAAACCGCACGGCAAGAAACGCCGACGGCAGTGAAATTGAAAAGAAAACAGGAATCGCAACCCTCACTTATAACGAGGCGCTTGAATATGATTTCGGCATCGCCTTTTCTACCGCTTTCAGAGGCACAAAAATTCCTCTTTTCGAAGATGTCCTCGCCCTCGCGGAGAAAAACGGCATTCAAATTAAAATCGACAATAAAATTCAGCGCTTTTCAAAAAAGGAACGCAAAGCCCTTTTTGGTATGCTCAACAAAAGTAAAGCGCAGGTCATAATCTCCTGCCTGAGTTACGCCGACGCAAAAGAAGTCGTCTCCTCGCTTCCCCGCGCCGAAATCTCCTTTGACGGAATGACCGATGAAAATGAACTCAAAAAAATAAACGCCCTTGCCGGCAGAGAGCGTTTTTCGGTATGGATTCCCGTCGATTATGAAATGGCGTCATGGGCTCCCGCAAAATGGTTCGCGACCCCCGAAAAATGCAGAACAATAAACAAATACGCAAAACTCTCAATCTGGGCTGTAAAAAGCCCCGAAAGTTTTGAACGCGCGGCAGAGGAATATAAGCCCTGGGCGGCGGAAACAACAGGCACAATAAAACCCGAATAGCAAAGGAATGTGATTTTATGTTTTTTGAATTAAACGGCAGTTCAATAAATGAGATTGACTCTCTTCCTTCGGGCGGGGGCTCGCTTTTTGCGGGCTATGTCAGCGTGGAGGAACTTGAAAAAATCTACACGCAGCTCGGCTTTTCCGAAACAACGGTTGAGTGCTGCCGCGTAGCCGCGGGCGGTTTCCGCTCGGGCGTCGAGATTCATGACCGCTACACCTTCACCGAACTGCGCATAATCAGCGCGGACCGCAAACACGACGACTGCGTATCGCTCTACATTACAAAAAACCTGTTTCTGGCAGTCGATGTAGCCGACAATGACGGCAGCATAAAGCAGCGCTTTCTGTCGGCAGTCAGGCGCTACCCCGCCGCTTCCGTCACGCTTGAAAAACTGATTTTCGCCTTTTTTGACACTATTCTTTCGGGTGATGTCAAAACGCTTGAAGACACGGTAACAAAACTCACCGACCTTGAAGAACTCCTGTTTGAGGACGGCGCGGACGATTCTTTTCCAAAAGAACTTCTCGGCATAAAAAAAGACCTGCTGCGTCAGCATAACTACTACGAGCAGATTCTTGACATTACCGAAGCCATAGAAGAAAACGAAAACGACATCTTTACTGAGGAAAATCTCATTTACATAAGCAACATTTCCAAAAAGGTCGAGCGCCTGCGCGAAGACTCCGACAGTTGCAAAAACACCGTTGAGCACCTGCAGAGCGCCTACACCTCAAGGCTTGACGCAAAACTCAATTCCACGATGAAAACCCTCACCGTGCTCACATCCATCTTTTTTCCGCTGACTATAATTGTCGGCTGGTACGGTATGAACTTCGAGTCAATGCCCGAGTTCAAATGGCGTTTCGGCTACCTTTTCGTAATACTCCTGTCAATAGCCATAAGCCTCATTATGATCCTCATCGGCAAAAAGAAAAAATGGTAATGACAGGTGACAGGGCTTAGGGGACATGACGAAGAAATCAGAAAATAAAACGGTATGGGCGATTGATAATCGTTCATACCGTTTTGGGTTTTGAATGGCGGATTATTCTGCGGGGGTGGTGGGAACAGAGGCTTGGGGGTTTTCGGGCAGGGAGGTGATTTTATCCCAGGCGGATTTTGCTTTTTCGATATTGCAGGGAAGGCTGCCCTGAACCATCTCCGCTCTGCCGCCGCCTCTGCCGTCGAGTGCGCGGTTGAGCGCTTCGCCGATGGGGCGGACATCTGTTTCGCGGCTTGCTATGCAGTATTTTACGCCTTCGTCACTCTCACCGAAAACCGCGCCGACAAGCGCTTTTTCACAAATCATATCGCAGAGTTTCTGCGCTTCTTTGGCGTCGCCGCCCGCGATGATTTCAAGATAATAAGGCGTGCCGGGTTCGATTTTTTCGCATTTGACGGCGTTGAGTTTAAGGCGCAGATCGGTTATTACCGCTTTTTGCATATCCAGCTTTTCGAGCAGGTGCTCTACGCCCGCGGGCACTTCGGAGGGCTTTGCCGCGAGCAGGGCTCCCGCCGCCCTTATGCTTTTGTTTATTGCGTCATAATTTTCAAGGGCTCTCGCGCCGGCGTGAAGGGTGATACGCACCCCGTTTTTGTAGTTCTGCATTGACACGGCTTTAATCATACCGATTTCGCCCGTGTAACGGACATGGGTGCCGCAGCAGGCGCAAAGGTCAACATCCTCAATGCTGACAAGGCGAACCTGGCCGTCAATCTCTTTTTTGCTGCGGTAGTCGTATTCTTCAAGTTCTTCTTCGGAAGGGTAGATTGTTTCGATTTCGAGGTTGTTCCACACTGCCTCGTTGGCAAGGCGCTCCGCCCGGGAAAGAACCTCGGGGGTGACAACGCCGTTGAAATCAACGGTGACGGCGCTCTCGCCCATATGGAAGCCGACATTGTCAAAGCCCGTGAGCTGATGGATATAACCAGAAAAAACATGCTCGCCCGAGTGGAGCTGCATATTCAGAAATCTGCGGTCAAAGTCGATTGAGCAGCCGACATTTTCGCCCGCTTCAAACTCTTCGGAGCAGTAGTGGTAAATAACGCCGTCAACCTCCTGAACATCAATTACGGAGGCGGAGTTGATAAAGCCGGTGTCGGCGGGCTGACCGCCACCTTCGGGGAAGAAAGCGGTTTTGTCAAGCACAACGGCAAAGCCTTTTTCGGTTGCGTCGCAGGAGATGACATTCGCGCTGAACTCCGACATATAGGCGTCAAAATAATAGAGTTTCTGAGTCATTCGTTCACCTGATATTGTTTTAAATGATAAATAAGAAAAATATCGCGGAAACAAAGTGTAGCACATATTGATGAAATATGCAATACTCCCGTTTTTTATTTTTTCGGTGTTCGTTTTCAGGGAAGCATTGCCATATATTCCTCTTCAGAAATGACGGGAATGCCGAGTTCTTTCGCCTTTTTGTTTTTGCCGCTTGTTGAGTTGACATCGTTGTTTATGAGGTAATCCGTTTTTGCGGAAACGGAGGAGGCGACCTTGCCGCCGAGCTGTTCAATCTCCGCTTTGACGGCGTCGCGGTTGGGGTAATTGTAAACCGCGCCCGTGATTACAAAGGTTTTGCCCGCGAACGGCGCATCGCCCGCTATGACGGCGTCATCCGAAACATTGAGGCAGGTGAGCAGTTCGTCGAATTCCGCCCTGTTCGCATTCATCCAGGAAATGATGTTGTCGGAAACTATTCCTCCGATGCCGTCAATCTGAGCGAACGAGCCGCCGTTTTCAACCGTTTCAATGAATTTCGCGAGGGCGCTCTCGCCGAAATAAGCCGAAATGAGTCTGCCGGTGTTTTTGCCGACATTGGGGATGCCGAGCGAGCCGATGAACGCCGAGAAGGTGACGTTTCTTGAAACATTGACGGCGTCGATTATGTTACGGTAAGCCTTTTCGCCGAAGCCGTCGAGAGCCGTTATTTCATTTTTGAAACGGTCAAGGCGGTAGATATCGGCGAGGGTTCTGACAAAGCCGGCGTCAACGAATTTTTCAAGCGTCGCCTCACTCAGACCGATTATATTCATTGAATCGCGCTCGCAGAAATGGGCGAATCTGCCGACATTTTTAGCCGGGCAGGCGGGATTTACGCAGTAGAGGGTTTTTATGCCTTCGTTGTCTTTTACGCTTGTTTCGCCGCCGCACAAGGGGCAGGTTGAGGGAATGACCGTTTCGCCCGTTGATTCAACGGTGCGCGCTATTTGCGGAATAATCATATTCGCTTTATAAACTTCCACCCGAGAGCCGACGCCGAGAGCAAGCGACTGCGCCACGCTGACATTGTGAACGGATGCCCTTGAAACCTCTGTGCCTTCGAGTTCGACGGTGTCAAAAATCGCGACGGGGTTGAGAAGCCCCGTTCTTGAAGGCGACCACTCAATTGCGCGGATTGTTGTTATTTCGGTGGCGTCTTCCCATTTGAAAGCCATACCGTTTCGCGGAAATTTGCCTGTTGAGCCGAGCTGCCTGCCGTATTTTATATCGTCAAGAACAAAGACGAGACCGTCTGAAGGGAAGTCGTTTGACGGCAGTTTTGCCTTGTATTCTTCGATTTTTTCTTTTGCGTTATCGCTTGTGACAAGACAGTGCTCCACCACTTCAAAGCCCGATTTTTCGAGGTATTCAAGGTTTGATGAAAGACTGTTTTTGCTGTTTTGCTCCTCATTGTCGGTAAAGACGAGGTCAAAGGCGAAAACATGGATTTCACGCTCGCGCGACTCTCTGCTGTCGAGCATACGCACGGTGGAGGAGGCGAGGTTGCGCGGGTTTTTGTATTTTGCCTCTGTTTCGGGCACGAAAGAGTTTATTCTTTCAAACTCGCTGAATTTCATAAGCGCTTCGCCGCGCACGATGAGTTTGCCTTTGTAAGGAATTGAGAGGGGCAGACCTTTGAAATAAACGGCGTTGTGAGTGACGTCCTCGCCCGTTTCGCCGTCGCCGCGCGAGCAGACGGAAACAAGGCGCCCGCCCTGATATGTGGCAACAACCGTGAGGCCGTCGCACTTCCAGCTGAGAACTGCACTTTTGCCGCCGAGCCATGCTGAAATTTCATCGGGCGATTTTGTTTTGTTGAGCGAGAGCGCGGGATATTCGTGCTTTATTTTTTTGAGTTTTGAAACGGTCTGTTCGGTAAAAACCCTCTGTGTGGGGCTGTTTTCATAAACCGTTCCCGTCTCTTGTTCGAGGGCGAGCAGTTCATCATAGAGGGCGTCGTATTCGAAGTTTGAGATTATCTCCTCATTGCGGGAGTAATAGGCGTCCGCCGCTCTGTTGAGGGTTGCGATGAGTTCGCGGATTCTTTCATCTTTTGTCATATAAATCACCGCTTTGATTTTACTCCAAACAGGGCGGTTTTGTCAATTTGAGCGGACCGGCGCGGCGGATATATTTACTGTTTTTTCTTAAAAAGTTATTAATAATAATAATTCCCCTTGAAAAATATGAATTTATCATTTATTATGGTAGGGCTGGTAATATGCCATTAAGTTATTTAACATATAATCAAAAGGGGAATCAGTTTATGAGAAGAAAGGTTATGGCCATAATCCTTTCGCTTGCGGTATTTGTTACCGCCGCTGTTGTTCCGGCTCAGGCGGTTACAAAGAGCGAAGCCGTTGCGCGCGCACAGGATGTGCCTGCGGACGCAACTCCCACCTACACCACGGCGGAGTTTCTGAAAACACTGAATGTTATCAACAAATTCACGGGTATTATCACGGGCAAGGCGTTTATTCCCGCTACGGAGATAAAACTCACCGTTGACGAGACTATTACGGGTTATTGCGATTATATATGCGAGAACTCGGGGCTTGACATTGTCGGCCTTCTCGGCGCGTTCAAAGGGATGAACTACCCGCTTGAACAGATTACGGAAATTACCCGCCTTGACACTACGAAAATCAGGGAAAACCTGATTGAACGCTCTTATGAGCTTCGCGACAACGGTCAGCAGGGGCTTGCGTATTTTCTGTTTATGTTCGGCGTTTACATCAGCACAATAGAGGCTTGCGATGTGTGCGCCGTGCCCACGGATGAAGAAAACGTTGACGAGGTTGTTCTGTTTGTGCGCTTTAACGATGGTACCGCCTGCGAAATGCACCCGAGCATCTGGATAAACTCCGAGACGGGCGAGTGCTACAGCAAGAACGGCAAGGGCATTGTAAACACGGGTTTCAACTTCAACATAAACAAACTTATGGTTTATGCCCCGATGTATTGCTGGATGAGGGATTTCGGCTTTACGGTGCTTTATGACATAAACTGCTACATCTTCCCGATGTGGAACTACATCACACGCCGCTACCACTTCAATTATGACGACAGGCAGTGGATGATTCAGATATGGAAAGGCAACTACCTTATTACCAACGGCGGCGAGGTCGGAATCTATAACCGCAGCAAATACGCTGTTGGCACCTACTACAACACAGTCAGCGACGAGGAAAGAATGGTTATGAGCCTCAGGGTCTCGCACGGCGATGAGGTGTTTGTTGACATTGAGCCCACGCTTCACTGGTGGGTAAACGGCTTCCAGATGAACAACTACATGTATGCCCCCCGCAGCATGACGCTTGAGAGCACAATAGAATTCCCCAACGAAACAATGCGCGACGCCTTCACAAAGGCGGTTGACCGTGAATATCACCACGATGTTACCTACACGGTTGACGGGCTTAATGTTTCAATAGTATGGTAAATGTTTTCACCGGTTGATTCACTGCGGATTGACCGGTGATTTTAGGTGTTAGGAGTTAGGTGTTAGATATTAGGTGTCAGTTGTCAGGGGTTAGGTGACAGGGGTTGGATTGGGAGGTGTTGATGTGAGTTTTGAATATGACATTTCGGTTATTATACCCGCGCACAACGAGGAGAAATATGTAAAACGCTGCATTGAGTCGGTAAAGCAGGCGGATGAAATTTTTGACGGCGCGGTTGAAATAATCGTTGTTTGCAACCGCTGCACGGATGACACCGCCCGTATTGCGCAAGAGTGCGGGGCGAGAACCGTGTTTAATGAAGACAGGTGCATAGCCCGTGTGCGCAACGAGGGCATAAAAGCGGCAAAGGGTGAAATAATTGTTACCATTGACTGCGACAACCGCATGACGCCCGGCACGCTTGTTGAGATTTATTCAAAAATAAGAAGCGGAAAATATATAGGCGGCGGAACTCCGATGCGGTTTGAGAGAACATCTTTTCCGCTTAAACTCAACGATTATATGTGCCGCGCGGGATTCAGGGCGACGGGGCTTTACGCCGGCATAATCTGGGCGGAGAAATCGACCTTTGACGCCATAGGCGGTTTTGTTGACAAGCGCTCAATGGAGGACATAGCCACTGCTAAACTTATTAAGCAATACGGAAAACGGCAGGGCAGAAAGTTCGGTGTTCTGCGCTACAACCGCCTGATAAACTCCACCCGCAAATATGACGATGCGGGCGATGACTGGCTCTATTTCAAGCTGGCGTTCAGAAATTTATTGCCGATGCTGAAAGCCGCGAGGGGCGACACAAAGGAATATGACGCCCTGCTTGACGAAATGTTTTATGACTACAACGACAACCATAAGTAATTGTATTCTTGACTGTTGAACGGTTAAGGAGTATAATAACGCAGACAGATAAAAAGGGAGCTGTTTATGACGGCTGAGAGGGAGCGCTCGACGCTCCGACCTTAACCTGATTTGGATAATGCCAACGAAGGGAAATATTCGGTTTTGCCGGTATGCTTTCGCGGGCATACCGGCTTTTTATCTGTCAGGGCAGACCGGGGACACCACTCTCTGCCTTTACCTGCCGTATTTACAGAGGCAGGTATAATACTATTTCTCGGAGGCTGACTGATGAATTACACAACTCAGATGGACGCGGCGAGAAAAGGCGTCATTACCCCTCAGATAAAGGCTGTTGCCGAAAAGGAAAATATGCCCGTTGAAAAGCTTATGGACCTTGTGGCTCAGGGTAAAGTCGCCATTCCCGCCAACAAACTGCACACCTGCCTTAACGCGGAGGGTGTGGGCAGTATGCTGCGAACGAAAATCAATGTTAATCTCGGCGTTTCAAGGGACTGCAAGGATTATGACATTGAGATGCAGAAGGTTATGAGCGCGGTCAACATGGGCGCGGAGGCGATTATGGACCTTTCAAGCCACGGTGACACGCAACCTTTTCGCAAAAAACTCACGGGCGAGTGCCCGGCCATGATAGGCACAGTTCCCGTTTATGACAGCGTTATTCACTACCAGCGCGATTTGGCGACGCTGACGGCGAAGGATTTTATTGACGTTGTGCGCCTTCACGCGCAGGACGGCGTTGATTTTGTTACCCTTCACTGCGGAATAACAAGAAAAACCATAGACCAGATAAAAAACCACAAGCGCAAAATGAATGTTGTCAGCCGCGGCGGCAGCCTCGTTTTTGCATGGATGAGTATGACGGGCGAAGAAAACCCGTTCTATGAATATTATGATGAAATCCTCGACATCTGCGAGGAATATGATGTTACAATCTCTCTCGGCGACGCGTGCAGACCCGGCTGCCTTGCCGACGCCACGGATGTTTGCCAGATAGAGGAACTTGTGCGCCTGGGCGAGCTTACGAAACGCGCGTGGGAGCACAATGTTCAGGTTATGGTTGAAGGTCCGGGTCATGTTCCGATGGATCAGATTGCGGCGAATATGAAGGTTCAGCAGACAATCTGCATGGGCGCGCCGTTCTATGTTTTAGGTCCGCTTGTTACGGATATAGCCCCCGGCTACGACCATATTACCTCCGCCATAGGCGGGGCGATAGCGGCTATGAGCGGAGCGGCGTTTCTCTGCTATGTTACGCCCGCGGAACACCTTGCCCTGCCCAATGTTGATGATGTAAAACAGGGCATAATAGCCTCAAAAATCGCGGCGCACGCGGCAGACATAGCAAAGGGGATACCCGGAGCGAGAGACATTGACGACAGAATGGCTGACGCGCGCAGGGCGCTTGACTGGGACGCTCAGTTTGCCTGTGCCCTTGACCCCGAAACGGCGAAAAAAATACGCAACGACCGTCTGCCCGAAGACGACCACAGCGACACCTGCAGCATGTGCGGAAAATTCTGCGCCGTGCGCAGTATGAACAAAGCGCTCGCAGGCGAATACATTGATATTCTTTGACGGCAGGGGTTACAGATTAAATGCAATCTGTAACAGTAATTGAGGTTTTTATGCATATTTTGGTTTTTGTCTGTTGACACGCCTTTATTTTCTTTTTATAATTACAAAAAATAACCCTATAAATTATATAAGGGAGGAAATCCGATGGCGCCAAAAGTCAGACAAACCAGTGCCGCTTCAAGAGCGAGAATGAGCATTCTTACAATATTACTGATTGCGATTATTGCTTCGCTTGTCAGTATGTTTCTTTCGGGCTGGATGCTCAAGCCCAATTATTACACAATAAAAATGAAAAACCTTGACCGCTCTGTGCGTATAGTTCAGCTTTCGGACCTCTACGGCAAATCATTCGGCAAAGAAAATGAAAGGCTTATTGAGGCGGTTGAAATCTTAAAGCCCGACATTATTGCGGTGACGGGCGATATGTTCCCCGAATTCGCGGGCAGAGACCAGGTTGACCTTGTTTGCGGCACGCTTGAAAAACTCAACGAAATCGCTCCCGTTTACTACACTTTCGGCGACCAGGAGAGAAGTTACATAGCCAACGGCGGCGAGAATGTTGTAAAACAGATTAAAGCCACGGGCACGACAGTTCTTGACTACACCTATGTGGATATTAAATTTGAGCGCGAGATAATCGGTCAGAGCATACGCATAGGCGGAGTTTACGGCATGCTCTACAAAGACAATGTCACATACGGTAAAGAGCAGGAGTTTATGAACAAGTTCACCAAGACGGACCTTGTGACGGTGCTGCTCACTCACGACGGCACGGGCCTTCTCAACTACGGCAACATCAAAAAATGGGATGTTGACATAACTCTGAGCGGTCACACGCTGGGCGGAATTATGCGCTTTCCGGTGGCAGGCGGTCTGTTCGGCATAAACGGCCAGTTCTTCTCCGAATACTCAAAGGGTATGTTCACCTTTGAGGAGGAAAACACAACGAAGACAGCCATTGTTTGCGCGGGCCTCGGCAGCGACAGGGAAATTCCGAAGAGATTCAACAACTTCCCCGACCTTGTTTGCGTTGACATTGAAAGAGACCTTGAAGGCTGATATAACAAAACAAGTGACGCCCCGCGGGTTTTCCGCAGGGCGTTTAGATTTTGGATGGTGGATTTTAGACATTAGATTTTTGATGTTGGATTTTGGATGTTGGATATTAGACAGAAACCCCTTCCGTCTTGTTCGCTGCGCTCACAATCCACCTCCCCCGAGGGTGGAGGCTACGATGAGGTTGCGGCGGGATGAGTCATCCCGCCCTACGGTTTGGTGTTGGATATTGGATGACGGAACGCCGAACGGCGTTCCCTACGTTCTGGATTTTTGATTTTGGAGGATATTGGATGACGGCACGGATGTATCCGTGCCATACATTTTTCTGTCTCCTATCTCCTATTTCCTACCTCCTAACGCCTGACTTCTGACTTCTGATTATTAACCGTAAGGTTGGTTGATGTGCTTTAATATCTGCAGGGGAATTTGTTCAAGATGACTAAAAGTTAGTCATTATTCATAAAATGCCCGAAGGCGGTCTTGAAATTACTTTTTCTTATTATTATAATATAAGTCTAAGTTTTTCAGAAAGGTATTATTATATGAAAAGAATTATTGCTGTTGCAGTTGCTCTGATTATTGCCGTGTTTGCGGCGATGCCCGCTTTTTCGGCGGACAGCGGCGCTCCTGAGTTTTTTGAGAATGAGAGAAACATACCGAATGTGATGGTGGCGGATGAATTCCGCACAGCCGACACGGCGGAATACCCGGACGCCGCGGGCGAAAAATTACTGACAATCGACCTTGTTTCGGACACGCATATAGGTTCCGGAAGTTCATCGTCTTATCTGCGCGCGGGCATTTCAACAATAAACGCCGAGAAAAACGAGATTGACAGTGTTTTTGTTTCGGGAGACCTGACCGACAGCGGATATGACAGCGAGTTTTCGGAGTGTTACTCCATACTGAAAAACTACACAGGCGAAAATATGATTACCGTAAACGGCAACCACGACTACGGCAGGTGGTCGCAGTCGGGAGCAATGAGACCTTATGCCATAAAACACCGCAACGAGTTTATGGGAATCAGCACGCAGAAGGATTATTACAGCACTGAAATAAACGGATATAAAGTTGTTGTTATGGGCAGCGAAGGCAACAAGCCCAACAGCGCCGACATAAGCGACGAACAGCTTGAATTTGTCAGAGAGGAAGTGCGCGAGGGCGCGCAGGGCGGCAGACCCGTTTTTGTTCTGTGCCACTGGCCGATGAGAAACACACACTGCGAGCGTATATCCTGGCCGATTATTCCGGGCGGCGCGCTTGACACATCGACAACAAGAAAACTTCAAAACATTCTCGGCGCTTATGACAATGTGTTCTATATCAGCGGTCATCTTCACGCCGGTCTCAACGGCAGGCTCACGCGGCTGCTCTTCCGCGGCTGCTGTGTTGAACAGCACAACGGAATAACCTGCATAAACGTTCCCTCGCTCGGCAAAGGCAACCATTTGGGTTATACGGCAAAAGGAACGGGAATGCGCCTTACGGTTTACAGCGACAAGGCCGTTGTTGAAGGCAGAAATTTCTACACGGGCGAATGGCTCGACAATTATGTTTATGAAGTCAGTCTGAAAAACGCGCAGGCAGCCGTAAACTTTGAGGATATGCCCGCGATGCTTCCGGAAACTCCGGTTCTGCCCGGCGATGAAGAAGCGGCATAAATGCGCTGACAACATAAATGCGCTGACAATTCTGAAAAAGGTGAAATTATGAAAAAATCACTTGCTTTATTTCTTACGGTTCTGACGGTATTCCTTTGTTTCGGCGTCTGCGCCCGGGCGGGAGCGCCCGAAACGGACGAAGCTGTTTTTGAGGGAATCGCCGCTCAGGGCGCGGATATTCCCGAAGACCCCGAGAACCCGACAGACCCCGAGAACCCGACGGATCCCGAAGACCCAACGGACCCCGAGGAGCCGGAGCCCGAACCGGAAAAGCCCGACGACCCGAGCAGATACGCCGAAATGTATCTTGTTTCATACTGGAATGTCGCTTCTCCGCACGTGTTTATCTATTTTGAGAACATTACCGACCACGACATAACGGTAGGCGCTTACACCTGCCCCAAGGGAGGAGCAGTTTCGGTAGCGACACTCGGCCTTTCAGTGGCTGACGGCGACGGAGCGGGAATTTACTACAATATGGAACTCTACCGCATCGGCAAAACGGGAACTTACCCGCTGGTTGTGTCTCTGCACAGGACGGTTTCAAAAGCCGACCTTGAGAATGTGACAAAGTTTATTCTCTCAAACAACCGCTGGGATTTCTTCATTTTCAACTGCGGCTGGTTCGCCGCGAAATGCTGGAACGCGGGCGGCGGCGCGTATCTTGTGCCGATAACCGTTTTTCCGTCGATTCTGCGCCTTGAGATGCTTCTGCACTTCAGGAGTTCTTCGGGCAAGGTTCCGCTTCTGAAGGCGGAAAGGGACCAGGTAATGCGTCAACTGGGCGAAGGCAGCGGCGCGAGACTCAAAGTCGCGGACGACAAATCGCTGTAATCATTGTAAAAAGTTAAATACGACAAAAAAAGGACGGTCAAGCCGTCCTTTTTTTAATTGAGTTTTCTTAATAAGTCTGCGAGGCTGAGATAGAAGGCGCGGGTTTTTTCTTTGTTTGCGAAAAGACCTATGGCGGTGCCGTGGTCGCCCGTTTGCACAGGCATAACATACCAGACGCCTTTTTCGGGCGAAACGTTTTTGTCATAATCCTTATGCGCTTCACCCAAAGGATATTTTTCGGACACGGTGTTGCACAGAAGGTCGTTGGGGCGCCACTCATCGTTATAGACCTGCCCCGTGATATTGTTGGTGAACTCCTTTTGAAGGGCTATCCAGTAACCGAGGGGCGCGATAACGGGATTTGATTTGAGAATCGGTATTCTGAGTCCGGTGATTTTACCCTGTTTTGTGGAATCGAAGGGGTATGAGAAATAATATGTGTTTTCGTTTGTTTTTACTGTTTTATTGAAATTGAAAATGCTTTCGGGCAGCAGGTCGTTTTCGCAGGTGTCTTCGCTGTTTTTCAGGAAGGTTCTGATTGAGCGGAAATAACTGTCGGCGTCTTTTCTGCCGGGTGTGTTTGAGAGACCGAACTGTTCGAGGTGGAAATCGACCATTTTGCCGTTGAGAGCCGATCTGCCGAGCGTTCCGGTGTAAATCGCGGTGAAAACAAGGAGCAGGTCAAAGAGTTTGAGAGAAGTAACAAGTTTGTAGATTGAAGAACTGTTGTGCGGGGTGCAGATTGTTGTAATGCTTTCGACAATGCCGCCGTGCCCGCCCCTGAAAAGCGGGGAGACATCTTCGCCCGACGCGTCAAGTTCCTCTTTGCTGCCGTTTATGAGCAGGTGGTCGAGCAGGCGAATTGTGTTGCCGCCGAAGGAGTGGCCGATGAGATGGATTTTTCGGACATTGCCGTTTTCATCTTTTTCGCCCCAGCCGTCAATAACGGGTTTGTCATAGGTTCTGCCGAATCGGCGGTGACCGTGTTTTTTGCTGTGCGCCTCTCCGTAATCCACAGTGCCGCCGGTAAGTTGGGCGTAGAGTTCGCAGGCTCTGTCCCAGGCGCTTGAAACGGGGCCAACCGACGCGGAATAAGCGTCAAAGCCTTCGCGGCGCAGATATTTCACAAGGTCGCCCGTGGTGGCTCCCCAATAGGGCAGAACGCCGTTTATGCCTTCGCCTTCGCCCCAGCCGTTGAAGCCGTGAACAAAAACAAGAGGGTAAAAGTTCATACGGGTACCTTCTTTCATTTAAAATGTTAATTTATACTATAATAGCAATAAAAACGCGAAAGGTCAACTAAACGCCAAAGGAGCGGAACTCAGCAAAACGGAAAAAGCAAGCCGTGAGCCCTGTTTTTCTGCGGTTTGATTTTATCTTATCCGGTTTTCAGCAGAGTGTTGCGTCAATGAGATGGTAGTAGGGCTGATCGCCTTCATAATACTGTTCAAAGGTTCCGAGAACCGTGATGTCGGAACCTAAAGAAGGGTAGCCGTCCGGATACTGCGCGCCGTTGAGGATAAACTCAATACCCTGCTGACAGCAGGCAGTGGCGTCTTTTATTATGCAGAAATAATAGTTTTCATTGTCATCCGTAGCAAAAACGCCGTTCATCTTTATTGTTTTGCCGATGTAATCGCCGGGCGTTGACATAATATTATAAACTTCGGAATAAATCATTGTGCTGCTCAGCGCCGTCAGGTCAAGATCAACATCGGAACCGTCAGACAGGGGAACGGTCTGATATTCCGCTCCGGAACCGGCGGAGGCGGGCTGCGTTTTTTCAGAGCCGCAGGAGCACAGGGAGCAAACAAACAAAAGAGAAAAGATTATACAAACCGTTTTTTTCATCATTTTCTTCCACCTTTTATTAAACTGATTATATGGAACATCGCAAAAACAGCGATGTCAACCGCAACTATTGTTGAGCCGACGGGAGTGCCGCCGAGTATTGAGATGAGTATTCCCGAAACCGAGCAGCTGACGGAAAGGATTGCCGAGCAAACCGTAACGCTGCGGAAGCTTTTAAAAAGCCTCATAGCCGAGAGAGCCGGGAAAATAATAAGGGCGGAAATCAGAAGGGAGCCCACAAGGTTCATTGCCAGCACAATAACAACCGCGACAATAATTGCTATTGCGGTGTTTGAGGCGCCTGTTCTTGTGCCCGCCGACGCGGCGAAATTCTCATCGAAGGTCACGGCAAAAACTCTGTTATAGAACAGGATGAAAGCCGCCGCCACAACAGCGGAGAGAACAATGCAAAGAACAACCTCAAACTTTGAAAGTGTGAGAATGGATGTTGAGCCGAAAAGTGTTGTGCACACATCGCCCGAGAGGTTTGATGATTTTGAAAAAAGATTCATCAGCAGGTAGCCTATCGCGAGGGCGCCTACCGAAATCATCGCGACAGCCGCGTCGCCGTTTATCTTTGTGCTCTGCCCCGTGCGAAGCAGAAGGATTGCGCATATTACCGTTATGGCAAGGGTTAAAGGCATATCGTTTGTAAGCCCGACAACGGCTGAAACAGCCATCGCCCCGAATGCCACATGAGAGAGACCGTCGCCTATAAAAGAGAAGCGGCGAAGAACAAGGGTTACACCGAGAAGTGAGGAGCAGAAGGCGATGAGAGTTCCCGCGATAAGAGCGTACCTTACGAAGGGGAATTGAAAATACTCAACAAGCTTTGTCAGCACAGCGCTCATACCCCGTCACCGCCTTCCTTTGCAAAATATTCCGCGTGACCGCCCGACACATATTCGTCTTTTGTGCCGAAAAAAACATCTTTGCCTATGTGCAGAATATGATCGGCGTATTTGAGCGCCGCGGCTATGTCGTGCGAAACGGTAATTACGGTGATGCCTTCGTTTTTATTCAGGTTTTCAATAAGGCTGTACATCTCCGCGGTTACTTTGGGGTCAAGCCCCGAAACAGGCTCATCAAGAAGAATGACTTTGCGTGTGGCGCAAAGGGCGCGGGCAAGAAGAACCCGCTGCTGCTGGCCTCCCGACAGTTCGCGGTAGCACCTGCCCGAAAGTTGAGTTATGCCCATTTTCTCCATATTACGGGCGGCAAGGGCTTTGTCTTCGTAAGAATAAAACGGGCGCAGACCGAGCCTGCCCTGACAACCAGAGAGCACGACCTCTCTGACCGACGCGGGAAAATCCTTCTGAACGACGGTCTGCTGCGGCAGATAGCCTATTTCGTTTTTCAGAAGCCCGTCGCCTTTTGTGATTTTGCCGGAAATCGGGTTTTGCAGACCCAGCAGTGTTTTTATCAGCGTGCTTTTGCCCGAGCCGTTTTCTCCGACAATACAAAGGTAATTGCCGCTGTTTACTTCAAAATTCAGGTTTTCGATTATAGCCCTGCCCTCATAGCCGAGCGACAGGTTTTCGCATTTTATAAGTGCCATTTTGCGCCTCCGCAAAGTAAAATATCATTTAAGAAGTGTTTTCAGGTTTTCAAGATTTTCTGTCATTATCGAAAGGTAGTCCGCGCCGTTTTCAACATCTGCCGAGGTAACGGATTGCAGTGAATTGAGCGTGATTATTCCTACCCCTTCGAGTCCCGCGGTTTTTATGACCGTTTCAGCTATTTTTTTGTTGCCGCCCTCAAGAACAACAACATTGCGGGTCCCGAGCGATTTTAATTTGCCGGCAAGGAAGGTGATTGTTTCAAAACTTGCCTCGCTTTCCGCCGAGCATCCGGCAAAGGCGGCAAAGTAGTCAAGCCCGTAGTCGTCAACAAGATAGCGGAAGGGGAAACGGTCGCAGAAAATAAGAGTTTTTACCGTTGCGCCCTTAACAGCCGATTTATATTGGGAATCAAGCGCGTTGAGCTTTTCAATATACGATGCTGTGTTTTGCTCATAAACAGTTTTGTTCGCGGGGTCAAGCCCGCCGAGCTTTTCGCAGATGTATTCGCAAAGCAGAGCGGCGTTTTTGAGTGACAGCCATACATGCTCGTCGTTTTCTTCCCTGTGGCCTTCCATAAGCTCGTCAAGAACATCTTGCGCCGCGGAGGTTTCGGAAACAAAGAACGGATTTGATTCGGAGTTGTTTAAAGCGTCAAAGCTTTCGCTGCCGAAATAAATATGAAAATGCTCAATTTCATCCGAGGGCTCATGCGCGTGGTCATTGAACTGAACATATTTAGGCGCGGTTTCGGACGAGGTTTCAAACTGATAGCGAACAGATGTAATGTCACCGTCTTCGTCTGTTTTGGTTGAGTAGCCGGCGTAAGTATAATGCGCCGTTTCAACCGAGCCGTCTTCAAATGTAAAGGATATTGATGAGCCGTCAACGCTGACTTTGGTTGCCTTACACGCCCATTTTCCGGCAAGCTCCGCTTTTATTTCATCAACCGGTTCTCCGTCTTCCTCAGCTTCGTGCTCAACATATTCATCAAGCTCGCCGCTGTTTAAAAACGGCAGAATGGATTTCCACTCACCGTTGAACTCGGCAAGTGAGCGGTCTTTGATGTCAGCCTCTTCTATTTCCTCGTGCCCGTGATCATGGTCGTGATCCGCTTCCATACCTTCCTTGATTTCTTCGGCTTTTACTTTATCGCCTAAGGCCTCAAGCAGGTTGATAACAACCATATCCTTGTTGACTGCCTGTTTAAGCGCGTCGGCAACCCAGCTGTCGGATTCGCCGCCCACATATACAAACATATCGCAGGTTGATATTTTAACCATATCGTCGGCGGTGGGCTGGTAGCTGTGAAGGTCAACCCCGTTGTCAAGAAGAAGAGTAAGGTCAACATTGTTGCTTTGTTCGCCGAGAATGTTTTTAATCCAGTCATATTCGGGGAATACGGTCGCGACGATTTTCAGCCTGCCGGTTTCATCGGCCGGTGTGCCGATGCCGCACGACGCGAACAGAGAGCATATAATAAATAAGGATAATAATAAAGAAATTGCTTTTTTCATAAAGTTAAACTCCTTTTGTAAAACAATAAAATATGTGTAAAATATAAAAAACAAGGGGCATAGCACAACAAAGTCCGCGTTCTCAGCAGACTTACCCCTTGTTTTTCGGTTTATTATTTAATTTGAGAGTTTTACTTTGAGAATAACGGGTGTTGTTCCGGCGCGTAAAACAGAACGGAGAAGCAGCGGTGCCGATTTTCCGAACGCGGAGAAGAGCCCAAAAGAGAGCACAAGCGCGCAAGGTATCACTCCGCGCAGGAAATTTACACACGCGGATACAACAAGGCAGATTTCGCAGTCGGCGCCGGAGCAGTCATGGTCAGCCTCGCCGACTATAACAAGGCAGGAGAAAATTAAGGAAAAGGCAAGCAGTGCCGCGAGCATTAAAGCGGCGATACGGCTTTTCTTTGTCATAACATTTCCTCCTTCCTGTTTTTGTTTGTTTTATATATCAGAACCTGAAATCGCGGCTGTTTGAGTTTTTGATGTCTTCAATATGTTTTGCCGTGATTTCACGAACCTTTTCTTTGGGTATGCGGTTAAGTTCTTCTTCAATGAGTTTAAAGCCCGCCTCTTTTGTTTCGGGAGAGGCGTAATCAACGAGATACTCGGTTAAGGTCATAAGCGCATTGGGGTGGCAGCAGTTTAAAATCTGCCCGTTTTTGCAAAGGCTCATAAACCTGTCGCCCGTTCTGCCCTCGCGGTAGCAGGCGGTGCAGAAAGAGGGCACCTGACCGTTGTCAATAAGCCAGTGAATGACCTCGTCGAGCGAGCGTTGGTCGCTGACATCAAACTGCTCGGTGTCGTGCGGCCTTTCATCGGGAGAGTAACCGGCATAACCGCCGACCGATGTGCGCGAGCCGCCGCTTACCTGCGAGACACCGACTTTAAGCATTTTCGCGCGGACTTTCTCATTCTCACGCGTGGAAACTATCATGCCCGTGTAGGGAACGGCTATCCTTATGCAGGCGGCGATTTTTGTGAACATCTCATCCGAAATGGAGTTGTCAAACTCATCGGGGTCAATGTCATCGGCGGGTTTAACCCTCGGCACGCTTATTGTGTGGGGACCCACGCCGTGAACCGCCTCAAGGTGCTCCGCGTGCATTATAAGACCGGCGAACTCGTATTTGTAGCTTTCAAGCCCGAAAAGCACGCCCAGACCGACATCGTCGATTCCGCCGTCCATTGCCCTGTCCATAGCCTCGGTGTGATAGGCGTAGTCGTGCTTGGGACCTGTCGGGTGCAGGTATTCGTAACTTTCTTTGTTGTATGTTTCCTGGAACAGGATGTAAGTGCCTATGCCCGCCTCTTTGAGTCTGCGGTAATTCTCCACCGTAGTGGCGGCAATGTTGACATTTACCCTGCGGATGTCGCCGTTTTTGTGGTGAACGGAGTAAATTGTGTTTATGCAGTCGAGTATGTATTCAATCGGGTTGTTTACCGGGTCTTCGCCCGCTTCAATCGCAAGGCGCTTGTGGCCTAAATCCTGAAGGGCGATAACCTCCTGACGAACTTCATCCTGCGTGAGTTTTTTGCGCGGAATGTGTTTGTTTTTGAGGTGGTATGGGCAGTAGAGGCAGCCGTTGACGCAGTAGTTTGAGAGGTAGAGGGGGGCGAACAGAACAATTCTGTTGCCGTAAAACGCAAGTTTTATCTCTTCCGCCACTTCATACATCTTTTGAATTTTTTCGGGAATCTCACAGGCGAGAAGCACGGACGCCTCCCTGTGCGTGAGACCTTTGCAGGTGCAGCCGTTGCCGTCGGGATTTTTTACGGGACGGGCCTTTTCGAGAATTGAATCAATTAACTCAACATTGTTTTTGTTTCGCTCGGCGTATTCGAGCGTTGCGCGGATTTCTTCATCATTGATAAATTCTTCCGCTTTGAGTGATTCAGGGTTGTAGATTGCCATAATAATTCCTTTCTTCGGGGTCAGATAAAACTTCCCCTTCAGCAGTATTGTGATTTATTTGTTTGAGTAAACGATTTTTACACTCACATTGTCAAGTTTGCCTATTTTGCCCGAAAGCGCGGAAATTATATCCTGCGGGGCGTCAATGGCAATGCTGATAATATTTATATCCTTCGCCTTGTAAGGGATTCCCATTCTGCCGATAATGAACTCGCCGTACTCATGAAGCAGGGCGTTGAGAGCTTCGACCGAATCGGGATTTTCAACTATAACAGCCATTATGGCAACTCTTGTTTCCATTATGAACTCCTTTTTTGTTTTTGCCTGCCGAAGAACCGGCGGGTTCAGTTATTGTCTTCTTCGGGGAAGAAAGCCCTGTGAACAACGGCGACAGCCTGGTCGGCGTCGGCGGCGTCAATGAGAACGGAGATTTTGATTTCGCTCGTTGAAATCATCTGAATGTTGATGTCGGCGGAATAGAGAGCCTCAAACATTGTTGAAGCGGTGCCGGGGTGTGTTTCCATACCCGCGCCTACTACGCTGACTTTGGCAACATTTGTGTCGCACTTCATTTCAAAATCGGAAATGACATCAATGCCCTTGAGCGCTTCGAGAGCGGCGGGGCCGTTCGCCTTGCTGACGGTGAAGGCGATGTCTTTTGTGCCGTCTCTGCCGACAGACTGAAGAATGATGTCAACATTGATGTTCTGAGCGGCGAGTTTGCCGAAGATTTTGAACGCGATGCCGGGGATATCGGGAACGCCGAGAATAGAAATTCTCGCAACGTCGGTGTCTTTTGTTACGCCTCTGATGAGCATTTTTTCCATTTTGGTAACCTCCTTAACCAATGTGCCGGGTTTATTTGTGTAGCTTGAAAGAACTTCAAGCTGAACATTGTATTTTTTAGCCATTTCAACCGAGCGGTTGTTGAGAACCTGCGCGCCGAGAGTCGCGAGTTCAAGCATTTCGTCATAAGTGATTTCTTTGAGTTTTTTCGCGTTGGGAATTTTTCTCGGGTCGGCGGTGTAAACGCCCTCAACATCGGTGAAAATCTGGCAGCGGTCCGCGTGCATTGCCGCGGCTATCGCGACGGCGCTTGTGTCGGAACCGCCCCTGCCGAGGGTGGTGATGTCGTCGTATTTGCAGATGCCCTGGAAGCCCGCGACTATGACGATGTTTTTGTTTTCAAGTTCAACCTTGATTCTTTCGGTGCGGAGTTTTTTGATTCTCGCGCTGCCGTAAACCGAACTTGTGTTGAAGCCCGCCTGCCAGCCGAGAAGCGATTTTGCGGGACAGCCCAGTTTTTCGCACGCCATTGCCAACAGGGCTATTGAAATCTGTTCGCCCGCGCTCATAAGCATATCCATTTCTCTCTTGGACGCTTTGCCGTTAATCTCTTTCGCTTTTGCGATAAGGTCGTCGGTGGTGTCGCCCTGAGCGGAAACAACGACCACAACCTGATTGCCCGCCTTGTAGGTGTCGGTGACTATGCGCGCGACATTCATTACGCGCTCGGCGTCTTTGACGGAACTGCCGCCGAATTTCTGAACAATAAGTGCCATTTATAAAAACCTCCGGTTAATAGTCTGTAATGCGGATAACGCTTTCGATTTTTGCGCCGGTGAGCCCTGCGAGTTTTTCACGGAGCTCTTTTTCCGCCGCGACGGGAGTGGCGAACGCCCCTTCGTCTGCGGGAGCGTTTTCTCTGTGAAGGATTTTAACGCTGCCGAAAATGCTCTGCGCCGCAGCGAGAACGGAATCTTTGTTTTGCGCCGTGAAGCGGACATAGAGAGAGGTTTTTATGTCAAGGTAGTTTGAAACATAGCCCTCTTCGCCTTCGCCCCATCCGAAATCCTTGCGCTCTTTCATATGCTGAGCGCAGTCAATGACATCGGCGACAACTGCGCTCGCGGTCGGGAGTTTGCCGGCGCCTCTGCCGTAGAAAACAACATCGCCTATTGCGTCGCCGCGCACCAAAATCGCATTGAAAACATCGTCAACGCCCGCAAGCTGGCTGCCGTATTCGACAAACGCGGGGCTGACTATGGCGGTGATTTTGCCGCTTTCGAGTTTTTTAGCCCTCGCTATGAGTTTGATGACTCCGCCCCACGATGCCGCGTAATCGACATCGGCAAGGGTGATTTCGGTAATGCCTTCGGTCTGAATGTCGGCGGGGTAAACATGTTTGCCGAAACAGAGAGCCGCAAGAATCGCTATTTTGCGGCAGGCGTCGTGACCCTGAATGTCGGCGGACGGGTCTCTCTCGGCGTAGCCGTTTTTTTGCGCGAGCCTCAGGGCGTCGTCAAAGGTCATACCCTGTTTTATCATCATTGTAAGAATAAAGTTTGTGGTGCCGTTGAGAATGCCCGCTATTTCGTCAATATCGTTTGCGGCAAGGCACTGAGTGATGGGGCGGATAATCGGAATGCCGCCGCCTACGCTTGCCTCAAACAGAAAGTTCGCGTTGTGCTCCTTAGCCGCTCTGAGAAGTTCGCAGCCTTTTTCAGCCACAAGCTCTTTGTTGGATGTTACCACGCTTTTGCCCGCGTTGAGACACTCGAGAACAAACTCGTAAGCGGGGTGCAGACCGCCCATTGTTTCAACAACTATTTTCACGCTGTCATCCGAAATGATTTTTTCAAAATCGGCAACAACAAGGTTCTCGTTTTTGTCGCCGGGGAAAGTGCGCCTGTCAAGAATATATTTGAGCCGCATTTCATCCTGCTGACATTTTTTAACTATCTGGTCGTGATTTTTCTCCAGAAGTTCGGCAACGCCGGAACCGACTACGCCGTAACCCATAACAGCAATATTCATTTAAAAATCTCCTTTTGCCATTCATAGATAACATATATTACCATAATAATATAAAAAAATCAAAACTTTTTTTATAATTCTTTAATTCTTTGTAAATTCCATGTTTGCTCGTTGATTTTACACTGACAATGGTGTAAAATACAATTTAAGTTTATTTTTGATTCTGTTTTATAAAAAAGGAGGCGGAGAATTAATGTCGGCACTTACCGAACAGAGAAAGTCAACGCTCATAAACATTGCTTATTTTGCGGTAATAATAGCGGCGTTCTTTCTGTTTATGAAATATGCTTTCTGGCTTTTCTCCCCGTTTATTTTCGCGTTTGCGGTTGCGGTTGTGCTTCAGAAACCCGTTGCCGCAATTTCAAAGAAAATCAAACTGAAAAAAGGCCTTGTTTCAACAGTGCTTCTCATACTGTTTCTTTTTATTGTGCTCGCGGCGGTGGGCTTTATCGGTTACAGCGTTTACAGCGAGATTGTGGATTTCAAGAATTTTATTGCGGCGAAACTCGCCGACCTGCCCGCTTTGCTTGAAAGTCTGCACGGCATAGCCCTGCGAATTGTGGCGGTTGTGCCCGGCCGCACGGGTGAGACCGCGACGCAGGCTGTGGAGGCGGCTTTTACGAAGATGATTGACTACGCCGAAAGCGGAGAGGAAATTACCGGCATAATGAGCCTTATGGGCTTTTCGCTCGCCGACATCACCTCGAAATTCAACATCAAAGGTCTGGCGAACCCCGTTATTTCAACGGCTATGTCGGTGCCGTCAAAACTTATAGCGGTGCTGATTTTCTTCATAGCGAGTTTCTTCCTGACGCTTGGCTATGACGGGCTTGCCGAAACGGCGAAAAAAACCCTAAAAAAAACAACGGCGGACAAAATCTCCACCGTTAAGCGAATAACCCTCCATTCGCTCGGCCAGATGGGCAAATCCTACGCTGTCATTATTGGCATAACCTTCTGCGAGATTTCGCTCGGGCTCGGCCTGCTGAAACTAATCGGCGTTTACACGGGGGCTCACATTTTTACAATTGCGATTTTCACGGCTGTTGTCGATATTCTTCCCGTTCTCGGCACGGGCGCGGTTATGATTCCGTGGGCGCTTTACTGCCTGCTTATTTCGCACCAGTTCGGCATGGCGCTGGGGCTTATCATTATGTATGCGCTGATAACCGTTCTGCGGCAGATAATCGAGCCCAAGCTTGTGGGCGCGAACCTCGGAATACCGCCGATTCTTACCCTTATGGCGATGTATATAGGTTTGCAGACAATCGGCGTGATTGGAATGTTTGTGCTGCCGATTACCATTGTTGTTGTTGTGAAACTCAACGAGGACGGCGTAATTCACCTCTGGGGCGAAAAGAAGAAACTTGCCACGCAGGAGAGCCTGCCGCCCGACCAGGAGATTATCAAGCCCGTTATGCAGAGGCTGCAGACGGCGCTCAAGCGCCTTAATGAAACCTCGCAGAACGCCGAAAGCGCGACAAAGGAAGACGGCGCGGCGCAGGAAAACGGTTCGCAGGGGGAAAAATAACGGCGTAGCGGAAACTGCTTTGACCCGCGGTGTTTCGGCAATAATATATGTTAAATATATATAATTGAGAAAACACAAATTTCACAAATAAATCAATTGATTTAAATAAAACATTATGTTATAATAACTTGCAATATCGCGTTTTTTAAAAAATGCGGCCGCGTATAACCAGTTAAAAGCGGCACAACTAAGGAGGAAAATCATTTGAAAGCCTACAATGCAAAAGACATCAGAAACATTGCAATAGCCGGTCACGGCGGCAGAGGTAAAACCACCCTTGCGGAAGCCATGCTCTACCTTGCGAAGGCAACCGAAAGGCTCGGCAAGGTTGTTGACGGCAACACCGTTCTCGACTATGATGCGGAAGAGAAGAACCGCAAGTGCTCAATAGCTTCGGCGGTTGCTCCCCTTGAGTGGAAAAACACAAAAATCAACATTATTGACGCCCCCGGCCTTTTTGACTTTGAGGGCGGTGTAAGTGAAGCTATCCGCGCGGCTGAGAGCGTTCTTGTTGTTCTCGCGGCAGGTTCGGGCTTTGATGTAGGCGCTGAGAAGGCGTGCAAAGCGGCTGACAAAAGAGGCATTGCGAAAATGTTCGCCGTTACCCGCTGCGACGCGGAAAACACAGATTTCTACAAGACCTTTGAGGCAATCAAGGCAGAGTATGAAACACAGGCGTGCCCCGTTGTTGTGCCCGTAATGGAAGGCGGCGCCGTTTCGGCTTATGTTGATTTCGCGACAGGCAAGGCGTTTAAATATGCAAACGGCAAACCGAGCGAAGTTCCCGTTCCCGACAACGCTCAGGTTGAAGAAATGAAGGCGATGTTCACAGAGGCTGTCGCTTCCGCGGACGAAGAACTTATGGAGAAGTTCTTTATGGAAGAGCCCCTTACCCCCGATGAAATCGCCAAAGGTCTCAAAGCAGGCATCGCGAGCGGCGACATCTACCCCGTATTCGCGTGCGCAGGTCTTATCACAGACGCCGTTGACCTTATTCTTGACGGCATTGTTTCATACGCTCCCGACGCGGCAACCGCGGCAGGCGAAGGCGACATCAAGTGCGACGAGAACGGCCCTCTTGCGGCAATCTGCTTCAAGACTGTTGCCGACCCGTTCGTAGGCAAAATGAGTTTCTTCAAGGTTGTTTCGGGCAAAATCACACCCGCGACTCCCGCATATAACGCACGCACGGGCGAAACCCAGAAGATGGGCAAAATCGTTACCGTTAAGGGCGGCAAGACCGAAGACGCCGCCGCAATACCTGCGGGCGACATCGGCGTTGTAACAAAGCTTGACGGCTTTAAAACAAACGACACACTCTGCGATGAGAAGAATGTTGTTGAGCTTGCTCCCGTTGACTTCCCCGCCCCCTGCCTGAGAAAATGCGTCAAGGCACACAAGAAGGGTGAAGAAGACAAGGTTGCTTCCGGCCTTACCAGACTTTCGGAAGAAGACTCGACAATCAAGTTCTACACCGACGCAGAAACAAAAGAGCAGATACTCGAAGGTCTCGGCGAGCAGCACATTCTCACCGTTGTTACCAAACTCAAGAACAAATTCGGCGTTGAGGTTGACCTTTTCGACCCGCGCGTAGCATACAGAGAGACCATCCGCAAGACCGTTGAAAAGCAGGGCCGTCACAAGAAGCAGACCGGCGGCCACGGTCAGTTCGGCGATGTATGGATCCGTTTTGAGCCCTATTCGGGCGAAGAGGATTTCGTCTTCACCTCAGACGAGGTTGTAGGCGGCGCCGTTCCCAAGAACTACTTCCCCGCGGTTGAAAAGGGTCTTCGCGAGAGCATCGCGAAAGGTCTTATTGCGGGTTACCCGATGGTAGGCATCAAAGCGGCTCTTTATTTCGGCTCATACCACCCCGTTGACTCCTCCGAAATGGCGTTCAAAACCGCCGCTCAGCTCGCTTTCAAGGCGGCTATCCCCGAAGCTCAGCCCACAATTCTTGAGCCCATCGGCACACTCAAGGCGTATATGCCCGCCGACAACTTCGGCGATGTAATGAGCGACGTTACAAAGCGCCGCGGCAGAGTTCTCGGCATGGGCGCGGCTGACGAGCCCAAAATGCAGGAGCTTGTAGCGGAGGTTCCCATGGCAGAAATGAGCGACTTCTCAACGGTTCTGCGCCAGATTACCGCGGGCAGAGGCCACTACTCACTTGAGTTCACCCGCTATGAAGACGCCCCCGCGAACGTTGCACAGAAAGTTATTGAAGACGCAAAGAAAGCGGCAGAGGAAGAAGACTGATAACATAATATTTTAATGAAACCGGCGTGACTGCAGTCACGCCGGTTTTGCGCTTTCGGCACATATAAACACAACAAAAACTTATTTGATAAGGAGTTAACGGATGCGGCGATTCTCTGCGGCAGATATCTTAATCTATGTAATAGTTTTGTAATTAAACTTTAACCGTAATGTTATTGCTATATTAGAAAAAATTTGTATAATGCAGTTGAGAAAAGATATGCAAAACCGGTTGCGAAATTATCGGGGAGGTGAATAAAACCTAAAATCATTTTAAAGCGCGGTTTTCAGTCCGTCAGAAGTCAGATTTTTAATTAAAAGAAAGGAGTCTTCACAATGTTATTCAAAAAGCTTGTGGCTGTGTTCACAAAATGTTCATTTTTTGTTGTTATTGTATCATTGATGATTAACGTTGTTAACCCTGTTTCAGCCTTTGCCTATCTTAACAGCGGTAAGGATGTTATGGTAAGCGCCAACTCGGAAGAATTGACCGAAGTCGATGAAGTGTTACCCTGGAACACCAAGGCTATGGGCGCCGAACACGCACATTCATCCGGTTATATGGGCAACGGGGTCAGAATTGCAATTGTTGACTCCGGCATAGATATATACAGTGAGGTCCGTGCGTGCGGAGGCGTGGATTTTGAAGATCCGGAATACTGCCGCGGCGACGACCTGAGCGGTCACGGAACATCGGTTGCGGGTATTATTGCCGCGCCTGCCGATGATTCCGGTCTTATAGGCATCGCGCCTGAAGCAAGCGTTTACAATCTCCGTGTTCTCAGCGGAGTTAACGCGGCTCCCGTAAGCCGTATTATTGAAGCGCTTGACTGGTGTATTGAAAATGATATTCAGATAATCAATATGAGTTTCGGCACGGACAAGTATTCGCCCGCGTTATACACAAAGATAAACGAAGTTTATCAGCACGGAATATTAATTGTTTCCTCTGCAGGCAACGGAGAGGAATTACAATACCCCGCAAAGTTTTCCAAAGTTATTTCCGTCGGCGCTGTTGACAGCGAGATGAAAACAGCAGAAAAAACGGTAACGGATGAAACGCTTGATTTTGTCGCACCGGGTATAAATGTTTATTCAACATCATTGCTCGGCGGATACTGCGCAGTGTCGGGAACAAGCGCAGCCGCGGCACATATTACCGGATGCGCCGCCGTTCTTCTCGGCAGAGATCCATCCAGGTCGGCTGATTTCATAAAAAATCTTATGATATACAGCTGCAAAGATCTCGGGGAAAAAGAGAACTACGGTTACGGTATGCCCGACCTTGAGTTCGCTCTTAAAAACTATGATGAATTTGCCGCGGAATACAAAGAGGATGACGAATCCGTCCCGATAAATCCCGCGCCCGCGGAAGGCCTTGTAGAAGATGACTGCTGTGTTGTGGGACAGTGGAGCAGAGATGGTCATGAAGGTCTTGCTGACTACTTTTTCGGCGTTCCATCATTTATTTATCCGGAAAGTTTTCCTGAGTTCATAAAGATTGCAAGTTATACCTGTGATGCAACTTTTCTTTCCTATAAGGCATTACACGGAATTGAAAATTATGTTGTTGCGGCAAAACTGCTTTATGAAATAGCAGTGAAATATAAAACGGATGAAAGTTTTAATCATATAAACTACCGAAAAGATTTAAAACTTTTATTAGATACGGGTAAAAAAGGTTATTATCATGATATTATTAATGCTGTTAGCAGAATTTTTGATATTTTCATTAATGGAGAATCTGTTTATGACAATATAAACAATAAAGGAAATCCATATAAATCTACAGATCTTTCATCTACAATAGTAGATGTTACGAATCCCGATTATTCAAATGAGTCTGCGGGATTGTATTTCAATTCGATTCCAGAAAAGAAAGCGGTTCTTGTTTTCGGAATGTGTTTTCACTTATTGGGAGATATTTATGCGCACAGAGCAATCGTCCCAACAACAGCGATATCAAATGAACAAAGCACCTGTCACGGAGAAGTGGGTGAAGGAAACAACAGCAACACTTATTTTGTTGTAAATGATTTTGTAAACGATTGTAATAAACATGTTTATTCTAAAGAAGAAATCAGAAATCTTGCAAAAATAAAGTATAATACTGATAAAGCTATCTATGAAACGGAACTGAAAAATACCAAGGGATTACATGTAATAAAGATATTCTTTGAGTATATAGTATTTTTAATAGGCGGAACTGAAAGAATAGAAAAGAAATTAAAAGCTGAAAAACAGGCAGAATTAGATAAAGGATTACTTAGATATGCTACCAATGATATATGTAAAACCAGTTTTTCTTTTTGCAAAACAGGAGGAGATAATCTTTTTTGCTACGGAGCAATAAGACGGCTTGCCGGGTTGGGCGTTCTTCAATTCAAGGATATTAAATTTGCCCTCAACACAAACCATACAAACTATAAGAATAATAAAACATATTATGAAGACCAATCGCCGTCCGATATTT
Source organism: Clostridia bacterium (assembly GCA_017428625.1). Classification (GTDB taxonomy): domain Bacteria; phylum Bacillota; class Clostridia; order Oscillospirales; family Acutalibacteraceae; genus CAG-177. Next base: position 167,083 of record JAFRQM010000005.1, read on the forward strand.
TCCACTTTGAACGATATGAAGTTGCCAAAAAGGTCACCGCATATTATACAGGCTTGTTTTTAGGATACACTCCAAACGCAACATTCAATGAGTTTGATCCATATTATCTCATTTCGGAAGTATATGGAGAAAATATAAGCAAATACGCCGTTAAAATCGATCAATATTACAATTATCTCAAAGCATACGATCAAAACAGTGATATTCTAAAAGCAACCTTCTGGAGCAATAAAAGCCATTCTCTGTTCCATTACACAACAATTGTTTATAATAATTGTTATTTTATTGACCCGGACACATATATTGTCAGTTCAGACCCGAATGTTCTCCCCGGCAGCGCACTGAGCGAAAAGCCGAAATATTATTCGGGAGTATTCCCCGAGGTAAGAAAAAACAACCGGCTGCTTAAAGCCACTGACTTTTATTACGGAGGTTTGGCATGGTGAAAAGAATCAAATCATTTATATCCGTTTTTCTTGTCTGCGTTATTATGCTTTCGTTTACAGGTGTAAGTGTTAATGCGATGGATATAAGCACCGTAAGGGAAGGCTTTTCCGATGTTATTGTTTCGAAGGACGGAAAATATCAGTATGTAATAAAAGATGAAACCGGAGAACTATATCTGGTTGGTTCGCTTGAAAAAGGGCTTACCGTGCTTAATATTCCGGAAGAAATTGACGGAAAAACAGTTGTCGGCACTGATCGAATTTTCGTAGATTCCCCAACCATTATCAGAGTAAACTATCCCGACACCGTTAAATCGACCTTTTACACAGGGCTGGTCATTAAGTGCAGCAAAACATGGGTTCCGCCACTTTGCACAATCAACTATAACGACGGTATTGAAGAATTTCTTCGTTCTTATATATGTTTTCTTTCCATCGGCGCAAATGTTTTAGGAAGTCTTTTTTCATATAACAGATTTAAACTTCTTGTATTACCTGAAAACCTTAAAGAATTAACAACATATAGTATCGACGCCGGTTATGCAGAAAACATAATAGTTCCTGAGAATGTTGTTTTGTCAAAAAGATCAATCACCATCAATGATTATGACTATTATTATAGAGACATTGATGGATATGGCGCTGATCCCGATTACTTAAGGAACCCATGCTCAGTCTATTTTACAGGGAACGCATTAAATGCAGACCCGCTGGCGTTTTGCTACACCTATCGCTACGATACAGAATTCTATGGGTATCTCCCGTTTATAGGTCCTGTCAAAGAAATAACAATTTATAAAAAGCCCAACGCTTTTGGGTTTGAAAGATTTCACGGTGTAATATTCAAAGATGCTTTAAAAAAATATGAAAAAGCAGTTTACACAGATTATTGGTATGGATATGAAAATGCTGAAACTCCGTGGATTATCCTGTCTTACTATGATGAACACCCTGACGAAATTCCGGAGGGTAACACAATCAAAGAATACACCGGCGAATGGTGGAAAAACATCAAAGAAATCCAAAGTATCGAATTAGACGGATTTCATATTATTAAAAACAATAATCCGGAAGCAAAAGGAACAATCACAGAACTTGGCTGGTCGCAATCAAACGATCCGTCGCAGTATTTCAGTAATGAATATGCGCTGAATATTCAGCCCGGTGTTACCAGAACGCTGAAGCCGACATCTGCACCGAAAGGCGTATTTGACAACAGAATGTTTTTTATATCTCTCAACGAAGATGTGGCGACGGTCGATAAAGATACCGGTAAGATTACTGCAATAAAAGACGGTGAGGCAACAATACGCTGCATAGCCGCTTCAGGCGTTTATTCCGACTGTATTGTAACGGTAAACGACTTGGGAGATTCTTCGGTTGAACCGGAAGAATATTCGATAATTGAACCTGATAATCCTTCTGTAGAACCGAATGAACCGCCGACAGAGCCGGATGATGAATCAATAATTGATAAAATCCTTAACAGTTCGGTTGTTTCCGCTATAAAATCGGGAATTGAAATTGTTATATATTATATAGAGCAGTTTTTCAGCAGTGTTGCGGAATGGTTTACCGGCATTATTGCATTTTTCAGTAATAAACCGGCTGCTTAAAGTCGCTGACTTTTATTACGGAGGTTTGGCATGGTAAAAAGAATCAAATCATTCTTTGCCGTTCTTATGGTTTGCTGTGTTTTGTTTTCATTAACCGGTATTAATGCTAACGCTGATGCGGCAGACTTATACACCGTTAAGTTTGTTGACGAAGACGGCACCGAACTTCAGAGCAGCGAATGGGAATACGGCGAAACGCCTTCATATTCCGATGAATCCCCGACAAAAGAAGCCGATGACTGGTATAGTTATGAGTTCAAAGGATGGACTCCCGAAATCACAGAGGTAACGGGAAATGCGACATACACTGCAGTATATACCTCAACACCGATTGAGTATATTGCGAGATTTGTCGAATATGGTGGAACGGTAGTGAAAATCCCATATACAATCGAAACCGAAAAAATTGACGAACCTGCCGTTCCTGAAATATGGGGTTTAATAGGCAAATGGGAAGAATACACCCTTAAACCGGGCGGAATCACGGTTAAAGCTGTTTACACAGATCATTCTGAACCGATGATTATGATTGGTTGTATAGATGAATATGATGAATTCGAATGGGGCATATCTGACGTTACAGCTGATTATAAAGATGATAATACATTTGAGTATTATGCCATAAACAAACCCGAGGGCGCTGAAATTCATTGGTATGTAAATTGTGAAGATGTAGGCATGGGTAACAGTATGGGTTGGCTTAACGTAAAAGAATCAACTGAAAACTACACTGTTCAGGCAAAGATAGTTGACAGCAAAGGTAATATTATTGCAGAAAGCCAAACTGTAAATGTTACTGTCAAGAATGGTTTATTTGATAAACTTATGTGGTTGTTAAAACCACTATTTTCAATAGACGGAAGAATTAAAAAGTTTCTTTTGGATCATTGGAATCGTTTTTGGAATCGTTTGCCTCAATAATTGTTAATGCCAATTTTCAAAAAGATCCATACGGAAGAGATATTAAGAAAGACGGCGGAACAATAACCTGCAATGACGGATTTTTCCGTAAACTCATTGCTTTCTTTCAGTGGCTGTTCAACGCACTCCCTGAAAAAACAGTTCAGCCGAA
>JAFRQM010000006.1 GCA_017428625.1 Clostridia bacterium
AGGCATAATAAAAGGCCGCTTTAGCGGCGGCCTGAAAAACATGTGCGATTGGCGGACTTTTCATACATCTTGAGATGTAGCAGGTAAAAGGCCCTTATAGGGCCTCATCAAACCACCAGTTCAACTGGTGGTTTTGATTTCCTTATTCTTTTATCTGACTTTTTCTATAGCAGGGCAGTAGCCGTAAAATATGTTTGTCGCCTCATTCTGTGTTACGGTGAATCTGCGGCTTTTTGCCGCCTTTTCAAGTTCAGAGGTTATACTGTCTGCAAGAGTGTCTGCCTGACCCTGAAGAATACCGGCAACACCGTAAAACGCCGCGTTTATGAAAGCGGTCATAAGCGGAAAACCGTAAAGGTAAAGCCCCGCCTTTGTGTCTTTTGCCCTGACTGCCTCTTTAACGGCTGCTTTGTAGTCTGCCGCGCCGTTCATTCCGCCCGGCAGCGATACGCCGTAAGCGCCGCCGAGACCGCTGAAAATACCGGGAAATTCGGGGCAGATATACATCATTCCGTTTTCATCCGACAACTCAACCAGAGTCTGCTGAACGGTAACATCGGCGGAGAAAAGCGCGACTTTTTCGCCCTTGACGCGTTCTTTGCTTCTGAGATACAGCAGTCTTTCCCTTATGACATCCTTTGCCTTGACAATTCCCGTTTCATCCGTGTATCCGCTGCCCGGGTCATTCGCAAAATCGGCAACAAAACTTATGCCCGCGTTTTTACATTCCTTCTCAAAAGCGTTCTGTTCGTTAACAACAAGCGGGTTTTCGCTCATTCTCGGGTATGAGAAAAACACAAAATACTCCGCGCCCGCCGCCTTTGCGGCAGAAACAATCTCTTTCGCGGCAGCCGCCCAGTCACAGGCAATAACAAAATCCGCCGCCGAAGCGATTGTGTCAATGTCGTCTTCGGGCTCAACCGCCGCAATAACAAGGTCGGGGTTTACCGCTTTCGCCCTGAGTATTGAAGCGGATGAGAATCTGACCGCCCTCGAGTAGATTATAGCTCCCACATCGGGCTGTGTCGCGAGTTCTTCCGAAATTGTCATAATTTCGGGGTCGCCGGGGTGAAGAATCCTCGTGTCGGGCAGTTCCTTGAGAACAACCGTGTCGGGATACGCTTCATAAAGCGCCTTCGCGGACATATAATCCTCAGGGTATTCGTCTTTCGGCGCGGTGATTATCGCTATTTTCTTTTCTGTTTTTATCTCTCTGCCGCACGCGCACAACCCGAAAACAAAGCACGCGGCAAGCAGAAATGCTGTTATTCTTCTGAACATACCGTTCTCCTTACGGAAGAATCATTTTGCTGTTAATGTCTTTTATGATGTCGGCGTTGATTTTCATAATTTCACGGTCATAGGTGTAAATGCCGTTTACCTCAAACTCAACGTCGCTTACCTGTGTGTAAACGGTTGCCGAAAGGCCTTTTTCAATAAGCGGAATAACCTGGTTTTCGTGCAGCCTTCTGTAACCTTCCGTCAGCGATTCCTTGCTGGCGAATTTAACATAGCCGAAACTTCTCTGAAGGTTCCATACGTGGCCTTTGATGGTTCTGCTGTAGCCGCCGTATTCGCTCAGAACAAACGGCCTTTCCGCCTGCCTGCGCGCTGTGGGCAGGTGAATCGGGAAAATGTATTTGTGAACGCTCTTGAAGTCGGGCCCGCCCTGGTCGTGCCAGCCGCTCGCGTGGTCAATTACCCTTGACGGGTCGTAAGCCTTGACCTGTTCGCCGATTTCTTTGGCGTCAAACTGCCCCCAGCCCTCGTTGAAAGGCACCCAGCAGCCTATGCAGGTGAAATTGTAAAGGCTGTCAATAACCTCAAAAAGCTCCTGTTTAAACTGCTCGCGCCATTCGGGTTTGTCGCGGTTGAACATTTTATACTGATTGTCTTTCACATGAACATTGATGTTCGGCAGACCGCCCGCATAAATCGGGTTTAGTGCCTTGCCGCCGCTTATCATATCCTGCCATACTATCATTCCCAGACGGTCGCAGTGGTAATACCAGCGCGCGGGCTCGGTTTTTATGTGCTTTCGCAGCATATTGAAGCCGAGTTTTTTCATCTCTTCTATGTCAAAAATCATCGCTTCGTCGCAGGGCGCGGTAAGGCCGCCGTCGGGCCAGTAGCCCTGGTCGAGAAGCCCGCGCTGAAAATACGGGGCGTTGTTGAGCATAATGCGGGGTATGCCCGCCATATCTTTGCCGATGCCGAACTTTCGCATACCGAAATAACTTTTAACCGTATCGGCTTCTCCGCCGTCTTCAAGAGTGATTTCAAGGTCATACAGGAACGGGTCTTCCGGGCTCCACAGGCGCAGGTCGCTTATGGGAATTTCGCAATGCGCACCGATTTCACCGCTGAAAATCTCGGCGCCTTCTTTAAGAACTTTTGCCGAAAGTTTTCCGCTTTCTCTGCTTGTGTAAACTTTGAGCGACAAAACGCTTTTGTCAATATCGGGAGTGATTCTGATTTTTTCAATGTGATTTGCTGTTACGGGCTCAAGCCAGACAGGCTGCCATATACCGGATGTGGATGTGTACCAGAATCCCTTTGATTTGTGAACCTGCTTGCCTCTCTGCTGCCAGCCGGAATCCGTCGGGTCATAGACTTTTACTATAAGTTCGTTTTCGCCTTCGTTAAGGCAGTCCGTAATGTCAAAAGTAAAAGGGCAGTAGCCGCCGGTATGCCCGCCGACTTTTACGCTGTTAACATAAACCTCGCACTGCCAGTCAACCGCCTCAAAGTGCAGAAGCACATTTTTGCCTTTGAATGTTTCGGGCAGAGTAAAATATCTGCGATACCACAGACGCTCCTCGGGCATAAGCGTGTGCCCCACGCCCGAAAGCAGGCTTTCTATGGCAAAGGGGACGGTTATTCTGCCGTCAAAGTTTTTGGGTCTTTCGTTTGTGTCGGGAGTTATCGCGTAATCATACTCGCCGTTGAGGCACAGCCACTCGTCCCTTACAAGCTGAGGTCTCGGGTATTCGTTTCTCGGGCAGGCGGAATCAACGCCGTCGGTCCATCTGGTTTTCAGAACTGTCATTTATAAAACTCCCTTCACTCAATAATACATATCTTCAAGCAGCCAGGTGCCGTTTTCATAAGCCGCTTTGCATTTTATGGTTTTTTCTTTCTGCTTTCCGCTTGCGTTGACTTTAATCACCGTAACGGTAAACGAACAGGTCTCGTCATCCTTTGCCGTTACATCTGTTTTCATACTGCTTAAATCAAAATAAGTGCCTTCGTCTTTCGCTTTTTTATCAGAATAAAGAACGCCGTCTTTTTCGTAATATCCGCATTTTTCAATGAGTTTTTTCGCCTGTTCTTCCGTATAAACCGACCTGAAAAGAGTGAGCAGCGATTCATAACTGTCAATAGCGTAATCTCTTTCCGCAGGCTCCGAAACCCTGCCGTTTTCATCCGTCGGGAGCCGCCCGAAAACGGCGACTTTTTCAACAATGTTGAAATTGCCCGTCATAAGCGTTGAAAGAATGGTTCTGAACCCTTCGCCCACATAAAGTTCCGGCGGAACACCGGGGTCGGAAGGGGTTTCGTCTGTTTTTTTGCCGCAGGCGGCAAACGAGAAAATCATAAGCGTCGCGAGAAAAAGCGAAAACAACCGTTTCATAAGCATCACCTGAATATAATATATCTATTCAATTATAGATTATCGGTTTAAAATAGTCAATCATTATTATTGACATACAAGGCGCCGTTAAACTATAATAATAACGGTTAAAAAGGGGGTAATAATTATGTTCAGAAACATTTTCTGTCTCGGCGTCAGCACACAGTTTGATCTGCCGTTTGATGAACAGATACGGCTTATGCAGCAAAGCGGATTTGACGCGTTTTTCACCCCCTGGGATTATAATATCAGAATGGATGACTATGTCGCTCTCGCGGAAGAAACGGGCATGATTTATCAGTCTGTTCACGCTCCTTTCGGCAAGGTCGCCGATATGTGGCACGGCAGCCCTCAGCAGCAGGCGGCGGCGGTTGACGAACTTATTGCCTGCGTGCGCGACTGCGCCAAACACGGCGTCAACATAATGGTTTCTCATGTTTTCATCGGTTTTGACAGAGAATACACCCCTAACGAGCAGGGGCTTGAAAACTTTGCGAAGGTTATTGACGAGGCGGAAGAACTCGGCGTTAAAATTGCGTTTGAAAACACTGAAGGGCTTGAATATCTGGACGCCGTTCTATCTGCTTTCGCCCACAGCAAAAGCGCAAAATTCTGCCTCGACACGGGGCATGAAATGTGCTATAACCACCCGCACAATTTAATTGAGCGCTACGGCGACAGGCTTATAGCCACACACATAAATGACAATCTCGGCATACGCTCAAGGCGCGGCGAAATCACTTACCTTGACGACCTGCATCTTCTTCCTTTTGACGGCATAAGAAACTGGGACGAAACGGCAAAAGAACTTGACGCCTGCGGCTATAAAGGTATTCTCACTTTTGAACTCAACCGCCTTTCAAAACCCGGCAGGCACGAAAACGACGCTTACTCAAAAATGGATATTGAGGAGTTTTTTGCCGAGGCATACAAAAGAGCCTGCCGATTTGCGGCAAAGCGAACAACGGGGAAATACAGATGATTGCGAATTACCATACACACACCTTCCGCTGCGGGCACGCGGACGGCACCGAGCGGGAATATATAGAAAGAGCCATTGAGGGCGGAATTAAAATTATGGGCTTTTCGGATCATATAGCATTCCGCTTCCCCGACGGCTATGAATCGGGTTACAGGGTGCAGTTGAACGCCGTTGAGGATTATTTCAGAACACTCGGCGCCCTGCGTGACGAATACAGAAACGAGATTGAAATCCACATCGGCTGGGAGATGGAATACTACCCGCTTCATTTCAGGCAGATGCTGAAAAACGCAGTTGAATGGGGCAGCGAATATCTGATTTTAGGTCAGCATTTTATAGGTAATGAATATCCTTACGGCAAATACGTCGGCGAAGGGAAAAACGGAGAAAAAGAACTCTCCGAATACGTTGACTGCGTAATTGAGGCTGTTGATACAGGCGTATTTACCTATATCTGTCACCCGGATGTTTTTCTTTTCACCGGAGCGGATGAAATCTATGAAAAAGAAAACCGCCGGCTCTGCAAAGCGGCGGCAAAAGCGGACATAGCACTTGAAATAAACTTTCTCGGCATAAGAGACAACCGCCATTATCCCGATGAAAAATTCTGGAAAATCGCGGGCGAAGAAGGCTGCGCCGCCGTTTTCGGTTTTGACGCCCATAAAGCGCAGGCGGCTTATGACGGCGCTTCACTCGCTCAGGCGCAGCGTATAGTTGAAAAATACGGTCTTAAACTTGCCGAAACGGTAACTCTGAAGCCTTTGAAATTGATATAAAAAAGAATGACGATAAATCATCGGGAAACAACTGCGCTCTTGCCTGCAATAAATACCCGTGAAAAATCGTCATTCATTTAATCGAACGCCCCTGTGAAAACATTTCTGTTTTCATAACGCAAACGGAACGTTCATGGTGCCGGTGACCGGACTTGAACCGGTACACTGTTGCCAGCGAGGGATTTTAAGTCCCTTGCGTCTGCCAATTCCGCCACACCGGCATATCCGAAAAGTCATTATATAAGAAAAAACTGTTTTTGTCAATAACTCTGTAAAGATATTTTACTTTACAAAAGCATGAAGACCGGAAGAATTGTTATGATTGTTTTGTATGAAGACAGCGCTCTGATTGTATGCGTAAAACCCGCCGGAACGCTCAGCGAAAAAAGCGAAAAACCCAATATGATATCAATGATTTCGGAGCGCACAGGCGCCGAACCTTATCCCGTGCACCGCCTTGATAAAGAAACGGGAGGCGTTATGGTTTATGCCGTAACAAAGCAGGCGGCGGCGTGTCTTTCGGAACAGATAAGGCAGGGGAATGTTGAAAAACGCTACCTCGCGGCAGCACAGGGCGTTTTTGAGAAAAAGAGCGGAGAATTTAACGATTTGCTTTTCCGCGACAGGCTCAAAAATAAAACCTATGTTGTTGACCGCCCACGCGCGGGAGTGAAAACAGCTCTGCTCAAATATAATGTTATTGATGAAAAAAACGGCTTTTCCCTTGCGGATATTATTCTTTGCACAGGCAGAACCCACCAGATAAGAGCGCAGTTTTCGTCAAGAAAACATCCGCTTTTCGGCGACAGAAAATACGGCGGCTGCGCGGGCGACCTTGCTCTTTTTGCATACCGTCTTGAGTTTACACATCCCGTCAGCGGAGAAAAAATGAAGTTCACTTATCTTCCCAATTTTACCCTTTCCCCCTGGAATATGTTTGATTATAAAATGATTAAAGACCTGAAGGATTAATCCTGCAGGTCTTGGTTTTTACAGCGAGTTTACAATTTTCTTAAAGTGTTCTCCCCGTTCTTCAAAACAGGTGTATTGGTCAAACGAACTTGTTGTGGGCGAGAGCAGAACAGTGTCTCCGCTTTCGGCGATTTTGTTCGCCTCGGCAACAGCCTCATCAAGAGTTGTTACCACAATGCCGTCGTCGCCGGCAAGTTCTTTAACGAGGCGCGGTCCGCACGCCCCGAAACCGATAACCTTTTTGACACAGCCGAGGTGTCTGCGCACATCATCCATCGCAAGCCCTTTCTCAAAACCGCCGAGCAGCAGAAGAACGCCGCGGCCAAACGATTTGAGCGCCGTAACAGTGGCGTCTGTGTTTGTGCCTTTTGAATCGTTATAGTATTTTATTCCGTTTATTTCGCGAACAAACTCAATTCTGTGCTCCACGCCTTTAAAGGATGAAACTGCGTCGGTTATTGTTGTGTTGCCGATTCCGAGCGCCTTCGCCGCCGCAACCGCAATAATTATATTCTGCAAGTTGTGTCTGCCGACGAGTTTAATGCAGTCGAGCGGAAGAACCTTTTCACCGTTTATAACCATAAAGCCGTCTCTGATAAAGCAGTCTGCGTTTTCGTTATCAATGCTGAAACCGTCAACTCTGCAATTCACGGGGTATTTCTCAACATACTGCGCAAGCACGGGGTCGTCCCTGTTGAGAATAAATACATCGCCGCCCGCCATATTGCGGTAAATCTCTGTTTTCGATTTGTAGTAATTCTCAAGCCCGCCCATAAAATCAACATGGTCGGGTGTCAGATTGATTATTGTCGCAACCTCAGGGCGGAAGCGGTCAATATTGATTAACTGAAAATTGCTTATTTCAAGCGCAATATAATGCCCTTCCTCTTCCATAAGGTTGTTTTCAATAACCGTTTCGCAAAGCGGAATGCCGATGTTTCCGCATAGGTGTGCTTTGCCGGGAAACGCTTTGTCAAGTATCTCATAAACAAGCGATGTGGTTGTGGTCTTTCCGTTTGTGCCGGTTATCGCAACATAATGCTGGGGCTTCGCGACAATATAAGCAAGTTCAATTTCGGTAATGATTTTTATGCCGCGTTCGTTGAGCCTTTCAATCATCGGCGTGCGAAACGGCACCCCGGGGTTTTTCACAACAAGATCAAAATTGCGTTCAAAAACGCTCATATCCTGGTTTACAATCTCAACGCCGAGGGCTTCAAGGTCATCGGCTTCTTTTATTTCGTCTCTGTTTTTCGCTTCGGAGAGCGTGATTGACGCTCCGAGACGGCGCAAAACCTTTATGGCTGCCATACCGCTTCTCGCGAGACCTATGACAAGAACTTTTTTACCTTTAAAATCCATAATTATTCCTTTTCGGCGCTGTTGAGTTTTTCGATTATCGCCGGTATTTCTTCAACCGTTTCCGCCTGAAGTTCCGGCTTTTCAATTTCGGGGTAGCACCAGGTCCCTGTTGTTTTTATCCATACGGGAATGTATCCCGCCCTGCGCGAGGCCTCAACATCGTTGAGCGGATTGTCGCCGATATAAAGACATTCCTCCGCTTTCAGTCGCAGACGCGCCGCCATAATGTCAAACGGTCCTCTCTCAGGCTTGTGAACGCCTATATCCCTTGTTGCAATAATGCTGTCAAAACAGTCGTCAATACCGACCATTTCAAGTTTTTTGTATTGAAGCTCGTGAGAGCCGTTCGTAATCAGCCCCGTTTTGATTCCGTTTTCTCGCAGTTTTAAAAGCATAGGTCTTGTAAACGGGAAGGGCACGGCGCAGTGGTGAAATCTGCCGAGCAAAAATGAGCTGTATTCCTCAAAAGACGGCGGATTCGCGAAAATTCCGCTGTCAATGAGATATGCGTGAATTTTCGGCCAGCCTATGTGAACAAAGTTTTTATCGGCGAATATGAATTTTTCGGCTATATATTCATCGGTTATGCCGTCTGCGATATCAAAATAATGACGGAACTCCTTTGCGATAATCGCAAGTGTCGAATATCTGTCAAATAAAGTGTGGTCAAGGTCAAATACTGCCGCTTTTATCATCTTGTGCCGCCTTCTTTCCGGATTTTAATGCCGCAATGAGAATGATAATCAGCAACAAAACGGCAATGCCCGCAGCGCAGGCGCAAACAATTGTGTAGTTGTTAAGCAGGTTAACAAGGTGGCCCGCTTTGGGAATATAATCATCCGCCGTGCCGAGAACAAGTTCAGCGCGCGCTTCGGTTTCGGTAATTTCGGAATTGCTGTTTACTCCCTTGACTGTTACCGTCTTTTTCCCGCTTTCATTTTCTTTGATGTCGGTGATTATTCCGTATGTGAAATACCCTTTTTCTTTGTCAAAAACGGCGGCTACGGTGTCTTCCTCAAGTTTTTCGGGTTTTACCGGCTTTACAAAAACTATGTCGCCTCTGTTGAGGTAAGGGCTTTTTGTGCTGTTTTCAACAACACAAACATTTTTGCCTGCGAGCAGTTCCATCGAGTCGCTGTAATATTTCATAATTCCCGTAAACGCGCTTATCAGCACAACAAAGGCAAGAAGTATTGCCGCCGCGGCAACCGCGCCGGTATGCTTTTTGGCTTTTTCACTCTTTTTTGTTTCTTCCTTTGCCTGTTCGGGCTCTTCAACGGGAGTGTTTATGCGCATGGCGTCTTTGCCGTAAAGAGCGTAGTCTTTCGGCATAACATAGGGGCTTTGTTCGCTCTGGTTAAGCGGAGTCTGCATAGGCGCCGCCTTGTAAAGCATCTGCTTTGGCAAAAGGCTGTCTCTGCCCGCCCGGTTTCCCGCAACGGGAGGTCTGAAATCGGAGGGCGCCGGCGGTTCTTTCTGCCTTTCTTTCTTAACGGGGGGCTGCACCTGAATCTGCGCGGCGGGTGCGGGATTTTCCTGTATGACCGGCTGTGCCTCAGGTGCGGGAGAGGGCTTCTCATCCGTCTGCTTCGATATTTTTATTCCCGGTTCATCGGGAAAGGTGAAATCTTTTATGCCGTCTTCTTCGAGGCTGCTTTCAAGAGCGCGCACATTTTCAAAAAACTCCCTGTCAAGGTCGTCGAGTGATTTCGGTGTAAAATCAAAATTATCCGTGTTTACCGCTCCTTTCAATTACAGTCCTGCTTTTATCGCTTCGAGTTTTGCGCGCAGTTCCTTGTTTTCGCGCACTACTTCCTCGCTTAAAATCTGCATTGTTGAAACACTTTTCAGAAGCGCCTCATATTCGGCGCTCTTTTCTCCGTTATCCGGCGCAGGCGCTTTTTCGGTAACGCCCTTTGCCTTTGAAAGCGCTGTTTCAAGTTCAAGAATCTTCTTTTCTCTTTCTGCGGACTGCTGTGTGAGTTTTTCGTTTTCTTCCACAACAGAGGCGGATTTTTCCCGCAGCTCCTTTACCGAGATGTCAAGTTTTTTGGAGTATTCGTAAAGCTTTTTGTATTCGCTTTTGACCGCGGCTATGTATTCATCTACCTGCGAGCAGTTGTATCCCTGTTCGCACACCTGAAAAAGCTTTGAGTTTTCCATACAGTTACTCCTTTAAGTCAATATATAGTTTATTATATAAAATTTGTTGTAAAATGTAAATATCAAAATTTCCGCGCAAAAAATCTCTCCCGTTTTTCACGGGAGAGACTCTGTTCTTTAATGTGTCTGATACTGACCCAACAGCATCAGAACACAGGTGTTTACTATGTCATTTGAAAGGTTGATTGCCGAAACAACGGCGGTTACGGCGTTGAGACGCATACCCGCGAGCGATTTTTCTTTTTTAACTTCGTCGGTCGCTTTCTCAACGCTCACCTGATTGCCCTGACTGTCTTTGCAGATTATCTCAACTTCTCCGCATTCATCGCAGGTTCTCGAATACATAACATATTCGCCGAGAATACCGCTTTCCTGCCACTCTCCGAAACAATGACCTTTTGCGGGAATATCTTTTCTCTGAACCTTTCCGCAGTTTTCGCAGGTTCTCATCTCATATCCAACCGCCGTGCAGGTCGGGTCCTTGCGGCGCGTTTCACCGTATTTATGGTCCGATCTGATTATTGCGTCAACAGCACAGTTACCTACAAAATAATCGTCATAGGTGTCGTGCCATTTTCCGTCATAATAAATGTAAGACTCATCCGCTTTGCTGTTTGTCAGTGAAGAAGCGTTTTCAAGCGGTATTTCGCCGGAATACTCGGCAACAATATAAAAAACTTCGCCTTCTCTTATTTTTACGGGATTCGACAGTTTTTCGGTGTAATAACCCTCTGCGCCGTAGTGTCCGCCTGCCGTCGCAAGCGCTTTGCCCGAGTCCGGAACACCGTCGCCGTTGTCTTTATAAGCAGTTATACTGACATCGGAATCCGCGAAGGTGTAAAAAGCCGCCTTCTCAATTACTCCGTCTGTGTCTGCGGTGAAGCGGTTTGCCGTTCTGGGTATTGTTTCAAAAACAAGCGGAGCGGTATAGTCGGGCAGTGCGTTATATGAATATTTGCTCTCGCATGAGTTGCCGACCGCAACGCTGTAACCCATAATTGACATTATTGTCGGGTCGGAGTAGGGGAGCCAGAAATATCCGTCGTCGCCCCAGTCTGGACCCCAACTGTTCTTGCAATACCAGGCGCCCGGTTTGCTCATAACAAGTTCGCTGAATTTACCCTGCGCTTTGAAATTGTCATCCCAGCCCACAATGGTAACGGCGTGGTTTGAAATGATTTTAAGTTTGTTTACGGCAACCGTGCCGTTGTCGCCGTGATAGAACTGGTTTGAGTTGAACATAACCGACGCGCCGCCGTGGCTGAGAACCCACTGTTTGACCGCGTCTCTGTCATCAAGGTCAAAGGTCACAACATCTTTTATTCTTATATTGCAGCCCGAACTGACTCTTTCAATTTCAGAGTAATCGCCCATATTGGCGGTGGTGTAGGGGCTGTAGGGAAAGTCTTTTTCATAGGCTATCGCCGTGTCGGTTTTAAGCGAAGAGAACAGTTCAAGTTCGTTGAGCCCTATGGAGAAAACATCACCGCCAAGCGCGAATCCGTCGCCCTCATAGCGCGAGTTCTCATCTTCCCAGTAGTTGTTTATGCTGAACCAGTAAAGGTATGCCTCCGAAAAATCGGTGTTGTCTTTAGTGCCGTAACCCTGCATAATGTAGTCGCTCTCAAGGCAGCTCACTGTCGAGAAAGCGGCGCAGGTGCTGAAATCACCCTGATTTTTCACGGGTGTAACATATCCCTTTTCAGCCGCGTTGTATTTTTCCGGCAAAGCAGAGGCAAACGCTGTTGCCGCAAACACCAGCGCCGAAAACAACGCCGTAACGGTAATCAATAGTTTTTTCATTTTTCCTCCGTAATGCAATTATTTATTGAAATCAGTTCTGCAGGCTTTCGCTGTAAATGGAATCCAGTTCGCCGAACTTTGCGTAATTCTCAGCCTGCTCAATGTATTTTGCGGCCTTGTGATAAACGCTCGTGCTCTGAACAAAGTGCTGATGCTCTTCGTTAAGCTCGTTAATGCGTTTTGAAATCTCAGCCTGTTCCGCGGCGATTTTCGCGACTTCACTCTTTGAAGATTTTTCTTTGAGCAGGGCTGACTTCTTTTCGGCAAGTTCGTTCTCTTTAATGCAAAGCGCGTCAAATTCCGCCTCGTCAAATTCCTTTATGCCGTCGGGGTAGTATTTCGCCATCGCCTTTTTCGAGCGCAAGCCGAGTTTTGCGTCAGTCACGGCGTTTTTGCGTATTTCTCTTTCTTCGGGCGTCCCGGCGGGCAGGGCTTTCGCTTTTTCAACGGAATCGGCTGTAATTGCGGCAATGCCTTCAATGCCGTTTGCTACAACGGCTCTGGCGCGTTCAAGGCGGAGTTTCGCTTCATTTGTCGTGAAGCGTTCAAGTTCCTCAATAACAGCCGTCGAGATTTCTTTTTCCTCGTTGCGTTTTTTAGCCTCTTTTATTTCACTTTTTGACGCACCGCTCTTTTTCAGTTCTTTGATGTCCGTTTCACTTTCGTTAATCATCTCTTTTGATGAGCGGATAACTTCCATGGTGCTCTTCATATCCTCGTCTGTCAGCACGCCGTTGCCGTAATCCTCAAACATGGCCCTGATTTTCAGAATCCTTATTATTGCCTTTTGCTTTGTTTCGGTCAGGTCATAGAAGAAATAAGGAACAACATTCAGAGCGGCACCCACTGCCGAAAGAATGACAAGCACGCCCACAAGGCGGTAGAGAATATCCGTGTTGTAAAGCACGTCATACATATTTTCATAGCCGTTGCCCGAATAAATGCCGTATTTTTCATATACCGCGGGCAGAACGGAGCTTGTTGCCATGGTAACAAACGAGCCTATCATCGCAACGGCGCCGAACATACCGTCAATTCTCTCTCCGCTTTTATAATGCTGATAATCGCGTATGTCGGCCTGAATAGCGGGGTTGAGAACAAGTATGAACGAGTCCGCTATGGAGTTGAAATACATACACAGCAGCACGGTCCAGATTGAGCCCATAAGCGGATAGACGAGCGCAAGAAAACCGATATTGAAAACATTTGTAACAATCAGAACTCTTTTTTTGCCCCATTTTTTTATTGCGAAAGGCGCAAGAATCATACCCCAGGAATATGCGGTGCCTCTTATGAGCGTAATAAACGAATACTGTTCGGGAGTGCAAAGGTGCGCGTAGTTGTAAAGCCACTGAAGAATAACATAGGTGCACGTTTCAAGAAAACCGAGCCAGCCCGCGAGCGATATAATCCAGAAATATTTGTTCTTGGCAACCTCTCGCAGGGCGTCGGTGAATTTTATCTTCATCGGGTGCGTTTTGGCAATAACGATTTTTTCTTCCGTTTTCGCGTAAACAAGAATAAGCATGGCAACGCCGACAACCGCTATAAACGGGTAAAGCCACCTGTAAACTCTCAGGTCATACATATTGCCGTTCGCAACTTTGCTCGCAATAAGGGGAGTGATAAAGTTTGTTACGGTAGGCGACAGGGAGTAAATCATACTTTTTATTGCCGTAACATTTGTGCGCTCCTGCGAATTGGGCGAAAGAACATGAATAAGGTTTTCGTATGCGTCATAGAAAAAGTTATAGAAAAACTGCAGACCGAAGTTGTAAATAAAAATCAGCACGCAGCGCCATATATAGCCGATTCTTGTGTATGGCGTGAAAACAAAGAGCATTGAAACCGCAACGGTAGGCACGCCCATACGCAGCAGATAAGGGCGGTATTTGCCTTCTTTGTATTTCACGTTGTCAATCATATTTGCCCTGACCATGGTCAGAGGAATGTTGGTGATGACGGATATGAGATACATCACATACATATGCATAGGCTGAATGCCTATTGTGTTGCCTATAATAACATTGGTGGTGGAGAGCAGCAGCGCCTGCGCCATGGTGAAAATGGAATAAGCGCCGAATCCGCCTACCGAATATGCGAAAATCTCCTTAAACGGCATATAGTTGCCCTCGGAGGGCGTGTTCCAGTATGTTTTGACTTCCTTTACCTTGTCAATGCCTGCTTTAATATAATTCATACTCTTATCTCCCGCATTATTGTTTCAACCTGATTTCAACGGTGTTTGCGCCCGCCCGTGATTTAATTGAAACAAGGCTTGCTCCGTTGGTGTATTGCTCGGTTATTTCATATTCGTTTTCACTCAGAAATTCAAACGGTTTGTGAATAAACACCGTAGTTGTTCCTTCATTCAAAGAATGATATTTCAAGGTGAAAGTATTGTTCCGCCTGTCGTGGCGGTAACCGTCAATAATTCCGTCAACCGCCACCGGATGCGTTCTGCGCAAAAGCCCCATAAGCGGCGAGTCAAGGTCGTCGCCGTGATAATCCCAGTATGACTGACCCCACTGCATATCATCAAAAAATTCAAGCAGTTCCTCTGCGTGAGGGAACCAGGAAGTGTCTTTGTTATCGCTGCAGCCGCCCCATTCGCCCACAACAACGGGCACATTCAGGCGAAGCTGCGAATTGCGCATCTCAGTGAAAAACGCCTTTACCCTGCCCGCGTTTGCGTATTTGTAAAGCGGAGTGTCAACCGTCATATCGTAAGCGTGCGGGCCGAAACATTGCAGCAGTTCCCGTTTGCCGTTTACCGTTACAGGCGGCACCGAAAGTCTGACGCCGCCGTTGCACAAAAACGGCTGCTCAATCATCAAAAAACCGTTGGGCGTAACATTCCGCACCGTTTTTGCCATTTTATTCAGAAAAGGCGAATAATAAGCCGAATCAAACTGTTCCTCAAGTTTGTCAACCCTGCAGGCGATTTCGCGCACAATACTGCCGGGCACGCTGTCAAGCAGTTTTTTCATATCTCTCTTAATAAGAGCGCCGATTATATCTCTGCGTTTAATCTCTTTGCCGAAAGCTATGCATTTCGCGGCACCGAGCGCAAAACGCGCCGCCATTTTTCTGCCCGGCGTGCCGGGGGCGGGCTCGTTCATAAAATCAAAGCCGAAAAGTGCGGGTTTGTTTCCGTAACGCTCTGCAAGCATACGCCACACATCGGCGTATCTGTCCTGCAAGCCTCTTCCCTCAACAGGGTCATTGTTCCAGAAATGGTCAAAGCATCTCTGCACCCATTTGCCGAAAACATAGGCCTCCGCCCATACGAATTTATAAGGCTTCGGTTTGAATCCGTCTGTAAGGCAAGCCCAGTCCGGCGCGCCGTCGCCGCCGCCGACTCCGTTGAAACCCGAAAACAGGTCCTGATGCATATCAATAAGAATATAAACACCGTATTTTCCGGCACGGTCAAATATGCCGTCGATTGATCTGAGATAAGATTCATTGAATATTCCCTGCTCAGGCTCAATGTTCTGCCAGGTAACGGCAAGGCGTATGAAATCAAAACCGTTTTCTCTGTATTTTTTGAAGAATTCTTCATCAAGGTCATAACGGAATTTTTCGCAGTCGATGAGTTTGTCATCAATATTGAAACCGTTGAAGAGCCTTGTTCTTCCTTCTCCGTCAACGAATTTCAACCCGTCGGCAAATATTCTGTCCATAATCAGTCTCCGGTGTTTCACATTTGATTGCAATATTTAGTTTATTATACTATAAACGAATATAATAATCAACTGCCGCAAGACAGTTGATTACAAAACAAAAAACTTGAACATCCTAGCTGTTCAGTGTAAAATAAATTTAATGTTAATCAGGAGGTTTTTTATGTCGGAAAACGGAATTTCAACGGTAAATGAAAAAGTGCCTGCCGGCAGCAAAATATGGCTTTGTTCGGCAGACTGCCTGTGCGGATGTCTCAACAGTCTGCTCACAGGCGGCGGACTTACTTATTTTTTTACAAGTTATCTCGGCCTTGATGTCGCGAAGGCAAGCACTGTGTGGGTTGTATTCGCTGTCTGGAACGCGCTCAATGACCCGCTGTTCGGTTACATATCCGATCACACAAAGTCAAAACTCGGCAGAAGAATACCGTATATAAGATACGGTTCGTTTTTCTATTCGCTCGTCTTTATCGTTACTTGGATAAAATGGCCGCTCGGCGCATCTCAGGGCGCGCTGTTCTTTCAGATGCTTTCAACCCTTTTCCTTTTTGATACATTATACACGGCAATCGCCACCTCGCTTTATGTTATGCCCTACACAATGGCGGTTTCAAACAAGGCGCGCAGTTCGATTTTTCTTATGAAAATATTCTTTTCTCTCGTGTCTCTCGGCGTTCCGCTTGTTCTTTTCCCGGTAATCAAGCCCGCGCCCGGAGAGGACTGCACCCGTTTTCAGATAATAATGGCGGCTATAGGTATTGTCTCTTTTGCCGTGATTTTCATATCAACATT
Organism: Clostridia bacterium; assembly: GCA_017428625.1. Lineage (GTDB taxonomy): Bacteria > Bacillota > Clostridia > Oscillospirales > Acutalibacteraceae > CAG-177. The sequence goes on from JAFRQM010000006.1 coordinate 16,171, forward strand.
TTTCTACAAAGAGAAAGTCACAACCGAGCCCGACGCCGGCGACAACATTTTCAGGTCTGTTGTTTCCTGTTTTAAAAACCGCTCGTTTGTGGTTTTTGAAGTTCTTTCATTTTCGGTTATCTTTATCCAGACCGTTCTTATGCAGGGTGTAATCTATTATTTCGACGCCTTCGGTCTGCCGATGTATGTTGCATACGGAATGCTCGGCGCAGGCGCCGTCTGCGGCGTTGTTCTCTGGGTCAGAAAAACAGTTCCGTGGGGCGTCAAAAAATGCGTGTTTATTATGTGCGTTGTCTTTGCGGCGGGAGCCGCCTGTATGGCGGTTTTCGGCAGGTTCAGCGCAGTTGCGGCTGTCGGTTTCTTCATAGCCGGCGTCGGCTTCGCGGGCGGAATGTATCTGGTTCCGCTGATGAACGGCGATGTTATTGACTATGACGAGCATATCTGCGGTCAGCGCAGAGAGGGTATGTATGCGGGCGTCAATTCGCTTGTCACAAAGCCCGCAATCAGTTTCGCGAATTCCTCATTTATAACAATTCTCGGTTTCTTCGGCTTTGATATGTCAAAAAATACCGCCATGCAGACAGATTGGGCAAAACAGGGCATACTTGTCGCCTGGATGGCTGTGCCCGCGGTTTTGCTTGTTCTGTGCGCCCTGAGCCTTAAATTCTACCCGCTGGCAGGCGAAAGATGGGATGAAATCAAAACAGCAATAGAAGAAAAGCATAAAGAAAAGACCGAATAAACAAAATCTTTAATTAAAACCGAAATCCCCGTCGGCCGACGGGGATTGTCTTTTGCGGTTTATTCACCGCTTTGGTATTCCATTAAATCTCCGGGCTGGCAGCCGAGCGCTTCGCAAAGAGCGACAAGTGTTGAGAATCTTATTGCGCTCACATGCCCGTTCTTGATTTTTGAAAGGTTGACATTCGCAACGCCTACCTTTTCCGACAGTTCGTTAAGGCTCATTTTTCTGTCAGCCATAACCCTGTCAAGTCTGAGAACTATTTTTCCCATATCCGTTCCTCCTTATCATAGCGTTTCATCCGATTCCTGCTGAAGCTGAGCGCCGTATCTGAAAACAACAACAAGAATGTAGATTACCGCAACAAGCAGAATACTGCCGAGGTTTACGGAAAAATTAAGTTCAGAGCCTTTGCCGACAGAATTCCACAAAGCGTCGCATACCGTGTTCATAATGATTACGGGAATAAGTGAGTTTGCAAAGAGCGAAAGTTTTTTTATAACAACTTCGCAAAACGGTGTTTCGCAGGTTTTAAGCTCCTTCATCAGCCATTTGACGCAGTGCATTGCAAACGCCGCCGTGCCGAACATTACAAAAGTCATAACAAGGCATACAATTATTCTTTTTATACTGAAAACAGTTTCATTTGCCCTTGTGTTGATTGTAAGGCCGTTGCCTTTTCTCGCAACCGTGATTTCGGAAAAATCCCTGTCATCAAGGCTGATGTCGGCGCCGGTGCCCTCTTTGCCCGCAATGGTGGTCTGACCGTCTTCGGGAACAAGGTCACCGAGATTTTCTACCCCGTCAATCTTGATAAACGAGTTGAGCATTTCGAGAAAGTTGCCGGATGATTCAATGTCGATTCCCGTCGAAACCCTGACTTTTATGTTCTGATCCGACACCCTGATTGCGGCAGCGGCGAGAATCGCCGTGAAAACCATACAGGTTACCGCCGCTATCACAAGAAAGATTGAAATAATATATCCGACCTTTCCCGCCTTGTTGATTGTATTGACTGATCTGTTTACTCTGCTTTCCATAGTTTCCTCCGAAAAGATTAAAAATTTAATGTTTATCGTTAATTGCATTATAGCGTTGATTTTATGTTTGTCAAGCATTTTTTAACGATAATCGTAAATTTTTTTATCTTTTGCTTGAAATCAAGGACTTTCACATACATTATTATAAATCATAGAGATTCGTTCTTGATATCGTGCGATGATATATGATATACTTAATTAAAGATTCCCGCGTCAATATTATAATGAAAGCGAGAGATAACAATGAAAAAACTTCTGTCCGTTTTACTCATTTTATGTCTGTGCCTGTCCTTTGCGCCGGCAGTTTTCGCAGGCGAAGGCATAACCGTCAACGGCACCTGGTCGGTGCTTGTTCCGGCAGAGCCTACACCTTATGAAAGTTTTGCCGCAAACAAACTCAGCGCTGAACTTTCGGGTTTGTTCGGCGGTGAAATTCCCGTTGTCAGCCGTGCGGACGGGAACTGTATCGCCATCGGCTCCGCTTCTCAGGCGGATGTCTCTGAACTCGCTGTCAACGGTTATCGCATTCAGGCAATCGACGGCAATATTCATATCGGCGGCACCGGCGTTCGCGGTCTGCAGGCGGGCGCATACCGTTTTCTTGAAGAGTTCTGCAAAAGAAAGGTTTATGCTTATGACTGCATTGTAATGCCTACGGTTGACAGCATAACCGTCCCCTCCGATACCGATATAAAATATGAGCCGTTCTTCGAATATACCGACACCGACTGGCTCAGTCCGTGCGACACCGAGTATTCCCTTTCAAACGGTCTTAACGGAGGAACATACCGTTACATCCCCGCCGAGGCGGGCGGCACCGTCAACTATCTCGGCGGATTTTGCCACACGATGGGAACCCTTTGCGAAACGGAGGCGCATAAAGATTCCGACCCTGAACAGCTTGCCCTTCACGACGGCAAACGCACAACAGAACAGCCCTGCCTGACAAATCCCGAAGTTTTAAAAATCGCAACCGCAAATGTTCTGAAGATACTTGAACAGAAATATGACCCTCAGGCGTCTGTGCAGATTGTTTCGGTAACCCAGAACGACAACCAGCTTTACTGCGAGTGCGATACCTGCAAAGCGTTTGAGAAATCACACGGAGGCGTTCAGTCCGCCACAATGATTAATTTCGTCAATCAGATAGCCGACGCCGTCAAAGCCGCGGGCTATGAAAACGCCGCCATTGACACCTTCGCTTATCAATACACCCGTCAGGCTCCCGCGGGCATCGTTCCGCGCGACAATGTCATAGTCCGTCTCTGCACAATTGAGTGCTGCTTCCGCCATACGCTTGATGATTCCAACTGCAAGCGCAACAAAAAACTGATGAAAGACCTCAACGACTGGTCTGAAATCTGCAACAGAATCTATGTCTGGGATTACACCACAAACTACTCAAACACCTGCATTCTTTTTCCGGATTTAGGCGTTATTCAGCGCAACATTCAGGTCTTTTATGAGAACAATGTCAAAGGCGTTTATGAAGAGGGCAATTACTATATCCGCAGCTGCAACACCGAATTCGGTGAACTGCGCGCCTACCTTATTTCAAAGTGCCTGCAGAACCCCTACTGCGATTATGACGCCGAAATGAAAGGCTTCCTTGAAAACTATTACGGCCCGGCAGGCGCCGATATAGGCAGAATCCTTGAAATGCACCTTGCAAACACAGGCGCTCATCTGAGCATCAGTGAAAGTCCGTCTGCGAGTTTTTCATTTACCAACAAAGAAATTTCCGCAATAAACTCTCTGTGGGCGCACGCGAAGTCATCGGCGCAAAATGAAGAACAGCTTGAGCGCATTACCCGTTCCGAACTCTCCTGGCGTTTCTGGAAGGGGAGCACCGGCAAAGGCGAGTTCTCTCTTCTTAACCCCGGGCGTTTTGATGAGAGAGAAAAACTGTTTGAGGACCTTCAGGCTTATGATGTCAGAATGATATGTGAGGGCGGTTATGATGATTACCTTGACTGCCTGTGCGTCCGCTATGTTCCCGTGTGCGAGTGGAATATGTATGAAGCCGATGAATCCGATGCGCAGGCTCGCCTTTTCTTCGGCGGAATTTTCGAATCTCTTGTTCCATTCCTTTCCCTTTACGGTCTGCTTTACAGACTTTTCGGAGCAGCGGCATAATATTTCAGGCACATATTTAAAACAAAACATTGCAATTCAAAAGCGGGTCGGCTGACCCGCTTTTTATGCTGCCCGGCATTGACTTTTTTCTTTTTCTGTAGTATGATTTGTATGAAAAATCATACTTAAACAGGAGGTTTGTCAATGAATACTCCCGAAGGCAAATACGCGTGGAGCGTTACCGTCGGCTCAAAAGGGCAGATAGTTATTCCCAAAGAAGCGAGAGATTTGTTCAACATAAATCCGGGCGACACAATTCTTTTGCTCGGCGACACAAAAAGAGGAATAGCAATTCCTCCGAAGTCAACATTTTCAACATTTTTTTCTCGCATTTTCGGTGCGGATAAAACAGGGGAGGAGGGTGAATAATGCCTGTTCTCCGAGTAGAAAATCTCTGCAAACGCTACCCGGGGTTTCTGCTTGACAACATCAGTTTTTCCGTCTGTGAAGGCAGAATTACCGGGCTCATCGGCCGCAACGGCGCCGGCAAAACCACAACCCTTAAATCCATTTTCAACCTCGTTCACCCCGACGGGGGCGAAATCAGTGTTTTCGGGCTGAATATGCCCGCCGACGAGCGCAAAATCAAACAGCGTATAGGTTACGCGGGCGGAGCGGTCGATTATTATAAACATAAAAAACTGCGCGACATCAGCAGAATTACAAGTATGTTTTACGGCAACTGGGATGACTCCGCATACAGAAAATATCTTGACGCCTTTTCACTTGATGAAAACAAAACCCCGCTCGAACTGTCTGAGGGAATGCGCGTTAAATTCAGCCTGACGCTCGCTCTGTCTCATCACGCCGAACTGCTTGTTCTCGACGAGCCCACAAGCGGGCTTGATCCCGTCTCACGCGCGGAACTTCTTGACACCTTTCTGTTTCTCAAAGAAAAAGGCGTAGGAATCCTCTTCTCAACCCACATCACAACCGACCTTGAAAAATGCGCTGATGACATAGTTTATATCGCCTCCGGCAAACTCATTGCGGCAAAGCCTCTGCGTGAGTTCATAAGCGAAAATGCGCAGGCGGGCAACGGAGACTCGCTTGAAGATATTATGGTCCGTTATGAAAAGGAGTCGCTTTATGAAAAACTTGCTGATTAACGAATTGCGGCTTTCCGCTTCGCCGCTTTCATATATTTTTCTCACAGCGGCGCTTATGACAATGCTGCCGGGGTATCCTATACTTATGAGCGCTTTTTTTATATGCTTCGGAAATTTTCATACATTTCAGAATGCGCGCGAGGCAAACGACACTCTCTATTCAGTCCTTCTTCCCGTAAGCAAAAACGATATTGTCAGAGCCAGGTTCGTTTTTATTATTGTAATTCAGTCAGCCGGGTTTCTTCTCTGCGCCGCGCTTACAGCCCTGCGTATGACCGTGCTTTCAGACACAAAACCATATACCGGCAATTCGCTTATGAACGCAACGCCCGTTTATCTCGCTTTTGTTTTGCTTATCTACTGCGCTTTCAACATACTGTTCGCCGCCGGTTTCTATAAAACGGCATACAAAATCGGAATACCGTTCATCAGATTCGGCTCTGCGGTTTTTATATTGGTTGCCGCCGCTGAAATTCTGCCGCACTTACCGGGGCTTACATTCCTTCACTCGCCCAAGGGCGAAAGGCAGGGCGTTCAGTTCGCCGCGCTCGCCGCTGCCGCGGTTGTTTATTGCGTTTTTACAGCCGCCGCCTGCAGAATATCGCAAAAAAGATTTGAAAAAATTGACTTATAAAGCCATACACAACAAAAAGCCCGCACCGTCAGGTGCGGGCAATTCATTTATGAAGGTTATTCGCTTTGTTTATGCCGCTGTATTACCGATATCGGTAACAAATCTGAAACTGCTTATAAAAGCTTCGCCCAGCAGTCTTATTGCGGCAAAGAAAATCGAAATGGGGCTGACGGTTTCTCCGTTGATATTTATCGGAACCAGGCTTTGCGATTCGGTAAGATTTCTCCAGATGAAATACACATCGCTCCCGTCAAGGCAGAAACTGTCATCTTTAATCTGCTCAAGGCTGTCAACCTGTGAAAAGCCGCAGGATTTCATACTTTTGGCAAACGCCTGTGCCATTTTTTCATCCTTGAGGGTAATGCGGCTTACCATCTGCAGCTCCCTGGCAGGCTTGCTTTTGGTAAGACTGCCGACCTTATAGCCGTCGCACCACCAGTATTTGCCGTAATCACGGGTAAACTCACGGCGCACGGTTCCGTTTGAAAGCGTGTGGTAAAGAGTCATTTCCATATTAAGCCAGTCGCTTTTGCCTGCGCAGTTGTAAACTGACGCAAGCGTGTCGCCGAAACCTACAGAGTATTTTGTGTAAACCCCGATTTCGCCGCCCATCTGGAACAGTCCGTATTGACCTTTCCATAATTCAATAAGCCAGTCTTTGTTGCCGTAAGTGAAGGGCAGGCGCACAAAGTCATACTGATATCCGATTATCTGAGAAGCGTTGTCATAGAGCCTTATAAAACCGAACGGCTTCTGCCAGGCGTAATCGTTGTCCGAATAGTAATAATCACCCAGATTGCTGTAGCGGTAGCTGATTGACAGCAGAAAATGGGGAATCATCCTCCTTGATGTAACACTTACCGTGCAGGAGGCGGAATATGTCTTTCCGCCGTCTGTGGCGGTGGCGGTAATCTTCGTTTTGCCTGCCGCTTTGCCTGAAACAACGCCGTTGCCGTTTACGGTTGCAACAGAGGGATTGGCGGATGACCACGCAATTTTCACGCTCTGATTTTCAGAATTTTTAAGCTCCGCGTTTATCGGGAATCTGGAGTTTACCGTAACAGAAATCTGCGAATCGGATATAACCAGTTGAGGTTCGGGCTTTTCCGTCTCCTCGGGTTCACCGGGCTCATCGGTCTCACCGGGATTACCCGGCTCGCCCGGTTGTTCCGTTTCTCCCGGTTCTCCGGGTTCATCAACCGTTTCGTTTGAATATACGGCGGCAGCACCGTCTGACTCATCCGCCGCAATAATTCCGGCAGCGCTGACAACCGATGAAAAAACCAGCACTGCGCAAAGAATTAAAGCAAGTGTCCGCAGAAAAACCTTCATTTTCACTGTCTCCTGATTGTTAATTAATTCTTTCGCAACATAAGCGGCGCAACCCCCGCCGCACCCGAATAATAATCTGAAAATAAACGGATAAAAAACACCGGATAATGTGAAAAACCATATTCTTTGTCTTATAACCGTTTATACGAAAAAAACCGTTTCATAATATTTTAACATATCTTATCCGAAATTTCAAATCAAATATTTCAAACCCCCGGGAGCGGGTGTTAATTTGCAAATGATTTAAATTTAAAAGATTTCAGATAAAAAGAAACATAACCCGAACGTATCACCTATAATGGTGATGTTCGAGTCATGTTTTTCTGGCCCGCCTGACAGGATTCGAACCTGCGCTCTCCGGAATCGGAATCCGCTGCGTTATCCAGCTGCGCCACAGGCGGAAATATATGAAATCAAAGGAATTGCGTTTTTAATTAGGTCAATGTAGTATATTCCGAACCGGTTAAACATCGGTCGACCCTCAGATTTCCGAATAATAATACCATAAAAAGCAGCCCAATGCAATATTATAATACTGTTTTATCTCATAATTGCAAACTAAAACAATTGAAGCCGCACATTATGACTTAAGCGGATGCGTAAAGCCTTCTCCCGGGAGAAGGCTTAAACCATTGTATCGGGTTCAGATAATTGTATATCCTTCGCAAGACAGGATTTTTAACGCTCTGTCAAAGTTGTCTTCCTTCACAAGAACATAATCCGTGTTGTATGTTGATACCGCAAATATGCTTATTTTGTGATTCGCGAGAATATTTGACAGTTTTGCCAGAACGCCGGTCATTGAAAAATCCAGCGTTCCCTTAACGCGAAAGCATCTCCATCCGTCAACGCGCTCAGAGGTCTCCGCCGGAGTGTCTTGCGTTTTGCAGACCAGAGATAATTCTTCATCCGTTTTACCGATGAAATAAAACTCGGCTGAGGTGTCGATATATGATATATCCGGCACTTTGCACACAGTCAGATTATAATCTGTTTTTTCAAGGTCCATTTGGCATTTCACCTCGTTCAATACGGAAATTGTCCGCCGTCAATGACTCTCTCTTAAAATTTGCATAACCTCATCTTTGTTCAGCACTTTATATCCGCCGTCAAGAATAATTGTTCCATCGCAGATATCGGTGAGCATATCTTCTGCAGCGCCGAGTTCAGACAGAGACATAACAAGCCCGAGTTCTTTCATCCAATTTTCCATGGCGAGCAGGCCTTCTTCAGCTGCCTGCATATCAGTTTTGCCTTCTGTGCAGATACCCCATACATTTTCGGCAAATCTTCTGAATTTTGCTGCTGCGTAGGGCAGAATAAACCTGTAGTAGGGCAAAGAAACCGCCGCGAGTGTCATACCGTGAGTGGCATCGGTAACCGCGCCTGCCGCCTGACCGAGCATATGCACCATCCAGTCGGTGCTCTTGCCCTTTGAAATCAGCGTGTTAAGCGCCCATGTTGCGCACCACATAATGTTGCTTCTCGCTTCGTAATCCTGAGGGTTTTTATTTGCAATTCTGCTTGAATGAATAACATTTTTCATCAGCGCTTCGGCAAGATAATCGCTTGTGCAATCGTCTTCGCCCGAAAAATACTGTTCGCAAATATGGTTGAATATATCATAAATACCGGCAACCATCTGATAATGCGGAAGTGTCAGGGTGTATTTCGGGTTCAGGATTGTAAACCTCGGCATAATCTTTTCATCGGAGAAAACATGACCGATTTTAAGTTTCTTTTCGGGATATGTGATAACCGAACCCGCATTCATTTCCGAACCGGTGCCGACCATTGTCAGAACACAGCCTACAGGAACAGTTTCGCAATCGGGCTCTTCAAAATCAATGTAGTATTTCTGCCACGGGTCACCGTAGAAATTGACTGAAACGGAGAGTGCTTTTGAATAGTCGCATACCGAGCCGCCTCCCACGGCAAGAATCAGGTCGGTTTTGTGTTCTCTCGCAACGGCAATACCTTCATTGAGCTTGTGAATTGTCGGGTTCGGCATTACACCTGAAACCTCAGCAATGTTTTTTCCGGCACCATTGAGAATTGCAATAACCTCGTCATAAATACCGTTATTTTTTATCGAACCGCCGCCGTAAACCAGCAAAACATTTTCTCCGTATTTTTTCAGTTCATCTTTCAAAAATGAAAGAGAGTTGTCGCCGAAATACAGTTTAGTGGGGTTGCAGTAAGTAAAATTTCCGAGCATATAATCTCTCTCCTTTATTTAAGCTTGCCGTATTCTTCATCACTCACGGGTTCAAGCCACTCGGTGCCTGCGTTTTCACCCGGAATTTCTATTGCAAGGTGGGCAAACCAGGCGTCGGGAGCAGCCCCGTGCCAGTGCTTTATCTCCGCCGGTATATTAACGACTTTGCCCTCCGTCATCTCAACGGGGTCGCTGTCGGCTTCCTGATAATAACCTCTGCCGCCTACGCAGATAAGCATCTGACCTCCGCCGTTCTTTGCGTGATGTATGTGCCAGTTGTTTCTGCATCCCGGCTCAAAAGTCACATTATAAACGCCTATCTGCTGCGTTGAAACAGGCGCAAGGTAACTTCGCCCGGTAAAATAATCCCCGAACGGGTTGGGTTCGCCTATAGGGGACATTATTGTTTTCTGAAACCTTTCTTTTTCGTTTAACGGTTCTTCGTCATCTGCCCAAACCTCTTTTGCGAGGCGGAACACGGCCCAACCCTTCGGCCAGCCGCAATACATGGTGCAATGGGTAATAACCGCTGCAATTTCTTCTTTTGTAACGCCGTTGTTTTTCGCGTTGGCAAGGTGATATTTCAGCGAACTGTCGGTAATGCCGCCCGCCATAAGCGAAACAACCGTAACAATACACTTTGTTTTTATGTCGAGCGCGTCTTCGTTCCATACTTCACCGAAAAGCACATCGTCGTTGAGATGAGCGAACATCGGTGCGAATTCACCGAGCTGCTCCCTGCCTGCTGTTTGTGTTATTTTTTCTTTCATAGCGTCTCCTGTTTATTCTGATGTTATTGTTATGTTGACATTTTCATTGCCTAAGATTTCCGAAATTTTTTCCGAAGTTATGCCGGTAATTTTTCCGAGCCGGGTATATGCCCAGGAATTAGAGCCGTAAAAAACAACAAGCTGATTACCGGAATAAAGCACTATGTCGCCCGCGGAGGTTGTCATCTGCCTGTCGTTTTTCGGCAGTGCCGTGCCGATATACCCTACCTGCTCAAATCCGCCGTATTTTGACATTTGTATATTCAGAGGTCCGTTTGACGCAATTTGTCTGAGTGCGTCAACGGATTCGTTTTCTTCCCATATAACGGATATTTCTCTGCCGTCAACCAGAAATTTCATTTCCTTTTCCTCTTCTATTTCGATATGCTCTCCGGTAATATGAGCAGATGTTTCGGCAGAAATCTCAGATGATAATCCGGAGGATTTTACGGTTTCGGTTACGCCGACCGGTTCTGTATCTGCTTTTTCTGTGCCGCACGCACTGAAAACCATCAGAACCGCCGCGGCAGTCAGCAAAAAGGCCGTTTTCAGCAGTCTGCCGATAAATTCTCCGGTAAATAAATTTTTCATTTTGTCTGCCTCTTTTCCGCAAACCGCTTCAAAGCGGTAACGGCTGCGTAACCCGCTGAAGCGAACATACTCATTATCAAAAAGTATTTCAGCAAAAACAACGGCAAACCGCCCGCCGTGTCAAAAAACACAAAACGGTTTATCAGCAGCATATATTTATATATTTCATCGTGAATAAAACACATAAGCCCTGCCGCCGAAAGAACAATCATAACGGCAGCGGCAACGGCTTTTGAACTTTTGCTTTTCATCACATTGTGAAGAACAAAATCAAGGTGAAACCCGAGGTGAACGCTCATCAAAGCAAAACCCCAGTATGCGCCGAGAAGGTGCGCGGTTCTCCCGAAAGACGAAAGCGTGTTTATGTCAAGAAACGAAAAAATGTGTTTCGACACGATAACCGCGCTTGCCATCATCATCAGAACATCCGCCGTAAGCATAATGTCAACGGCGGTTTTTATTGTTTTTACTGCCGTTTTTCTGCCTTTGAAAAGCGCTTTTGACATACCTGCCGAAAGAATGTGGTGAACAATAAACAGCGCAAACAGCGTAATGCCGAGAATTTCGTGAATCAGTTCACCCGCTATGCTGTATGACATCTGCACGAGCAGCACGCAAAGCATGAGCGCGTCAACCGTTATCTGAAACTTCCGTTTTGCTTTCATGTTACCTGATAAAATTTGTCATATTGAACGGTTCTTTTTCGGGAACACCGTATTTTTCTCTGCCGAGAGCGATGGATTTCATCAGAAACGCCATATTTTTCGCAAGCGTTCTCATCTGCTGCAAGCCCTCTTCGTCTTTCTCAACATCTTCCGCCGTAAAACCGTGAACAGCATTCCAGTATTGACCTGAGGCTACCGGCATGCCGGAAATATAAAAATATTTGTTTAACCCGTCAAAAGTCGCGCTGTTTCCGCCGCGCCTTGCGGATGAAACAGCCGCACCGACCTTCCATGATTTGTCAAACGGAGTGCTGTAAAACAGACGGTCCATAAATGCGACCGCAGTAGCATTGGGCGAGGCGTAATAAACAGGCGAACCGATTACAATGCCGTCTGCCTCTTTGAATTTCTCTGCCGTTTCATTGACAATGTCGTCAAAAACGCATTTGCCGTTCTTTTTACAACTGAGGCAGGAGACACAGCCGCGTATATCTTTGTTGCCTATATGTATGATTTCGGACTCAACGCCTTCTTTTTCGAGTGTTGACTGTATTTCACTCAGCGCTCTTTGGGTGCAGCCTTTTGCGTGAGGGCTGCCGTTGATGAGTAAAACTTTCATTTTTATTCTCCTTTAATAACCGAGTTTTGCGAGCCAGCTGTCAACTTCGTCCTGTGCCTTGTCTGCTTTGCCGCCTCTTACGGCAAGGCCCCTGAGAACATCTGCACCGGGCTCAAACTCCCTTATTTCGTTGTATGTTCCGCCGTCGCCGCTGCCTTCGTGGGTGTTGAACGGAATAATAGTTTTGCCACTGAAATCATACATATCAAAAAATGTATATAACAGCATCGGCAGGGTGTACCACCACATTGGGTAACCGACAAAAATCACGTCGTAATCCTCCGGATTTACACCGAGCGGTTGAAACTCGGGTCTTGCGCCGCTGTCCGTCTCTTTTTTGGCGGCATCGGCGCAGGCGCTGTAACTTAACGGATAATCCTTAACAGGTGTGATTTTAACTATGTCTCCGCCGGCTTTTGAATGAATATAATTCGCCAGATATTCGGTTGAGCCCTGCCCGTCAAAAGAGGGCGTCGCCGAGGAGACAGCGTCAACACCGGCAGTGTTGGCGGAACTGAAATAAACAACAAGAATCTTTTTGCCGTCTTTGTCTGTTTGCTGAGTGTTTGCGTTTTCTCCGTTTGCGGCGGATGTCTGCGCCGTTGTGTTTACGGAAGGGCTTTCTTTTGTGCCGCCCGAACACCCCGCAAGCGCGAAAACAAGCGTGAGCGCAAGAAACAGCGCGGTTAATCTTTTCACAGCGAATCCACCCACTCTTTCAGATTATTTTCACTTTCTCCTGCTGTCAGGCGTCTGCCCGCGAGCACTTTCGCGCCCTTTGCGAGTTTCTGCATATTGGCGGGCGCTTCACCGAGCCCGCTGCTGCCGGATGTGCAGAACGGAACAACTGTTTTGCCCGAAAAATCATAACTTTCAAGAAATGTGTCAATAATCGACGGCTCACGGTACCACCAGACGGGAAAACCTACAAAAACCGTGTCATACTGCTCCATATTTTCAACCTTTGACGCAATGGCGGGGCGGCAGGCTCTGTCGTTCATTTCAACCGTGCTGCGGCTTTTTTTATCCATCCAGTCAAGGTCCGCTTTTGTGTAAGGCTCCTGCGGAACAATTTCAAATAAATCCGCTCCAGCCGCTTTTGCAAGTGTTTTTGCCGCCTTTGCAGTTACACCGCTTGCGCTGAAATACGCTGTCAGAATTTTGCTCATTTTGTTTCCTCCTTGAAAATGTTTGTAAAATACAGTTTTGCTATGTCATAAACAGTCTGCTTTTTATGCTTCATTCCCGCCCGATTCATTGCTTCCAACTGATAATCCGTCGCGTAGGCATAGGGGTATATTCCGTGAAGATACACAAAAAAACCTCTTGACAGGTTTTCGGCTTCGTCAGGTGTCAGTTCCGGGCGGAATTTTTCAATAACCGCAACAAAATTTTCCACCGTCGCCTTGCAGATTTCCTTGAATGAAACAAGCAGTTCAAGTCTGCTGTTTTCTTCCATATCATACAAATCAACCGAAAGAATTTTAAGCATAAGTTCCCTTTTTTGCAGGGATGACGCAATCATATGCGCAGTCTGTTTTTTTGAAAGTTTTTTGTTTTCATCGAGAATTTTCAGCAATTCCCCGTTCCAGAGTTCATATTCCTGCTTGAAAAGAGCCAGAAATATTTCCTCCTTGGTCTGAAAATAGTTATAAATAGAAGGGCGGGTGAACGATGTGTAAGCGGCAATCTCTTTGATTGTGATTTCTTTGAAATTCATCGTCTTATACAGTTCCCGGCAGGCGTTCATTATCTCCGCCCTGCGGGCGTTTGTGAGCTCAGGCGAGCCCTTCGGCATAAAAATCACTCTCCTTTTACTGACACGGTGTCAGTAATTACACTATATCACTGTTCTGACACCGTGTCAATATATTTCCCGAAAAAACCGGCAGAGATTTTTCTCTCTGTCGGTTGTCTGTCAGGCTTTATTGAATTTTTCTTTTGGCTGTTTGCAGCGAGGGCATTTCCAGTCATCGGGCAAATCCTCAAATGCCGTGCCGCCGTGTTCTGCCGGGTCATAAACATAACCGCATATTGAGCACACATATTTGCCGGTTGCCTCCTGCTGTGAAAAATCAACCTCTGCAAAAACGGTGGGAACGGGATTATCCGGATCCATTACCCGCTTCGCTTCCAGATTTTCATAGCCCTGAGGCGTATGTGTTCCGCAATAAACCGTCGGGTGATTCTTAACGAATTCACGCACTCTGTCAAGTGTTTCTCTTGCCGCCGCGATGTCGTCAAACACAACAGACAGTTTGTTTTCATAAAGCGCTTCGTCAACATAAGTGATATCGCCGTGAAGCATATAGAAAAGCCCGTCGTTCTCAACAATAACAATACTGTTGCCGTTGGTGTGCCCTTTGGCTTTGATATAATAAACGCCGTCGGAGATTTTCAGGCTTTCGGGGAAATTATAATATGCGCCGTCCGTGAAATTTACGGGAACAATATTTTCAATACCCTGTAATTCGGCGGCATCCGTCTCGTCGGCGTTCACATATATTTCGGCGTTCGGGAAAGATTTCAGTTCGCCGGAATGGTCGCCGTGCTTATGTGTCAGAAGAATTTTTGTTACCTGCTCCGGCTTGTAACCGAGATTGGTAAACGCCTCCATATAACTCGAAATGTCTTTGCCCGTAAAAACAACGCTGTTTTCGTCAATAACCTCTTCGGGCGTTCCCGCAGGCAAACCTGTGTCAACAAGAATAACCTCGCTGCCCGTGTCAATCAGATAATTCTGCAGGCTTCCGCGGTAACGGATATTTTTGTCAAACTTTTCAGCACCTTCTTCTCCGCCGAAGGCAAAGGGCTGTGAGTAAAACCCGTCTTTTCTGAATTTAACCGCTTTGATTTCCATATTATCTTTTCCTTTCGCTTGTGTTTATTTCATTATATAACGATGTTTTCGAAAAAGCAAACATATTACTCAATAAATGTCTTGGCAAACGCGGCGGCTGCTTTCAGGTCGTCATCATTCGGCCTGCCCTTATGTATTCCTTTGAATTCGCCTTTGCAGTGAAATTCTCTGCTGTCTATCGGAATTCCGGCTTTATCTGCCTCAGCCTTGATTTTTTTGTAGGTGGAGTTGAGCATCGCGGCTGACCCGAAATTGACAATTTTTCCCACAAGGTTTTTGTCAAGTGAAGCAACAAAATCCCTTACCTCCGGGTCAATGTTGAAGGCATAATACGAGTTGCCTAAAAACAGAATGTCAACCTGTTCGTCAACAGGTTCGCTTATCGGTTTCGCCTGTGTTCCGAGTGCTGTTGCCACAGCCTCGGCAAGGCGCTTGGTGTTACCTGTTTTTGTGTAGTATCTGACTGCGGTTTTCATTTATATCTCTCCTTTATTTCAAAAGATTTATTACAGTATCTCCATGGCGTTTTTCATCATTTTTCACGCTTTCGATTTCCGTAAAGCGGACAGCCACAGGCTCATAGTTTTTTACGGCTGAGTATTCGCCCTTTGCTATAAGCGGATAAAGCCGCTTTCTGCCGATTATTTTATAAAGTATCGGCAGCAGAACAGCCATAGTCTTTTTCGGCGAAAGATCGGTGCCGGTAAGGCTCCTGAACACCGAGGCGTGGTGTCCTTCCTCCGCCGCGAGAGTGCGGAATGTTTCCGCGTCACGCTGATTTCCGACCGCTTTGGCAAGAGCGTTATACATCAGCACGGCGTCAAGTTCGCCCTGCTGGGATTTAAGCAAAACTTTCATTTCATCGGCTGTGATTTCCATTTTCTCTCCTGTCATTTACATTTTATATTTGCCGTGCCGCAATCTGCTCAACTTTTTCTTTGTTGGCAAACAGCGTGCACCCGCCCGCGTGGTCGTCTTCGAGAAGCCCCTGCGTGTTCAGAGTGTAAAAAAGAGGTGTTTTAAGCGCTTCGCGTATTGAAGTGTCGCGCACATTGCAGTCCGAATACGGTGAAAACGGGCAGGGTTCCGCTCCACCTTTCGCGTTTATGTGAAAGAATCCTCTGCCGGCGGCTACACAGCCTCCCGAACTCTTTTCATCGCCCGGGAACGATATATAAACCATGCCGGATTTTCTGCGGCGCAGCGAGCGTATTTTCTTTTTCATCCACTCGCGTTCAGGCTCGCCCGGCGCTTTTGAATCTTCACCGTCAACGGGAACATATTCCACATAAATCACAGCCCTGCAGCCGTCCGAATAAAGATGATTAACAAACCCGTCGGAGAAAACCTCCTGCATATTTTCTTTTGTAACTGTCACCGAGGCTCCGAAAACAATATCTCTTTCTTTCATACCGCGCATAGCGGAGTTTATCTTTTCATATATTCCTTCGCCGCGGCGGCTGTCGGTGCTCAGTCTGTCGCCTTCAATGCTTATAACGGGCAGAAGGTTTCTGTTGCCGTTAAGCAGGTTCATATAGTATTCGTTTATGCAGGTGCCGTTTGTAAAAACGGGGAAAAGAATATTTTTATGTTCTGCGGCGGTTTCAAGCACATCGCGGCGCATAAGCGGTTCTCCGCCCGCGAGCAGAATAAAACTTATGCCGATTTCGCCCGCTTCATCAAATATGCGGTCCCACTCCGCAGCCGTAAGCATTCCGTCAGTTTCCTCATCGCCGCAGGCGTGATTTGCGCGCGAATAACAACCGGCGCAGTGAAGGTTGCACCTGCTTGTAATGCTCGCAATAAGAAAGGGCGGTATGTGTTCGCCTTTTTTCTCCGAAACGGCGCGTTTGCGTGAGGCGGTGTAAGACGCTTTCGCAAAATCACGCATAAACCGTGCTTCTTTGCTGTTTTTTGATGTAACTCTCAGCGAGTTGAAAACTACCTTTGACACACCCCGTGTCATATATTTCTGAATATTCATACTGCCTCCCTTAAATCTTATTAATTTTTTTTCTTCATTCAGACGGAGTTTATCATATCCATCCAGCCGGCAAAGAACGGCCTTATGTTGTTCGGCGTAAAAAGGTCGCCGCAGAAGGCCATATGGTCGCCCCTGTAAACCTCGGCTACATTCCATATTCCCGGTCTTATGTTTTCTTTATCAAGAGGGGTTGACGGTGCGTTGAAAGGCGCGCCCGCGGAGATTGTGTTGACCATTCCGTCGCTTTCAAGCCAGGTTTCGTCAACAACAAATCCTCCCGGTGTGGTGCCTGTGAGGTTCATCATTCTCTCGCCCGTGCTTCTCACGGGGAATTCCACATTTATATTTTCATCAAACGACCAAGTGCCGTCTTCATTTTTAACCGTTGCGGAACACGGAACGGCAAAATAGTAAGTGCAGTCCTGAGTTGATATTCTCTCGTTGAGCGCAAGAGCGTTGTCAATATACATATCATAAGCGGCTGTGTCATAAATGCCGAGCGGTTCAGGGTCGGCAAAGCCGTAGGCGGTTGTTCCGTTTGTGGGCGCGGCAAGGGTAGTGATGCTGTAAATCCAGTCCGCTTTCCCGCCTGTGAAAAGCCCCGAAATATCTCCGGGAGAGGTCGCCGCGATTTCATCTTCGCTGCCGTTTGCCATAAGTTCCGCAAGCAGCCTTACGGTTGCTCCGCCGAATGAGTGCCCCAGCAGGTTAATTTTATCTTTGCTGCTCCAGGATTCAATCAGCGGCTTGGACGAAAAATCTTTGCCGTATCTCGCGTGACCGTATTTTTCGCTGTGAGCCTTGCCGTAATCGGTTTTTGTTCCGGTCAGTTGGGCATAGAGTTCGCAGGCTCTGTCCCATGCGCTGCCGTCAGGGTCAACCGATGCGGCGTGGCATTTGTATCCCAGAGCATTGAGGTTTTTTATCATATCGCCGCCGAACATACCCCAGTAAGGCAGAAAATTGTTCTGAAAATCATAACTGCCCCAGCCGCTCAGCCCGTGAACATAAACATAATCGTAGTCGGTTTTCCACTGTGTTTTGTCAACATTGATTTTTGAAACATTCAGGGCAGGGAACAAAAACATAATAACAGTTAAAAAAAGTGATATTATCTGTGTCATCGTTTTCTCCTTTCGGCATCTATGATTTTATACAGCGTATTATAGAGGGCTATAACCTCTTCTGTTTCAAGACTGAACTCTTTGGCTATTGTTTCGGGCACACACAACGCTTCATCCTGCAGACGCCTTCCGGTGTCGGTCAGGGTGATGACAAGATTTCTCTCATCGGCTGTGTCTTTCTGCTTTTTTATATATCCCTTTGCTTCGAGTTTTTTCAGCAGCGGCGCAATGGTGTTTGATTTAAGGCAAAGCGTGTCGCAAAGGAATTTTTCGTTAACCTTCTTTTCCTCCCACAGCACCATCATCACAATGTATTGGGTATAGGTCAGGTCGAGTTTGTCAAGAATCGGTTTATATTTTCTTGTAATAATGTTTGATACCGCGTAAAGCGGAAAACAAAGCTGATTTTTCAGCCTGAGGGAATTATATTTCTTTTCCGTAATTACCACCTCTGCTCAAATTATATCGCACGCGACACAATTTGTCAATATCCGAATTTTCTTTTTTCACAAATAAATGCGAACTGCCGCTGTATCTGCAACAAAAACCAACCCTCTGCAGATATTCTGCAGAGGGTTGAAGTGTATATTTCTGCCGTATTTACTTTATTTTCGTCACAACTTCCATACCGGGAAAGCTGTCAATAAACTCCTGAACAGCCTGAGCAGATGGCATCGCCGCGGAGCAGGAGTGCGCCGAAACAAGCATTGAAGCCGAAGCGGTCGCGAACTCAAGCGCCTTGTCAATGGGCTTGCCCTGAAGCAGTGAATAAATAAACGCCGAAGCGTAGCCGTCGCCGCCGCCGAAGCCTTTGAGGAGCTTTACGGGGTGCGTGCCGACTTTGTAGATTGAACCGTCGTTAAGATAAGCGTAAGAGCCTTCTTTGCCGTGTTTGATTATAACAATCTTGTTGCCGTAGCCGAACCAGCGCGCAGCGGATTCCTCATCGTTTGCGCACTTGCCTTCAAGCGCTTCGGTCAAGTCAAACTCCTCGCGCGAGCCGAGAATGATGTCGCTGTTCTTTGCGGCTATTGAATAGTAAAGCGAAATCTCGTCAAAATTCTTCCAGGTGTAGCTTCTGTAGTCGATGTCAAATATTACAACAAGACCGTT
Source organism: Clostridia bacterium (assembly GCA_017428625.1). Lineage (GTDB taxonomy): Bacteria > Bacillota > Clostridia > Oscillospirales > Acutalibacteraceae > CAG-177. The sequence goes on from JAFRQM010000006.1 coordinate 35,111, forward strand.
TTTCTTTGCGAGGAAGAGTGTCTTGAGAGCCGCCTCTCTCGAGGGGCTGCAGCACAGGGCCGTGCCGGAAATGACAACAGCTTTTGCCTTTTTGATGTAATCCTCATCAACATCGTCAACGCTTACCTGAAGGTCGGCAACTCCGTCGCGATACATAAGAATACTGCTCTGCGTGGGGCTGAGAATCTCGGTAAAAGTCAGACCGAGTTTTTCGCCGTTTACGCATCTTGTAATGTGAGAAACATCAATGCCGTCATTTTCAAAGTATTTGATAACATAAGTGCCGAACTGGTCGTCGCTGACCTTTGCTATAAAACCGCATTTCGCACCGAGCCGCGCAAGGCCTACGGCGATATTGGCGGGCGAACCGCCCACATATTTGTTGAAGTTGCTGCTCTCCCAGAGAGGCATATTCATATCGGTCGGGTTAAAGTCGATGGCTACTCTGCCAATAGGAATTACATCAAGTTCCTTGCTGTTGTCAAATTCAATAAATGCCATTTCTGTCTCCTCCTGTGTCAGTCATCATAAGCTTTTCCGGCGCAGCCGAATATTTTTATATGTTTCATCGCGTTCTGATAAGCGCCTTCTTCCTCTGCGGTCTGAAGGTCGTAATATCCTTTGATTCTGCTTTCCGCATAAGCGTCGCGGACTGCTTTTTCAACGCTGTCAAATGTAGCGGTCGCAATGTTGATTTTGCAGATACCGAGTTCTATGCACTTCCTGAAATCTTCCTCGCTTATGCCTGTTCCGCCGTGAAGCACAAGGGGAACTTCAACGCTGTCTCTGATTTTTTCAAGAATGTCAAAACGGAGTTTCGGCTCTTCTTTGTAATTGCCGTGCGCGTTGCCTATCGCAACGGCAAGAGCGTCCATTTCAACTTTCTCGCAAAATTCAGCAGCCTGAGCGGGGTCAGAACAATTAACCGCAATGTCTTCGCTGCCGTCTTCACTGCCGCCCACACAACCGATTTCGCACTCGATATCCGCCCCGTATTGCGCCGCGGTAACGGCGATTTCGGCGCACTGCATCATATTCTCCTCAAACGGCAGGTGCGAGCCGTCAAACATAACCGATGAGAAGCCTATATCGAGAGCCTGCGTTATTTTCTCAACCGTTTTGCCGTGGTCAAAATGAACGGCAACCGGCATTTCACTGTTTTCAGCCGCCGCAACCATAAGCGGACCTATGAGCTCAATCGGAGAGTTTTTAAGCCTGACCTCCGCAATCTGGATTATAGCGGGGCTTTCGGTCTCCTCAACCGCGCGCAGGATTCCCTTGACCATTTCCATATTGGCAACGCTGAAACTGCCTACGGCGTATCTGCCCTCTTTCGCTCTCCAAAGCAGGTCGCTCATATTTACCAATGGCATATTATCGCCTCCCTAACTCTAACTGCCTATTTAATAATTATATCATCTTTATAATAAAATCTCAACACAAAAAAGCGTTTTATTTACTGCCGTTTTCAAACGCTTCTTTTACCGCCTGTGCGGATTTAAGGCTCATACCTTTGACCGCGGCAAGTTCCTCTACGCTTGCCTGAGAAATCGCCTTGATTGTCTTGAAGCTTTTGAGCAGTTCGTCAGCCCTCGCTTTGCCTATGCCGTCAATGGAGAGCAGAGCCGAGTTGAGCGATGATTTTTTGTGCTTCGTGCGGTGGTATTCAACAGAGTAGCGGTGAACCTCTTCCTGTATGGATGAAACAAGAGTGAATGCCGCCCGCTTTGATGTCAACGAGATTTCCTCGCCGCTGCCCGTAATCGCCCTTGTGCGGTGGTGACTGTCTTTGACCATACCGAAAAGGGGAATGTCAAGCCCGTATTTTTTAAGCACGGGTCGCACCGCGTTTACCTGCCCCGTTCCGCCGTCAAGCAGAATAAGGTCAGGCAGCCTGCCGAAGCCCTCGCCCGTTTCTTTTTCCTCAAAATAACGAATAATCCTGCGTTCGAGAACTTCCGCCATCGAGGCGTAGTCATCCTGACCCGAAAAGCCTTTTATGGCAAAACGTCGGTATGATTTTTTGTAAGGAACGCCGGAGCGGAAAACCACCATACCGGCAACATTGTCGCTGCCCGCGGTGTGTGAAATATCATAGGCCTCAATGAATTCCGGCGGAACTTTCATACCCAGCATTGTCGCGAGTTCGTCAAGCGCCGCCGTCTGTTTGCCCGTTTTGCCGAGATAAAGCCCCAGTTTCTGCGCGGCATTTGAGCGGCACATTTCAACAATTTCGTGCTGTTCACCCTTTTGAGGAACGGTAATGCTTACCTTTCTGCCTTTTTTTGAGGTAAGCCACTCTTCAATTAATTCCGCGTTCGTCATTTCGCCGTCAAGAGTTACTCTCTGAGGAACATTGTCTCGCATTGTGTAATAATCCCTCAGCAGTTCATAACGCGCCGACACAAGGTCTTCGGGCATATCTATTATGAAATACTCGCTGTCAAACAGCCGTCCCTCCGAAAAACGCAGAACAGACAGACAGGCCTTCGGATTTTCGCCGCCGTCCGCTGCCCCGACTATCGCGAAAACATCCTGTTCACGCACGGAGTTTGAAACAACCTTCTGCTTTTCGCCGACTTTTTTGATGGCGTTTATTCTGTCGCGCAGTTTTGCCGCTTTTTCAAATTCAAGGTTTTCGGAGGCTTCAAGCATTTTTGCCGTCAGTTCCTCAACAAATTCCTCTCCGCCGTTCATTATATATTTTATGGCACTTTCAACCGCTTCGTTGTGCTGCTGTTTTGTTGTTTTGCCCGCGCAGGGGGCAGAGCACTGCTTAATAAAAAAATTAAGGCAGGGGCGCGATGTCTTACAGTCGCGGGGGAACTGCTTGTTGCACTGCGGCAGACGGAAAATCTTTTTTGCCTCGTCAACCGCGTTGGTTACCGCAAACCCGCTTGTGTAAGGGCCGAGATATCGCGAGCCGTCGTCTGTTTTCTGTTTTACGGCGTATATGTTTTTCCATTCGCCCTGTGTGATTTTTATGTAATGGTAGCCTTTGTCGTCTTTGAGGAGGATATTGTATTTTGGGGAGTGCTGTTTTATAAGACTGCATTCGAGCACAAGAGCCTCAAACTCGCTGTCGGTCAGAATGTAGTCAAATGAGTCAACGTTCTCAACCATTCTGTGCACTTTCAACGTGTGATTGTTCTGCGAGCCGAAATACTGGCTCACCCTGTTTTTAAGCGCTTTTGCCTTGCCGATATAAATGATTTTGCCGGTCTTGTCTTTCATAATATAAACACCGGGCGTCAGAGGCAGGCTCATTGCTTTTTTACGAAGTTCACCGAGTTTTTCATTCATACTTTTATCCTCCTTTCTCTGTTTTTACGGGCATTTTTGCAAAATATGAGGGAATAATATGCGAACAGGATATGTGTCGGAACGAGAATTACAAAATAATAAAAATAAAAAGGAAATAACGAACATTCCGGGTGTGCGGAATGCGAAGACAGATTTTTCGTCAGATGAAGCAAAAAGCGCAGTTAATAATTTGTTTATTAACGAGCATTTTTGCAAAATATGACGGAATAATATGCGAGCAGAACGTGCGCACGGAATGAGAGTTATTGACTCTAATAAAAAACAGGCGACATAAAGCCGCCTGTGCGTTCTGAAAAGGTTTAATCTGCGAAACCGGATTCAACAAGTTTAACAAGTTCTTCAACGGCTTCTTCTTCATCAACTCCGTTTGCGGCAATTCTGATTTCAGTGCCGCCTACTATACCGAGTGAAAGAACGCCGAGAAGGCTCTTGGCGTTGACCTTGCGTTCGTCCTTGTCTATCCAGATCTGTGATTTGAATTCATTGGCTTTCTGAATAAAAAATGTTGCGGGGCGTGCGTGAAGGCCGACTTGATTTTGAACAGTAACATCCTTAACGAACATTGTCGCAAACCTCCTGTCTTTAACACATAATATTTTACAATGTGATTATAGCACAAAAAAACTTTTCGTCAACGGAATTGACGCCGCTTTTGAAAAATTCGGCTTGTATTCCAAATACAGCATAAACGGACGGCACGGTGTTTGTGAATTTTGACAGTTTTTATGTAAACTTTTTATTACAAAGGCACATATTGTTTGACAAAACAAATGCGCTTGGATATAATTATAAAGCATTTATTTTAAATACTTCAAATGAATACAATGCGGTCGTAAATCTGAGGTTTACGGTGCGGAACCGTGTTGATTTTAATTTTCAAAAATGATTCCGGAACGGAGACTGAAAAAATGAAAACCGTATTGAGCTTCATAGATGAAGCATTCAGGCAGATGCCCGAAACCGACAGGGCATACAAATTCAAAATGCAGCTTGTCAGCGAGGTTACCGAAAGGGCAAACGAACTCACGCACCGCGGCATCAAAGATGAAAAAGTTATCGAAGACCTTATTATCAGCGAGCATCCCGATATAAAAGGCGAGTTTGAAAATGTTCTTCGTGAAGAAAAACACGCAAAAAGGCGCAGACGCTTTGTTGCGCTCAACACGCTCGGAACAATTGCGTTCTGCCTTGTTTCCCTTATCGCCTTCTTCATCCACCTGTTCAAAGTTGACAACGGGCTTTCGTGGATTATTCTTGTCGCGGCGGCAACCGTAATTTCAATCTATTACACATTTCTCGGATGCTTAAGGTTTATAAAAAAACGCGAAATCATATTCCATATTACAACAAGGCTTCACCTCGCGTTTTCGGTTATGCTTGTTTTTGCGCTGGCGTTTTTCGTTATGCTGTTTAAGTTCAATATTATTCACAGCTGGGTTATGTTCCTTGCCGGCGCAATAGCCGTGCTTGCGTGCGACAGCCTTTTCGCGCATTTCTCGCACCGGAGGTTTGCCGTGTTTATGTATCTTGCATACATTCCGCTTGCCGCCGCTGTTCTTTATGTTATTCTCGCGGTTACCGGCGCGGTGTCGTGGCAGGCGGGCTGGCTGCTTATTCCTCTCGCTCTCATTGCCGACGCGGTAATTATTGCCGTAAGGCTTATGATAGGCAAAAAAGAAAATGAAGAAGTGGAGGAGGACAGTGTATGGAACGCAGATTAAAAGCCGAACTGTGGGACAAGATGCACTATCTTTTCCGCGATTACAACGACCGTATGGTTCATGTTGAACTTCATTACGATTATGAAATAAACATTGACGCCTTCAAAACCGTTCTTGCCTGCTTTTTCGAGAAGGCGCCCGTTTTTCACTCAAGTTTTACCGACAACCACATTTCACCCTACTGGGTTGTAAAAGACTATAACATTGATGATGTTGTCGAAGTTAATGATGTTGATGAAGAAGACCTTGATCACAAAATCAACGCTTTTCTCTGCCAGTGTCTGCCTCCCGAGGGCGACCTGCAGATGAAGGTTCTGATTCTCAGGCATTCCGGCAAAACCACCGTCTGCATAATAGAAAACCATATGTGTATGGACGGGGGCGACTTCAAGAGTTTTCTCAAAACATTCTGCAAAAACTACAATGATTACGTTATAAACGGCGTAAGCCCGCTTGATTTGAGAACCGGCTCGCGCTCATACAAATCCGTCTATAAAGATTTAAGCAAAACAGACAGCAAAGCAGCGCAGAATCTTTATAAGAATCTTTCTGTCAAAGACAAATACGCGCATAAATTTCCCTTTAAAGAAGACAGCGATGAGGATTATTCCTTTATAGCGCGCAGAAGAATAAGCGCCGAAAAATTCCCGATGATAAAAGCCGCGGGCAAAAAGAGAGGCGCTACAATAAACGATATGCTCACCGCGGCGTATTTTTACAGCCTGTATGAGCTTGCGGATTTCAATCCCTTCGAGCCTACAACCATTTCGTGCGCCATAGACCTGCGCCGCCACATGAAAGATGTCAGCGACACCGGCTACACAAACCAGACTTCATGGATGCAGTGCAGAGTTCCCGAAAAAGGCAGAGATATTTTTGAAACATTGCAATATGTTGTGAGAAGTTCCAATATGTTCAAACAAGACAAATTTATGGGGCTTTACGGTCTTCCTCTTCTTTCACTCGGCTACAGAATTATGCCGCATGCCGCATCGGAGGAGATAATCAAAATAGGTTATTCAAATCCGCTTCTCGCTATGAGCAACATCGGCATTCTCGAGGTTGACAAACTCGCTCTCGAAGGTCACGAACCTACAGACGGCTTTATGAGCGGAGCGGTCAAATACAAACCGTTTGTTCTGCTTTCCGCAACATCAATGAGAAACGAAATGACTCTCTCAATGTGCGTTCGCGGCAGCGATGAAGACAAACTGACAGTCAGCCGCTTTTTCGACCTTATGGAGAAAAACATTGACCTGCTTATCGCAGACGAGATGAATACGGAAAAATCCGTTTCATAATATATTTTGAACTTTTTTCAGAGGGGTGTTCAAATGAAAACAAAAAAGAATATCATCATCAACATAGCCATAGCAGTGTTTATGGCGGCTTTCGCGGTCATCTGCTGGCGCACGGGTTCAATAAAATCACCCGTCGGCACGCTTTGGTCGCTTTTCCCGCCCGTTATAGCCATCTGCCTTGCGCTCATAACAAAAGAAGTTTATTCTTCGCTGTTTGTCGGTATTGTCGCAGGCGGCATCCTTTCGGCAGGCTTTTCGCCGAGAGTCTCAGTTGACAACATTGTCAACGACGGCTTCATAAGCGCCGTTTCGGATCAGGCGGGTGTGTTCATTTTCCTTGTAATACTCGGTGTTATTGTCGCTCTCATCAACAAAACGGGCGCTTCCGCGGCGTTCGGCTCCTGGGCGGCAAAGCATATCAAATCAAAAGCAGGCGCGGCAATCGCAACATTCCTTTTCGGCGTTCTGATTTTTATTGACGACTATTTCAACTGTCTCACCGTAGGCGCCGTTATGCGTCCGGTTACCGATAAAACTAAAATGTCGCGTGCAAAACTCGCTTATATCATCGACGCCACAGCCGCTCCGGTTTGTATGATAGCCCCCATTTCGTCCTGGGCTGCAGCCGTTTCGTCATACGCTCCCGAAGGCGTCAGCGGAATCACCCTTTTCTGCAGAGCGATTCCCTACAATTTCTACTCGCTTCTTACATTTGTTTTCATCATCACTCTCACCGTAATGAAATTTGATTACGGCCCGATGAAACTGCACGAAAGAAACGCTCTCAACGGCGACCTTTTCACATCGGGCGCAACACAAAGCGAAGAAGAAACGCCCGCGACATCACGCGGCAAGGTGATAGATCTCATTGTTCCCATTGTTGTTCTTATCGGCGTCTGCATTTTTGCCCTTGTTTACAACGGCGGAATCCTTGACGGCGCAGGCTTCATCACCGCTTTCTCCGATACAGACGCAACGGTAGGTCTTCCTTGGGGCGGACTTATTACTCTTGTATTCACAATCATCTATTACGCCTGCAGAAAAGTCGTAAGTTTCAAAGACGCTATGGAATGCATTCCCAAAGGCTTTGTTGCCATGGTTCCCGCAATTCTTATTCTCACAATGGCGTCAACTCTTAAAAACCTTACCGGACTTCTTGATTCAAGCGCGTTTGTCAAAGGCGCTCTCGATTCAGCGTCTGGCCTTGACAAATTCCTTCCCGCGATTATATTCCTTGTCGCAGTAGCAATCAGTTTTGCGTCAGGCACTTCCTGGGGCACATTCGGCATCCTCATTCCGATAGTCACCGTCATATTCCCCGTAGAGAATATTCTCGGCATTATCTCAATGTCCGCCTGCCTTGCCGGTTCTGTCTGCGGCGACCACTGCTCACCCATTTCAGACACAACAATTATGTCATCGGCAGGCGCGCAGTGCAACCATCTCAATCACGTTTCAACGCAGATGCCTTACTCATTGACAGTTGCGGCGGTGTCGTTCGTCGCATACATTGTCGCCGGTCTTACGCAGAAGATTTATATCGCCCTTCCTTTCGGCGTTATTATCACGGTTCTTACTCTTCTTGTGATTAAACTTGTTTCCAACCCCAAAGAAAAAGCATAAATATACAGGCAATCAGACGGCTTATCCGTTAAAGGCTAAGCCGTTCTGTGTTTGTTTTTTTGCATTTCGCCGTGTTTTCTTCTGCCGCACTTGACAAATCACACATAAAAATGCAATAATTATATGATTTTTATTTAGGCGGTGAGTTGTTTGAGAGTTATTACGGGCTCCGCCAGAGGCAGGCAGCTTCGCACGCTTGACGGCGACGATGTCCGCCCCACAACCGACAGAGTCAAAGAGGCAATGTTCAGCATTATCCAGTTTGACATTGAGGGCAGAAGAATACTCGACCTCTTCGCCGGTTCCGGGCAGTTAGGCATTGAAGCGCTCAGCAGGGGAGCGAAAGAAGCCACCTTTGTTGACAGAGAAAAACGCTCCGTCGCGGTTGTTAAAGAAAATCTTGCAAAAACAGGGTTTAACATAAACTCGTTTGTTGTTCAGACTGATGCTTTTTCGTTTTTGCGTATGACGGGCGGCGAGTTCGACATTGTTTTTCTTGACCCACCATACGGCACGGGTATTCTTCAGAAAGCGCTCGGAATGCTTTCACCCTGCGTAGCTCAGGGCGGCACGGTAATCTGCGAACATCCCTACGGTGAAGAGATGCCGGAAGCGTCGGGCGAACTCAGGCTTTACCGCACATACAAATACGGTAAAACGGCGCTCACCACTTACCGGAAAGAAACAGAAGAATGATATGCGGCAGGTCCGCTTTTGATTATTTATTGAAAGGAACAGAAAATGGATAACGTTCAGAATATTGAAAAAAGCCTCGATCAAATAGAAGATGTTCTTGAATCGGGCAGCAGATTCGCTCTTACAAACAAAACGGTTATTGACGCCGAACCAATCAAAACCGCCATTGAAGATATCAGACTCAACCTGCCTGCCGAGATAGCGCAGGCAAGGGCAGTTGTTGCCGACCGCAACTCAATCATCGTCAAGGCGAGAGACGAAGCGGTCAACACCACAACAGAGGCGCAGGATAAAGCGCGATCCATGCTCTCATCCGCCGAAGCGAAGGTCAAAGAGATGGTTTCAAAAACCGAAGAGTTCGCAAACAAGCGAGTTTCGGAAGCTCAGGCTCAGGCGCAATCGATTATCGATTCAGCCAATGAAGACGCAAAAATCATCCGCGCAAACGCCCAACTTGAGGCAGACGCCCTTGTAGAGAACAGCGAAGTTGTCCGTGCGTCCCGCGCTTCTTCTCAAAAGATTCTAGCCGATGCGGAGGCTCAGGCAAACGCCATAATCGAAAAGGCGAAGAGCCAGGCTGACACCCTTCTTTCATCTGCCGAACAGCAGGCGTCAAGAACTATCGACGAGGCAAGGCAGCGCTCAGATGAATCCATCGATAAGGCAAACAAGTGGTCTGCGGAAATCCGTATTGCCGCCGGCGATTTCATTGAAGAAATTATGAAAACCGCCGACGAATCCATCACCCAGAGCCTCAACGCCGTGCGCGCCGCGCGTGACAGCATAAAAACCGTTACGGGCAAAACCGAAGACCGCTGAAATAAGTTTCTCCAAGTCCGGATTTTTATCCGGACTTTTCTTTTTTGTTTGACTTGACACAACCTGTATGTTAAGATAATTTTGTTAAATCTTTATCAAAGGAGATTTTTATGAACAACACATCATTAAAACAAAAATGGTTTGCCGTTATGCTTGTTACGGCGCTTTTGTCAATGCTTATGCTGGGCTCAGTGCCGGCGTTCGCAGATGTTGTTATGCCCGCCATAGATAACCCTCAAGTCGGGCAGGAAGCCGAAACGGAAATACCCGATGTTGACACGGTTACCGAAGAAGAACCCGAAAGCGAAACGGAGTTTGTTCCGGATTATGATGTCGAAACAGCGGATTCGTTCGACGACGGCGCAGTTCTTTATCAGACCTACAGCGAGTCGGAACCTCAGAAAGAACAAACAACAGGCGACAAACTTGACGCAAAATTCTATAACTTTGATGTCGCGGTTTATAAAGTGTTCGGTAAAATACAGAACAAGGCAACTCTTGTTATTTCAAAACTCTTCACTTCAATCGGTGATGAAGATTTCGTAATACCCGTCGCGGCTTTCAGCGTCCTTCTCTGCTTTGACAAAAAAGCGAGAAAATTCGGTTTTGCCCTTCTGTTCGCTATTGCCGCCGGAACAATTATCGTCAACCTGGTTCTTAAACCCGAGGTTCTCAGAATCCGTCCTTACAACACCCTTCAGAATACGGATATCTGGCCTCTTTACAGCAAATGGTATGCCGCCGCCGGCTCGTTATCCGAGAGTGACTACTCATTCCCGTCAGGCCATTCCAATTCAGCGTTTGAAATGGCAACGGCTATGTTCCTGTGCTGTATGGCGGAGAAAAAGAAGAAAATCGCCTGGTTATTCCCCGTTCTCGCTCTCGGCACAGCCTGTTCGAGAATTATGGTAATGGTTCACTATCCCACCGATGTTATCGCAGGCTCGATTGCGGGCATTGTTGCCGGCATTATCGGTTATCTGCTTGCTCTCGTTGCGTGCAGAATCTGCGAAAAAATTAAGTTCATCGACAAAATCAGCATAATGAGAACAAAACCCGCCGTTGCCGCAGTTTTGTTTATAGTTGTTCTCGGCATTTCTTTCGGCAGGCTTCTTACCGAAAGCAACGAAGAAAAGTGCGCCTATAATGTTGAATACGACTGCAATAACAAGGCGAGAATCGATGATGAAAAATACCCCGCAATAGACGGAGAAAACTATTGCAAAATCCACTGGAAACAACTCAGTGGAGAGGAATAAAATGCAGACTGTCAACAGGGAGGCATCTTCAAAGGTGCTTCCTTTTGCATATTGAAAGGTGATTTTTATGAGATTATTCGCACTGATTCAGTCGCTCCTTTTTATTGTTTCATCATTTTCCGTTACGGATTCCAATTTCAAAATGTGGGTTGACAGAGCCGCTGTTGATATTACATCCGAAAAAGAGTGCAGGTTCAATCCCGTGACAGCAGCCGAACTTAATGTCACGGATTCCGAAAAACAGCGCTGCCGCAGCTGGTATGAAAAAAATGTGCTTTTTACCGGCGGCGAGGGCAGACCTGCCTATGATTTCACGGTTGACGGAAAATCTTTTCGCAAAAACCTGAAAGACTGGTCTTTTAAAAAAGAAGAAACCGTCCCCGCAAACGGAGGCGGCGAAACGACAACCGTAACATTGACACACAAAAAAAGCGGTCTCAGGGTGAGAGTGCAGGGGGTTATTTATGAAAAAAGAGCCACCTGCGAATGGACGGTATTTATTGAAAACACTTCAAACGGCAATTCACCCGTAATAAAAAACTTTTACGGCGCCGACTGCAGCGTGGATACGGGTATTTCAGACCTCTATGTCAGCAAAGGCTCCGACCCTGCGGCGGATGATTTTCAGATGCGGCATACATTCGTTAATTTTATCCCTATGCGTTTTACGGCCAACGGCGGCAGAACAGAGTCTTTTCTGCCTTATTTCAACATAAACGGCAGCACAAACGGAGCCGTTCTCGCTATCGGATGGACGGGGCAGTGGTATGCTTCCCTTACGCAAAAACTCAATTCCGTTTCGATAAAAGCAAAACAGGAGGAGTTCAGTTCTTACCTGCTTCCCGGTGAAGAAGTGCGTTCCCCTCTTGTTTCGCTTACATTCTATGACGGCGGCAATCCGCTCAAGGGCTTCAATACTTTCAGAGACTGGCAGAAAGATGTTACGGTTATTCAGGGCGAAAACACCCTGCTTAACGGCTTTGTCATAGCAAATGAGTTCTCAACTCTTACCTGCGATCAGATGATTGAAAAGGTCAACTCAATAGATGAAACCGTTATGAACGGAATTGACTATTTCTGGATGGATGCGGGCTGGTATAAATACAACGAAGGTTGGTATGACGGCGTAGGCAACTGGATTCCGGATGAAAACCGCTTTCCCGACACCCTGAAACCGCTCTCCGACGCAATGGCTTCAAAGGGCAAAAAATTCCTTCTCTGGTATGAGCCGGAAAGGGTGCGCGAAAACACCGTGCTTTATAATAAAGGGCTTGAAAACAGGGGCTGGACGGTGCAGATTGACGACAACATTATGTGGAATATGGCAAATGACGCCGCCTGCGATTATCTTTGTGATTACATTCTTGATTCAATGAAAACCAACGGTGTCTCAATGTATCGTCAGGATTTCAATTTCACCCCTCTTGAATATTGGAGAAAATCAGATAAAGAGTTTTTTGACGGCAGAACGGGTATTACCGAAAATCACTATGTAACCAATCTTTACAAATATCTTGACTTTCTGCTTGACGGCATTGACGGGCTTGTTATTGACAACTGCGCATCGGGCGGAAAAAGGCTCGATATTGAAATGATGAGAAGAAGCGTTCCCCTCTGGCGCAGCGACTACAACTGCGGTAACGCCGACGGCACCGTAAAAGATGATGTGCTTGAAGCCACACAGTCTATGACATACGGGCTGTCTTTCTGGATTCCTTACAGCGGAACAAACAGGTATTTCCACTCCGAATACGCATCCAGAACCGCAATTCTGACCCATCAGTCAACCTATGATCCGCCTGCGGAGGAGTTCACAAAATATTCTGAAGTCAGCGCTTATATGTCAGGCAGATATTATCCGCTGACTGACGGCAAAACCGAACTTGACAGGTTTCTTGCAATGCAGTTTGACTGCGGCGACGGCAGCGAAGGCGCGGCAGTTGTTTATAAGCGTGAAAATGTCGCGGCAAATGAATACAGACTTATTTTAAACGGGCTTAATCCCGGTGACAGTTATTCCGTTTATTCCATAGATTCTCCCGACGATGTTATTACTCTCACAGGCGATGAGATTATGAGCGCCGGTATTGATATTAAAACGGAAAAAACTCCCGGCGCATACATAATTTTCTATAATTCTCAATAAAACGGGGCGGACACACGGCAGTGTCTGCCGATACCGAAAACAAACATTTAACATTTAAATTGTTAAATAAATTATTAAAAAAACTATTTAAAAATATTTATTTATATGTTACAATACCGTAAATGTGTAAAAAATACATTTACGGTATGTTTATTCTTTGAACACATAAATACAGGAGGACGAAGATTAATGATCAAAAAAGTCAGTAAGATTCCTTTCTCGGGCACTCCCGAACAGGAGCAGCAGCTCAAAGCTGTTATTGATGAGAGCAAGCACGACAAGCACCTTCTTATGACTGTTATGCAGAAGGCTCAGGACATTTACGGCTACCTTCCCTTTGAGGTTCAGGTTATGATAGCCGAAGGTATGGATGTTCCGCTTGAAAAAGTTTACGGCGTTTCAACTTTTTACGCTCAGTTTGCTCTTTCACCCAAGGGCAAATACAATATTTCGGTGTGCCTCGGCACCGCCTGCTATGTCAAAGGCTCACAGGCTGTTCTTGACAAAATCTGTGAAGAACTCGGCATTGAGCCGGGCGAATGCACTGCCGACGGCAAATTCTCCGTTGAAGAGTGCCGCTGCATAGGCGCCTGCGGACTGGCTCCCGTTTTCACAATCAATGACGATGTTTACGGCAGAGCAACTGCCGATCAGATCAAAGGCATTCTTGCCAAATACGAATAATACAGGAGGGAGACAGAAATATGAATTCATTGGCGCAGCTTAAAGAAATCAAAGACCGCACCGTAGATAAAATCGTTCTGCCCGAAGGTTCAGACAATATCCGCGTGGTAGTCGGTCTTGCAACCTGCGGTATTGCCGCAGGAGCCCGTCCCGTATTTGATGCGCTCGTGCAGGGTGTCAGCAACGCGGGCCTTGATGAAAAAGTCACCGTTGCCCAGACGGGCTGTATAGGTGTTTGCCAGTATGAACCCGTAGTTGAGGTTCTTCAGGCAGGCAAAGAGAGAGTAACCTATGTTAAAATGACTGCCGAAAAAGCGGCGGAGGTTATTGAAAAGCACTTAAAAGGCGGCAAAGTAATCGAGGAATACACAATCGGTTATTACACAAGAGCCGACGAAAACGCAGAAATCAAGTATTCTCTTATGGACACACCGTTCTGCAAAACACAAAAGAGAGTTGCCCTTCGCAACTGCGGCGTTATTGACCCCGAAAGCATTGACGACTACATTGCGATGGACGGTTATGCCGCAATAGGCAAGGTTCTTACACAGATGAAGCCCGAAGATGTTATTCAGTGTGTCAAAGATTCAGGTCTTCGCGGCAGAGGCGGCGGCGGATTTTCCACCGGTCTTAAATGGAGTTTCACGGCTGCCAATAAAGCAGACCAGAAATATGTAGTCTGCAACGCGGATGAAGGCGACCCCGGCGCGTTTATGGACCGTTCCGTTCTCGAGGGCGACCCCCACGCCATTGTTGAGGCAATGACAATCTGCGGTTACGCAACAGGCGCAACAGAGGGCTACATTTATGTCCGCGCAGAATATCCCATCGCCGTTAAGAGGCTCGGCATTGCCATTGAGCAGGCAAAAGAATACGGCCTTCTCGGTAAAAACATTTTCGGTTCCGGCTTTGATTTTGACCTTCACATCCGTCTCGGCGCAGGCGCGTTTGTATGCGGCGAAGAAACAGCACTTATGACTTCAATTGAAGGCAACCGCGGCGAGCCCCGTCCCCGTCCTCCCTATCCGGCGGTTAAAGGTCTTTTCGGCAAACCCACAACCGAAAACAATGTTGAAACATTCGCAAACATTCCCCAGATTATTCTCAACGGCGCAGACTGGTTTGCCTCAATGGGCACAGAAAAATCAAAAGGCACCAAAGTTTTCGCTCTCGGCGGCAAAATCAATAACACAGGTCTTGTTGAAATACCCATGGGCACTACCCTCGGCGAAATCATCAACGAAATCGGCGGCGGCATTCCCAACGGCAAAAAGTTCAAAGCCGCGCAGACCGGCGGCCCTTCCGGCGGCTGCATACCCGCAAGTCTCAGCGACACCGAGATTGACTATGACAACCTCACCGCAATCGGCTGTATGATGGGTTCCGGCGGACTTATTGTTATGGATGAAGACACCTGTATGGTTGATATTGCGAAGTTCTTCCTCAACTTCACTGTTGACGAGTCCTGCGGCAAGTGCTCACCCTGCCGTATCGGCACCATGAGAATGAAAGAAATTCTCGAAAAGATTACCGACGGCAAAGGCACTCTTGAAGATATTGACAAACTTGAGGAACTTGCTTCTCATGTCAAGGCCAACTCACTCTGCGGTCTCGGTCAGACTGCTCCCAACCCCGTTCTTGCAACTCTCCGCTTCTTCCGCGACGAATACATCGCCCATGTTGTTGACAAGAAATGCCCCGCAGGCGTCTGCAAGGCTCTTCTCAACTACTCAATTGACCCTGAAAAGTGCAAGGGCTGCACACTCTGCGCACGCAACTGCCCCGTAGGCGCAATTTCAGGCACAGTCAAAGAACCGCACACCATTGACCGGTCAATCTGCATAAAATGCGGCGTATGTATGCAGAACTGCAAATTTGATGCAATAACAAGAGCATAAGGAAGGAGGAAGCACATAATGGAAATGGTAAATATTAAAATAAACAACACTCCGCTGAGTGTTCCCAAAGGAATATCCATTCTTGAGGCCGCAAGATATGCGGGCATAGAAATTCCCACTCTCTGCTTTCTCAAGGATATAAACGAAATCGGCGCCTGCCGTATCTGTATGGTTGAAGTCAAGGGCGCTCGCTCGCTTGTCACTGCCTGCGTTTATCCCGTAAACGAAGGTATGGAAATCTTCACCAACACAGAAAAAGTCAGAACAAGCCGTAAACATACGCTTGAACTTATTCTTTCAACTCACAGACGCAACTGCCTTTCCTGTGTCAGAAGCGGCAGCTGTGAACTTCAGCAGTTATGCAAAGAGTTCAATGTTCAGGATGAAGAGCACTATGCAGGCAGAATGCCTGATTTCGAGTTCGATGATTCCGCGGCTCATATGATCCGTGACAACTCCAAGTGCATTCTCTGCCGCCGCTGCGTTGCCGCCTGTCAGGAGCAGAATGTTGCGGTTATCGGCGCAAACGCCAGGGGCTTTGACACACACATCAGTTCCGCTTTTGACAAAGATCTTGCAGATGTTTCCTGTGTTTCCTGCGGCCAGTGCATAGTTAACTGCCCGACCGGCGCTCTCAGAGAAAAAGATGACACTGACAAGGTTCTTGCCGCAATAAACGATCCATCCAAGTTTGTTGTTGTTCACACCGCACCTTCAATACGCGTTACCCTCGGTGAAGCGTTCGGTATGCATATCGGCACCAATGTTCAGGGCAAAATGGTCGCTGCTCTCAGACGCCTCGGCTTTGATAAGGTGTTTGACACCGACTTTGCCGCTGACCTTACAATAGTTGAAGAAGCCAATGAACTTATTGAAAGAGTTCAAAACGGCGGCGTTCTTCCCATGATTACGTCCTGCTCACCCGGCTGGATAAAATACTGCGAGCATTATTATCCCGATCAGCTTGCTCACCTTTCAACCTGCAAATCGCCCCAGCAGATGTTCGGCGCAACAATCAAGACCTGGTATGCCAATGCAATGGGTCTTGACCCCGCAAACATTGTTGTCGTAGGCATAATGCCCTGCACGGCAAAAAAATTTGAAACACAGCGCAACGATCAGGCGGCTGCAGGCTATCCCGATGTTGATATAGCTCTTACAACAAGGGAACTTGCAAGAATGATTGAGTCCGCGGGCATTTATTTCCGAAACCTGCCCGATGAAGAGTTTGACAATCCTCTCGGTGAAGGCACCGGCGCAGCCGTTATCTTCGGCGCAACAGGCGGCGTTATGGAGGCAGCTCTCAGAACCGCTGTTGAAAAGCTTACCGGCGAAGAACTTCAGAGCCTTGATTTCAAAGAGGTTCGCGGCACCGACGGCATCAAAGAAGCGTCCTACACGGTAGGCGGTCTCACCGTCAAGGTCGCCGCTGTCAGCGGCTTGAAAAACGCCCATACAATTATGGAGAAGGTCAGAAACGGCACGGCAGATTACACCTTCATCGAGGTTATGTGCTGCCCCGGAGGCTGCGTAAACGGCGG
Source organism: Clostridia bacterium (assembly GCA_017428625.1). Taxonomy (GTDB): domain Bacteria; phylum Bacillota; class Clostridia; order Oscillospirales; family Acutalibacteraceae; genus CAG-177. The sequence goes on from JAFRQM010000006.1 coordinate 52,123, forward strand.
CGGTCAGCCCGTTCAGCACGCGGTTGTTCGCAACTTTGTTGACCTCAAGGGCAGAAGAGCGGCGGCTCTTTATGAAGCAGACAAAGACCTTCCCGTCAGAAAGTCTCACGAAAGCGAAGCTATTAAGAGAGTTTACGCCGAGTATTTCGGCACTCCCGGCAGCCATGTCGCTCATGAGGTTCTTCATACTTCATATGTCCCCAGACCCAAATATAAATAATCAATCGGAATCCGGGAGTTTTATGCTCCCGGATTTTGCAAAACCATAATAATAATCAGGAGGTTGTTATGAATCTTGTAAAAAAATGCCTTGCCGAATGTATCGGCACATTTACCCTCGTTTTTGTCGCCTGCGGTGTTGCCGCAAAAGTCGGCTGTGACGCTTCAAACGGAGCGGGCTACCTTATCACAGCCCTTGCGTTTGGTCTTGTGATTGTCGCAATGGCTTACTCCATCGGAAATGTTTCGGGCTGCCACATCAACCCCGCCGTTTCAATAGCGATGCTCGTCAGCGGCAAAATGACATTTGTTGAGTTTATTGCCTATGTTGTTTCGCAGTTCGCGGGCGCCATAGCGGGCGCGGCTCTGCTTATCCCCTTTGTGGGCAAAGAGAGCGGGCTCGGCACAAACGCCCTGTTTGACGGTAGCATAGGTCTTTCAATCCTTATTGAGATTGTTCTCACCTTCATTTTTGTCATTGCCATTCTCGGCGTTACTTCAAAGGTTGAAAACGGAGCGGTCGCGGGTCTTGTAATCGGACTTTCATTAACCCTCGTTCACCTGCTCGGTATCGCTTTCACCGGCACATCCGTCAACCCCGCAAGAAGTTTCGGCCCCGCACTCTTTGTCGGCGGCGAAGCTCTCAGCAATGTCTGGGTATTCATTGTCGCTCCCCTTATCGGCGGCGTTCTTGCTGCGGTCTGCTACAAAATCCTCGACAGCAAAAAAGCGGAATAATAAATACACAATGAAATAAAAACGAGCGCGTTGAATCTCAACGCGCTCATTTCTTTATCTGAAGTTTTCTTCCGTTACTTCATAATCCGCAGGCAGTTTTATATAAGCCGCCGTCATCGGTTCAAGTTCAAGTTCGTTTACTCTGTTGTCGCCGCTTATCAGTTCACTGATTTTTATGTCAAACTTAAGCGGCAAAACTCTTTCCGAGCGGTTGATTACAACCAGCAGTTTGCTTTTGCCTTTTTTAAACGGAGTGCGCTCAAAAACAAACAGTTCTTCCCTGCATACAATGTTTTTAAACAGCCCGTCAACAAGAAGGGGCTCCGTTTTGCGGATTTCGCCGATTGTTCTGTAATAATCAAGCAAACTGTTTTCAATGTTATTCCAGGGGAACGGTCTTCGACAGAACGGGTCGCGGTAACCCTCAAGCCCCGCCTCGTCGCCGTAGAACACGCAAGGCACACCGGGCATTGCCGCCGTCAGGGCGTAAGCAAGTTTCAAAAGCCTTATTGCGTCTTTTCGCTGAAACACCGACATTTTAAGCGTTGAGAGTTCCTCGTTTGTCATTTCTCCCTGCTCTCTGCCGCCTAAAACTGTAAGAATCCTCTGCGTGTCATGCGTGCCCAGAAAATTCATCATACAGTCGCTTGACTGCTTCGGGCACCGTCTGTATAACCCCTGAGTGACGGTTCTGAGTTTTTCTCCGTTGCCGTTTCTGATATAATCAATAACCGCGTCGCGAAGCGGATAATTCATAACCGAGTCAAGTTCATTCCCTCGAAGATAATGCCGCCTTTTTTTATATGAAACCTTGTTTGTGGCGTCCTCCCAGACCTCTCCGATAACCGGAGCGTCGGGGTTTATTTTTTTGACGGTTTTGCGAAGATTAACAAGAAACTCATCGCTCAGTTCATCGGCAACGTCAAGCCGCCAGCCGCCCGCACCCATATTCATCCATTTCGGAATAACCTTTCCGAATATAAAATCCATATAAGACCGACTGCCGCTTTTCACTCTCGGCAGAATGTCAACTCCCCACCAGCATTCATATTTGTCGGGATATTCCGAAAACGAATACCAGTCGTAATAGGGCGATTTTTGCGAATTGTATGCGCCTTTGCCTTTGTAACTGCCCTCGCGGTTGAAATAGATACTGTCGCAACCCGTATGGTTGAAAACGCCGTCAAGAATAACGATTATTCCGCGTTCTTTCGCTTTCTCAAAAAGAGTTTTCAGCGCTTTATCCCCGCCGAACATACTGTCAACGGTCAGATAATCGCCGGTGTCATATTTATGGTTTGACGCCGCTTCGAAAACGGGGGAGAGATAAATCGTTTTTGTGCCGAGCGATGCGATATAATCCAGTTTTTCAATAACGCCCCAAAGGTCTCCGCCGAAAAACATATTGTTTTTCAGCGGCGCGCCCGGGTATTCGGCATATTGCGGAATACCGTTAGCCCAGTCGGGGTTTATAAATGCGTCGCCGCGCGGAACGCATTTTCCGCTTTTATAAAATCTGTCAACAAAAATGTGGTAGATTATGCCTTCTTTAAAATGTGAGGAAGTCCTGTAACCGTCATCAAAAATCAGCAGTTGCCTGTCGCCCGCTTCCCCGCAGTTCTTTAATTCAACAGGTTCTTCCCCGCCTGCGAATATTTCTTCTTGCGCGCCGGAAATCTTGTATCTGTAATAAAAAAGCCCCTTGTCGGAATTTCCGCCTGTAAGAGTTTCAATTTTCAGAACGGCGGAGTAAACATCTTTGCCGTTTTCAATTCCCGACCATTCAAGGGGGATATATTTCAGTTCATCATCGGGAAAGTCAAGCGCGTCCGCGTAAATCTGCATTTCGGCGTAGTATGTGCCGAAAGAACGGGGAACTTTTATTTCAAGGCGCAAAGTGTCGCTTCCCGGGAATGCCCCGAAAAGCGACATATCGCAATCATAGAATCTGCTGTATTTATGCTCGGTTATCTGAAAAATCATTATTTAATCTCACTTATGTGCCAGATGTTGCGCGCGTATTCGTGTATGCTGCGGTCAGATGAGAAGAATCCCGCGCCTGCGATGTTGGCGAGTGATTTTTTGGTCCACTCATCGCGGTCTTTATATTCGGTCATAACTGTTTTGTATGTGTTGATATATGACTCGTAATCGGCAAGGCACATATACGGGTCGGAAATGCCGTGACCGTGAACAAAATAATTAAACAGAGAAGTGAAATCGTTGCCCGCAAAACTGCCGTTTAGTCTGTTGACCGCTTCGCGCAGGTCATCGTTTGTCATATAATAATCAATAGACCTGTAACCCTGCTTCCAGATTTCGTCAACCTCATTGGAGGTAAGGCCGAAAATAAAGATATTGTCGTCGCCGACAGCCTCTTTCATCTCAACATTCGCTCCGTCAAGTGTGCCGAGCGTAAGGGCGCCGTTAATCATAAATTTCATACAGCCCGTGCCGCTCGCTTCCTTGCCCGCTAATGAAATCTGCTCGCTGATATCAGAGGCGGGCATAAGAATTTCGGCGGTGCTGACATTGTAATCCTCAACATAAACAACCTTGAGAATTTTGCTTACAACAGGGTCGTTTTCAATTTCTTTACCCACGCTCCAGATAAGGCGTATTATGTCTTTTGCAAGGTAGTAGCCGGGGGCAGCCTTGCCGCCGAAAATAAATGTGGTCGGCGTAACGGGAGCGTTGGGGTTTTCTTTGAGAATGTTATAAAGCGTAATGATTTTAAGCACATTGAGAAGCTGACGTTTGTATTCGTGCATACGCTTTACCTGAACGTCAAACACAGAGTGCGTGTCAAGCATTACGCCCGACTGCTCAAAATATTTCTCGGCAAATCTCTGCTTGTTTTCGTGCTTTATTCTGCGCAGTTCAGCAATTACCGAAGCGTCGTTTTTGTATTTAAGGAATTCCGAAAGCGCAAGCGAGTCTTTGCGGTAACTTGTTCCTATGCAGTCGTCAAGCAGTTTCGCAAGCTGCGGGTTTGAGTAGCAGAGCCACCGTCTGTGGGCAATGCCGTTTGTAACATTTGTGAATTTTTCGGGCATTGCCTTGTAGTAGTCGTGAAATACCGTCTGCTTGAGAATCTCCGAATGCAGGGCGGAAACGCCGTTTACCGTGTGCGAAGCCGCAACACTGAGGTTTGCCATCCTGATCTGATTGTAGGCAACAATAGCCATGTTGCTGATTCTGTCCCAGTCGCCGGGATACATATTCCAGAGGTTTTCACAAAGTCTGCGGTTGATTTCGCACACTATCATATATATTCTCGGAAGCTGAAGTTTGAAAAGGTTTTCGTTCCAGGTTTCAAGCGCTTCGGGCAGAACGGTATGGTTAGTGTATGAAACAACCCTTGTTACAATATTCCAGGCATCATCCCAGGAGTAGGAATAGACATCAAGAAGAACCCTCATCAGTTCGGGAACTACAAGGGCGGGGTGTGTGTCGTTTATGTGTATTGCAACCTTCTCCGCAAAATTGTTGAGCGTGCCGTAAGCGGCAAGGTGGTCGCGTATAATGCTCTGTAATGAGGCGGAAACAAGAAAATACTGCTGAGTAAGGCGGAGCAGTTTGCCCTCGTCGTGGTCGTCGGAGGGGTAAAGAACCTTTGAAATAACCTCCGCGTTGCTGGTTTCCTCAATGGCTTTTATGTATTCGCCTTGTGAGAAAAGGCTCATATTGAAGTTTGTTGTGTCAACAGCCTTCCAAAGGCGCAGAACATTAACCGCCTTTGAATCGGCGCCCGAAATCATAATGTCATAGGGAACGGCGCGCACGGTGCGGAAGTTTTCTGTGGTAACGGTGCATTTACCGTTCTCCCATGTTTCATTGAGGTCGCCGCCGAGCATAATGTCAAACGCTTTATCCGGGCGCAGAACAAGCCAGGAATCGGAGCCGCCCATCCAGTTGTCGGGCAGTTCAACCTGGTTGCCGTCAATTATTTTCTGCTTGAAAAGTCCGTATTCATAGCATATTGAAAAGCCCGTGGCAGGGTATTCGAGTGTTGTGAGCGAATCCATAAAGCAGGCAGCAAGTCTGCCGAGACCGCCGTTGCCCAAACCGGGATTCGGTTCCATATCGCAGAGTTTGTCTATGTCAAAGCCCCACTCTTTGAGAATCTCGGTGTATTCATTCATAACGCCGATGTTCATAAGGTTGTTTCTCAGCGAGGGGCCGATAAGGAATTCCATGCAAAGGTAATAAACTCTTTTTGCCTGTTGCTTTTTGATTTTGTCGCGGTAAACTGCGCGTTTTTCCGCAAGAATATCTTTAACGCTTAAAAGTGTTGCGCGGTAAATCTGGTCATAACTCGCTTCATCATAAGCAATGCCGTAATATCTTGACAGCTTTGACATAAGCGATTTGCGGATTTCTTCTTTTGTTTTTTTGTCTGCAGAGAGTTTTGCCGTGTTTGTTGATTGTTTTGCCGTGTTTTTTGCCATGTTTTTTAACCTCGTGTTTTAATAGTTCATAATCTCTTTGTAGAGTTCAATGTATTTTGACGCCGATGCGTTCCAGGAGAAATCGACAGCCATAACATTTTTAACAAGCGCGCTCCACGCGTCTGTGTTGTGATAGAGCTCAATGGCGTCTTTGATAACCGCCATCATCTCGTGAGCGTTGTAATTCGCAAAGCTGAAGCCGTTGCCCGTGCCGTCAAATTTGTTGTAGGCGCGTATGGTGTCAAACAAACCGCCCGTTTCACGCACAACGGGAACAGTGCCGTAGCGTGACGCTATCATCTGCGACAGGCCGCAGGGCTCGCTCTGCGAGGGCATAAGAAAAATATCCGAACCGGCGTAAATCTTCTTTGAGAGCGCCTTGTCATATTTGAGAATTGTGCATACTCTGCCGGGATGTCTTGAGGCAAGCCCCGAGAAAAAGTCCTCAAACTCCCTCTCACCCGTGCCGAGCAGAACAAAGTTGACGTCGCAGGTGCAAATAATCTCTTCAATAACTCGCGAAACAAGGTCAAAGCCTTTGTGCGCTGCAAGCCTTGAAACCATTGAGATGACCGGCGTTTCTTCATTGTAAAAACCGCAGATGTTCACAAGTTCTTTTTTGCACTGAACTTTTCCGCTTGTGTCTTTTGCGGTGAATTTTTTGCAGATTTCATCATCGGTTGCGGGGTTGTAGTAGTCAACATCTATCCCGTTTGTGATGCCCGTCATTTTCCAGGCGTTCTCACGCAGAATCGGCGCGAGACCGTAGGCAAAATATTCGTCCATAAGTTCTTCCGAATACTTTTTGCTCACGGTGCTGATTTTATCAGCGCATACAATGGCGCCTTTAAGAAGGTTTATGCAGTTGTCATACTCCACAACGTCCTTGTCCCAGAAGCCGAGTTCAAACACATCGCCGAGTATTTCAAAGCCGTATTTGCCTTGATAGGCAATGTTGTGAATGGTGAAAAGCACCCTGATATTGCTGTATTCGCTGATGTGGGCGAATTTGCGTTTCAGATAAATCACCGCAGGCGCCGTCTGCCAGTCGTTGGCGTGCATAATGTCGGGGTAGAAGTTCATAACGCGCATAAGTTCCATAACAGCTTTGCCGAAATAAGCGAAGCGCTCGCCGTCGTCATAACTGCCGTATAGCATATCGCGTTTGAAATAATATTCGTTGTCGATGAAATAATACGTGACATTATCCTTTTTGTATGAGTTGATTCCGCAATACTGGTTGCGCCAGGAGAGCGAAACGCCCGTTTCATACTCAAGTTTCAATTTGTCACCTAACTTTTCTCTTATGCCCGAATACAGAGGAATCACCACTCTGACATCGCAACCCTTGCCTGCCGCTTTTTTAAGCGCCGCAGGCAGAGAGCCCGCAACATCGGCAAGACCGCCTGTTGAGGCAAAAGGAAGAGCTTCGGAAGCAACAAACAGTATCTTCATAATTCTTTTCCTTTCTTTCGGGTTACGGCTTTTGTCCCGTTTCCCTGAAAATATAAAACAGCATTTTGCAAAAACGCTCTTTTATACTTTCAGCAGCCTCCCCGTTTCCGGGGAGGCATAAAACCGAAAATTCTTATATCATTTTGCCTTTTACAATATAGTAGGGCGCGCTCTCGGCTCCCGAAAGCGTCACACCGCCGCGTATAACCGTGTTTTTATCAGCCACAACGCAGTTGAGAGAAGCGTTCTCGTCAACTATTGTGTCCTGCATAAGAATTGAGTTTTTGACAACAGCGCCTCTGCCGATTTTCACTCCTCTGAAAAGAATGCAGTTTTCAACTGTGCCGTAGATGTGGCATCCGTCGGCTATAAGCGAGTCTTTGACATTTGAATTTGTCGAGTAATATGTGGGCACGGAGTTGCGAACTTTTGTGTAAACGGGGCGGTTTTTTACATTGAAGAGTTCGTCGCGCAGTTCGGGATTTTTGATTAAATCCATGCTCAGCGCGAAATAATCCTCAAACGACGATACGCAGCCGAAGAAACCGTCATACTTGTAAACGCGGTAGTTCGCGTGACCGATGTTTTTGGCGATTATATCTCTGTTCAGGCTTGTGTAGTTGTGCGCAATGGCGTCAAGAACAACCTGCTGCAAATATCCGGTGTTCGCGACAATAATGTTAAGGCATATATCTCCGCTGCCTTCAAAGTTGCGTGGGTACGCGAGAACATCGGTGATTTTGCCCTCTTCGTCAGAGAAGAAAATGGTGTTGCTCTGTGCGCGTTCACGGGTCATTTCCATATTCTGCACGGCAAAGGTCATATCCGCTCCCGTGCTGATGTGATATTTAAGAATATCGTTAAGGTCAATGTTGCATATAACATCGCAGTCCGAAAGCACAATGTAATCGTCGGTTATTCTGCTGAGCGAATGGTATGTGCTTTTAAGCGCCTCAAGCCTTGTGTTAATAATTCCGCTGGCAGTGCTGCCGGAGTATGCCATAATGTTGGGAGGCAGAATTTTGATACCGCCGCTCCTGCGAGCCAGGTCCCAGTCTTTACCGCTGCCGATGTGGTCCATAAGGGAGTGGTAGTTGTGCTGGGTGATAACATTGACATTGTATATGTCGGAGTTGACCATATTCGAAAGAGCGAAGTCAATAAAGCGGTATCTGCATCCGAAAGGAACAGACGCTATTGTGCGGAGTTTTGTGAGTTCCGGAATGTTTTTATCGTGAATGTTTGAAAAAATAATTCCTGTTGTCGATGACATAATTCAAATCTCCTCTCTCGTTATTTCGCGCTTATCATTGATCCGCCGGGGATATCCTCGCCGGAGGCAATAACATTGTCCGCGCCCACAACCGTAACTTCACTGCACTCATCCTTGCTCCTGCCTACTATGGAGCCTGCTCCTATGGAGCATCCGGAGTCGATTATACTGTATTGAACAACAGCGCCTTTTGAAACGGTTACATTGCTCATAACCACAGAGTCGCGTATTACCGCGCCGCGTTCAACCTTTACTCCGCTGAACAGTATGGAGTTGTGAACCTCGCCTTCAATTACACAGCCCTCTGTAATGAATGAGTTGGAGATTTCCGAGGTTGATGAAATATAGTGCGGGGGCAGGGGGTCGTTGCGTGAGAAGATTCTCCATGACAGGTCTTTAATCGGGAATTTCGGGTTTTCGCCCAGAAGGTCCATATTAGCCTCCCAGAGCGATGAAACCGTTCCGACATCCTTCCAGTAGCCCTCAAACGGATACGCATACATCGAACAGCCGTCCGCAAGCATCTTGGGGATGACATTTTTGCCGAAATCGTTTACGGAGTCCGGATCGTTTTCATCCTCAATAAGATATTTTTCAAGCACTTTGCGGTTGAAAACATAAATGCCCATTGAAGCCTTTGTTGATTTCGGATGAGCCGGCTTTTCCTCAAACTCAACAATTTTAAGGTTGTCGTCGGTGTTCATAATGCCGAAACGGCTTGCCTCTTCAAGCGAAACCTCAAGAACGGCTATTGTGCAGTCCGCGCCGTTCTTTTCGTGGGCGTCAATCATTTTGGAGTAATCCATTTTGTAAATATGGTCGCCCGAAAGAATAAGAACATAATCCGGGTCATAGCGGTTTATGAAATTGAGGTTCTGGTAAATCGCGTTGGCAGTTCCCTTATACCAGTCCGCGCCCTCTTTTGCCTGGTAGGGCGGCAGAACCATAACGCCGCTCTGCATTTTGTCAAGGTCCCACGGCTGACCGTTGCCGATATACTCGTTGAGCACAAGCGGCTGATACTGAGTCAGAACACCTACAGTGTAAATCTGCGAGTTTACGCAGTTTGACAGCGGAAAGTCAATTATGCGGTATTTTCCGCCGAAAGGAACAGCGGGTTTAGCCGTTTTCTCCGTGAGAGCATAGAGTCTGCTGCCCTGACCTCCCGCAAGGAGCATGGCAACGCATTTTTGCTTCTTATACATTTTTACACCCCGTTTTCAAATTCTTGTTTATTGCTTTTTATTAATGGATTTCGCCTGTTTTCTGAAAATAACACCGCCGAATGAAGGAAGGTTGATTTCAATATAATCAGCCTTGCCGCCGTTTTCACTGACCGATGTGGATTTTACCGGTTCGCTGTTGAGGAGGTTGTTGCCGCCGAAACGGTATTCGTCGGTTGTAAGCACCTCGGCGTAGTAACCGCTCTTCGGCACCCTGACCCTGAAACCTCTGCGTTCAACGGGCGCAAAGTTAATAACAACAATGAGTTCTTTGCCCGAAACGCTCTTTCTGCGGTATGAAATGATGTTTTCATCGCCGTTGTTCGGGTCAATCCACTCAAAGCCCGCCCAGTCTGTGTCAATCTCCCACAGTTCGGGGGAGGAGAGATAGAAGTTGTTGATTTTCGAAACAAACCTCTGCATTTCGGTATGCCTCGGGTAATCGAGCATAAACCACTGCAGCTGGTTTTCAAAATCCCACTCGCGGAATTGTGCGTATTCGCTGCCCATAAACATCATCTTTTTGCCCGGCAGCGTCATCATATATACAAGAAATGCGCGCATACCGGCAAACTTCTGGTCGTATTCGCCGAACATTTTGTCAACAAGCGACTTTTTGCCGTGAACAACCTCATCGTGCGAAACGGGCAGAATATAGTTTTCGGAGTAGGCATACATCATCGGGAATGTGAGTTTTGAGTGATGATGTTTTCTGAAATACGGGTCAAGCGAAACATACTCAAACATATCGTTTGCCCAGCCCATATTCCATTTGAAATTAAAACCGAGACCGCCCATTGAAACGGGTTTTGTAATCATCGGCCAAGCGGTCGATTCCTCCGCTATCATAAGAATATCGCCGAACTCACCGAAAACAGTCGCGTTGAGTTTCTGAAAGAACGCTATTGCTTCAAGATTTTTGTTGTCGCCGTTTTTGTTGGGTATCCACTCGCCGGGCTCACGGTCATAGTCAAGGTAGAGCATAGAGGCAACGGCGTCAACTCTGAGGCCGTCAATATGGAACTCTCTGAGCCAGTAGAGAGCGTTTGAAATCAGAAAACACTGAACCTCGTTTCTGCCTATGTCAAAGCATCTTGTGCCCCAGCCCTTATGCTCCATTCTGTCTTTACCCTGATATTCATAAAGGGGTTCGCCGTCAAACTCAAACAGACCGTGCCTGTCTTTCGGAAAGTGCGCGGGAACCCAGTCAAGAATAACGCCTATTCCGCAGGTGTGCAGTTTGTTTACAAAATAACGGAAATCATCCGGCGAGCCGAAACGGGATGTAGGCGCGTAGTAGGAACACACCTGATAACCCCAGGAACCGTCAAACGGGTGCTCCATAATCGGCATAAGTTCAACATGTGTGAAGCCCATTTTTTTAACATAAGGCGCGAGTTCATCCGCAATTTCACGGTATGTCAGGTAATGCTCTCCGTCAGCCGTGCAGGCTCCGTCGCGGGTTTTCCACGAGCCCAGATGCATTTCGTATATGTTCATGGGGGCGCTGTAAAAATAACTGTTTTTTTCGGTGGGTGTGAAGATTTTTTTGCGGTGCTTGAACCAAGGGCTGTCGTTCCATTTGAAATCGGAGCGGCATTTGATAATTGAAGCGGTTTTGGTGAGCGTTTCGGAATAAAAGGCGTACGGGTCGCTCTTTTGCCAGGTTACGCCGTCTCTTCCGGTTATTTCAAATTTATAAAAAGTGCCGTCAAGGTCCCGGTCGCTTTCATATTTAAGTTCCCATATTCCGCCTTCGGTAACTCTCTGCATATCCCAACTGTTCCAGGAGTTGAAATCGGCAATTACCGACACACGCGCGGCGTTAGGCGCCCAGGTGCGGAAAATGTATGTAAGTCTGCCGTCATTTTCTTCAAGATGGCAGCCGAGATATTTGTATGCTTCATAGTTTGTGCCCTGATGAAAATAATAAGGAGCCAGATCGTTCTGCTTTTTTTCTTTAACCGCCATAGTCTGCCTGCCTTTCGTCATAATAATACAGTTTGATTATACTATAATATATTATAATAGTCAATTTAATTTTGATTATCCTTTTACAGAAAATAAAAAACGGAAGCCGTCAGCGTGCTTCCGTTTTCCGTCATATTTTGCCGATCGATTTTACATACTGCGCGGTCGCCTCAACAAAGGCGTCAATGTCAACATCCGGGTTGCCGAGAAGTTTCTGTATGAGTATTCCGTCGCTCACAAACAGAATGAGCCAAGAAAAATAACCCGCAGGCAGCGAACTTGTGCGTTCGCCCAACTTTTCGGCAATAAGGTTTTCAAAATCCGTGTAGCGTTCAATCAGTTTATCTCTTATCTCTTCGTTTCCGCTTATCGCGTCGCAGAGCAGGTGAAAACGCATCGGCGGCGTTGAAATGCTCCTCTCAATAACATATTTCACAAGGCGGTGCAGGGATGTGTCTTTCTCCGGGTTTTCAGTCCAGGCAATAAGGTCGTTCCACTGCGTGGTCAGGTAACTGTCAGTTATATCAAAAAGGATGTCGTTTTTTGTTTTGTAATAGTAATAGAGCGTCCCTTTTGATATTCCCGCCTCCTTTGATATTTCGGCGAGAGATATGTCTGAGAGCGGCTTTTTGTCAAGCAGACGCTCTGTTGCAGTGATTATTTTGTTTTTCAGGTCATCGTTTCTCGGTGCTGCCATTTTTTAATTATTCCTTCCTTGAGTCGGTTATCGGACGACTCATATTACCATAAGGGTGCGGATATGTCAAACAATGTCGTTCTTTACTTTACGCCCGCCGGATGTTATAATTTATAAGGTTGAGATTTATTCAAACCGGAGGTGAGTGAAACGGAAGCGTTCAGAAAAGAATATCTGGGCGGCGGAATAACGGCATTTATTTCGGAATCCCACGGTTTCGGCACCGATGCCGTTCTGCTTGCCGATTTCGCGAACCCCGCAAAAAAATCCGTTTGCTGCGACCTAGGCACGGGATGCGGTATTATACCTCTTCTCTGGTGCAGAAAAGACGGCGGAAAAATCACCTGTGTCGAAATAAGCGAACAGGCGTGCGAACAGGTAAAATGCGCGGTTGAGGAGAACTCTCTTTCCGGGCGGCTGACCGTAATAAACTCCGATTTACGCTCTCTCAAAGGCAAAATTGAATACGGCTCGTTTGATGTTGTCACAATGAACCCGCCTTATAAAGCGAAGGGCACGGGTGTTGAAAGCGCGTCCGAGGCAGACAGAATCGCCCGCCACGGCGTTGAGTGTTCTCTTGACGATATGTGCTTTGCCGCCTCAAAGCTTCTGAAATATTCGGGCAGGCTCTGCGTGTGCCTGCGCCCCGAAAGAACGGCGGAACTGTTTAAGTCAATGCAGAAGTTTAAAATTGAACCGAAACGCCTTCGCTTTGTTTCAAAGCACCACGGCACGTCCCCCTGGCTCGTTCTGTGTGAGGGCAGGCTCGGGGGCAATCCCGGAATGACTGTCGAACCCCAGTTTGCCGTTTATGAAGGCAGTGAATATTCGCCCGCCATGAAAGAAATATATGCGGATTATCTTTTTGAAAACAGAGGTGAAACACCTTGAGCGGAACACTTTATGTTGTCGGCACTCCCATAGGCAACCTCGGCGATATGTCTCCGAGAGCGCTTGAAATTCTTGAAAAGTCAGATTTCATCGCCGCCGAAGACACCCGTGTCGCGTTAAAACTGTTAAACCATTTCAACATAAAAAACCAGCTTGTAAGCTACCACGAGCATAACCGTTTTGAAGCAGGCGAGAGCATTCTCTCCCGTATTCTCTCCGGCGAAACCTGCGCTCTTGTTACCGACGCGGGAATGCCCGCAATCTCCGACCCCGGCGAAGATCTGGTGCGCCTGTGCCATGAGCATTCGGTTAAGGTTGAGTCCGTGCCCGGTCCCTGCGCTTTTTCAACCGCGCTCGCAATTTCGGGTATGTCGGCGGGCAGATTTACATTTGAGGGTTTTCTCAGTGTGAACAAACCCTCGCGCAGAAAACATCTTGAAGAATTAAAAGAAGAAAGACGCACAATGGTTTTCTATGAAGCGCCGCACAAGCTTGCAGCAACCTTAAAGGATTTCGCGGAGACATTCGGCGACAGAAACATTGCCGTTGTGCGCGAAATCACAAAGATTCACGAGGAAGTCATACGCACAACACTTTATGAAGCGGCTGAGAAATATTCCGACGGTTCTCTTAAAGGCGAAATTGTCATAATCGTTGAGGGCGCGAAGGAAGAAAAACAAAAAACCACGCTTGAAGAAGCCGTAACCCTTGCTGTGCAGATTGAAAAAGACGGCGCGTCAAGAAGCGACGCCGCGAAGCAGGCGGCAAAGCAGACCGGATTCAAAAAAGGTGACATCTACAAACTTATGGGGGAATAAAAATGCAGGCGTTTATTGAATATTACAGGCAGCACATCTATTTTCTGTTCATCCTTCTGGCGTTACTTGTTCTCGCGGTTTGGATGGTTTCAAAGGCACTGAAATCCTCATCGGAAAGAAGAAAAGCAAACGAGGCGGTGATGAAAAAACTTGAGTTTGACACCGCTCTTCGCAAAGAGTTTGAAAATCTGACGCCCGAAAAAGCGCAGGCGGCGCCGCCAGAAAGGCTTTTCAAGGGCGTAGCGCTCGGGCTTTGCAGAGAAATCGAAAAATCCGACGATATGCTTGCCGTTTTCAATTCATTCAGCGAAAGCCAAAAGAAGATTTACGCACTTTATTTTGTTTTTGAGGATGGGGGCGAAAAACTCAGCAGTTTCTTTAAAATCAACGGCAAACCGCTGACTGAATACGCGAAGCTCGCTGTTGATAAAATCTACGGCGGCGAAATCGCCGGCGTTTTCGGCAAAGAATATCTTGCCTATGACGAGGATGACGAAACAACCTCGCTCATTCCTTCTGAAATCGAGGCGGATGACACAAAGTTTTCATCTCTCACAGACGGCTTTGATATGTTTGCCCCTGCGGCGGAATTTATTATTGAAAATATAAACGATTTCACAAAAGAATAACTGATAAACAAGGCGGGGCGCAAGCTCCGCTTTTACTTATTGACAATCACCGGCGAAAGTGCTATTATAAAACAAAGTCGGTCATTTGACCGACTCGCTCGGAAGGCAGGTGAAAATATGAATATTGCCAAAATCAGAAAAAAAGTCGCCGAAGCAAGCAGGGGCAGGGTGAACGCCGAACTTAAAAACAATTGCATTGTTCTCTCCGGCTGTGTTGATTCGTGGGATGAAGCCGTTGAAGCCTGCAGCGCGGCGGCGACTCCCTACAGCAAAATTCATGTTGTCAACGATGTTACAGTTAAAAATTTTATCGAAAAACCCATGCGTATGCCCGCGTTAAGCGATACCGCTCTTGACGGTGAAAAACCCGATGTGCTTATTATCGGCGGCGGAATATCCGGCGCGAGCATAGCGAGAGAACTTTCCAAATGGAAGCTTAGTATTCTTCTCGTTGAAAAAGAGCCGGATTTCGCGATGCAGGCGTCGGGCAGAAACGACGGCGAAGTGCACCCCGGCATCGACCTATCAAAAGGCTCGCTCAAACATTATTACATCCGCAAAGGCAACAAAATGTATGGCGATGTTTGCAAAGAACTCGGCGTTGAGTTCCGCAGGGTGGGGCAGTATGTCTGCTTCAATGAGGCGTGGGCAAAACCCGTAATTGCCCTTTATGTATGGAAGAGAAAGCATATAGATAAAATCGAAGATTCCGAAATTATTTCGGGCAAGGAACTTCACCGCAGAGAGCCGAGTTTCAACGGCAGCTTCAAGTTCGCCATATCAAACCCCTCAACGGGCTGTGTCTGCCCTTACGGGCTTACCATAGCTTATGCCGAAAACGCCGTTATGAACGGCGCTGAGGTAATGCTCAACACCGCCGTTACGGATATGCAGGTTGAAAACGGAAGAATAGTCTCCGTCGCCACAAACAGGGGCACTGTTTTTCCGCGCATAGTCATTAACGCCGCGGGCGTTTTCAGTGAAGAAATCGCAAAAATGGCAAACGACAGATTTTTCTCCATCCATCCGCGCAGAGGCACGAACTCAATCCTCGACAAAAAAGCGGGCAGATATATGCACTCCGTTGCTTCAATAAAAGAGCTTGCCTCGTCGGGCGGGCACACAAAGGGCGGCGGAATTCTTCACACCGTTCACGATAATCTTTTAATCGGTCCCGATGCCGTTGAAACAAGCGAGAAAGAAAATGTTGCCACAAACCCCGAAAGCATTGAAAAGGTTTTTACCCGTCAGAAAAAAACAATGCCCGCTCTGAGCGAGCGCGATATCATCACTTATTTTACAGGCGTGCGCGCTCCGACTTTTGAAGAAGATTTCATAATTGAAAAAGGCAGAAACTGCCAAAACATTATTCACTGCGCCGGCATTCAGTCGCCCGGTCTCACAACGGCTCCCGCGGTTGCCCTTGATGTTGAGAAAATGGCTGTTGAAATGCTCGGCGCAGCGGAGAAAAACACCGAATTTAATCCGGTGCGAAAGCCGATACCCGCCCTTCGCGATATGAGCGATGAAGAGCGCGCGAAAATTATAGCGGAAAACCCCGATTACGGCGAAATCGTATGCAGATGCGAAGAAATCAGCAAAGGCGAGATTCTTGACGCTCTCAACTCTCCGGTATGCGTGCCGACACTTGACGGCGTAAAAAAACGCGTGCGCCCGGGTATGGGCAGATGTCAGGGCGGTTTCTGTTCGCCGCTTGTCACAAAAATAATTGCGGAATTTCTCGGCAAGCCCGTTGAGGAAGTGCGCAAAAACTATGACGGTTCCGTAATAACATACGGCACAAACAAAGGGGGAACTGCCGGTGAATAATTATAATGTTATTGTAATCGGCGGCGGTCCCGCGGGTCTTGCCGCGGCAATACAGGCAAAAAAAGACTGCGCTTCGGTTCTTCTGATTGAACGCGAAAACAGATTGGGCGGCATACTCAAACAGTGTATTCACGACGGTTTCGGTCTTGTCCGCTTTGAAGAAAAACTCTCCGGTCCCGAATACGCGGGCAGATTTATCGACGAATTCAATTCGCTCGGCATTGAATCCTTAACCCTCTCTTTCGTAACAAAAATCGAAAAGAAAACAGACGGGTTTGCAATTCATATTGTCAACCGCGGGGGCACGGCGGTTTATACTTGCAGCGCCATTGTTCTCGCAACAGGCTGCCGCGAAAGAACGGCAAAGCAGGTCTTTATTCACGGCACAAGACCGTCGGGCGTTTTCACGGCGGGCACCGCCCAACATTATATAAATCTTATGGGTGAAATTCCCGCAAAAAAATGCGTCATACTCGGCAGCGGAGACATCGGATTGATTATGGCGCGCAGACTTACCCTTGAGGGCTGTGAAGTGCTCGGGGTTTATGAGGCGAAACCGACGCCTTCGGGGCTTACCAGAAACATACACCAGTGCCTTAATGATTACGGAATTCCGCTTTATCTCTCGCACACCGTAACAAGGGTTTTCGGTGACGAACGCCTTGAAGCGGTTGAAATCTCACAGGTGGATGAAAAAATGCGCCCCATAGACGGCACCCGTAAAACGGTTGAATGCGACGCACTTATCCTTTCCGTAGGGCTTATTCCCGAAAACGAACTTGCCGAAACACTGGGCGTGCAGATGGATTCCGGCACAAAAGGCCCACTCTGCGACCAGAATCTTATGACAAATGTTGACGGTGTGTTCTCCTGCGGTAACGCCCTTCATGTAAACGACCTTGTCGATTATGTTTCCGAAAGCGGCGAAACAGCCGGCGCTGCTGCGGCGGCTTATATAAAAACCGGGCGTAAAACCGTCAGATTTGAACGCGGCAGCGGCATTATGAGCCTTGTGCCACAGATGCTTAATCTTGAAAAAGGCATTGACAATGTAACGGTCTATTTCCGTTCAGATGAAGTCGCAAACAACCGCTCGCTTAAAATATCGGTTGACGGAGAAGAAAAATTCCGCAAAAAATATGCCTTTCTGCGCCCGCCCGAAATGGAGCGCCTTGTTGTCGATTTTTCGGCTTTCAACCTGAAACCGGGCAGCAGAATTGTTTTTGAAACGGAGGCAGCGAAATGAAAGAAATGGTATGTATAGTCTGCCCCAACGGCTGCGCGATGAGCGTCGAGCAAAACGGAGATGCAATTACCGTAACGGGTAACAAATGCAAGAGGGGAGAGGAGTTCGCAATAAAAGAAATGACCTGCCCCGTGCGCACAATCTGTTCAACCGTAAAAACAAACTCGTCGGCATTTCCCGTTCTTCCCGTAAGAGTTTCGGCAGACATACCCAAAGATAAAATATTCGCGGTTATGAAAGAAATTAACAGTGTCACCGTCAGCGCTCCCGTTAAAAGGGGCGACGCCGTCATAAAAAATGTTCTCGGCTCAGGCGTTGATATAATCGCGACCGACAGCCTTCCCGATAATAATTAAGGAGAAACAGTTATGAGTAAACCTTATAAAGAATTTGAACCCGCCTGGATTAAAGAAGCGGCGCCCGCGGATTCCTACCGCTCGATTTTCCGCTGGGGAGACCCGGAGTTTGTGAAATATCCCAAAGAAGCCCTTTACAAACTTATGAAAACAACTTTTAAAATGACCGATGACGATTTCAGGCAGTATGCCGGCGATGTCGGACTTGATAAAGTTGTTTTGGATGCTCCTTCAAAGATGGCGCAGGAGCATATTGATGCATTCAAAAAAATATCCGGTGACGAAAATGTCTCAACCGCAGATTACGACCGTCTGAGCGTTGCTTACGGCAAAACGGCTTATGACCTTTTCAGAATAAGAGAACGCCGTTTCGATTCTTTGCCCGATGTCGTTATTTATCCTTCAACAAGCGAAGAAATTGAAAAAATCGTCGCCTACTGCACACAGCATTCGATTCCGCTGTATGTTTACGGCGGCGGCAGCAGCGTCACAATGGGCGTTGAACCCGTAAAAGGCGGCGTATCGCTTGATATGAGAAGGAATTTCAACAAAGTCATTAACTTCAACGAGATTGACCAGACAATAACCGTTCAGGCGGGTATGTCCGGCCCCTGCCTTGAAGAAACTCTGCAAAACGCGCAGAAGAATTTCGGCGCAAAAAGAGCCTACACCTGCGGCCACTTTCCGCAGAGTTTTGAGTTCAGTTCCGTCGGCGGCTGGGTGGTCACAAGGGGCGCCGGTCAGAACAGCACATACTACGGCACAATAGCCGACATAGTCCTTTCGCAAAAATACGCTACCCCGCGCGGCAGAATTGTTACAAGCCATTATCCGCGTGAAGCGACAGGTCCCAATCTCAATCAGATTATGATGGGCGGTGAAGGCGCGTTCGGCGTGCTCACCGAGGTAACCCTCAAAGTTTTCCGTTGGATGCCCGAAAACAGGCACTATTTCTCATATATGTTCAGAGACTGGCAAACAGCGATGAACGCAGGGCGTGAAATGATGCAGCGCGAATGCGGTTATTCTTCCGTTTTCCGTCTTTCCGACCCGGAAGAAACAAGCCTTATGCTCAAACTTTACAATGTTGATGAAACCCCGCTTGAGCCCCTGCTGAAAATGAAGGGTTACAAAGATATGGAGCGCTGTCTTTTCCTCGGATTCACAGACGGTGAAAAAGGCTTTTCAGACAATGTCGCGAAGAATATCAGAAAAGTCGCGAAACAGCACGGCGGAATGAGTCTGACCGCTTTTGTCGCGAAAAGCTGGGAGAAGGGCAGGTTCACCGACCCTTACCTGCGAGACGCTCTTATGGATTTCGGCATAGTCACCGACACGCTCGAATGCACCGTCAACTGGTCCAATATGGCTCAGGTTCACGATGATGTCCGCAAGGTCTGCCACGCCTTGCCAGATACAATAGTTACAACCCATATGTCTCACTGCTACCCGCAGGGCGCGAATCTCTATTTTATTTTCATTACAAAAATGAATAACTCCGAAGAATTCAGACGCTACCATACTTCTATTCTCGACGCCATACAGAAGTCTGGGGCGGCAATAAGCCACCACCACGGCATAGGCAAAATGTTCGCTCCGTGGCTGGAGGGCTCATTAGGCAGAAATGAATACGGTGTTTTCAGAGCGCTCAAAGACTATTTCGACCCCGGCTGCAATATGAACCCCGGCGGAACAATAGGGCTGGACCTGCGTGAGGATGAAAAGAAATTCCTTCGCGAAGATATAAAATAAACATAAACATAAACACAAACAGTTTTACGGATTCCTTTCGGGCGGCTGCCGGTGCGGGAATCCGTATTTTTTTGCAATAAACATTCACAAATTTTTTCAAATATAACAATACAAATGTTAAATATTTGTTTACACTATTCAAAAACAGTTAAAATAACTTGTTAAAACTGCACAAAAGATTTCTCCAATGTCAATACGAAATATGACATCTCAATAATTTTAAACTTCCAAAAACTTGTGCAATATGCACAAACAAAACACGCAACAATTGTGCAATGTGTCTTGACAAACAGTTTCAAAGTGCTATAATACAGTCAAATCAAAAAAAGAAAGAAGGCATAAAGTAATGAACAGCTATTTTGGCTACGAAAGAGAACTTATCGATGTTCAGAGAGAACTCATCGAAAAGATCGAAAATCAAAAAGGATTCACATGGGAGAAAATAAAGGCTGCAATCGCGCTTGAATGCCTTTTGCATGTTCTTTGATTTAAGTAAACACCGTTTAATATCAAAGCACGGCTTCCTGCGGGCAGACGAACTCAATATTAACCGGTATTTACTTTAAAAACCCATGAGGTGATAACCGCGGTTATCTGCGGCAGATGCCCGAAAGGCATCAGGCACCTTTAATCCGAAATCATGCAGGTCACCCGACCTGCTTTTTTATTTTTGTTTATATTTATCTATTGACATAAATAGTTTAATTGATTAAAATCAAAAAGATATCCTTTGTTCAAATGGAGGTAAGTTATGAAAAAGCTTCTTTTAGGCAACGAGGCGGTAGCCGCGGGACTTTACGAAGCGGGTGTAAAAGTTGTTTCAAGTTACCCCGGCACACCCAGCACGGAGGTTACCGAGTTTGCCGCGAAATATGATGAAATATACTGTGAGTGGGCTCCCAATGAAAAAGTTGCAATGGAGGTGGCTTTCGGAGCCGCCGTCGCCGGCGCCCGTGCTTTCTGCGCGCAGAAACATGTCGGCCTCAACGTTGCCGCCGATCCGCTTTTCACTGCCTCATATACGGGCGTAAATGCGGGTATGGTTATCCTTGTCGCCGATGACCCCGGTATGCACTCGTCACAGAACGAGCAGGATTCAAGGCATTACGCGCAGGCTTCAAAGATTATGATGCTCGAACCATCCGACTCAGATGAATGCTTGAAATTCATCAAACTTGCTTTTGAACTTTCGGAGCGCTTCGACACTCCCGTAATTCTGAGGGAGACAACCCGTATCGCCCACTCAAGAAGTCTTGCGGAGACAGGCGAAAGAGTTGAACCCGACAATAAAGAATACACAAAGAATCCGCAGAAATATGTTATGGCCCCGGCAAACGCCAAGGTTAAGCATATTGTTGTTGAGCAGAGAATCCTCGACCAGACCGCTTTCGCCGAAAAAGAAGCTGTCGAAATCGGTCTCAACAAAGTCGAGTATTACAGCAAAAAAATCGGCGTAATCACCGCGGGGGTGTGTTATGATTACGCAAAAGAGGCACTCGGCGATAAAGCGTCCTATCTCAAACTGGGCTGCCTTTACCCTCTGCCCGTTCAGTTGATTAAAGATTTCGCCGCGCAGTGTGAAACGGTTTATGTTATTGAAGAACTTGACGATTATATCGAAACCCACTGCCTCAAAAACGGCATAAATGTCAGAGGCAAGGCGGATTTCACCCTTATCGGCGAGTATTCCCAGTCACTTATAGCAAAGGTTGTTCTCGGCGAAGAAAAGCCGACAATCAAAGCGGATATCGACATTCCCGTTCGTCCTCCCGTGCTCTGCGCGGGATGCCCCCACAGAGGTCTGTTCTACGCCCTCAAAAAAGCGGGTGTCGAAACTGTCACGGGCGATATCGGGTGCTACACGCTCGGCGCTTCAAAGCCTATCGGAATGATAGACACCTGCCTTTGTATGGGCGCCTCGGTATCATCCCTTCACGGCAGAAACAAAGCGAACCCCGAAAAGGCGAACAAAACGGTTGCGGTTATCGGCGATTCCACTTTTATCCATTCCGGCGTTACCGGTCTTATCAATATCGCCTATAACAAAAGCAATTCCGTGAGCATTATTCTCGACAACTCAATTACGGGCATGACGGGTCACCAGCAGAACCCCACAACCGGCTATACAATAAAGGGCGACCCCACATCCGCGGTATCTCTTGAAAAACTTGCCGTCGCTGTCGGCATCCCCGAAAGCAACATATTTGTTTGCGACCCCTATAACCTCACAGACAGCGAGCAGGCGGTCAGAAAAGCGCTTGACTGCGACGGCCCCGCCGTTGTTATTTCACGCAGACCCTGCGCTCTGCTCAAATATGTCAAACACAATCCTCCTCTCAGTGTGGATAAAGAAAAATGCGTGGGCTGCAAAATGTGTATGAGAATCGGCTGCCCGGCAATCAGCATAAAAGACGGCAAAGCGCAGATAGATTCAACACAGTGCCTCGGCTGCGATGTCTGCAGTCAACTGTGCAAACCCGGCGCTATAGGTTAAGAAAGGAGAGGCTGATATGAATAAATCTGTTATGATAGTCGGAGTCGGCGGTCAGGGCACACTGCTCGCGAGCCGTATTCTCGGCGCGGTGCTTCTTAAAAAGGGCTATAATGTCAAACTCTCCGAGGTTCACGGCATGAGTCAGCGCGGCGGTTCTGTTGTCACTTATGTCAAATACGGCGATGAAATCGCCTCTCCCATAATCGAGAAAGGCGAAGCGGATATCATACTCGCGTTTGAACAGCTCGAAGCGGCAAGATGGCTTGAATATATGAAGCCCGACGGCAAGGTTATTGTAAACACGCAGAAGATTGACCCTATGTCGGTTGTAATCGGCGATGCAGTTTATCCGGATGGCGTTATTGACGCAATAAAAGCGGCGGGCGCAGATGTGCTCGAACTTGACGCTCTGCCCGTAGCGGTTGAGGCCGGCTCGCCCAAGGCTGTCAATGTTGTGCTTATAGGCGCTATGGCAAAACACACCGGAATAGAAAAAGAAACCTGGCTTGAAGCCGTCAGGGAGTGTGTTCCCGCAAAATTCCTCGACCTCAACATAAAAGCGTTTGAACTCGGCTACAACATCTGATGAAGATGAATTTGTCAAAATACGGAGTCTGATTTCAGACTCCGTTATTTTTAAAAATTTTTTATTTTTCTCTTTACTTTCATACTTTTATGTGATAAAATGTTAAAGTAATCTTGAGTAAAGGATGGTTTGCTATGGTATCAAAAATCAAAAATGAGAACAATGATTTCCTTTTTGAGGCAATTCTGCAGTTAAAAACAGTTGATGAGTGCTATGACTTTTTTGAGGATTTATGCACGGTAAACGAACTCAAAAGCATTTCACAGCGTCTCGCTGTTGCTAAAATGCTGCGAGACGGCAATGTTTACAGCGATATTGTCGCGGCGACAGGGGCAAGCACCGCAACCATCAGCCGCGTAAACCGCTCCCTGCTTTACGGCAGCAACGGTTATGAGGGCATTTTTCAACGCCTTGAAAAGAATAAAAAAGACTGATGGCTTACGACATTTTCGCAAGGTTTTATGATTTATTAACAGAAAATGTCGGCTACGGGAAGCGTGCAGATTATTTTTGCAGGCTTCTTTCGTCTTGCAATAAGCAAAAAGGCATTCTGCTCGATTTAGCCTGCGGCACGGGCACATTAAGCGTTGAATTCGCAAAACGCGGCTATGATGTCATAGGCGTTGATTACAGCGTCGGCATGCTTAACGAAGCAAGGCTCAAATGCGCAAATGAGGGGCTGGATGTTCTGCTTTTATGTCAGAACGCGGCTGAACTCGACCTTTACGGCACAATAGATTTCGCTGTCTGCGCGCTTGACAGCGTAAATCATTTCGCCGACGCGGATGAAGTGCAGTCGGCTTTCGACAAAGTCTCGCTCTTTATGAATAAAGGCGGAGCGTTTGTGTTCGATGTCAATACGGTTTACAAACACAAAAACATCCTTGCCGATAATTCTTTTATTTATGATTATGATGATGTGTTCTGCGCCTGGCAGAATACTCTGAACAGTGATATGAGCGTTGACATTTCACTTGAATTTTTCGCGCTCTGCGAAGACGGCCTGTGGGAGCGCTGCGGCGAAGAGTTCACGGAGCGGGCGTATCCGCTTGAAGAACTCGAAAAAATGCTGCTGAAAAGCGGCTTCTCGGTTTGCGGCGTTTATGATGATTTAACGCTTGACCCGGTCAGACCCGACAGCGAAAGGGCGGTATTTCTCGCAAGAAAGGATTAGTTATGGGTAAAATCGTCAGAATGATATCCGATGACGGCACTCTTACCGTAATGGCGGCAGACACCGCCGATATTGTTGAGCGCGCTCGTCTTATTCATAAAACAACCCCCGTCACAACGGCGGCTCTCGGCAGGCTCCTCACAGCCGCCGGATTTATGGGCGCCGTTCTCAAAGGCAGAGATGACTCTGTCACAATCCGTCTCAACGGCGACGGTCCCGCCGGCAGCGTTATTGCCGCGGCAGACAGTGAAGGCAATGTCCGCGGTTATGTATCGGACCCGGGCGTTGACCTGCCTAAAAATGAAAAAGGCAAACTTGATGTTTCGGGCGCCGTCGGCAAAAACGGCACATTGACCGTTATGAAAGATTTGGGTCTGAAAGAGCCTTACATCGGTCAGGTTCCCATCGTTTCGGGCGAAATAGCCGAAGATATCACAAACTATTACGCCGTCAGCGAGCAGATTCCCACCGTCTGCGCTCTCGGTGTTCTTGTCAGCAAAGATGACAGAAGCGTCATCACAGCGGGTGGGTTCATAATTCAGTTGCTCCCCACCGCGGATGACGACACTATCAGCAGGGTCGAAAAATGCCTTGAAAACATTGAGCCCGTAACAACAATGCTCGCAAAAGGTATGTCTCCCGAAGAAATCTGCCGCGCCGTGCTTGACGGCTTCCCGCTTCAGCTTCTCGATGAAATGCACCCGGGCTATGTCTGCACCTGTTCGCGCGAAAGGGTTGAAAAAGCCCTTGTCAGCACAGGGGCGGAGGAACTCGAAGAAATGGCGAACGATGAGGTTACAAAGGTCAGCTGCCATTTCTGCGACAAAGTTTACGAGTTTGGTCCGTCCGAAATCAGAGCCCTGATTTCACGCGCAAAACCGCAATAATAACGGCAGAAAAACGCCGGCGGAGAGTTTGAAAAAATTTTTCAAAAAACGGTTGACAATCACATTTTATTATAGTATATTATATTTCGCCGCTTGAAGCGGCAAGGTCCGGGAGCATAGCTCAGCTGGGAGAGCACCTGCCTTACAAGCAGGGGGTCACAGGTTCGAGCCCTGTTGTTCCCACCAATGGCCCGGTAGTTCAGTCGGTTTAGAACGCCAGCCTGTCACGCTGGAGGTCGTCGGTTCGAGCCCGATCCGGGTCGCCAGATGACCTGATAATAACTCAATTATCAGGTCATTTAATATGCCTTTGTAGCTCAGTTGGTAGAGCAGTGGACTG
>JAFRQM010000007.1 GCA_017428625.1 Clostridia bacterium
GCTCGGCGTAAACATCAATGCTGTTGAACTCGGATATAACTATTAAAATATTCAGGCGGAGAACAATTTGATTCTCCGCCTGTTTTTTATTGAAAAGGCTGGATTTTTGTGTTATATTGGAAACAAATAATAAACGGGGAGAGATACTATGAACACAGGCAGTTATATATGGTATAAAAAAGAGGCTCAGGCTTGGACGCAATGCCTGCCCATAGGCAACGGAACACTCGGCGCCATGATTTACGGCGGAGTTGACAAAGAAGTTCTGGCGCTCAACCACGACGAATTGTGGACGGGCTACCCGAAAGACACGGCTGATGTTGACGGCACTTATGAAGCGCTTTGCGAGGCGAGAAAACTCGCAGCCGAAGGCAAACTTTATGAAGCGCAGAAGGTGTGTGAAACAAGGTTTCACGGCACCTGGAGCCAGGCGTATGTGCCGCTTGGCGATATGGAATTTGAGTTTATCAACAACGGCAGATTGAGCGGTTATTCGAGATATCTCGACCTTGATAACGGCATTGCCGGCGTTTCATACAAACTCGGAACGGTTGAATTTAAGAGAGAATATTTTGCATCATACCCCGGAAAAGTCATAGCGGTAAAGCTGACCGCTTCAAAACCTGTGCTGAATTTTAAACTTAAATTCAAATCAAAACTTAAATCATCGTCATTTACCGGAGATGATATGCTCTGGCTTGACGGCGAATGCCCTTCTGAAAACAATGCAAATGACGAATCCGACAACCAGTGTTATTATGACGAGCCTGAAAAACGCGGCATTCTTTTCCGCGCGGGCGCAAAAGCGTTCAGTGACGGAAAAGTTATCTGCCTGAAAAACTGCATAAAAATAACCGACGCTTCGAGCGCAACTGTTTTTTTCACCTGTGTTACAAGTTTCAACGGTTTTGACAAATCCGCGTTTACCGACGGCAAACAATATAAAGAACCGTGCAAATCGATTCTTGACAGTGCAGCGGATTATGACACAATTAAATCTGCTCATTTAAAGGATTACAAAGACCTTTACGGCAGAGTTGAACTGAATTTAGGCAAAGGCTCAAATTCTGAACTGCCGACCGATACAAGATTAAAAAAATACAAATCCGACAAGAGCGATCTGTCGCTTATTACGCTTATGTTCAACTACGGGCGTTATCTTGCTTTTTCATCATCGCGCCCGGGCACTCAGCCCTCAACCCTTCAGGGAATCTGGAACGACAGGCTCACTCCCCCGTGGCACTCGAATTACACGGTAAATATCAATACAGAAATGAATTACTGGCCGGTGCTTATGTGCCGTATGCCGGAAGTTAACGAGCCTCTTTCACGGTTTATGGAAGAACTCAGCGTAACCGGCGCAAGAGTTGCGGAAAAATGGTATAACGCGCCCGGTTTTGTAAGCCACCATAATGTTGATTTATGGCGTATGGCTACGCCTGTTCCGGGCTCTTCTTCTTGGAGTTTCTGGCCAGGCTCATCCGGATGGCTGTGCAGGCATCTTTTTGAGCAGTATGAATACACAAATGATAAAAAGTTTTTGAAAAACACTGCTTACCCGATTATGAAAAAAGCGGCGGAGTTTTACCTTTCGCAGCTTTGCGAAAATGAAGACGGAATGCTGATTTATCCCGCCGGAACATCGCCTGAAAACCTGTTTGTTTATAACGGAAAAGTTGTTGCTGTCGGCAAAACATCCACAATGCTGATGTCCATCATCAAAGACCTGTTTATTTCCTGTGTAAAAGCAAGTGAAATTTTGGGCACAGACAAAAGATTTGCCGCCTCGCTTTCACAGGCGCTTAACAGAATGCTGCCGTTTATGACCGGCAAAAAAGGTCAGCTTCTTGAATGGGATGCGGACAGACCTGAGAGCGAGCCGCACCACCGCCATGTTTCGCATTTATATGCACTGCACCCTGCAAGCCTTATTACCGTTGACGGCACGCCTGAACTGGCAAACGCCTGCAGAAAAACGCTGGCGTTGAGAGGTGACAACGGCACCGGCTGGTCGCTCGGTTGGAAAATAAACTTCTGGGCAAGGCTGTTTGACGGCGACCATGCTCTGAAACTTATAAATATGCAGTTGCGACCGGTCAAGAGCGTAGGTTTCAACTACACAAACGGCGGCGGAACATATGAAAATCTTTTTGACGCTCATCCGCCATTCCAGATTGACGGCAATTTCGGCTTTGTAAGCGGAGTTGCAGAAATGCTTATGCAATCGCGCGACGGTAAAATCTACATTCTGCCCGCTCTGCCCTCCGTTTGGAAAAACGGCAGTATCAAAGGTCTGCTTGCAAAAGGGAATGTAATTGTTGACATTGAATGGAAAAACGGCAAACTCACGAAATGCGAACTGGAAGGCAGCGGAGCCTTTGAGATTATTTACGGAAGCAAAAGTGTAAAAGTCAGATTAAACGGCGAAAAATCAAGGATTGTTATCTGATGGAATATGACATCTATGACTTTGACAAAACGGTTTACCCATACGATTCCGAAACGGTTTTTCTGTTTTACTCAATGCTGACTCACCCGCATCTGTGGTTTCTGATTCCTTATCAGATTGTCTGTATTACACTTTATGCTTTGGGAGCGGGCGATAAATTCAAAGGGAAATGTTTTGTGTTTCTCAGATTCACAAACGGGAAAAAACTTGTTGAAAGATTCTGGAAGAAACAGGTAAAAAACATCTATCCTGTTTTCAACAGAGAAAGACGGAATTTTCCTACTCTTGTGTGTTCGGCATCACCGGAATATATCGTAAAACCGTTATGCGAAAAATATGGTGTTGAAAAGGTTATTGCCACAAAAGCCGACATCAGAAACGGTAAAATAATCGGTAAAAACTGCATAAGGGAGGAAAAAGTCCGAAGAATTAAGGAGGAACTCCCGGGCGCGGTATTCAGAAGAGTTATTTCCGATGACCTGAAAAATGATGTTCATATTTTCAGACTCGGAAAAGAATGCCGCAAAGCCGAAAAAGGCAAAACAACAAAAATCAGTATTGAAGAAATTGAAGCAAAAAATGGATGAGGAATTACAGTTAAAAAAGAGATTTGAAGAAC
Source organism: Clostridia bacterium (assembly GCA_017428625.1). Taxonomy (GTDB): domain Bacteria; phylum Bacillota; class Clostridia; order Oscillospirales; family Acutalibacteraceae; genus CAG-177. Next base: position 3,069 of record JAFRQM010000007.1, read on the forward strand.
TGTATAACAGGTCATACAATAACGGCTGTTATACATACACGGATTTTCTGACACTCGCGCATCAGGATATTCTTGTTAAATCCGTACCGAAAAACGGTTACTCATTTTGGGGCGGATATGAAAACGCGGAACGCAAAATCGCCTGTTTCGGCAGTGAAGAAATCTGCGGATACGCCGACACTCCGCCTGTATATTGTGTCAAAATTGAACCGTTACGGCAGAAATTCGCCGACGCTCTGACCCACAGAGATTTTCTCGGCTCACTTATGGCTTTGGGAATAAAAAGAGAAGCGCTAGGAGACATTATTGTTTTTGAAAACACCGGGTACCTTTTCTGCCTTGAGACAATAACACCGTATATTGTTGAGAACTGTGTTTCTGTCAGACACACGAGCGTGAGCTGCGCTGTTGTTGATAAACCTCCCGTTGAAAGCGTTAAACTTCCGGATGAGAGCGAAACAGTTACCGCAAGCCTTCGCTGTGACGCTGTTATTGCCGCAGTTTATAAACTTTCCAGAAGCGAAAGTCAGAAGCTGTTTGAGCAAAAACTTGTTTTTATCAACAGCGCAAACTGTTTGAACGCATCGCAATCATTAAACGAAAATGACCTTGTTTCGGTGCGCGGCAAGGGCAGATTCATTTTTTGCGGCAAAGTTTTAACCACAAAAAAAGGCAGAATGAGAATATCGGTAAGAATATTTTAATGTTTACAGTTGACTTTTCACCGGTATTAGTGTAGAATTAATTGAAAATTGAATATTTCCTTATTAAGAGTGGCTGAGGGACAGGCCCTGTGACGCCCGGCAACCTGGTTTTTACCAAGGTGCTAAATCCTGCGGTTTAACCGAGAGATAAGGTGATTTTTCCCGTGTTAAGCGCGCCTTGACACGGGTTATTTTATTATTGGAGGTGCTTATTATGGCAAATCATTTTTTTACATCCGAATCAGTGACCTGCGGTCATCCCGATAAAATCTGCGACCAGATTTCCGACGCCGTGCTCGATGCTATTCTTGAACAGGACCCGACAGGCAGAGTCGCCTGCGAAACCTGTTGCACTACCGGTATGGTGCTTGTTATGGGAGAGATTTCAACAAAGGCAAACATTGACATACCCGCCATTGCCCGCAAAGTAATTTGTGACATCGGCTACGACAATTCCGAAAAAGGATTTGACTGCAACACCTGTGCGATTATTACCGCCCTTGACAAACAGTCCGGCGATATTGCAATGGGCGTTGACAGACTGGGTGCCGGCGACCAGGGTATGATGTTCGGCTATGCCTGCAACGAAACACCCGAACTTATGCCGCTCCCGATTTCACTCGCTCACAAGCTCTGCGCAAAGCTTACTCAGGTGCGTGTTGACGGTGTTCTGCCTTATCTTCGACCCGACGGCAAAAGCCAGGTTACAGTTGAATATGATGAAAATAACAAGCCTGTTCGTGTTGACACGGTTGTTATTTCATCTCAGCACAGCGCCGATGTTGAACTTAAACAGATACGCCGTGACATTATTGAAAAAGTTATTAAAACAACCATTCCGGCAAACCTTCTTGATGATAAAACGGTATTTCACATCAACCCCACCGGCAGGTTTGTAACAGGCGGCCCCAACGGCGACAGCGGACTTACCGGCAGAAAAATCATTGTTGACACTTACGGCGGATACTCACGCCACGGCGGCGGAGCTTTCAGCGGTAAGGACCCGACAAAGGTTGACCGGAGTGCCGCTTACGCTTCAAGATATGTTGCCAAAAACATTGTAGCGGCGGGTCTTGCCGACAGATGTGAAATTCAGGTTGCTTACGCGATAGGCGTTGAGGAACCCGTTTCGGTGTTTGCTGAAACATTCGGCACAGGAAAAATTTCCGACACCGAAATTGCGGATATTGTTAAAAAAGTATTTGACCTGCGCCCCGCTTCAATAATCGAAAAGCTCGACCTTCGCAAACCCGGTTACAGAAAGGTTGCCGCTCTCGGTCACATGGGCAGAACCGACCTCGGCGTCACCTGGGAAAAGACCGATATGGTTGATATTCTCAGAAAAGAAGCGAACATCTGAGAGGTGTAAAAATGAAACTTTCACTTGTTGTTCCCTGCTACAACGAAGAAGGCAACATCGCCCTGTTCTACAAGGCTGTTGCCGACACATTTGAAGGTCACGATTTTGACTATGAAATTGTATTTGTAAATGACGGCAGCACAGATGGAACACTCAATGTTCTGAAAAAACTTGTAACAGGTCCCGCGGCGATAAAAATAATCTCATTTTCAAGGAATTTCGGAAAAGAGGCGGCGATGCTGGCAGGGCTTGAAAACGCTGACGGAGAATATGTTACGGTTATTGACGCCGACCTTCAGCAGCACCCTTCTGTTGTGCTTGATATGATTGAAAAACTTGATGTGAACCCTGAAATTGACTGTGTAGCCGCATACCAGGGCGAACGCAATGAAGACGCGAAAATGTCTTTTTTCAAAGACGCTTTCTATAAGGTTGTAAACCTGATTACAGACACTGAATTTGTAAGCGGAGCGAGTGATTTCCGCACATTCCGCAGACCGATGGTTGACTCCATTGTCAAAATGAAGGAATACTTCCGCTTTTCAAAAGGGATATTCTCTTGGGTCGGTTACAACACCGAATACATCCCCTACACCGTTAATAAAAGGGCAAACGGCGAATCAAAATGGTCGTTTTTCAAACTTTTCAGATACGCGCTTGACGGTATTGAGTCTTTTACCACACGGCCGCTGAGGCTTTCGCTCTGGCTCGGAATATTGTTTATTATCATCTCACTGCCTCTGTTTGTTATTTCACTGGCAACAGGCAAAAGCGCCGCTGTGTCCGCCGTTTTCTTTGTGGGCGGAACAATTCTCGGCTGTATGGGTATTCTGGGCGAATACCTTGCAAAGACCTATATTCAGGGCAAAGGCAGGCCCATTTACATAGTCAAAGAAAAAATCAGCAACCGCTGAAAAACGGCAATGAAAAACTCCCCGAAATCGGGGAGTTTTTTGCTTGTTACATTTTTCCCTTAATGAATCTTGAAAGCGGTTTGTAGACGAAAATACATATAACCGCATCGGCAATGCCTTTGAAAAATGTGAAAGGAACATTAAAAATAAACAGACAGTTAAAAAGCTGATTTGATGTGGGGATGGTTGCGACCTTCGGAAGAATGGCACAATACATACCAATAATCGCTTCAAGAGGCAGACCGTAAAACTTTACATAAGCGGGATAAACGGCGAAATAGTTTATCGGCAGGCTGAGAAGTCCCATGGCAAGCGCGCCGATGAAACAGGCAAGAACAGCGGATTTTTTGCTTTTGCCGCTCTTGTAAATAAAACCTGCGACAAGACAAAGCGTTGAGCCGAGCAGAAAGTTGCTCAGTTCACCTATAAAAGCGCTCGAAGTGCCTTTTATGAGAACATGAAGAAGGTTTTTGATAAGTTCAATTAAAACGCCGTAGAGCGGTCCGAAAGCAAAGGCTCCGAAAAACGCGGGCAGATCCGAAATGTCAAATTTTATAAACGAGGGAATAACCGGCAGTGAAAATTCAAGGAACATCAGCACAAAAGCAACGGCGGAAAGCATTGCCGTAAGTGTGATTTTATAAATGCCTTTTTGTGTTTTTGTCATAACAAAACCTCCAAAAAAAGCCCTGACCGTAAATACAGTCAGGGCAAAAATGCAAAAAACAAAACTCTTTCATCCGGACTATACCGTCGGTTACGGAATTTCACCGTATCAGCCGCCTAACGCGGCTCGCGGACTTTACCGCCGGTGGGGAATCTCACCCCGCCCTGAGTGTTTTTTCTTTATTATAATCTTTACTTTTCAATTTGTCAATATGCTTATTGCGAAAAATTACCACAGTCAAATTAAACATATTTTTTCGGTGTTCTGACAGTCAGTTTATCATATATTAAAAACTTCTTAATTGTTGTAACTTTTTGTAATAATTTCATTGACTTATAATTATATAATGCTATAATAATATGAATTATATTATAAGGAGTATTATATGAATTTCACTCCCTGCGGCAAGAACGGCACTGTTGAATGTTTTTGCATAATCAAATCCATAGAGAAAAAAACCGCCTCAACCGGCTCGGTTTTTCTTGATATGACAATAGGCGACAAAAGCGGCGAAATGAACGCCAAACTCTGGGACGCCGACAACCTGCATATCAGATATGAAATGAACGATTTTGTAAAAGTGCGCGGCACCGTCAATGTATTCAAAGGCGTTGAACAGTTCAAAATCGACCGCATAAGACATGTTATGGAAAGCGACAATGTTAAAGTTGAAGATTATATAGAAAGCGCGGAACTCGGCGGCGATGTTATGCTGCGTTACATTGAAAACATTATTGACAGCTTTGAGGATGAGGAACTGAAAAAGCTTGTAAACGCGGTGATTGATGAAAAAAGAGAAAAACTGCTTTACTGGCCCGCCGCGTTAAAACTTCACCACTCCGTGAGGTGCGGTCTTCTGCTTCACACGCTTTCGATTTTAAGGCTTGCGCAGGGTGTATGTTCTGTTTATCCCTTTGTTTGCAAGGATCTGCTTTACAGCGGAATCATTTTGCACGACATTGCCAAAATTGAGGAGATAAATTCATCCGACACCGGAATAGCGACCGACTACACCGTGCGCGGTAACCTTGTCGGGCACCTTGTTATGGGCGCTGTTGAAATTGACAGAATAGGCACAAAACTCGGCATCAGTGAAAACACACTTACACTTGTTGAGCACATGCTGATTTCGCACCACGGCATTCCGCAGTTCGGCGCGGCGCAATACCCGATGTTTATTGAGGCGGAAATTCTTTCGGAACTTGACCTGCTTGACGCAAGAATCTACACAATGTCACACGAAATTTCGCAGAAAAAAGAGGGCGAGTTCACAGGCCGTCAGTGGTCTCTTGACGACCGGAAACTTTATAACCACGGCAGAAGCGGAGAATACAAGGCAAACCTTGACGAATAATAATTCAGGAGAATGATATGAGCGACTGGACGGAAATCAGAATAACAGTCCCCGCCCCCGATGTGGACCGTGCAGGCGACATTGCCAATATGGCTGTGCCTTACGGCATCTATGTTGAGGATTACAGTTCGCTTGAACAGGAAGCGCGTGACATCGCTCATATTGACCTTATAGACGAAGAACTGCTCGCAAAAGACAGAAGCAAAGCGATAGTTCATATTTACATTTCTCCCGAAGAAAACCCCGCCGAAGCGGTCGCTTTTCTTGAAGAACGCTACACGGCTGAAAACATAGATTTTGAAATTGACGAAAAACTCTGCAAAAACTCCGAGTGGGAGAATAATTGGAAAAAATATTTCAAACCGATGCCCGTCGGTGAAAAACTGCTTATCCGCCCCGTATGGGAAGACGAATTTGACGCGAGCGGCAGAGCTGTGCTTCACCTTGAGCCCGGTCTTGCCTTCGGTTCCGGCACTCACGACACAACGAGGCTCTGCCTCGAAACGCTTGAAAAATATGCAGGCAAAGGCAAAAAGGTTCTTGATGTCGGCTGCGGCAGCGGTATTCTTTCAATAGCCGCCATGCTGCTGGGAAGCGAAAACGCGCAGGGAGTTGATATTGACGCACTTGCGGTAAAAACAGCGACGGAGAACGCCGCGGGCAACGGATTCACACCGCCTCAGGTAACTTATGTTCAGGGCATTCTTACAGACAGAATCAGCGGAAAATTTGACATTATTCTTGCAAACATAGTTGCGGACATTGTCATTAAACTCTGCAGTGATATCAAAAAATATATGAACCCGGGCGCTGTGTTCATCACATCGGGAATAATTCTGCCGCGTGAGGATGAAGTTCTTACGGCGTTTGAAAATTGCGGCCTTGAGGTTATTGACCGTCACGAAAGCGGAGGATGGCTCTGTTTTGAAACAAAAGCACAGGAGGATGAAAAATGATACCGAGAATAATCAGCATCATACTCTCTCTCGGCCTTGTTACAGCTTCAGCCGTTTCGGGCATGCAGGCTGACATCTCCGAACAGCTTTGTTTCGCCGCCGGTTCCGACCTTCACTACAACGAGCCGGTTGAAGAACTTACCGAAACAAACCCCGAACTGCTTGATGACCCGGTTTTCTGGTATGCAAACAGACGCGCCGCCTTGGAAAATGAAAGCGGATTTATAATTGACGAATTTCTGAAACAGTGCGCCGAGAATGATGACATTGAGTTTGTTCTGCTTGCGGGAGACCTTGCCGATGACGGTAAGATTATTCGTAAACAGCACGAAGATGTTGCCGCAAAACTTGAAAAATTTGAACAGAAAACGGGTAAACAGGTTTATGTTATAAACGGCAACCATGACGCTTCGCTTAACAAGGGCGACACGAGTTTTGATGATTTTATCAGCATTTACCGCCATTTCGGTTATGATGAGGCTATTGACACACTCAAAGGGACCTGCTCATACACCGCTGATCTTGGCGAAAAATACAGACTTATCGCTCTTGACTCATGCAGTGAAACAAAATCGACCGAAGACGGTATGACGCTTGAAAAAATCAACTGGGTAAAATCAAGCGCAAAAAAGGCCTATGATGACGGCAGATATCCGATTCTTATGATGCACCACAATATTCTTGAGCATATGCCCCTTCAGAGAATCATCAGCCACAACTTTATTGTCCGCTTTCATAACACCACCGCGGAGATTTTTGCGGACGCCGGCATCAAATTTGTTATAACGGGTCACGAGCATTGCAGTGACGCAACATCATTCACAAGCGCGCTCGGCAACACAATCACCGACTTCAGCACCACATCACTTTCGATGTTCCCACTAGCTTACAGAGTGTTCCGCTTTTCGGAAAAAGAAATCAGTTATGAACTGAAAACAATTGATAAAATTGATACAGACGCTCTTACGCAGGCAACCGCGGGCTATACCGATGAAATGATTTCGCTTATGAATGAGAACGCAAACGAATATTCAAAACAGTTTCTCAAGGCCGGTGTTGAATACAGGCTCAAGCTCGGTCTTACAATGGAGAAAATAGGCATTAAAGAAGGCGAGCCGTTTTACAGACTTGTAAGCACAGCTGTGGGAAGCCTTTGCGACACGCTTGACCTTCCGCTTTACAGTGAGGGAGGCTTGCAGGAAAAGGCGAAAAAGTATAATATCAACCTGCCCGGAAGCGAATACGAAAACGGATGGGATCTTGCGACGGAACTTGTCGCATGGCATTACGCCGGCTGTGAGGACTTCCCGCTTGACAGCACAGAGGTTACGCTGTTCCTCGGCATTGTGAACTACATTCTGAGAGACACGCTCTCGGAGGTCGGCGATGAGGCGCTTTTTACGGGACTCAATTCAATTCTTGCCAACTTCGGTTTGTCTGACGGAATCAGCGCAGGAACGACAAAACTGTTCGCAAAGATTTTCGGCCCCGTTACAGCTGTTGAATATGTGTTGCTCGGAATTGCCTCACCGATAATTGAACGCTTTGCCAATGATGACGAGGTTGATGACAATAACGGTTCAATAGCAGGTTACGGAACTGTTTCAGCCGCGTCTCAGGTTGCGAACACATCGGTAAACTTTTTCTCGACACTCGGCAGAATTTTTATAAATGTAGGTTATTTTTTCAGATACTTTATAAGGATTTTCAGTTTTGCCGCGGCATAATAAAACATGATATGTAAAAAGCCACATCCGCAGATGTGGCTTTAACTGTTATATAAAGAATTTTTTTAATTCTTCAGGTGTATCAACAATAACCGCAGCACCGAGTTTTTCGAGGAACCGTCTGCCTCTGTAGCCCCATGAAACGCCGATAAAATCAAGCCCTGAGTTCTGAGCGGTTGCAAAATCGACCTCTGAATCACCGATATAGACAGCGTCGGTTATTTTACAGCCGAGGTTTCCGATTGCATCGAGCACTCCGTCGGGAGCGGGTTTTTTCTCAATACCCTGCCTCTGACCTACTGCGAAATCTACATTACCGTGAAAATACTCTTTGCAGAGAATTTTGGTCTGATCGTCAACCTTATTTGAAACAACGGCTGTTTTAACGCCTCTGCCCTTAAGATATGTGAGAATATCATTTACTCCTTCATAGGGGCAGGTTTTGTTTTTTGAATTACGGGAATAGTGCTCTCTGAATTCGTTGAGGTATCTGTCAAACTCATTTTTGTCGTAACCGTCAGGCAAACTCAGTTCGACGAGTTTTGCTATTCCGTTGCCGACAAAGGTAAGCACCTGCGCCGTTGTTCTTTCGGGGAAAGAATTGAGACGCAGCATATAATTCACGCTGTCTCTCAAATCATCAATGGTGTTGAGCAATGTGCCGTCAAGGTCGAATACGGCAGAACTGTATTTTTTCATATTATTCATTTCTTGCGTTTTTCAAACTTGTCACGGATATTGCTTTTTTTGTCGCCCGAGCCGACGGGCGCGCCCCTCTTGACTTTGAGAGAAGTTTCAAGTTGCATAAGTAACTGTTTCTCGTTTTCGGAGAGCGATTTTGGGATGTTGACAGTAACGCGCACGAGTTGGTCACCCTTGCCCCTGCCGTTGACAGACTGTATGCCCTTGCCTTTCATAACAAAGATTTCACCGGGCTGTGTGCCGGAGGGAAGATCAAACACAACATTGCCGTCAAGTGTGGGTATCTGTATTTTATCGCCTAAAGCAGCCTGTGTGAAACTGACTTTGAGGTCATACCAGACATTGTAGCCGTCTCGCTCGAAAAACTGGTGCGGTCTGACATAAACCGCAACCTTGAGGTCGCCTGCGGGACCGCCGTTTATGCCTGAATTGCCCGCGCCCGGAACAGAGAACATCTGCCTGTCATCTATTCCCGCGGGAACATTTACGCTGACTTTGACAGAATGTCTGATTCTGCCTGTTCCGCGGCATTTCTGGCAGGGATGCTCAATAACCTTACCTCTGCCGCCGCATTTCGGGCAGGTTTTTGAGGTTGACATAACGCCGAACGGTGTGCGTGACTGAACATTTATCTGGCCGCGACCGCCGCAGTCCGGGCAGGTGCTTGCCGAAGTGCCTTTCTGCGCACCCGTTCCGCCGCAGTCGGGACAGGTTTCAATCTTTTGAACATCAATATCACGGCGGCAGCCTTTTGCCGCTTCCTCAAAAGAAACGGTAACTCTCGCCTGCAAATCTTCACCGCGCCTGGGAGCATTCGGATTAGACTGCCTCGCTCCGCCGAATCCGCCGCCGAAAAAGCTACCGAAAAGGTCGCCGAGGTCAAAATCAAAACCGCCCGCTCCGCCGTCGAATCCGCCTGCGCCGAAGTTGGGATCAACGCCTGCGTGGCCGTATTGGTCGTAACGGGCGCGTTTTTCTTTATCGGAGAGAACTTCGTACGCCTCGTTTGCCTCTTTGAATTTTGCTTCTGCCGCAGCGTCACCCGGATTAAGGTCGGGATGATATTTTTTCGCGGTCTGTCTGTATGCTTTTTTTATTTCGTCATCCGAGGCGCCTTTTGAAACGCCGAGCACCTCGTAGTAATCTCTTTTATTGTCTGCCATTTGCAGCTCCTTTGCTGTATAAACCGTATTTGCTGACCGTTGCCCTTATGACAGCGGTCAGCTTTTTATTTACAGCGGTTTTGTTGTTTATCAGCCCTCGGGAGGAACGTCTGTGTAACTGGCGTCGGTATAGCCCTGATCGTTGCCCGCTCCGTAAGCGGCGGCATTGGGGTCAAAACCTGCCGCACTGGGGTCGCCCTGAGGAGCGTTCTGCTTATAAATCTTCTCGGAAATCTCGTAGAATTTCTGAGTGAGTTCTTCTTTGCATGATTTGATGAGATTGATATCCTCGCCCTTGAGGGCTTCTTTAAGCGCTTCGACTTTCTCGTTGACGGAGTTCTTATCTGCCTCGTCAAACTTATCGCCGTTCTCACTTATAAGTTTTTCGCACTGATATACAATCTGATCAGCCTCGTTGCGCATATCGACCTCTTCGCGGCGAGCCTTATCTTCCTGTGCGAAACGCTCTGCGTCTGCGACCGCTTTGTCAATATCTTCTTTACTCATATTGCTTGACGCGGTGATGGAGATTGACTGCTCCTTGTTTGTGCCGAGATCTTTCGCGGAAACATGAACTATGCCGTTTGCATCAATGTCGAATGTAACCTCAATCTGAGGAACGCCCCTGCGTGCGGGAAGAATGCCGTCAAGGTGGAACACGCCGAGTGTTTTATTATCTTTCGCAAATTCTCTTTCGCCCTGAAGAACATGAACTTCAACTGAAGGCTGGTTGTCGGCAGCCGTTGAGAAAATCTGGCTCTTCTTGACGGGGATGGTTGTATTACGATCAATAATCTTTGTGTTAATGCCGCCCATGGTTTCAATGCCGAGTGAAAGCGGAGTGACGTCGAGAAGAAGAAGACCTGTAACATCGCCGCCTAAAACACCGCCCTGAAGTGCCGCGCCTACCGCAACACATTCATCGGGGTTGATGCCCTTGAAGGGCTCTTTGCCGGTGAAGTTCTTTACCGCTTCCTGAACAGCGGGGATTCTTGAAGAACCGCCGACCATAAGAACCTTGTTTATTTCAGAAACATTGAGACCTGAGTCTGACATAGCCTGACGGACAGGACCCATAGTTGCTTCGACAAGGTCTGCGGTGAGTTCGTTGAACTTTGCCCTTGTAAGAGTCATTTCAAGGTGCTTGGGGCCGGTAGCATCCGCTGTGATGAAGGGTAGGTTGATGTTTGCGGTTGTTACGCCGGAAAGTTCGATTTTTGCCTTTTCTGCCTCTTCTTTAAGGCGCTGCATGGCCATCTTGTCGCCGCGAAGGTCAATGCCCTGCTCCGCTTTGAACGAATCCGCCATCCAGTCGATTATTCTCTGGTCAAAGTCATCGCCGCCGAGGCGGTTGTTGCCGGCTGTTGCAAGAACTTCCTGAACGCCGTCGCCCATCTCAATAATGGAAACATCAAATGTGCCGCCGCCGAGGTCATAAACCATAATTTTCTGGTCGTTCTCTTTGTCAATACCGTAAGCGAGAGCCGCCGCTGTGGGCTCATTGATGATTCTTTTGACTTCAAGACCCGCGATTTTGCCCGCATCCTTGGTCGCCTGACGCTGTGAGTCGGTGAAGTAGGCGGGAACAGTGATAACCGCCTCTGTTACCTTTTCGCCGATATATGCTTCGGCGTCGGTTTTGAGTTTCTGAAGAATCATCGCGGAGATTTCCTGCGGGGTATATTTTTTGCCGTCGATGGTTACTTTGTAATCAGAACCCATCTGCCTTTTGATTGATGAAACCGTTCTGTCGGGGTTTGTGATGGCCTGGCGTTTTGCAACCTGACCTACCATTCTTTCGCCTGTTTTGCCGAAAGCGACAACAGACGGAGTTGTTCTTGTGCCTTCTGCGTTTGCGATGACAACGGGGTCGCCGCCTTCAATAACCGCTACGCAAGAGTTGGTTGTTCCCAAATCAATACCTATAATTTTTGCCATGATGTTTTCCTCCTATTTTAAAAGATGTTATTAACATAAAGTGTCAGTTTGCAACCTGAACGGTTGCGAATCTCACTACGGTATTGCCTATTTTATAGCCTTTCTGGAAGACCTGTGCCAATTCGTTTTCGCCGAAATCCTCACTTTCGATGTGCATAACGGCATTGTGCATATTCGGGTCAAACGCGTCGCCCGGTTCGCCGAAGGATTCCACACCTGTTTTTTCGAGTATTTCGAGAAACTGGGTGTAAATCATTTCCATACCTTTGCGGTAATCTTCAAAAGACGCTTCGCTGTTGCCCGCGGCGCGTTCGAAATTGTCAAGCACAGGCAGAATGTTTTTGATTACATCCGCTCTCGCTGTTGTGTGAACATCCTCTTTTTCTTTCTGTGAGCGTTTGCGGAAATTGTCATACTCCGCGCGGAGCCTCAGATATAAATCTTTTTGCTCTTCCAACTGTTTTTCGAGTTGCTCAGTTTTTTCAACTACTGAATCTTTTTTTGATTTCTGCTTTTTTTCAGGTTTTTTATCTTCTTTTTTTATGTCGGAAATCGTTTCTTCCTCAACGGTTTCAACCTCGTTTTCAGCCGGCTGTTCTTTTGATTTTTCTTCTTTCATAATTTATCCTTTCTATTCCTCAAGAGCCTGTTCAATAAGTCTGCCTACAAGGTTTGTCAGGAATCTTATGTCAGGTATTATTGTTTCGTAATCCATACGAGTGGGACCGATTATGCCGATTGAGCCTGCATCCTGCCCGCGAACGCTGTATTTTGACAGAATAACGCTCGAATTTTTCAGCTGGCGATAAATGTTTTCATCGCCGACAAACACGGTAAGGTCTTTTTTTGAACTGTTGATTATTCTGTTGAGCGCCTCTTCACGGTTAAGGAAATTTATGAGTTCAAGCGCGCCGTCACTGTAACCGCCGGAGAGAAGATTTGACTGCCCCTCAAGCATTATCTGGGTTTGTGCAGTGCTCTGTGCCAGTTCGCACACAGCTGCGAGCATAGGAAACATTGCCATTAAATCCGAGCCGAGCGATGCCGCTATTGTCTGCATGGAAGCCACGCTTATTTCGCTTGCCTGCCTGCCTACTATTGCCGAACCCGTGACATTGTAAAATGACTCCACAAGTTTTGAGTCAAGAGCGGAATCCAGCCTGCAAAGACGACTCTTGAGTATTCCGTCGGAGGTCAGCAAAACCATCATTGCCGTGCTTGTGCCGACAGGCACAAGTTCGATGTGTCTTATTACCGTGCATTCGCCGCCCGGTGTTGTTGAAAGTGAGGCGCAGTGAGTAAGTTCCGCGAGAACATTGCGCGCGTATTCTATCAGCATTTCAGGGTCTCCTGCCGCAGAGGCAACTCCGGACTCTATAAAACGTTTGCTGACATCGTCAATCTCGCGTTTTTTCATAAGATTGTCAATATAATAACGGTAGCCTTTATCGGACGGAACCCTGCCTGCCGAGGTGTGCGGTTGGTCAAGGTAGCCCTGCAATGAGAGGTCGCTCATCTCGTTTCTGACTGTTGCCGACGAAACATTAAGACCGGTGTTGGCGATAAGTTCTTTTGAACCTATCGGTTCGCCTGTTTTGATAAAATGCTCAACAACAGCCGCCAATATTAACTTTTTGCGTTCACTGAGTTCTGTCACAGGCTCACCTCCATTTCCAAACCTGCCGAGTGCTAATGTTAGCACTCATTAGGGTCGAGTGCTAATCTTTATCCTTACTATACTCCCGTTTTTTCGGTTTGTCAATAGTTTTGGGTGTATTATTTGTAAATTGTTTGTGAATTTGACTGCGGCGCTTAACACGATTTGTTCAGCATATATTTCTTGACCTTATATATTTAATCTGTTATTATTATAATGTTATTTATTCGGAGGGATGACTATGGGAAAAGTCGGCGACAAAGTCAAGGATGTTCTCGGTATTGAGGGCAATACCCGCGAAGTTTTACGCCCGATGATAGCTTATGACTGCGCAAATATTACGCTCGGAGGCGCCGGATATCCGCTCAACCAGTTTCACCAGCAGTTTTTGGCTTATGTTGAGGGTATGAAAACCGGCAAAGCGGGGCTTATAACGCTGATTGCGGGCTTATGGGATGCGGTAAGCGACCCTTTTATGGGTATTATAACCGACAGAACAAGCTCAAAACTCGGCAGGCACAGGCCTTACCTGCTTATCGGCGCAATTCCTTTTGCAATTGCATACCTTTTCAAATGGACTTCTTTCGGAATTTCCGACAGAGGCAACCCGACACTTACCTGGCTGTGGTATCTTTTTGCGGCGCTCATGTATTGCACATTTATGACAATGATGAGTATTCCTCACACAGCGATGCTGCCTACAGTTGCACCGGGTTATTTTGAGAGAACGCAGTATAAAATCGTTGAATACGCCTTCAATTCGGTGGGTCAGGTTTCATCCTATGTTTTTACTGCGCTTGCTTTAAGCGGATTCAGTGTGAAGACTGCGCTTACCGCGCTGCCGACACCTTCGCCGCTTGACAAGGGGAGATATGCGCTCGTCGGTATTGTGCTGATGATATGGTTCTCCTGGTCGCCTATTGTATGCTTCTTTAAAACAAAAGAGCCCTCCTCAAAAGACCAGGTAAACGAAAAAATAGATTTTTCATTTCTTGTCAGCGAATACAAAACTGTTTTTTCAAACAGGGCGTTCAGGCAGTATTTTATTATTGCCCTGTTCTTTTCAATGAGCCGTTATTTCTGCAACTATGCCGACCAGTATTTTATGGTGAGCGTCACAGACACTTATAATATTTTTATTTCAATGAATATTATTTCGGGCATAGCCGAATTCAGCGGCTCGCCGTTGAATTATTTTATCACCCGATACAAAGGCAAAACCGCCTGCGGAAAGATTTTGGGTCCGCTTATGGTTGTGGGTATTGCGATGAACGGTTTTCTCACTTATCAGACACCGCAGGTTATCAAATACGCGGTTATTATCATTTCATCCATTCTTTATAATTTCGGTTTTTCAGGCCCCGGCTTTGTTGCCGAGAACATTCAACCCGACATTACGGATGTTGACGAACTGATTACCGGCAGGCGCAGGGAAGGCGTAATCTCTACCTTCAGAACTTTTTTCAGCAAAACAATCAGCAGTTTTATGGGCTATGTTGTAGGTCAGTCGCTTGAGTGGTTCGGCTACAACCCCGCTGTAAAGCATCCGCTTGAGCAGGCAAAACGCACTACTTTCGGTCTGCGGCTCAACTACTCGGTTATTCCTTCAATACTCGCGTTGTTCTGCGTGATTTCAATTTATAAATATAAAATGACGAAACACGATCACGAGGAGATTAAACGCATTATTGCGGAGAAACACGAAACAGGCTTCTGCGAAATCTCCGACGGGGAGAAAAAGCGCATTGAATACATCGCAGGGCGCAAATGGGAAGAAATGTGGATAGGTCAGACCATTGCTCCGCGCGACCTTGACGTTATGTCATAACAGTTTATCTGAAAGGAAAACAGAATTGGCAGTTTCAAAAGATAAAATCAGAAATTTTTCAATAATCGCTCACATTGACCATGGCAAATCGACTCTTGCAGACAGACTGCTTGAACTCACAAAATCCGTGGCGCTGCGCGATATGACGGAACAGATTCTTGACGATATGGACCTTGAGCGTGAGAGAGGAATCACAATTAAAGCTCACGCCGTAAAACTCGACTATACGGCGCAGGACGGCGAGGTTTATGAACTCAACCTCATTGACACTCCCGGCCATGTTGACTTCAATTATGAAGTTTCACGCTCGCTTGCCGCGTGCGAGGGAGCAATTCTTGTTGTTGACGCTACCCAGGGCATTGAGGCGCAGACTCTCGCGAACACTTACCTTGCGCTTGACCATGACCTTGAGGTTGTGCCGGTTATAAACAAAATCGACCTGCCTTCGGCAATGCCGGATGAAGTTGCGAACGAAATTGAAGATGTAATCGGGCTGGACTGCTCTGTCGCGCCCAGAGTTTCAGCAAAAACAGGGCTCAATGTTGAGCAGGTGCTTGAAAGAATTGTTCAGGACATACCCGCCCCGACGGGTAACGACTCCGCTCCTTTGCGCGCGCTCATTTTTGACTCTGTTTATGACAGTTACCGCGGCGTTATAGTTTATGTTCGCATTATGGACGGCAAAATCAAAGCCGGCGACACAATGAAAATGATGCAGACAGGGGCTGCCTTCACTGTTGTTGAAGTCGGCTATATGCGTGCGCAGTCAATGGAACCCGCAGAAGAACTGTGCGCCGGAGAGGTCGGTTATATTACCGCTTCCATCAAAACCGTGCGTGACGCCAATGTGGGCGATACCGTTACGCTTGCGACAAACCCCGCCCTCGAACCTCTGCCGGGTTACAGAAGCGTTCTGCCGATGGTTTTCTGCGGTGTTTACCCTGCCGACGGCAACGACTATGAGGCTTTAAGGGATGCCCTTGAAAAACTGCGCCTCAACGATGCGGCGCTCTCATTTGAGCCCGAAACATCGGGTGTTCTCGGCTTCGGCTTCCGTTGCGGATTTTTGGGGTTGCTTCACCTTGAAATAATCCAGGAACGCCTTGAGCGTGAATATGACCTTGACCTTGTTACCACAATCCCCAGCGTTATATATAAAATACATATGACTGACGGCTCTGTAATTGAAATAGACAACCCCACGCACTACCCCAACCCCGCGAACATTGATTTCTGCGAGGAGCCGTTCACAAACGCGCATATTTACTCACCAGCGGAATATGTGGGAACAATTATGGACCTGTGCCAGACAAGGCGCGGAATATTCAAGGGCATGGACTACATTACAAAAGACCGTGTTGACATACTTTATGAACTGCCGCTCAACGAAATAATCTATGACTTTTTTGATTCGCTGAAATCGAGAACGAGAGGTTACGCCTCTTTTGACTATGAAATCTGCGATTACAGGCGCTCCAACCTTGTTAAACTTGATGTTCTTCTCAACGGTGATGTGATTGACGCGCTTTCATTTATAATCCATTCGGATATGGCATACGGTAAAGCGCGGAAAATTGCCGAAAGACTTAAAGACAACATTCCGAGACAGATGTTTGAGATTCCCGTTCAGGTGGCGATAGGCGGCAAGGTAATTGCGCGTGAGACTATCAAAGCCATGCGTAAGGATGTTCTTGCAAAGTGTTACGGCGGCGACATTACCCGTAAGAAAAAACTGCTTGAAAAGCAGAAAGAGGGCAAAAAAAGAATGCGCTCCTTCGGCAGCGTGGAAGTGCCTCAGGAAGCGTTTATGGCTGTTCTCAAACTTGATGACAACAACTGATTTTCAGCGGGGTTATTCCCGCTGATTATTTTAAGGCGGTGAAAAAATGCCGGTAGGACTGTATATTCACATTCCTTTCTGTCGGGGAAAATGCCCATATTGCGACTTTTACTCTGTCCTGCCGTCGAAGGGCATAATTGACAGATACGCCGACTGCATTTGCAGTCATTTAAAAGAACACAGTGACCGCCGGTTTGACACCGTTTATTTTGGCGGAGGATCGCCTTCACTTACCCGCGCAAAGAATATAGCAAGAATGATTGAATGCGCCAATCTTTACGGCAATCCCGAAATTACGGTTGAGTGCAACCCCTCCGACTGCGGTGAGAGCGGTTTTGATTTTGAAAAAGCGGCAAGCGCGGGTGTGAACAGAATATCGCTCGGTATGCAGTCTGCCGTTGACAGCGAGCGTAAAACGCTCGGCAGACGCGCAGACGCCGGGGATGTATTAAATGCCGTTAAAAGGGCTCAGAGTGCCGGAATTGACAACATTTCGCTTGACCTTATGCTCGGCACACCGGGGCAGAACAGCGAGAGCCTTAAGCGGAGCGTTGATTTCTGCTTTTCGTCAGGCGCAAAGCACATAAGCGCATATATCTTAAAAATCGAGGAAGGCACACGTTTTTTCAGAATCAAAGATAAACTCAGCCTGCCTGATGATGACGAAACTGCGGATTTGTATCTGAAATGTGTTGAACTCATTGAAGAAAACGGAATGAAACAATATGAAATATCCAATTTTGCTTTTCAGGGATTCGAGAGCAGGCACAACCTGAAATACTGGCACTGTGAGCAATATCTCGGCTTAGGACCCGCCGCTCACTCCTTTATTGACGGCAGACGGTTTTATTACGAAAGAAATCTTGAAGAGTATATGAAAAATCCAACGGCTGTTCCCGACGGCGAGGGAGGAAGTTTTGAAGAATACGCAATGCTTGCTCTCAGACTCACGGAAGGTTTGCAAAACAGCAAAGTCAAGGAAAGATTCAATTTTGACATCCCCGCAGAGATTTTTGAAAATGCGAAAAGATTTGAGCAAAACGGTCTTATTAAAATCTGCGATGATACAATTTCGCTTACTGCAAAAGGCTTTCTTGTTTCAAATGCGGTTATCGGCAGTCTGATTATATAACAGTAAACCCCTGCTTACAGATAATCTGCAAGCAGGGGTTTTTGTTGCTGTTTTGTTTTATTCTTTGACAAACTCTGTGCCGTCTATAACGAGTGTTTTGCCGCTTTTTTCAAAGGTTTTTGTGACTGTTGCGCCCACGCCGAAAGCACCTTTGTAACTGAAAGTGATTTCATCGCCGTCGATTGAATACTCGCCGTCAATTGTGATGCCGAAAAGTTCGCCCGTCACTTTATTATCTTTATCAAAGGTAAGGGAACCGCCGAGGCTGTCGTTTGCCTTGTAAGTGCCTTTGAGAGTGCTGCCGCAACCGGTGAAAAGAACAAGCACGGCGCAAAGAACAAGCGTTACTGCGATTATTGATTTTAAAGTTTTCATAACAAATCCTCCTCTTTTTTGTTATATCATATTATTCATATTATTTCAACACGGAAATCAATAGCCGAAATATGTATCGCAATATGAGTAAAGAGCGTCGTAATATTTGATTTCACTCCAAGGGTCAAGAAGCAGACCGTGACCGGATAACGGGAAGAAAATGTATTCATAGGGCGTGCCGTTATCTTTGAAAGTGTTTTCAATCGAGAGGCGGTTGCCTTTCTGAACAAGAGGATCGTTGCCCGCGTAGGCAAAAATCGAAGGCATTGTGTTTTCATCAACAAACGCTACGGGAGAGACGGAATCTACAATTCTTTTTGCCTCGCCGCTTTCAACCATTTCATCGGTGATTCTGACGCCTGCGAGCATACCTGCGAGTGAGTAGCTGCCCCATACCTCTTTGCTCATATCGGACGGCCCTACCCTGTTTGCCGTAAAAGCAAGTTCAATTGAGGAATCCTGCGGCCTTGAGTAACTGTAAAGCATTGAGATATGACCGCCCGCGGAATAACCCGAGGTTGCGAGTTTTGTTATGTTGAGTTCTTTCTCATCGGAGAATTTTTTTATGGCATCAATGCACATATCAATTTCATCCAGCATTGTGAAGACGGTAACATCGGGTGTTTCATCACCGATAAGAGAGTAACTCATTGTGGCGGTAACATAGCCCTGCATTGCGAGTTTTTTGCAATGTGGAGCCATATCCTCTTTTTCGCCTCCCTGCCAGGAACCGCCGTGAATATAGAGGATGCAGCCGTTCTGCTCATTCTTATAAGCGCTTTCGGGCACATAGATTGTGACGAGGTCTCTCTCGGCGTCGCCGTAACGGATGTTTTCAAAAACATCGTATTTGTCGCCTATCATACCGAAACCGGATGTAAAAAACAGAATAAAGGTCAGCCAGTAGGCAAGCATTGTTTGCATAAACCATTTCTCCTTTTTTCTTTTTAATAAATTATAGGTCAATTTCGGCGTCAAGTCAAGGCGTTGAAAGATATTTATTATTTTAGAAATAAAACATAGTTATTAAATGTAAAAACATACAAAAACAAACACCAATCTCCTCGCAGGAGACTGATGTTTATTATCTGCTTTATCTGTTAAAAATGCTGACAATTCTCATAAAAATAAGGTAAGGAACCAAAGGCAGGAAATTATGAAGATTTATCAGGCGGTAAATAATTGAAGGAAGAACCGTAATTTCTACCGAACAGGTTGCTCCGCTTTCAGGCTCGGTAACCGTGATAACTGTTTTGCCGAGTTTGAGCCCGACCACAACAACGCTGCCGAATCTGTATTGCTCTTCTTTTTCGGGTCTGTATTCAACAATCCCCTCTTCACTGCAGGTAATCTCAGCGTTTCTGATATCAAAACGGGTCTCCGCTTCAGTCGGTTCGGGATAAACCACAAAATAGCTTTCTTCACCGACATAAGCGAACATTTTGCCGTCGATTGCGGAAGTGTCGAGTGAAACAAGTTCGGGTATTTCCTCAACGGGATTTTCTGATAAATCATCATCCGCAAAAGCAGTTAAGGTCAACGGAACAATCATCATTAACGTCATTAAAACGCAGAGTATTCTTTTTGCTGTTGTCATAGTGAGCGACCTCCGTTTGTGTTTTTTATAATTTTATTATTTTTATATGAAAATGTCAAATTGAAGAAGAAAGTATATCAGCACTTAACAAATCTCGCGTCCTAATAACTGTGCCGTCATAGACTTAATTGCTTAAGAACAGAAAAAGCAAATCAAACTACCTTCTTTTCTGTTGATATTTCAAAAACTGCTGAAAATTTAACTGTGTTTGTTGCCTTTGATTCGTTAAACATAGCGACTTTTTACATCCATTTAATTACAAGAAATTATTATTAAAACATTTTATTTTCTTATTATCAAAGTGCTTAACGCCGTTTTTTGTTCTTCTGCAGGCAGTTTGAGTTTGCCGTTTTTTACAAGTTCGCACAAACAGTTTGTAATAAACCGTTTATCGCCGAAAAGGCAGAATTGCAACTCATATTCCCGCTGTTTTTTCAGGTGGACGGGAGTTTCGGAAAGCACTGCTTCGGAATATTGTTTTACATATTCATCAAATTCGGCCTTATGTTTTTCTTTAATTCTGTCGCCAATGGAAACAAGTCTCTCTTCGGTTGCACTGTCATTTATCAGAATGCATCTCATTGCTGATTTATATCGGCCGTCAGATTTGCCGATAGTTTTTATGAGCCCTGCCTGTGCGAGTGCAGCGGTGTCTTCGGGGCATATTTCAACATCAGATATAATGTTTTCAATAAGCCGTATATAATCCCGTTCTTTATATAGAAATTCGCTGTCAATTCTTCTTCCCGACCATTCGGAATCAAACTGGAAGTAATTTACAATTGTGCCTTCTCTGTAATAAGGACCGTAAGCGGCATTTATACTGTCAATATTTCTGATTTTACTTGAAGCAGAGTTTTTAACAGCGGCAAAACATATATTATATCCGCCGTCTGCCCTGCGTATGGCGACTTCATCAAAAGATATACCGGTGTCAGCTTCGCCGCTTGATGCGGCAATGAAAGGAACCAATGCCCAAAACATAAAATTGATGTCGCGATCATCTTGCGCAGCAAAAGACAAATCACCGGTAAAACCACCGAGAATACCGTTATCCTTTAAAACATCATATTTAATAAGTTCGTCAAACAATTCATTTGCAAATACTGCGGCGGTTTTCTCATACATTTCATTTTGCAGGGCAACAATTTCATCGGTTGCTTCGTCGAGAAGAATATTGCATAAATACCTTTCGCCCTGCTTTGTCAGGAAGTTATAGTATTCAAGCAGTTCAGCCTCGCTCTCAACATAAACCGGTGAAACTCCGAGTTCATCGGCTATTTCGTTTACAGTTTTTGCAATTTTACGAACAGAGTAAACTATATTCTGCGGCAAAGCCGTTTTGAAATAGTTTTGATTTGTTCCGTTATTACCGATTATGCCGTTTGTTCCGATTGATGAAAACTTAACGGGATTAAACTTTAATACACCTTGTTCTCTCACAGTTTCCATACCTCTTTTCAGTTCTTTTTTCGCTTCAAACAGATGCCATTTGACTGTTCCGGACGGAATATTCAACTCTTCCGCTATTTGATTTTGTTTCTTATTTTCATAGTAATACGCGATTATTATTTTTCTCTGAAGTTTGGACAGATATGCTATTTCATCCGTAAGTTTTTTTACTTCCGAAGCTCTGTCAATGTCGGTTGCAATGTCAGTTCCGCTGTCAACCCAGTCAGAAATATCTTGCAGTGATATCCCGATACTTGTTTTTTTGCAGTCCCGGTAATAATTCACAAGGCAATTATGCGCAACAGTCCACACAAATTTTTGAACATCAGCAATATCATCACGATTCAGAAAAGTTGTGTGAATTTTAAGCGCAATGGTCTGAGACAAATCTTCCGCATCATGAATATTGCGGCATCTTTTCAGAGAAAAGCCGTAAATTGATTTTAAATATTCTGTTGTAATTCTGTCGGCATCTTGTTTTTTCATTATAATACCTCGAAAGCAGTTTTCACTTATATAGACACGCGAAGGTGAAAAAAGTTGGATAATTTTTTGATTTATTCTATCAAATCGGTTTATCACTATCAACCCGAGAAACATTTTTTCTTATCAAAAAAGATTTTTTCATCGTTTACTAAAGTGAAATCTATTTGAAAGTGTGATATATAGTTTTAAAATCGTTAATAAGTTTAGGGAGTGTCTGTTTTGTCCGAAGGACACGGCAACGCCTGCGACAGTTAACAGCGCGTGCTGTGCCGCGCATGGCAAACGGTTGTTGGAACCGCGGCGACAGGTTCGTTTTTCTTTCAGAATATCAAAAGAGCAGGTCAGACGACCTGCTCTTTTTTTGCGCCCCAAACAGGACTCGAACCTGTGACACCATCGGTCAGAAATATTGTCGTCCCGCTCGCTTGGAGCGCATCGCGATACTCCGTATTTCTTCCTGACAAATCCTCGCTTCATCTGCCGCAGGCAGCACTCGGATGTGTCACAGTTAACAGCCGCAGCACGCGACTGAACGCGGTGACAAATGCGAACCCACCTGTGAAGCAAAAAATCAGACCGCAAAAACGATCTGATTTTTGTGGCGCCCCAAACAGGACTCGAACCTGTGACACCGCGGTTAACAGCCGCGTGCTCTACCGACTGAGCTATTAGGGCAAAAGGATATTCAATTAAAGTCAGCCGCGTGCTCTTCCCTCAGAAACATGGTCGTTCTGCTCA
>JAFRQM010000033.1 GCA_017428625.1 Clostridia bacterium
AGTTTCCGGTTGCAGTATAACCGGTCCTGCCAAGATATGTTCCGTCCGTGGATTTTGAATAATTGTGAAGTCCGCCTTCCCCACCATAATCATCAATACTGTAAGTGTATGTTTTGACAAGAACATTCTTATCTGAACCGACTGCATTCAAAGGATTACTGAATGATTTATCTGCATAATTACTGTAATAATTGACAGTGAGATTATATGTTGTCGTTGTATTCATACTTACAGAATATACTGATATTTTCGATTCAGAACAACCGCTACTACAGTCTGCGTAGTATTTTTGGTTGTTCTTTGCGCTGTTATGGGCATAAACGGTAATATAACCGGATGAATCTGTTCCACCCATAATAACTGTGTGCGTGTAGCCGTGGGTTGAACAATATGTAAATAATATATCTCCAACCTTAACTTTACCTGAATTAGATGATGCTTTAACAACCTGACCATATCCCGATGCAGAACTTGTCAATTTATATGCCGTTCCGTAACCGCCATTAACCAAAGCATTTTTAACATTTTCAACACCGCTGGATGAAATGGTAACACCTCCCGCTTTGAGACAGGCTTTAACAAATGCTTGACAATCACCAGAACCATCATTCCAATGGGCTTTTGCATAAGTGATGGCGTCATCCGGATTATAACCTGCGGCACTTGCTTTAAGTGTTCCGGTTCCTATCATTGTCACACCTAATACCATCATCAGTGAAAGCACCAGTGACATAATTCTTTTTCCCATTGTTTTCATTTTTACCCTCCATAAAATAAAAAATGCGCAGCCGGAGCTGCGCATGAAAAACGCATAACTCCGTTTGCTGCGACACAAAGTTTTCCAAATAACGAAGCATGTGGAAATGAAGCCTGCGTTTTTACCGAAAAGAAAAAAACACATGCCTGTCGATACTTGAAAAACTATTAACTTTGTGTCGCAAGAACAGTATAACATAACTCATACGGTAAAAACAAGATTTTTATTATAAAACATTTCAAAATCCAATATCTGATATCCAATGTCTGAAATCCAAAATCCAAATTCGTAGGTCACGGATACATCCGTGCCGAAATCGAAACAAAGGTTAATTCCACCGGAACGCATGTATGCGTTCCCTACACCTTTTCCTCAACCCCGTCTGATATCCGACATCTGAAATCCAAAATCCAAACCGTAGGGGCATATTACGAGCACAAAGTAGGGGCGTTTATCAAACGCCCGCGAAATCAGACATTAGGTATAATTCCAAATTTCGAATATCGAATTCAAAATAAAAGGGCGCAAAGCGCCGATTTTAAATATCATTGCAATTTCCCTTAACCTCGTCTGACATCTGAAATCTAAAAACAGCCTTCCCCTTGAGGGGAAGGGGGACCGCTCGCGGTGGATGAGGTGTCCCCCGTCTCACCGTTTTCCTCAACCTCATCCGACATACGAAATCCGATATCCGAAATCTAACATCCGCCCGCAAACCCGTAACCTATGTAAATATACAAAGAAAACCAAATAAAAAACTCCCCGTTCCGAGCAGGAACGGGGAGAACATCTTTATTAACTTACTCAACGTTCTTTTTGAGCGTTTCAAACTCTTTGCAAAGTTCTGCGGGTATTGTTGAGCCGAAATCGGTGAACTTCTTGTAGAACTGGGCAATGCCGTCAACTTCCTCTTTCCAGAGGCCTTTGTCAACGCTGAGGATTTCTTTGAGCTGCGCTTCGCTGACTTCATCCTCGATGCCTTCAAGGTTGATGTCTTCGGGCTTGGGAACATAGCCGATGGGTGTTTCAACAGCGTCAACCTTGCCTTCGCAGCGGTCGATAATCCAGTCGAGAACACGAAGGTTGTCGCCGAAGCCGGGCCACAGGAAGTTGCCGTCTTCGTCTTTGCGGAACCAGTTGACATTGAAAATCTTGGGAGCCTTGTCGGGGTCAAGGGTTTTGCCGATATCAAGCCAGTGCTGCCAGTATTCTGCCATATCGTAACCGCAGAAGGGGAGCATTGCCATCGGGTCGCGGCGAACAACGCCTACCGCGCCTGCCGCAGCAGCCGTTGTTTCGGATGACATAATGGAGCCTACGAAAACGCCGTGGTTCCAGTCTCTTGACTGGTAAACGAGGGGAGCGAGCTTCGCGCGCCTGCCGCCGAAGAGCATTGCGCTGATGGGAACGCCGTCGGGGTTCTCAAACTGGTCGCTTATGCAGGGGCAGTTCTTCGCGGGGGCTGTGAATCTGCTGTTCGGGTTTGCGCCGGGCTCGGTTGCCGTTCTGCCGTCCCAGGGGTTGCCCTTCCAGTCAATTGCGTTTGTGGGCGGGTTGTTGTCAAGCTTCTCCCACCAAACGGTGTTGTTATCAAGGTTGTGGCAAACATTGGTGAATATTGTGCCCTTCTTTGTTGCCGCGAGGGCGTTCGGGTTGGATTTCTCGTTTGTGCCGGGGGCAACGCCGAAGAAACCGTTTTCGGGGTTGATGGCGTAAAGTCTGCCGTCAGGACCTTTGCGAATCCACGAAATGTCATCGCCGACTGTGAACACTTCATAGCCGTTCTTTTTGTATCCCTCGGGAGGAATAAGCATTGCAAGGTTGGTTTTGCCGCACGCTGAGGGGAAGGCGGCGCAGATATATCTTATCTGACCGTCGGGCTTTTTGAGACCTAAAATTAGCATATGCTCAGCCTGCCAGCCTTCTTTCCAGCCCTGATATGAAGCTATGCGAAGCGCAAAGCACTTTTTGCCGAGAAGAACATTTCCGCCGTAGCCGGAGTTTACGGAGATAATGGTGTTGTCCTGCGGGAACTGGCAGATGTAGCGCTTTTCTTCATCAATCTGGCATTTGCAGTGAAGGCCGCGAACCCAGTCGTCACTGTCGCCGAGAGCCTTGAGAACATCAAGACCGGTTCTTGTCATAATAGCCATATTGAGAACAACATAAATGGAGTCTGTAAGCTCAATGCCGATTTTGGAGAACTTTGAGCCGACGGGACCCATTGAATAGGGGATTACATACATTGTTCTGCCCTTGTAGCTGTCGCGGGCAATGTCATAAAGCATTTTATATGCCTCATCGGGCTCCATCCAGTTGTTTGTGGGGCCGGCCTCAGCCTTTGTTTTTGTGCAGATGAATGTTCTTGCCTCAACGCGGGCAACATCGTTTACAGCCGTGCGGTGAAGGTAGCAGTCGGGGAGGAGTTCCTGATTGAGTTTAATCATTTCTCCCGTGCTGCAGCCCTCTGCGCGAAGAGCCTCTATCTGTTCTTCGGAGCCGTCAATCCATACAATATTGTCGGGCTTTACAAGAGCGATTTTATCTTCAATCCAAGACAAAACGCTTTTGTTGGTTGTGTAATTTTCCAAAAAAACACTCCTTTCTTATTATCGTTACAGTAAATAATTATATACAAAAACAGATATAAAGTCAATCAATATATTGCACATAAAAAATCAGTTTCTCTGTTCATCTATAGGCATTGTGGCACACGCGTTAAGCGAGAGCGAAGCGGTGTTGCCCGAAAGGTATTCGTAATAGCCCTGAGCGCCGACCATGGCGCCGTTGTCGCCGCAGTATTTAAGTTCCGGCATAAAAAGACGCCAGCCGTGTTCTTCGCAAAGCCCCTGCATTTTTGCGCGAAGCCGAGAGTTTGCCGAAACGCCGCCCGCCAACACGATTTTATCATAGCCGAAATTGACAGCCGCTTTCTCCGTGTTGTCGCAAAGGCATCGCGTCACGGCGTTTATGTAAGACGCTCCGAAGTCGGCAATGTCAATTTTTTCGCCTTTTTGCGCGCTGTTGTGAATAAGATTCACCGCGGCGGTTTTGAGCCCTGAAAAACTGAAGTCATATTCGCTGCCGTCAACCTTCGGGTATGGGAATATATACTTCGAAGGGTCGCCGCTCAGTGACGCTTTGTCAAGGTTTACTCCGCCGGGGTAGTCAAGCCCGAGCGCGCGCGCGGCTTTGTCCATACATTCGCCCGCCGCATCGTCGCAGGTGGCGCCGATTATCGAAAACTCCGTGTAACTTTTAACCTCGACTATGTGGCTGTGACCGCCCGAAACAACAAGGCACAGAAACGGCGGCTCAAGGTCCGGGTGAGTAATATAGTTTGATGCAATGTGCGAGCGCAGATGGTGAACGGGCACAAGCGGCAGCCCCGTTGACATTGAAAGCCCTTTCGCGTAGTTTACGCCCACAAGCAGCGCGCCTATAAGACCGGGCGCGTATGTCACCGCCACGGCATCGATTGAGCCAAAGGTTTCGCCCGCGTCGGAGAGCGCCTTTTCAACAACGGCGCAGATTGCCTGGGTGTGCATACGCGAGGCTATTTCGGGCACAACACCGCCGTAAACAATGTGCTCTTTTATCTGTGTTGCCACAACATTTGAAAGCACCTTTCTGCCGTTTTCCACAACGGCGGCGGCTGTTTCGTCGCAGGATGATTCAATACCGAGAACTTTCATACTTTCTCCTTGAAATATTTTGTCATAATCAGCGCGTCCTCCGCGGGGGAGGTGTAAAAATTCTTTCTTATGCCCGCCTTTTCAAAGCCGAGTGAATAATATAAACTCAGAGCGGTTCCGTTTGACGGGCGCACTTCGAGAGTTATAAATTCACAGCCCCGTTTCCCGGCATTCTCCGACGCGGTGTTTATAAGAGCCGTCGCGATTCCGTTGCGGCGCAACTCCTTTTTTACTGCAAGGTTCGCAATTTCGCAACTCTCGAAATACTCATAAATTCCAATATATCCGCACACTTCGTCTCCGCTTACAGCCGCAAGAAAATGAGCGTTCGGGTTTGACAGCTGCGCTGAGAGGTCTTCTCTGCTCCACGGGTTTGCGAAGCACTCTTTTTCAAGTTCGTAAACCGCGTCAATGTGACAACTTTGAAACGGCACAATTTCAAAATTCATATTATCAGCCCTTCGCGTCATACCAGGTTTTGCCTCTGCCTACATCCGCCTCAAGTTTAACACGCATATTGACGGCGTTCTCCATTTCCTCTTTCAGAATTTTCGCCGCCTCATCCGCCTCGTCAAGAGGGGCTTCAATAATGAGTTCATCGTGCACCTGCATTATCAGTTTTGATTTAAGGCACTGTGTTTTCAGTTTTTCATATACGCGAACCATCGCTATTTTGATTATATCCGCCGCCGTGCCCTGAATCGGCATATTGAGAGCCACCCTTTCACCGAAAGCGCGCAGCATATGGTTTGAGGACGAAAGTTCGGGCAGATATCTGCGGCGCATAAACATCGTTTCAACATAGCCGTTCTTTTTTGCCTTTTCGACTATTTCATCCATATATTTCGCAACCCCGCCGAAATTCGCAAGGTAGCCTTTTATGTAACTGTCCGCCTCAGCCCTCGAAACGCCGATATCTTTTGCCAGCGAAAAAGCGCCTATGCCGTAAACAATGCCGAAATTTACCGCTTTTGCCCTTGAACGCATAAGGGGAGTTATCATTTCAATCGGCATATTGAAAACCTGAGAAGCGGTAACGGTGTGAATATCCGTGCCGTCGTTGAACGCCTTTATCATATTGGCGTCGTTGGCAGTGTGGGCAAGCACACGCAGTTCAATCTGCGAATAATCCGCGTCAAGCAGAACACAGCCCTCTTTCGCGCGGAAAAATTTGCGCATCTCTTTGCCGAGTTCCGAGCGCACGGGAATGTTTTGCAGATTAGGCTCGGTGGATGATATTCTGCCCGTTCTTGTTTCGGTCTGGTTGAGTGTCGAGTGTATTCTGCCGTCGGGAGCAATGGCTTTAATCAGCCCGTCGCAGTAGGTCGATTTGAGTTTTGTGTAAGTGCGGTATTCGAGAATGTCCGCAACAACGGGGTAGTCGTCCGCCAGCCCTTCAAGCACATCCGCGCTTGTTGAATAACCGCTTTTTGTCTTCTTTTTCGAGGGTATTCCCATCTTTTCAAAAAGCGCCTCGCCGAGCTGTTTCGGCGAGTTTATATTGAACTCACAGCCCGTCTGACTGTATATCGAATCAACAAGTTTCTCGATTTTTTCGTCGAGCGTCTGACCGAATTCGTAAATGCCCCTGCGGTCAACCTCAAAACCCGTTATTTCCATTGATGCCAGCACTCCCGAGAGCGGCAGTTCGATCTCTTCAAGCAGGCGCCTCTGCGAGTTTTCGTCAACCTGTTTTTCGAGCGTTTCAAACAGCGCGGGCAGGTAAGCCGCCGTAAGAACGGGAGTGTCAACGCCCTCACGCTTTTCCGCGCCCGCGTATTCCTGCAGCAGCCTCTCTGCCGAGTAATTGCCCGACGAAGGGTTAAGCAGGTAAGCGCTCAGCATGGCGTCGCCGCAGATATTGTTTACTTCGTAACCGTTTTCAAGCGCAAAACGGTAAACCGCCTTTGCGTTGTAAGTGTATTTTTTTATTGACTTGTCAAACAGAAAATCCTCGCAGAATAAGGAATAAAACAGATTCAAAGGCGAACAGGATGCGACGCCGTTTTCGGCGGAAAAATAAAAAACATCGCTTTCAAGTATGAAATACGCGCTGCCTTTTTTTCGCAGAGTGTTTAAAAACAGAACAGTGTCGTCGATTTCAAACAATTCGGTTTTCAGTGCATCCCTGACCTGCGCCTTCGTTTCAATTCTCGGAGCCGCCTGCGGAAGCCCCAGTTTTTCAATCATTTTAAACATTTCAAGGTCAGAGAGCAGACGGGTGACTTCGTATGTGTCCGCGGGGGCGGGGATATATGAATTGTAATCGGTGTCAACGGGGGCGTTGAGGCGAATTGTGCCGAGGTCTTTGCTGAGAAACGCCATATCTTTGTCCGCGGCAAGTTTTGCCCTGACGCCTTCTTTTATATCAAGGCTTTCAAGGTTTTCATAAATATATTCGATGTTGCCGTATCTTTCAATAAGTTCGCTCGCCGTTTTCTGACCTATGCCCGCAACGCCGGGTATGCAGTCGGAACTGTCGCCCATAAGCGCCTTTATGTCAATAAGCCCTTTCGGCTCCGTGAGGTAATCCTCTCTGATTTTCGCGGTGTCATATTTAACCGTCTGCGCCCTTCCCATCTTGGTTGAGGCAAGCAGAACATTAACCCTGTCGCTCACCAGTTGAAGAGAATCCCTGTCGCCCGTCGCGATATAGCAGAAACCGTCTTCGGGGCAGGCGGCGGAGAGCGTGCCTAAAATGTCGTCAGCCTCCCAGCCCGGCGTTTCAACAATTTTGTAGCCGAGCGCCGAAAGAATCTCTTTGAGAACGGGCAGTTGCTGTGCCAGTTCATCGGGCATCCCCTTGCGGTTCGCTTTGTAGCCCGAATACATTTCGTGGCGGAATGTGGGCGCTTTTACATCAAAAGCGACAGCCACCGCGTCGGGGTCGGTTTCTTCCTTCAGACGCAGAAAAATATTAAGAAAACCGTAAACCGCGTTCGTGAATCTGCCGTCTTTCGTGGTAAGCAGTTTTATTCCGTAGAACGCGCGGTTGAGTATGCTGTTGCCGTCGAGAACAAGAATTTTCAAGTTCATCACCTCAAAAAATCAGTATAACATATTATTAAAGATTTTTCACCATTTTTTTATAAAAGTTGTTTTTATTGTAAAAGTATGCTAATATATCACGCAAAAGAAGCAAAAAGGAGTGAAAAGCCGTGAAAATCGGGAATGTGAATATTGACGGTTACGCAGCCCTCGCGCCTATGGCGGGTGTTGCGGATATGGCTTTTCGCGAATTATGCGTTGAATACGGAGCGGCTTATGTTGTAAGCGAAATGGTGAGCGCCAAAGGTGTTTCAATGCACGATCGCAAATCAGGCGCTCTTATGGTTCTTTCTGAAAAAGAACGCCCCGCCGCTATTCAGATTTTCGGCTCCGACCCCAAAACAATGGCGGACGCTGCCATAAAGGCACAAAACTTTACTTGCGAGATAGTCGATATAAATATGGGTTGTCCCGCACCGAAAATTGTCAACAGCGGCAACGGTTCCGCCCTTATGAAGAATCCGGCGCTCGCTGCAGAAATAACGGCTGAATGTGTAAAGGCAGTAACCTTGCCGGTTACTGTTAAAATGCGTTCGGGTTGGGATGAAAACAGCATTAACGCGGTTGAACTCGCGAAGCGATGCGAGGCGTCGGGAGCGTCCGCAATTACCGTTCACGGGCGCACAAGGGCGCAGATGTATGCCCCTCCCGTGAATATTGACATTATCCGCGAGGTCAAAAAGAATATAAAAATACCTGTCATCGGCAACGGCGACATTGACGGCGCTTTAAGCGCGAAGGCGATGTTTGAAAACACAGGCTGCGATTTCGTTATGGTCGGCAGGGGAGCCCTCGGCAGACCGTGGGTATTCGCCCAGATAAACGAGTATTTCAGAACGGGCAATATTCTGCCCGAACCGCCCCTTGAAGAGAGAATGCGGGTAATGCTCACCCATATTCAACGCCTCTGCGATTACAAAGGCGTTTATATCGGTATGCGTGAAGCAAGAAAACACGCCGCCTGGTATATCCGCGACATAAGAGGCGCCGCAGCTTTCAGAAACGAAATCGGCAAACTCGAAACAATGCAGGAACTTCACGAACTCGCGCAGAAAGTCATCCGTAACAACCCCGGAACATGATAACAATATCTCAATTTCCTCAACCTCATCCGACATCCAACATCTGAAATCAGGAATCCAAAAAAGCGGAGTTTACCTCCGCTTTGATTTTTGGTGGAATTAACTATTGACGATAATATAAAAATAATATATAATTGCAGTCCATTACTGTTTTGACATTAACTTTATTTTATATAGTTTTGAAAGGATTATTTATGGAGAACGAAAAATATTTTTCAAACCTTTTGCCTATGGTCGCTCTGCGCGGCCTTGTGGTTTTTCCGGGAATGTTTATTCATTTCGATGTCGGCAGGCAGAAGTCAATAGCGGCAGTCACAAGGGCTATGAGCAGTTCCTCCCGTGAGGTTTTTCTTGTTGCCCAGAAAGATATAAAAGTTGAAGAACCCGGCAAAAAAGACCTTTACGAAACGGGCGTTATCGCAACCGTTTCACAGATTTTGAGAATTTCCGGCAAAGAGAACGGCCCCGTGCGCGTGGCTGTAGAGGGTCTGCGCCGCGCAAAACTCTGTGATGTCATAAGCGACAGGCGTATGCTCTCTGCCGTGTGCGAGGAGATTCCCGAAAAGACAGTCAGGGGAGTAACAAAACCCTATGTTGAGGCGCTCGTGCGCAGAACAAAGGATTTATTTGCCGAATACTCCGACATAGCCCCGCAGATGCCCGCCGATATAAGCGCCACCGTTCTCAATTCCGAAAACCCCGGCAAACTGGCGGATTTCATCGCAGGCAACATTATGCTTGAATATCAGGACAGACAGTTTATTCTTGAAAATTTAAGCCCCGTTAAGCGCCTTGAGGATGTCTGCGTTCTGCTTGAACGCGAAATTGAACTTCTCGGGCTCGAGGCAATGATCCAGGATAAAGTCCAGAGCAGAATCGACGAAAACCAGCGCGAATACTACCTGCACGAGCAGCTCAACGCCATAAACGAGGAACTCGGCAACACCGAAGAAAACGAAATCGAGGGTTTTCGCAACAAAATTTACGCAATGAAAGCCCCCGGCGAGGTTAAAGAAAAACTTTTCAAATCCTGCGCAAGGCTCGAAAAATATTCGCCGCAGTCGCCTGAAGCGGCTGTTGAGCGCAACTATATTGAAACCGTTGTTTCTCTTCCGTGGGGAGTATATACAAAAGACAATCTCAACCTCGACCACGCCCGCAAGGTGCTCGATGACGACCATTACGGGCTTGAGAAAGTCAAAAAAAGAATAATCGAACTGCTTGCAGTGCGCAAACTGTCACCCGACATAACAGGTCAGATTATCTGCCTTTCGGGCCCTCCGGGAGTGGGCAAAACCTCGGTTGCCCGCTCAATAGCGAGAGCAATGAACAGGAAATATGTGCGCATTTCGCTCGGCGGCGTCAGGGATGAAGCGGAAATCAGAGGCCACCGCAAAACATATATCGGCTCAATGCCTGGCAGAATAATCGACGCTTTGCAGAAGGCGGGCTCGTCAAATCCGCTTATTCTTCTCGATGAGGTTGACAAACTTTCATCCGATTACAAGGGCGACCCCACATCCGCTCTGCTTGAGGTGCTTGACCCCGAGCAGAACAACTCCTTCCGCGACCACTATGTTGAACTGCCGTTTGATTTAAGCAAGGTTCTGTTCATCACCACGGCGAATATCCGTGACAATATTCCCGCGCCGCTGCAGGACAGAATGGAGATTATCGAACTCGGCTCCTACACGCACGAAGAAAAGTTCCATATCGCGAAAAACCATCTCATAAAAAAACAGATGGCAAAGCACGGGCTTAAAGGCACAGATCTTAAAATCACAGACGATGCCGTTCACGCGATTATTGACGGCTACACCCGTGAGGCGGGCGTGAGAAAACTCGAACAGCAGATAGCGGCTGTGTGCCGCAAAGGCGCCGTCAACAAGGCGGACGGCGGCAAAAAACTCACCGTCAGACCCGTAAACCTTTATGAACTTCTCGGCTCCGTTAAATACAAGCCGGACGATATGCTTCTTGCCAATCAGGTGGGTGCGGTCAACGGCCTTGCGTGGACTTCGGTAGGCGGCGAAATGCTTACGGTTGAATGCGCCGTGCTTGACGGTTCGGGCAAACTGGAACTTACGGGTTCGCTCGGCAGCGTTATGCAGGAGAGCGCCAAAGCCGCAATAAGCTGCATAAGGGCGCGCAAATCAAAACTCAATATCGACCCCGATTTTTATAAAACAAAAGATATTCATCTTCATTTCCCCGAAGGCGCCGTTCCCAAAGACGGACCCTCGGCGGGTGTGACAATCACAACGGCTCTGCTCTCCGCTCTCTCGCAGACAGAGGTGCGCGGCGATATTGCGATGACAGGCGAAATCACTCTTCGCGGCAGGGTGCTTCCCATCGGCGGTTTAAGAGAAAAATCCATGGCTGCCTACCGCGCCGGAGTGAAAAAAGTTATTATTCCTTCTGAGAATATGAGCGATCTTGACGAGGTTGACGAAGCAGTCAAATCCAATGTTGAGTTTGTGCCTGCCGACGCGGTTGAAACAGTGTGGAGCGAAGCGTTCGCAAGCGACGGCTGGCAGCAGAAGGCGGAGAAACAGACAACGGAGAATAAACACATCCCCGAAAAAAGAAAGGGCTCGAGAGCGAGCATTACTCAGTAAAATGAAGTTCAGCAACATAGAATACACGGCTTCATACGGCACGGCAGGTCAGTTAAAGCCATCAACAAATCCCGAAATAGTTTTTGCGGGGCGCTCCAATGTCGGCAAATCTTCGCTGATAAACAAACTCTTCAACCGCAAAAATCTCGCAAGGGTAAGTTCCGTGCCTGGCAAAACCGTAACAATCAATTTCTATAAAGGCGACGGCGTCAGTTTTGTTGACCTCCCGGGTTACGGCTACGCAAAGCGCAACGAGAGTGAAAAAAAGCGCTGGGCGCAACTTATGGAGGGTTATTTCAATTCGGATCGCCGCATAGCGCTTGTCATAGTGCTTATTGATATGCGTCACCCTCCGACCGCCGACGATATGACAATGCTCTCATTTCTGCGTGAAAGCGGTTTCAAATACACCGTTGCCCTTACAAAATGCGACAAACTCAACAAAAGCGAACTTGCGGCCCGCCGCGAAAACCTGCTTAAGGAACTCGCGGATTATCCCGATATTGAAAAAACGGAGTTTTCATCCGTTACCGGGGCGGGTGTTGACAGTTTAAAACGGATTATAGAGAAATCCGTCGAATAAATGTGTGTGTGAAAAAGCGGGATGAATAAACAGAGAGGAGAGATACAATGTTAGTTTCGGATTGTATTTCGTTAAATGAAAAAGGTCACCTGACCATAGGCGGATGCGACACGGTTTCGCTCGCCCGTGAGTTCGGCACGCCCCTTTATGCCTTCGATGAAGAGCAGATAAGAAAAAACGCCCGCGATTACAAAAAATCCATTGATGACAATTACGGCGGCAACGGGCTTGTGCTCTATGCGAGCAAGGCTTTCTGCTGCAAAGAAATGTGCCGCATCTGCAACGAGGAAGGGCTCGGTCTCGATGTTGTTTCCGGCGGTGAACTTTACACTGCTCTTTCGGCGGGCTTTCCGGCGAAAAAAATCTATTTTCACGGCAACAACAAAACAGCCGCGGAACTCTGCGAGGCGCTTGACGCGGGAGTGGGCAGAATAATTGTCGATAATCTGACAGAACTTGAGACGCTCAACTCCATCGCGTGCGAAAAAGGCGGAAAGGCGGATATTCTCTTACGAATCAAACCCGGCATTGACGCCCATACACACGATTTTATCAGAACCGGTCAGATAGATTCAAAATTCGGTTTCGCCCTCGAAACGGGCGAGGCAATGCAGGCGGTAAAAGAGGCCGTATCGCTGCCCGGAATAAACCTTGTCGGTCTTCACTGCCACATCGGCTCGCAGATTTTTGAACTCAGCCCGTTTGAACTGGCGGCTGAGGTAATGATTAAATTCTATGCCGAAATCAAAAAAGAAACAGGCCTCGAACTTGACGAACTCGATTTAGGCGGCGGCTTCGGTATTAAATACCTCAAAAACGACGAGCCCATAGCATATTCCGAGTATATGAAAAGCGTCGCGTCAGCGGTCAAAAAGAGTTGCGCCGAATCAGGCGTCAAAGTGCCGTTCATCCTCATTGAACCCGGCAGGTCGATTGTCGGCAGCGCGGGTCTTACGCTTTACACCGTGGGCGCGGTCAAAACAATACCCGGTGTTCGCACCTATGTTTCGGTTGACGGCGGAATGGGCGACAACCCGAGATACATTCTCTACCAGTCGTCATACGAAATTGTCTGCGCAAACAAAGCGGATAAAGAAAGAAATATGACCGCCACAATAGCGGGCAAATGCTGTGAGAGCGGCGACCTGATTCAGGAGAACGCTCCCGTTCAGCAGGTGCAGGCGGGCGATATCCTCGCCGTGCTTTCAACGGGCGCGTACAACTACTCAATGGCTTCCAACTACAACAGAATACCGCGCCCCGCCGCAGTTACGGTGCGTGACGGCAAAGCAAAACTGATTATCAAAAGAGAATCATACGAGAACTTAACTGAAAACGATATATAACGAATTGAGAAGGGAATGACCTTATGGCGAATGTCAGAACAATAGCCGACGGAGTCCGTCTTTGCACGGTGCAGACCGACAAATTCAAATCGGCGGTAATCAGCGTTACTTTGGCAATGCCGATGACCGGCAGCCTCAGCGCGAACGCCCTGCTTATCAAAGTGCTCAGGCACTCCTGCAAAAAATACCCCGATTTTGTTCGCCTCAACAAGAAACTGGATGAACTCTACGGCGCAAGTCTTTCGGCGGAATTTTCAAAAAACGGCGAAGCACAGATTCTCCGCCTTTTCGCATCGTGCATTGATGACCGTTTCGCGCTCGAAAACGGCGAAAAAATCACTGTCAGCTGCGCGGAACTTCTTTGCGGAATGCTGTTTAACCCCGATGTTAAAAAAGGTGTGTTCAACGCTGAAGCGGTAAATGAAGAGAAACGCTTTCTCCTTCAGGAGATTGAAGAGGAAATCAACGACAAACGTTCCTATGCCGCCAAAAGATGCATTGAGATTCTCTGCCGCAACGAGCTTTACGGCAAAACGCCATACGGCACAAAAGAGGAAGTTGAAGCCCTTACACCCGAAGATCTTTACGAGGCGTGGCAAAATGTTCTTAAACAATCAACCGTTATGATTACCTGCGTGAGCAGCGATGACGGCAAAAGGGTCGAAAAACTGTTCAAAAAGGGCTTTTCAAAAATTGAGCGCCAGCCCGCCGAAATCACAACGGAATTCCGCACAAGAGCGGGCAGATTCCGCCGTGTTGAAGAAAAATTTCCCGTCAATCAAGGCAAACTAGTGCTCGGCTTCAGAACTGGCAAAAAGAACAAGGAGGACGATTTTGGCGCCTATGTGCTTATGAACGATATTTTCGGCGGCAATGTTTACTCCAAACTCTTTATGAATGTGCGCGAAAAACTCAGCCTGTGCTACTACTGCTGGGCGCGCGTTATTTCGGGCAAGGGCATACTCACCGTTGACTGCGGCATAGACACCGAAAACGAGAAAAAGGCAACCGATGAAATTCTTGCGCAGTTAAAAGCCGTATGCGACGGTGATTTTACGGATGACGACATAAAAGCGTCCGTTATGGGTATGCGCGAGCGCTGGCTGAGTATGGACAGCCCCGGCGCCATCTGCACCTGGTATTCCACTCAGGTTCTCGATGAAATTATTTACACTCCCGAAGAGAGAGTCGCAATGCTCGAAAAGGTTACAAAAAAAGAAATCTGCGCCGCGGCAAAGCGCGTAAAACTTGAAGCGGCATATATGATAAGCGCTCAGGAGGGTCAGACAGATGAAACTTAAAGAATACAGAAACAACCTTCTGAGCGAGAGCGTTTTTCACCTTAAACACCCAACGGGGCTTAACATTTTCATTTTGCCCAAAAGCGGATATACAACCACCTACGCCGTTTTCGCGACAAAATACGGCTCAATAGACACAAGCGTTAAAAAAGCGGACGGCGCCTATGAGACGATTCCCGAGGGCACGGCGCATTTTCTCGAACACAAACTTTTTGAGGGCGAGGAACTTGACGCCTTTGAGCAGTTCGCAAAAACGGGCGCCTCGGCAAACGCCTACACAAGTTTCGACCGCACCGCCTACCTTTTCTCCTGCAACGAGAATTTTTATGAATCCCTCGGTATCCTGCTTGACTTCGTTCAGAAGCCCTACTTTACGCAGGAAACGGTCGAAAAAGAGCAGGGCATAATCGGTCAGGAAATCAGAATGTATAAAGACCTCGCCGACTGGGAGGTTATGTTCAACCTTTTAAGCGCGCTTTATTATGAGCATCCCGTGCGGGTGGATATAGCGGGCACTCAGGAGTCAATAGCGAAAATCGACGCGAATCTTCTCTATGACCTCTACCGCAGTTTCTATAACCTCAACAATATGGTGCTCTGCGTCTGCGGCAATGTTGATTGCGAAAAAGTAATTGCCGTAGCGGATGAACACCTTGAAAAAACAGACGGCGTCAGTAATGAACGCAGATTCGTTTATGAATCCCCGAAACCCGTGCAAACGTTGGTCGAAGAGAATCTTTCGGTGGCGCAGAAACAGTTTCTCATCGGTTATAAAGAGGATCGCAAAACTCCCGAAGTCAGCCTTGCCGATGAAATCGCCTCGCAGGTTATGCTCGAAACTCTGTTCGGCATAACATCGCCGCTTTTTAACGACCTGCTCTCGCAGAAACTTGTCGATATGAGTTTTTACTATGAATTTTTCAACGGCTTCGGTTACGCCTGCTGTATGGCGGGCGGCACAAGCAGCAATCCCGAAAAGGCAGCGGAGATAATCCGCAAAACTGTCGCCGAAACGGTTAAAACGGGGCTGGACCCCGCCGCTTTCGAAAGGGCGAGGCGCAAACTCTACGGCAGTATGGTTAAAATGTATAACAGTGTCGAGGGTGTTTCAAACCACCTTATGACTATGTATTTCGGCGGCTGCAAACCGTTTGAGGAACTTGAAGTCTGCCGCAATCTTACAATAGAAAGGGCAAACAGAAGACTGCGCAAACTTAAAAATTCATACAGCGCCCTTTCAATAATCAACCCTCTCTCTCAGGAGCAGTGATATGTCTGATTACACAACGGTAATATTCAAAGGCTTCAGCCATCCCGTAAGTTTCAATGTCGCCTCGGTTCTTGCGCAGTTCAGCATTTTCGGTCACGAAATCACAATTCACTGGTATGGCGCTATTATCGCCTTCGGTTTCGCCCTCGCCGTGCTTTTCGGCGGGCGCAAGGCTTATGTGTGGAAGATGAGCATTGATAAAATGATTGATGTTCTTATCTACGGCACCGTGGCAGGCATAATCGGGGCAAGGCTTTACTATGTTTTTTCGCAGTGGGATTACTACGGCAAAAACCCCGCTGAAATAATAAAAATATGGAACGGCGGTCTTGCGATATACGGCGGGCTTATAGGCGGCGTTGCCGCGGCCGTTATAGTCTGCAAGGTGCGCAAAATGAATTTCTTTAATCTGCTTGACCTTATAGCGATGAGTTTTCTTCTCGCCCAGGGCATAGGCAGATGGGGCAATTTCACAAACCAGGAAGCCTTCGGCATAAATACGACAATGCCGTGGGGTATGACGAGCGAAAAAGTGCAGAATTACCTGCTCGCAAATCAGGCGGAACTGACGGCAAGGGGTATGCAGGTCAACCCGACAGGTTTCGTTCACCCTACTTTTCTGTATGAATCAATCTGGTGCATTCTCGGCTTTATTATATTGTTTATTATCTGCCAGAAGGCAAGAAAATTCAGCGGTCAGTTAGCGCTGTGCTACGGCGTCTGGTATGGCGCCGAAAGAGCGGTTGTCGAAGGTCTGAGAACAGACAGCCTCTATATCGCGAACACAAACATAAGGGTTTCACAACTGCTGTCGGCTGTGCTCGCGGTAATCTGTCTTGTTCTTCTCATCGCGCTCACCGTTAAATACACAAAGCACCCCAAACCAATTGACGGCATTGATTTCTTCCTTGAAGAGGAACTTAAAAAGAAGAACGCTCCAAAAACAGCGGTGCAGGGGGCGGAAGCGGATAAAACACAGCCGCAGGCAGAACCCGTCGCAAACAAAAACAATCAGGGAGATAATAACTGATGGAACTTATAAACGGCAAAGAAATACAGGAACTTACATTTAAAGAAATAACGAATGATGTCGCCTCGCTCAGAGAAAAGGGCGTTGAGCCCTGCCTCGCGGTAATAATAGTCGGCAGCGACCCCGCGTCGAGAGTTTATGTCAACAATAAAAAGAAAGCGTGCGAAAGGGTAGGCATAAAGTCGCTCGAATACGCCCTTCCCGAAGAAACAACCACAGACGAATTGCTTGATTTAATAAGAAAACTCAACGCGGATGACAGTGTAAACGGAATACTCTGCCAACTTCCCGTTCCGAAACAGATAAACAAGCAGGCTGTTCTCGACACAATCTCACCCGAAAAAGATGTTGACTGTTTTCATCCCGTAAATGTCGGCAAACTCTCTCTCGGCAGAGCGGAACTTCTGCCCTGCACACCGGCTGGCGTTATCCGTATGCTTGATGTCGCCGGCGTTGAGATTGAAGGCAAACGCGCCGTTGTAATCGGCAGAAGCGACATAGT
Organism: Clostridia bacterium; assembly: GCA_017428625.1. Taxonomy (GTDB): domain Bacteria; phylum Bacillota; class Clostridia; order Oscillospirales; family Acutalibacteraceae; genus CAG-177. The sequence goes on from JAFRQM010000033.1 coordinate 17,233, forward strand.
CGGCAAGCCTATGGGCATTATGCTTATGGAACGCAACGCCACCGTAACCGTTTGCCACTCAAAAACAAGAGATTTATCCTCAATAACAAAACAGGCGGATATTCTTGTCTGCACAGTCGGCAAACCCAAACTGGTAACCTCCGATATGGTAAAAGAAGGCGCGGTTGTTATAGATGTGGGAATCAACCGCAACGGCGAAGGCAAACTGTGCGGCGATGTTGACTTTGACGATGTCGCTCCTCACTGCTCAAAAATCACTCCCGTGCCCGGCGGCGTAGGCCCCATGACAATTACAATGCTTATGAAAAACACCGTAACGGCAGCGAGAAATCAGAACAATATAAAATAATTTATATTATTATAAAAAAATGTTTGACACGGCAATAACGCTGTGCTATAATTCTATACGCCGCTTATCAGGGGCGGGCTTGTTATGCCCGAAAACACACTGTGTGCCTCACATAGCGAGTCTTAAAAAAAGGAAGAAAAACCACCATGTATGCAATTATCGAAACCGGCGGCAAGCAATACAAGGTAGAGCCCGGCGACACGGTCTATATCGAAAAGCTTGACGCAGAAGAAGAAAGCGACTACACATTCACAAATGTTGTCGCGGTAGGCAATGATGACGGCATCTCCGTCGGCGCTCCTTATGTCAAGGGCGCAACAGTTACCGCAAAGGTTGTCAAAAACGGCAAGGCAAAAAAAGTAACTGTTTTCACTTACAAACCCAAAAAGAACGAAAAACGCAAAATGGGTCACAGACAGCCCTACACAAAGGTAGAAATTTCCGCTATCAATGCGTAAAACAAAATGATAAAGGCAGTTTTCTTTATCAGCGGTAAAAACATTTCGGGTTTTTCAATTACAGGTCACGCAAATTACAGTGAAGGCGACGATATAGTCTGCGCATCGGTTTCATCCGCCGCTTATATGGCGGCAAACACATTGACCGATGTTATCGGAGCAAAAGCAGACATCGAAGAACGGGGCGGCGGAATGTCACTCAGAACAGACAGCGCAGCGCCTGAAGTTCAGACGGTTCTCAAAGGGCTCCGGCTTCATCTTAATCAACTTGCAGACCAGTATCCCGAAAACATCAGATGTAATAATTCGGAGGTGTAAAGTAATGCTTAAAATAAACATTCAGCTTTTTGCTCATAAAAAAGGTATGGGTTCAACCCGTAACGGCAGAGATTCCGAATCCAAGAGACTCGGTGCAAAAAGAGCTGACGGTCAGTTTGTTCTCGCAGGCAACGTTCTTGTTCGCCAGAGAGGCACTCACATCCATCCCGGCACCAATGTCGGCATCGGCTCTGATGACACTCTCTATGCAAAGGTTTCAGGCACTGTCAGGTTCGAGCGTATGGGCAAAGACCGCAAAAAGGTCAGTGTTTACGAAGTCGAACAGTAATCAAAAGCAAAAACAAACGGGCTTGCATCACAAGCCCGTCTTTTCATTAAAAAAGCAGGAGATTTCTCTCCTGCTTGATTTTTTATCTTTTTACTCTCGCGTTTCCGCTCCAGACACTCCAAACCATATCTTCGTCTGCGGGTTGAGCATAGTCGGTAAGGAATGTGGTCGCAAGCGCGCCCGTTGCCCAGCCAAACTGAATCCACTGTTCGCTCTCCCAGCCCTTGAGTATGGCATAAAGCAGACCGCCCACAAAGCCGTCGCCGCCGCCTATGCGGTCAAGCACTCTGATTTCACGGGGCTCAACAACCTGCCATTCGCCCTCGCAGAACATAATCGCGCCCCAGAGGTGGGTGTTGGCATTGACAACCTGACGCAGTGTGGTTGCGTAAACGCTCGCGTGAGGAAAACTCTCGCGCACGCAGTTGATCATACCCTTGAAGCCTTCTATTTTGGAAGCGAGGTCCTTGCCTCCCGCTTCGGGGCCCTGTATGCCGAGGCAGAGCTGAAAATCCTCTTCGTTGCCTACCAGAATATCCGCTATCGAAGCAATTTCGGTGAAGATTTCACGCAGTTCCTCTTCTCGGTTCTTCCAGAAAGTCGCGCGGTAGTTAAGGTCAAATGAAATAAGCGTGCCGTATTTTTTCGCCGCTCTCGCAAGTTCAAGGCAGAACTTGCCCGTTTCGGATGAAAGCGCGCCTATAAGCCCCGAAAGGTGAAGCACAGCTACGCCCTCTTTGCCGAAAATGCGTTCAACATCAAAATCCTCAACATTGAGCGTTTTGCCTACTTCGCCGGCTCTGTCGTTGCAGACTCTCGGTCCGCGCGAACCGTAACCGCTGTCGGCTATGTTGAACTGGTGGCGGTAGCCCCACGGGCCGCCCTGAGGAACATCTCTGCCTTCATATACCATACCTCTTGAGCGAAGGTCGCGTTTTATGAAATCGGCTACGGGGCTGTCCTCAACAAAGGTGGTAAGCACCTTTACGGGCAGACCGAGATATGATGAAATGCTCGCAACATTTGTTTCGGCGCTTGTCGCCTGCATCATAAACAGATTGCTTGATGCAACAGGCTGACCGTCGGGCGGGCAGATGCGAACGCCCATACTTGTTGGCACTACAAGAGCCCATGTGTAATCTTTTTTAATGTTAAGCATAGTTTTTCTCCTTATGCGTTATACTGCGTTGCCGCTGTGTCTCCGCCTTCGCCCGTCCAATTGGTGTGGAAGAACCGGCCTCTGGGGGCGTCGAGCCGTTCGTATGTGTGGGCACCGAAATAGTCGCGCTGCGCCTGAAGCAGGTTTGCGGGCAGCCTCTCACAGCGGAAGCCGTCAAAATAACTCAGCGCCGTAGTCATTGCCGGCACGGGAATGCCGTTCGCAAGAGCGGTAGCGCACACCCTTCTCCAGCCTGCCTGCGCCTTTTCGATTATACCCTTGAAATACGGGTCAAGCAGAAGGTTGCTGAGTTCCGGGTTGCTGTCATAGGCCTCTTTGATTTTGCCTAAGAACACGCTTCTGATTATGCAGCCGCCTCTCCACATAAGGGCGATTCCGCCGTAATTCAGGTTCCAGCCGTAGGTTTTCGCCGCGGCTCTCATAAGGGTATATCCCTGTGCGTATGAAACGATTTTGGCTGCGTAGAGCGCGTCTTTGATGTCATTTATAAACTGCGCTTTGTCGCCTTCAAATTTAATTTCGGGGCCGCTTAAAACTTTTGAAGCGGCAACTCGCTCCTCTTTGATGGCTGAAAGGCAGCGTGAAAATACCGCTTCGCCTATGAGGGTGAGGGGGATTCCTTCGTCAAGCGCCGCAATGCTCGCCCATTTGCCGGTGCCCTTCTGACCTGCCGTGTCAAGAATCTTCTCAACTATCGGCGAGCCGTCTTCATCTTTGTAAGCGAGAATGTCGCGGGTGATTTCAATAAGATAACTGTCGAGTTCGCCCTTGTTCCATTGAGCAAAAACTTCGTGCATTTCGTCATCGCTCATACCGAGCAGGTCGCGCATAAGCTGATAAGCCTCGCAGATTAACTGCATATCGCCGTATTCAATGCCATTATGCACCATTTTTACAAAGTGCCCGGCGCCGTTTTCGCCTACCCAGTCGCAGCAGGGGGAGCCGTCTTCAACCTTTGCGCAGATTGCCTGCAAAATCGGCTTTACGCTCTCCCACGCGGCTTTTGAGCCGCCGGGCATAAGGCTGGGGCCTTTGAGCGCGCCCTCTTCACCGCCCGAAACACCGGTGCCGATGTAGAGAAGCCCTTTGCTTTCAACATATTGCGTGCGTCTTATTGTGTCGGGAAAGTGAGAGTTGCCGCCGTCAATTATTATGTCGCCTTCCTCCAGCAGGGGAATGAGCGCTTCAATTGTGTCGTCAACGGCTTTGCCCGCTTTAATCATCATCATAACCTTGCGGGGCTTTTCGAGCGAAGCGACAAGTTCCTCAAGGGTGTATGCGCCCACAATATTTTTGCCTTTTGCTCTGCCTTCAACAAATTTAGAAACCTTTTCGGTCGTGCGGTTATATACGCTGACGGTGAAGCCCTTGCTCTCCATATTCATAACAAGGTTTTCGCCCATAACCGCAAGCCCTATAAGACCTATGTCGGATTTTTTCATATTTTAACAGTCCTTTCTGTTGTTTATCATCAGCCCACGGTCCACAGACCGAGCGCGGGGTTGCTTACATAAAAGATTTCCTCACCGTCCGGGAGGGTGCACAAACCGTCTTTGAGTTGCGCCGGGTTGTATTTTTCAACCGCTTCATCATAGGGAATATAGTTGAACGCGACGCCCTCAACCTCCTCTTTTGTCAGCAGTTTCGTGCAATAAGTGATTGAAAATCTGCCGTCGGAGGAACCGTGAATCAGGTGAGCGGCAACCGAAAGATTCTCCTGCAAATCGGCGTTAGCGTTTGTCAGTTCCAGCACCTTTTCGCGCCCCACATAGCCGTATTTGCGTATGAGCGCGTCGTTTGCGTCATCCTCACCGAATTTACGCACGCCGGGCGCAAGAATAATCAGTTCGCCGCCGTCGGCTATTGCCATTCTCGTTCTGTAAACCGCCTTGTTGCCCAGCCATGTGCTCTTGAACTCGCGCGGGTCAAGGTAAACAACCGCTTTTTTTATCGGTTCTTTCAGGTGAATCAGATTTAACTCCTGACTCATTTCAACCGCCTTTTCAAACAAAAAACGCTGGTTGCCGAGCTTGTCGCCTATAAACAGGCCGTGAATAAAAGTCTCGTCGCCTTCGTTTGTCGTAACGGTCAGAACATACATAAGCGGCAGGTCGGCAAGAAAATGCTCCTGAGCGTAGTCAAAAACTTTTCGCACGGGCGAAAAATCCCTGCCCATAATGCGCTCCAGTCCGTAAAACGCGCCGAGCATGTGCGAGGAGTTTATCATACTGCTGCCGCCGCAACCTACAAAAATATTCTTTGAGTAGTTTGCCATGCCGACAACCTCGTGAGGCACAACCTGACCGATTGAAATAATCAGGTCATATCCGCCTTCAACAATGCGTCTGTTGACCTCAACATCTATCTTGTTGTTTACAAGCCCCTCTGAAACTTCGCTGACAAAACCGGCGGGAACTTCGCCGAGTTTGACAACATCTTTGCGCCAGTTGTGAACAATGATTTTTTCAAACGGCACGCCTTCGCCGAAAAACGCGAGGCATTCCTCTTTTGTCATAGGCTCGTGAGTGCCCAGGGCGGGCATAATGTCAATTTCGCACCTGCCTTTGAGAATATCGTAATAGGCGGCGGTGATTTTGCCCGCGCCCGAATAAAGCCGTGTGTAGTCGGGCGGAAGAATCAGAACTTTGCCCGGGCTCTTACCCTCCAGCGATTTTTCAAGGGCAGCGCGAAGCTCCGCAGAACCGATTCCGCTTTTGTCTTCAAGAACCATCCGCATACCTCCCCATTTTACATTTTTAAAAATTCTATCACATTGAAAAACTATATTCAAGATTATATTTTATTTGTTTAAATTTAATTAATATATACAATAAATATATTCAATAAAAGATATTATTACAAACCGCTTCATAACTCATCCCTGCGGCAACAGTGCCAATCTTCTGTTGACCGCTTGAGATGTTTTGGGTTATAATAATCTCAACAAAACCGCAGTTTTATCAGGAGATAAATATGATTTTATATGTTAACAGTTGCGTCCGGGCTCAATCAAGAACGGACAGAATCGCAAGAGCGGTGTTGAAAAAACTGGGTGAAGAATACACAGAACTTTACCTGCCGGATGAAAACCCGGAGCCGCTGTCTGAAAGCCGCCATGAAAAGCGAACAAAACTAATAGAAAGCGGAGATTTCTCTGATGATATTTTCCGCCTTGCCAAGCAGTTTGCCCAAGCGGAAAAAATCGTTATTTCGGCACCTTACTGGGATTTATCGTTCCCCTCGATTCTGAAGCTTTATATTGAAAATATTTTTGTCACGGGCATAGTGTCGGAGTATTCATCCGACGGCATTCCTCACGGCTTGTGTAAAGCGGATGAACTGATATATGTAACCACTTCCGGCGGTCCTTATGTTCCCGATTACGGTTTCGGATACATCAAAGAACTGGCACAACACTATTTAGGCATCCCCAAAGCAACGCTCATAAAAGCCGAAATGCTTGATGTTGACGGTTTTGACGCCGAAGAAATCGTCAAAAAAACAATTTCGGAACTGTAATCTAAAATAACCGTTATTTGCGCGGCTGTTTTGCATATTTCAATTTGTATTCCTCACTCCAACTCCATAAACTGTCAAGAATCGGCTTCAGGGTCATACCGAGTTGAGACAATTCGTATTCCACCCTCGGCGGAACTTCGGCGTAAACAATGCATATAATCAATCCGTCCGCTTCCATTTCGCGCTGCTGTGCGGTCAGAACCTTTTGCGAAACCGAACCGACAGTTTAACATATTCTTAATTTGCTGCCCCTTTGTTGCCGCAGATGTGTAAAAAGGTATATCATAGTTTTATAAAATGAGGTGTCAGTTTATGATGAGAAGACAAATAACAACGAATCCGGGTTTATCGTTATAAACAAATAACAACCGCAGAACAACCGCGGAACAAGGAAACTCTCCTGACACTCCTCCTTTTCCCCAAACGGTCTGCGAACCGTTCGGGGACCCATTAAACCGGAGGTCACAGGTTCTGAAAACAACAATAAAAAAAGAGTATGCTGAGGAGCATACTTTTTTTAATGTGTTTATTGCTCTGAAGTGCAACTTTCAGCAAAGCCTTTCTCACAATAAAGAGTGAAATATCCGGCTTACGCACGATGTGAAATAATTCTGACGAATTGTGAAATTTTGCGGCAAGCCGCAAAGTGAAATGAAATAAAATAAATCCACTCACGCCCGCAGGCATTTCACACGCCGTAAGGCGTATTTTACGCCCGAAGGGCATTTCACAAATCCTGAAAGGATTTATTTCGTTGAAAAAAGCATCCCGAAGGATGCTCTTTTCATGGTGGTCGTTACAGGACTTGAACCTGTGACCTCCCGCACGTCAAGCGGATGCGCTACCAGCTGCGCTAAACGACCGTATTCGGTTTTCTGCGAAATGTATTATATATTACACCACCGTGTTTTGTCAACATAAAATTTATCAAACTCAAAATATTTTATTCTTTATATGGTAAAGAGCGGAATGTTATGGTAAAATATAAAATGTATAATTATGTGTAGTTGAAAAGGCAGGCACAAAAAATGAATTTTTATCCCTTTGAACTTGAACCCTATGTTTCCGAAACAATCTGGGGCGGCAGAAGGCTTATCGAAGAATACGGCATTGTTACTGAAAAATCAAATGCCGCCGAGGGCTGGATGCTCTCCTGCCACGAGAGCGGTCTGTGCCGTATTTCAAACGGTGCGCTCAAAGGCAGAACGCTGAGAGAAATTGTTACAGCCCACCCCGAAATCTGCGGCAAAAACGCCTGCAGGTTTGATGATTTTCCGATTCTCATAAAGTTTATTGATGCAAGAGACGACCTTTCCGTTCAGGTTCACCCCACAGATGAATACTGCAAAAAAACAGGCAGAGGTCAGAGCAAAACGGAGTGCTGGTATGTTCTTGACGCGGCGCCCGGAGCCGCTCTTATCCTCGGCTTTAAAGAGAAGATAAGCAGCGACGAATTCCGCCGCCTTATTGAAGAAGGAAAACTCACCGATGCGGTTGAAAAATACGATGTAAAAAAAGGCGACTTTTTCTTTATTGAATCCGGAACGCTTCACGCAATCTGCAAGGGCGTGCTGCTCGCCGAGGTTCAGGAGAGTTCAAACACCACCTACCGTGTTTTTGATTATAACAGGGTCGGCAAAGACGGCAAACCGCGTCAACTGCATATCGAAGACGCCGTTGCCGTTACAAAGTGTGAGCCTTACGCGCCGTCACAGTATTGTAAAGATGAAATACTTTACAACGGAGCAAAACATATACTCGCTCAGTGCCCGCTTTTCAATGTCGCCGAACTTAAAATTGACGGCGGCTTCAGCGGCAAAGCGGATGACAAATCGTTCGTTTCCCTTCTCGTTCTTGAAGGTGAGGGCGAACTCATAACAGGCAGCGGCAGCGTTAACCTTAAAAAAGGCGTGAGCGTCTTTATTCCGGCCGCAACGGGTGATTATGAAATTGCCGGCAAACTCAGTATTCTCGAAACAACAATCTGAATTTTTTAAGGAAATAAACCAATGGCACTTGTCAGCGCACAGAATCTGACAATGGATTTTGCAGGCAAAGTAGTTTTCCGCGACATTTCTTTCGATGTCAACGCGGGCGAACACGTCGGGCTTATCGGCGCGAACGGCACAGGCAAAACCACATTGTTCAAATTGATAACAGGTGAATATGAGCCTTCCGACGGCGGACTTTTCATTTCGAAAAATGTCAGAATCGGCTACCTTGAGCAATACGCCTGCGCAGGGTCTGTCCGCAGTGTTATTGATGAGGCGCTTACCGTTTTCAGCGACCTTATTGAACTTGAATTTGAACTTGAAAAAATCGCCCGCGAAATTGACGCCGGCGGCGAAAACAGGCAGGCGCTAATTGAACTCCAGCAGGAAATGCACGAAAAATTCCAGTCCGAAGGCGGGCTTACATACAAAAGCCGCGCCCGTTCGGCTCTTCTCGGGCTCGGTTTTGATGACAGTGAACTGTCGATTCCCTGCGACAAACTCAGCGGGGGTCAGCGTTCAAAACTCAGTATGGCGAAACTTCTGCTCTCGCAGTCGGATTTGCTTCTTCTCGACGAGCCGACAAACCATCTCGACATTACGGCAACCGAGTGGCTCGAAAACTTTCTGACAGGCTTTCGCGGTTCGGTTATTGTTATTTCGCACGACCGCTATTTTCTTGACAGAGTAACCGATAAAACAATGGAACTGTCAAATATGATGCTTCACTCGTCAAAAGGCGGTTACAGCAGATATATGCAGCTGCGTGAGGAGCGGCTTGAAAACGAACGGCGCAGATATGAAAACGATGTTGAGGAGATAAAACGCCTTGAGGCAATGATAGCAAAGCAGGTCGAATTCGGCAGAGAGCGCAATTTCATCACCATAGCCAGCAAGCAGAAGGTAATTGACAGGATCAAAGCGTCTCTCGTCGTGCCGGAGAAAAATCTTGCCCCCGTGAGAATCAGTTTTACACCTGTCGCGCAGACGGGCAACGAGGTTCTTAATGTTTATTCACTCTCTAAATATTTCGGTTCAAAAACCGTTTTTGAAAACGTGTCTTTTCAGGTGCGAAAAGGCGACAGAGCGTTTATTTTAGGTCCCAACGGCTGCGGCAAAACAACCCTTCTGCGTATTCTTGTCAGGCAGTATCAGGCTGACGGCGGCTCATTCTCATTCGGCTCAAATGTAAAAATCGGCTATTTTGACCAGAGCCTTGAAAACCTGAATAAAGGCAAAACCGTTCTTGATGAAATATGGGATGAACACAGAAATCTCAACGAAACGGCGGTCCGCAGCTATCTTGCGCTCTTCCTTTTCAGAGGCGATGATGTTTTTAAAAATGTTGACACTTTAAGCGGCGGCGAAAAAGCAAAACTCTGCCTTCTCAAACTTATGCTTTCGGGTGCCAATGCTCTTCTGCTTGACGAGCCGACAAACCACCTTGACATACCGTCAAGAGAAGCGCTTGAAGAGGCGATTGCCTCGTTTGACGGCACTGTTATCGCCGTTTCGCACGATCGCTATTTCATAAACAAACTCGCAACAAAAATATTCCGCCTTACTCAGCAGGGCATCGAAAAAACAGACGGAACTTACGACGATTATGTCGCCGCCCTTGAACATGACAGAGCGCAGGCGGAACAGGTAAAAAAATCCGCGCCGAAGGTCAATGATTACAAACTGCGCAAAGAGCGCGAAAGCGAAATCAACCGTCTCAGAGGCAAAATCAGCAGGGGAGAGGCAAAAATCGACGAACTTGACGGCGAAATATCAGAACTCAACGCCGCTCTTTCAACTCCTGCCGTTTCATCGGATTATGAGAAAATAACCGAATACACCGAAAAAATCAGCGCCCTTTCCGCCGAGCAGGAAGAACTTATGTCGGATTGGGAAAAGTGGAACGCAAGGCTCACCGAACTTACGGAGGAAACAGATGCTTGAAATAAAACCATACAGCCCCGTATATAAAGAAGATATGCAGAAAGTCTGTCTTAACACGGCTTATGCTACCGCCTACGAGCCGGTTGAGCGCAACTATCTTCTCAATTCATACTGTGATTATTATGTTGACAACGAGCCTGAAACCTGCTTTGCCGCTGTTGATGAAAACGGCACGGCGCAGGGCTATATAATTTGCGCCCCCGATTTTAAAAAATTCATAAAACAGGCAAAGCCTTATATCAGGCAGTCCAAAAAGTCCGGCTTTGACCATTACTGTGAAGGCATAGCGGAACGCCTTGCCCTGCGTGCTTTCAGCCGTTCATATCCGGCTCATTTTCACATTGACATCAACGGGAACTTTCAGGGCAAAGGCACGGGCACACAACTTATGAACACCCTGCTTGATACGCTTAAAAGCAAAAATGTCAAAGGGGTTATGCTCATTACCGGTTCGGGCAATGTTGACGCAATCAGATTTTACAGAAGATTCGGTTTCAAAACCGTTATCGGGAAAGGTCCCGCTGCGGTTATGGGGCTTAAACTGAGGTGAAATATGGTTAAATACGCGGTTATCGGCACAGGCTGGATTACTCAGTCATTTATCGACGGTGCAAAAATATCGGGCAGACTTTCGCTCGAAGGCGTATGCTCCCGTGATGAAAACAGGGGCAGGGCGTTCGCTGAAAAAAACGGCGCAGGCAAGGTGTTTACATCTGTTGAGAAACTCGCGCAATCGGATGTTGAGGCGGTTTATATCGCCAGCCCAAACGCCTTTCATACAAGGCAGACCGTGGCTATGCTTGAAGCGGGCAAACATGTTATCTGCGAAAAACCCGTTACAATCACTCCCGCGGAACTTGTTTATCTGCAGAACCTTGCAGAAAAAAACGGGCTTGTTTATGTTGAAGCAATAATGTATATGTTCAACCCCGTTCGCGATGTTCTGCGAAATGCGCTCGGCGAAATCGGCGCAATAACATCCGCAAACCTAGATTTTTCACAGCTTTCATCAAAATATCCCGCTTACAAAAGGGGGGAGCTCCCCAACATTTTCAATCCGGAAATGGCGACAGGCTGCCTTGAAGATTTGGGTATTTACTGCGTTTACCCCGCTGTTGACCTTTTCGGAGAGCCTAAGAATATAAAAGCCTCTGCGTCATTTATGGCAAGCGGAGCGGACGGCAGCGGAGGAGCACTTTTTGAATATGACGGGCTGAGTGTAAACCTCACTTACTCAAAACTCGGGCAGAGCCGGGCACCGTCGCAGATTTTCGGCGATAAAGGCACTGTCTTGCTGGAGTCCGTTTCAAAACTCACCGGAATTAAAACCGTATTTAACGACGGCAGTGAGAAGATTCTTTGCGAAGAAGTGCAAAAAGAACAGCTTATGGGCTTTGAGGCGGACGGCTTTGCAGATATAATCGAAAACCGTGAAAAGAACAAAGAGTTTTACGGCTTGTTGCGTAAAACAGCGCTTGGCACAAGCAGGGCTATGCAAAAAATCCGCTCACAGGCGGGTATAGAATTCAAATACAAACCGTTGACGGAGGTATAATTATGTTTTCAAAAAAATGCGCAGACACTTATGTTCTGCGCCTTGAAAAAGGCGAAGAGATTGTCGAAACAATAAAGGCGTTCTGCACCGGTGAAAACCTGCTTTGCGCAGAGGTTTCAGGCATAGGCGCTGTCGGTGCGGCAACTCTCGGCTTTTATGATGTCGGCACAAAAGAGTATTCAAAAACAGTCGTTGAAGGTCCTCTTGAAATGGTGTCGCTGCTCGGCAGCGTAACTCAGAAAGACGGTGAACCTTATCTTCACCTGCACGCCTCTTTTTCGGGCAAGGACTGCAACTGTATCGGCGGTCACCTCAATTCGGCGGTAATCAGCCTTACGGGCGAAATATTTCTGAGAAAAATTGACGGTTCGGTCGGCAGAAGAGCGCAGGAAGAAACGGGAATCAATATTCTGGATTTATGAGTTTACAAAACGATTTAAAAGATTATATGCTGTTGCAGGGCGTCTCGGATGTCGGCTTTTCAAAACCCGCCGGCGACACTCCGGAGGGTCTGCCTTTCGCAGTTACTCTTGTTGTGCGTCTTTCGCCCGCAATAATTGATGAGATTGACAACAAGCCTACGCATACATATTTCAACCATTACCGCACGGTAAACGCTTTTATTGACAGAGCGCTGCTGATGTGCGGGCTTTATCTGCAAAAAAACGGTTACAGATACATAACCGTCGCCGCGTCGCAGAGCATTAATACCGATGGCTGGAATTATCGCGGCAGATTCTCACACAAGCAGGCTGCCGTGCAGGCGGGGCTCGGTTCAATAGGCAGAAACTCCCTGTTTATTCACAGAGAGTTCGGTTCGGCTGTCCGTCTCGGCACGGTTTTTACCGATTGCCCGTTTAACACGGCGAATGTTACTCCTGTTGATATGTGCGGCAACTGTTCGCTGTGCGTTGATGCCTGCCCCGCGCATGCTATCAAGGGCGGCAAATGGAGCATAACCACCGCAAGGGAAGAAATATTCGACGCTGAAAAATGCAGCGAATATATGAAGCACGCGTTTCAGAAAATCGGAAGGGGCGCGGTGTGCGGAATATGTATGAGCGTATGTCCGCACAACAAGGTGAAATAATATGACGGGAATAATTGATGTAGGCGGAGGCTTGCGCGATATATACGGCAGCGGAGTTCTTGACTACTGCCTCGACAATAAAATAAAATTCGGGTATATTCTCGGTATTTCGGCGGGAACGGCAAACCTGTTTACTTATGCCGCAGGGCAGAGAGGGCGCACAAAAAGGTTTTATGAGAATTACGCTTTCCGCAAAGAATATATGAGTTTTTCAAACCTGTTGAAGGGTAAAAATTATCTCGACCTTGACTATATTTACAGCGGTCTGTCAAATGAAGGCGGAGAAGACCCTTTTGATTTTGATGCGTTTGAAAAATATGAGGGCGTTGCATACATAGCCTGCACCGATGCCGAAACGGGCGAACAGATTTATTTCGATAAGAAAACTGTTGAAAAAAACAATCTTACCGCTTTCAAAGCCTCTTGCGCTCTGCCTTTGGTTTGCAAAAAATACAGCGTCGGCGGAATCTCCTGCTTTGACGGGGGAATATCAAATCCGGTTCCTGTCGAAAAAGCTTTTGAAGACGGATGTGACAAAGTTGTGGTAATACTGACACTGCCGTCCGATCATTTAAAGCAGCCCGGCATAAGCAGGCACGCTTTTGCTCTGATAAAAAATAAATATCCGGGCATCTCAAAGTGTCTGACGGAATATTACCGTAACTACAATGACGGAGTTCGCAGAGCGTTGGCTTATGAAAAACAGGGCAAAGTTCTTGTGCTTGCTCCCAATGACTGTGCGGGGATGAAAACGCTGACGCGCAACAGAGAGAAAATGAGCGCTCTTTACAACCGTGGGTATAAAGACGCCGAAAAAATAAAAGACTTTACAATGGGTGATTTATTATGAAAATCAGGCTGTGCGCATTCGCCGATGAAGGCGGCACAACAATCGAGGAACAGATTGAAGCCCTCAGGGCAAACAACATAAACCTTGTTGAACTGCGCTCAATCGACGGCAGAAACATTTCAAAAATAAGCGAAGATGAAGCCCGTGCCTGTTCGGCAAAACTTAAAGAAGCGGGCATTGAAGTCTGGTCGCTCGGCTCACCGCTCGCGAAGGTGCATATTTATACCCCGCTTGAAAAGGAGAAGGCAAAAGCAATGCACCTCTGCCGTCTCGCGGGCATATTCGGCACAAAGAATATCAGAGGCTTCAGTTATTTCACTCTTTTCCCTCAGAACAAAGAGAAACGGGTTGTCGAAAAAATCCGGCCTCTGCTTGAAATTCTCGAATATAACGGCATAAACTACTGCCACGAAAACGACACTCTTCTTTACGGCGGCAGGGCTCAGTATCTTAAAAAACTGCTTGCCGATATACCCTCACTCAAAGTGATTTACGACCCCGCCAATTTTATTATCAGCGGCGAATCGCCCGATGAAACGCTCGCGGAGTTCGCGGGCAAGGCGTATTATTTTCACATTAAAGACGCCTCGGGCAAAAAGGTTGTGCCCGCAGGCTGCGGAGACGCGAAAATTGACGAACTCATCAAAGGTATTGACAGCGACACGGTGTTTTCGGTTGAACCGCACCTGATGTTTTTCAAAGGCGGAGCCGGGTTTGAAAAATATGATTTAAAAACAAAAAGCGGCAGGTTTGACTGTGCCGTTGACAGCATAAAAAAACTGCTTGTCAAAAACGGATTCGCTGAAAAAGACGGTTATTTTGAAAAAATCAAGGGTGAGTAAATATGCCTGAAATCAGAAGATATCACGAAACAGCAGGGGCTCTGCACATAGGCTGCGAGGAGCCCTGCGCGTATTTTATCCCGTTTGAAAACGAAGAAAAATCATCGGGCGCCAGAGAAAACTCTGTTTTTTTTACAAGTCTGTGCGGCGAGTGGGATTTCGCTTTTTTTGAAAATGCCGCAAGGCTTGATATTGAGAAAAACGGATTTCCATCGTCTGTGATTTGCGGCGACAAAATCACTGTCCCGGGCAACTGGCAGTTATGCTACGGCAGAGGTTACGATGTTCCGAATTATATAAATCAGGATTATCCCTATCCCGTTGACCCGCCTTTTATTCCCGATGTTGTTTCCTGCGGGTTTTACCGTAAAACAATCGGTTTCAACAAAAAAGAAAACAAAAAATATTTTTTGAATTTTGAAGGCGTGTCCTCCTGCTTTTATTTGTGGGTAAACGGCATATTCGCCGCATACAGTCAGGTAAGTCACGCCACCGCCGTTGTTGATATCTCTCCTTATATCACAGACGGCGAAAACACCTTCGAATTACTTGTCGTAAAACACTGCGACGGCTCATATTTTGAAGACCAGGATTTTTTCCGTTTATCGGGAATTTTCAGAGAGGTTTTCATTACCGAAAGAGACCGGGAGCATATAAAAGACATTGACCTTGATATAACCGTTGATGAAAACCTGTCCGGCGCTCGCTTCAAAGCGAAAATAACGGGAGTTTACGGTTTTGATTTCAGGCTGGTTTCTCCCGAAGGCGTAACAGTCTGCTCGGGAGCGGACAGCGCAGACATCACATTGGAAAACCCGCAGCTCTGGAGTTTTGAAACGCCCTGCCTTTACCGCTTTTATATTCACTCCGGCAGCGAATACATCTGCCTGCCCGTCGGCTTCAAACGCTTTGAAATAAAGAACAGCACGGTTTTCCTCAACGGCGCAAAAGTCAAGGCAAAGGGCGTAAACCGTCACGATTTCAATCCGGAAACGGGCTATTGGGTAACACCGGAACAAATGCTCTCGGAACTTTACAGTCTTAAAAGAGCAAATGTCAATACAATCAGAACATCCCACTACCCGAACGACCCCCGTTTTCCCGAAATGTGCGACAAACTCGGTTTTATGCTTGTTGATGAGGCGGACCTTGAAACGCACGGAATGGGCTACAACTTCGGCGACTGGTATTGGGATTACTGGGCGCACCTTACCGACAGCCCCGAATATACCGAAGCCTGTGTTGACAGGGCAAAACTCCTTTATGAGCGCGACAAAAACCATGTCTGCGTAATTATGTGGTCTCTCGGCAACGAGTCCGGCTGCGGCGAAAACCACCGCAAAATGGCTGAATACATCCGCGCCCGCAGAAAAGACGCCGTTATCCATTATGAAAATGCCCGGATTGATTATCAGGAAAGGCTCGGCAAAGACTTCACCGATATTTCCGATGTTGAAAGCCGTATGTATGCCCCGACCTCTTATCTTAAAGAATACCTTGCCGACAGCAATCTCAAAAAGCCGTTTTTCTACTGCGAATATGTTGACAGTATGAGCACCGGCGAAATAGCGAAGCACTGGCAGGGCTTTGAGGAAGATGACAAGTATTTCGGCGGTTGCGTCTGGGAATACGGAGATCACGCAGTAAACATCGGCACAAAAGAGAATCCCCGATACCGCTACGGCGGCGATTTCGGCGATTACCCCAACGACGGCATCGGCTGCCTTGACGGTCTTGTTTACCCCGACAGAAGCGAACGCCCCGGCTATTTCGATATGAAAAAGGTCTATCAGCCTTTTGAAATAACTTACTCTAACGGCAAAATCAAAGTTTTCAGCAAACGCTTCTTCACCGATTTCTCCGATTTGTATATAGAGTGGGCAGTTGAGAAAAACGGCAAAACCTCCTTTGAAGGAAAAATTGAAAACCCCGTAATCGCTCCGCGCGGCACGGTGCAATACAATCTGTTCGACGGCTTAAAAACCGACTGCCTGACAACACTCAATGTTTATGTCAGGCAAAAAGAATCAACCGAATGGGCTCCGAAAAATTACGAAACGGGATTTGAGCAGTTTATTCTCTGCGACAAAACAGTTGATTATTCACCCGCCCCGAACGCTTGCGTTTCGTTTACCGAAACACGCACCGATATAATCATTGAATGCGGGGCGGTGAAATATTCATTTGACCGTGTTACAGGCGGAATTACACAGATTGAGGCAGACGGCGCAAAACTTCTGAGCGAGTCCGTTTCCTTCAATGTCATCCGTGCGGCGACTTATAACACAAAGCACTACCTCGATATATGGTCAAGGGCAAGGTATGAGCATATAAGCCGGAAGACCTATTCCGTTACCGTTAAGCAGAACGGAGACAACGTTGTTGTTTTCTCAAAAATTTCGCTTGCTTCTCCCGCTATGCCTCCCGCCGTCAGAGCGGATGTTACATACACATTTTTCCCCGACGGCAGTGTTACGGTTAAAACCGACGCAAAAGTAACTCACAACGCTCCGCCTCTGCCTCGTTTCGGTCTTAAAATTGTTATGCCCGCCCGCTTTTCGGAGGTTGAGTATCTCGGTTACGGTCCGCGCGAAAGTTATGCCGAAAGGCACGGCTCGGCAAGGCTCTCACTTTATGAAACAACTCCCGCGAACGATTACGAGCATTACATAAAACCACAGGAATGTTCATCGCATTACTCAACAAGATTCGCCCGTGTTTCGGACGGTGGCGCGGGGCTTGCGTTTTATACGGAAAAACCGTTCTGCTTCAAGGCGACCCCCTATGACGATTCAACGGTTCACGCAACCCTGCATAATGATGAACTGCCCCTTTCGGAAAAAACTTTTATAAATCTCGATTACAAAATTCACGCCTCCGTTACGGGCGAGCCGGGCGAATATCCCGAACGCGTATTTGACGAAAAGGAATTTTCCTTTGAAGTCAGGATTGTTCCCGTCCGCAGTTGACTTTTAAAAGCATTAAATATATAATAAATTTTAATATGTTGTTAAAGGGGAAATAACAATGAAAAAAGCAATTTCAGTTCTGCTTTGCCTTGCGCTGCTCGTTTCAACCCTCACCGTTTTCGGCTTTGCAAAAACAGCAAACCCCGATGAAACACCGGTTGCGGCGTCAGGTGCCGAAGCGGTCAAGACCGAGCAGGAATATCCCATTGTTTTTGTCACGGGCATAGGTCAGTCATACAGTTACCTTTATGCCACGCCCGAAGACGCGAAAGCGGATGCCGCCGAAAACTCAACCGACAGAGCAATAGCGAAATGGAATCTTTTCTGCAACGATTTCAGTTTCGCGCTCAAAGATATGACTACATACATTTCGGCTCTGCGCATTGTCGGCACCCTTCTTCTCACAATTGCCACGGGTCATAACTTTGTCAGCAAAGACGCCGTTGACGACCTCGTCAAAGAACTTTTTACCTACAACACAGTAGATGAAAACGGCAACCTGCCCGAAACTGTCGTCACCCCACGCTGCGATTATCCCGTTTCGCAGATGACCGAAGAACAGCGCGACAATTTCTACCGCACAATCCCCTGCGAGGATGTCATAGGCGACATCGGCGAAGATATGCTCTATTGTTTCAACTATTCCGCTTTCTCATTCACATACAATAATTCCGACAACCTCAACAAGTTTATCAATGAGGTTGTTCTTCCTCAGACGGGTAAAGATAAAGTCGTCCTTATTCCGATGAGTATGGGCGCGTCCGTAGTCAGCGCTTATCTTCAGGATTACGGCAGAGACGGCAAAGTGGCAAGAGTGGTCAGCATTGTCGGCGCATGGTACGGCAGCGATGTTATTGCCGATCTTGTTGAACAGAAATATGCCGACGACGCTCCCGAAAAACTCTACAACGGCATTGTCGCCGACCTTATAGGCGAACCCTGGGGCTACCTTGTAAACGGTATTCTGCGTATATTCCCCAAAGCGACGCTCCGCAGCATAATTGACGAGCTGCTTAATTCCGTTATTGAGAATCTTGTTCTCAAAACCCCGTCTCTTATGGTTATGGTGCCTTATGAAAGATATCCCGCCGTCAGAGCGGCACGGCTTGAAGGCAACAAAGACCTCGCTTATGTTATGAAAATAACCGACAAATTCTATGAAGCCCAGAAGAATCTCAAAACATATCTTAAAGAACTCAACGAAAACTACGGCGTTGATTTCTACTATATCGCAGGCTACGGTCTCGAGTTCGGCGGTTACAGCAGCGATTATGAATTTTTCAAATTCCTGGCCTCCGCCAACACCACAAACTCCGATGAAATCATCCAGATTCAGTCAACCGCAACAGGCGCAACCTGCGTCACGGCAGGGAAGCAGTTTGACGCGGATTATCTTGCCTCGCACAACGCAAAATACATTACCCCCGACAAATCGGTCGATGTTTCAACCTGTCTCTTCCCCGACAGGGTTTGGCTTTTCAACAAGCAGAAACATGAACTCGAAAACAACAATACAGCCCTTAAACTCGCGTTTGACATCGCTCTCGGCAATGTCACAAGCACAGAAGACTGTGCCGATGTTTACCCGCAGTTTAACGATTCGAGAGACCTCAAGCGCCTTAAAAGAAGTTACATCCCCGACCTCGAAAGGTGGCTTGAGGAAAACACTCCCACTGCGGCACAGCAGAAACTTATTGATGAAAACACGGCGGCTGTAAATGAGATGATGGGCAAAACGGTAAACGACCGCGAAGCAGACGACAAGGTTATTGAGAACTACCGCAAAATGCTTGTAACACTCGGCATTTACGGTGAAGATGAAGAAAAAGAGGATGGTCTTACTTCCGTTCTCAAAGCCCTCAACGATTTCAATGTCAGGGTGTTCGGCTTCAAAGGTTTTATCGACATTTTCAGAAGATAATCTTATTTGAACACAAATCCGGGGTTCCCGTCCTTCGGGCAGGGAACCTTTGATTATGCAGGGGCTTTATTCCCAAGGAGAATAATATGAATTCAACACTTGAAACACTGAAAAACAGAAGAAGCGTGCGCGCCTATGACGGCAGACAGCCCGATGACGCGACAATCGAAAAAATAGTCGAAGCGGGGCTTTACGCCGCTTCGGGTATGAACTGCCAGGCAACAAAACTTGCGGTTTGCAAAGATATCGAAACGGTTGAACTTATGTCAAAACTCAACGCCGAAGTTTTAGGCACGGATTCCGACCCATTTTACGGCGCAAAAACCGTTATTGTCGTTTTCGCCGACAGAAACCGTTTCACTGCCGTTGAAGACGGCAGCCTCGTTATGGGCAACCTTATGAACGCCGCTTACAGTCTCGGCGTTGATTCCTGCTGGATTCACCGTGCGAAAGAAGTTTTTGACGGCGAACAGGGCAGGGCGCTCAAAGCAAAATGGGGAATAGGCGACGAGTATATGGGAGTAGGCAACTGCATTCTGGGTTACCGCAGCGGCGATTATCCGCAAGCAAAAGAACGCAAGGCAGACAGAGTCGTTAAAATATGAACTGGCAGGAGATAAAAGAAATCTACAACCGCTCGCTCACCGTCACACCCGAAACAGACAGCGGCTTTTTTGAGTGCGCGGGCGACCTGCTCGAAACGGATGAGATAAAAAGCCTTGAGCAGTATGTTCAGCACGACACAATCAACCGCCTTCAGCACATTACAAGCGTCGCTTATATGGCTTATGTCATAAGCAAAAAACTCAGCCTTGACTACCTCGTCACCGCAAGGGCAGGCGTTATGCACGACCTTTTTTATTATGACTGGCACGAAAAGCACGGCGGCCACCGCCTTCACGGCTACCGTCATCCCGGTTTCGCTGTTAAGAACGCAAAAGAACTCTGCGGCTCCATTGACAGAAAAACCGAGAATATCATAAAACGCCATATGTGGCCTCTTACGCCCACGCCCCCTAAATACAAAGAAGGCTTTGTAGTCTGTTTTGCGGATAAATACTGCGCCGCAACAGAACTTATCACCTGCCACAAAAACAAGAAAACACGGTAATTTTTATGCTTAGTGAAACTGTATTAAGATATACGCTCTATTTCTTCTTTTACAGCGCGGCAGGCTGGCTCATTGAGTCCTGCTACTGCTCCGTCAGACCGCGCAAATGGGTCAACAGAGGCTTCCTTACAGGGCCTCTCTGCCCGATTTACGGCACGGGTTCCCTTGTGTTTCTCGTGTTTGTTTTACCGATAAAAAATAATGTTTCACTGCCGGTCACAATAGCCGGCAGAAACCTCTCTCTCACGCCCGTTCTTGTCTTTTTCGCCGGGCTTGTTCTAGCGGATATTGTCGAGTTTACGGTAAGCCTGATGATGGAAAAAATGTTTCACGCCCGCTGGTGGGATTATTCCGAAAACTTCCTTAACATTCAGGGCAGAATCTGTTTCAAGCACTCAATCTACTGGGGGCTTGCCTCAATCGGATTCCTTTATGTGATTCACCCCTTCGTAAACAGATTTTTCATAAAAATCCCGGTTGATTTTGTAGAAGTCGCCCTCGCTGTCATACTTATAATATTTGTGGTGGATGTTTTCGACGCTATACGCAAGGCGATGGATGTCCGCGCGCTTATTGATAAAATCAAAAAATTCAGAACAGACCTCTCTGCGCAGTTCGGCTCAACATTTGAGGATATTCTCGCCATGGGTGAGGATGAAATCAAAGAGTTCTACGCAAAGGCCGTCGGGCACAAAAACGATATTGCCGACCGTATGAACGAGATAAAAGAGAGTTTTGAAATTCTGTCAAAAGGTTTTGTCTCAAAAGATTATAAGCAGAAGGGCAGATACAACCGTATGTTTGCCGAGTTTCCCATGATCCGCGCGGCTGCGCGAGCCCAACTTGACAACATTGAAATAAACATCGAAAAGGTTAAAAACAAAATAAGAAGCACCGTGAATAAAGACGACTGAATTTATTACAAATATGTGAATTTTGCGAAAAACTCTTGATTTTCAAAAAAAAAGTATTACAATACAAATTGGCACTCGAAAGGCGCGAGTGCTAATTTGTGTTTTCTTTTACCGGCTTTTTCCGGAATCATAAACAGCAAGGAGTGTTTATTATGAGAAAAAAACAGTTTAAAGCGGAGTCCAAAAAACTTCTCGATATGATGATAAACTCCATCTACACGCATAAGGAGATTTTCCTGCGCGAACTTATCTCAAACGCAAGCGACGCCATCGACAAGCAATATTACAACTCGCTCGGCGAAGACACGGGTATGTCGCGAAATGAATACATCATCCGCATTGAACCCGACAAAGTGGCGCGCACGCTTAAAATAATTGACAACGGCTGCGGTATGACTCAGGATGAACTTGAAACCAACCTCGGCACAATAGCAAAAAGCGGCTCGCTTGATTTCAAAAACGAGAACGGCAAAGATAAAACCGATGTCGAAATAATCGGTCAGTTCGGCGTCGGCTTTTATTCCGCTTTTATGGTCAGCGACAGGGTTGTTGTTGAAAGCCGTGCTTACGGCAGCGATCAGTCTTACCGCTGGTCGTCAAACGGTGCGGAGGGCTATTATATTGAAAAAAGCGATTATCCCGAAGAGCACGGCACCGTTATCACTCTTTACCTCAAGCAGGATTCCGATGATGAAAAATACGGCGAGTTCCTTGAAGAGTATGAACTCGAAAGCCTTGTCAAAAAGTATTCCGACTATATCCGTTATCCCATTATGATGAAATGCGAAAACCGCGTTCCCAAAGAAAAGGCGGAGGGCGAAGAAGACAAACCCACCGAGTGGGAAACGGTAATTGAGGACCGTCAGCTCAACAGTATGGTTCCCATCTGGCGCAAAAACAAAAACGAGGTAACCGACGAAGAATACAAAAATTTCTATTCTGAAAAATACTACGATTTTGAAGCGCCGCTTAAAGTCATACACACAAAGAACGAAGGTGTTCCCGCTTATGATTCGTTAATATTCATTCCCTCTCATATTCCTTTCAACTACTTTTCAAAGGATTATGAAAAAGGTCTTGCCCTTTATTCAAACGGTGTAATGATTACCGACAAATGCGGTGAACTTCTGCCCGATTATTTCAATTTCGCCAGAGGTCTTGTGGACAGTCCCGACCTGTCGCTTAACATTTCGCGTGAGCTTCTTCAGCACGACCGCCAGCTTAAAGTTATTGCCAAAAACATCGAAAAAAAGATTAAAACCGAACTCGAGAAACTTCTTAAAGATGACCGCGAAAGTTATGAAAAATTCTTTGACGCCTTCGGTGTTCAGCTTAAATACGGCATTTACGGCACCTACGGAATGGCTAAAGAAAACCTGCAGAACCTTCTCATTTTCAAATCAACAAACGAGGGTAAATATGTAACCCTCAAAGAATATGCGCAGCGTATGCCCGACAGCCAGAAAGGAATTTATTACGCCTGCGGCGAAACAACAGCAAAAATCGAAATGCTCCCGCAGACCGAAGCGGTCAGAAACGCGGGTATGGAAGTTCTGATGCTCACACACGACATTGATGAGTTCACTCTCAAAATGATGCGTGACTATGACGGCAAAGAATTTATCAATGTCTGCACAGACAGTCTCGACCTCGGCACCGATGAAGACAAAAAGGCTCTTGAGCAGAAAAACGCCGATGAAAAAGACCTTCTCGATTTCATCAAAGAAACTCTCGGCGATAAAACGGTTGCCGTCAAGTTCTCCAACAGGCTCGGCAATCACCCGGTCTGCCTTACAAGCGGCAGTGAAATTACAACCGAGATGGAGAGGGTTCTCAACGCTCAGCCCATTGCCGAAAAAATCAAGGCTCAGCTTACCCTTGAAATCAATTCGGAGCACGCCATTGCCTCAAAACTCGTGGAACTTTATGAAACCGACAAAGACAAAGTTGCCAAATACGCCAAACTTCTTTACAATTCCGCCTGCCTTATCAGCGGAATACCCGTTGATGACCCTTCGGCGATGAGCGACCTTATCTGCGAACTTATGGTTTAAAACAATACGGAAGCGTCTGCCGCGGCGGACGCTTCCTGTTTTGGCTCTTAAGAGACAAGAAACCACCGGCTATGCCGGTGGCATTAAAACGCTTACAGCGAAAAAGCCTCCTGTGGTAGAATAGAGCAGGTTCGCCAACCGCGCTAACTATCAAAGGAGGTATCATCATGAAAGATGACA
>JAFRQM010000008.1 GCA_017428625.1 Clostridia bacterium
CCGGAACTCGCACCGGTAATAATGATGGTCTT
Organism: Clostridia bacterium; assembly: GCA_017428625.1. Lineage (GTDB taxonomy): Bacteria > Bacillota > Clostridia > Oscillospirales > Acutalibacteraceae > CAG-177. The sequence goes on from JAFRQM010000008.1 coordinate 33, forward strand.
CTTATCCATTCGTATCATCCTCCTGTGATTTGATGCCAGCTTATTCAGCTTACAGCGACATTATACTTGCCAGCACAGGAATAATGAATGATACCGCGTGCCTATATTATATCATTTCGTGCCAATGGAGACAATAGTTAGTGAAGCCTATATCTCCTGTACTTTCTCAGTCAGCATTTTTCCAAATCGCATATACCATATTTTCGCCCTTCATTCAAGGCAAAATGCAAAAGTGGCGCATCCGATAACGAAAATGCCTTGACCGCAGCAAACAAGTTGCGATCAGGGCAAAATCAATCAAGTGTCAATTTGTATAGTTCGATGCGTTGTCAGTTTTCCAAATTTATCGAATTCTGCCTTCCATAGTTCTTTAATTCACCGCTGAGCAGCAGATTGACATATTCCACCGGCTCATTATACAGCAGATAATCCAGTGATGAGCGCTGATACATATTGTCCGCATATTCATCCTCAACTGCATAAACATCAATCGAATAATGGTTTCCTGAAACATCCTCCATTTCAAGCCTGCCGTTGTTAATGCTGTATTCGCATTTCGTCACATAAACCATAGTTTTCTCCATTCTGCAAGTAACCTTGCTCAAATAATCAATTGTCGCTTAACTGTTTCACCGTAACCAACCCTGTTTAATAGTCCCGCAATTACATTATTTGATTAATTTTTGAAATTACTGGTTTATGAATATCCACCGTCGGCTGCGCATTTTTTTGTTGGAGGTTTTTATGATTTGTTCAAAATGTAAAAAAGAAATCGGCAAGAGCAACATTTGCCCTGAATGCGGAAATGCAGAAGAAGAACCAACTTCTACTACTATCAAAGTCAATAATTCAAGTGATTTCTACAACAATTTTTCAGTTGAAACTCAATCCGAAACGTATCTTATTACGTTGAGAACTTTAGAGCAAGAAAAAGCAAAATCGAAAAAACAAAATCAAAAAAGTATTCTCAAAACCACCGGCATTATACTTGTTATAATATTATTTATAATATGCACTGTTTTAACATCACTCAAAATCAGAGCCCAAAGCAGAGAACTTAACGGATTGAAAACTTCTATCAGAGCAAATTTCGGTTATGAAACCATATATAAAATATGGCAGAATACAAATGCTCCGTCCGATTCCAGAAAGAAAAAAGTTGCATTAAAGATGGGAGAATACTCATTTGATAATGAAAGATTAAAAGCCGGTATATTCTTCTTTGAAGAACTGAATAAATACAATGACGAAAAATACAACAAAAAAGCAATAAAAGCTTTTGATAAAGAATTCGAGATATTAGCTAAAAAAGACAGATACAATCATATACTCGGTTTAGTTGATACTTATAAATTGATTGGTGGAAACTTTAATACAAAAGGGATTGAAGACGGTATTATTAAAACGGTTGAAAAAGGCGATTACAAAGCAGCAGAACAACTGATTTTAAAATCCGAAGAAAAGAACATTTTTTTATCTGATGAAATAAAATCCAAAGTAAAATATACATCTATTGAAGCCGAATACATAGGCAATGTTAAAGCCGGAGATTATATCAATGCAAATGATTTTAATGTATTTGGTATTTATCCGAACGGACAAAAAAAGAAACTCAGTAAGAATGATTATTCCTGCGAAAAGATCAAATGTGATTACGGAAAATCTTTTGACTATACAATTAAGGATAATGTCTTCGGGAATATTATAAATGTAAACATTGATTCTCCGCAAAAATCCTATATTAATAATATCACACGTGAAAAACTTGCACATAAAGTATTTAATGCAGTCAAAACACATGGATATTCAAAAGAGTATAAAATGAACATTAAAAACAGTGCTTATGGAATAATAACTGAAGTAAAGATTATTAGCACTAATCCGAAGGAATATGAATCATTTTCCATTGTTTTTTCCGATTCGGAAAAAGGCAGCGATAAATACACAAAAGTTGAACTTTCGAGTGTAATGCCATGGTCAATGAGAGGATACTATGCCTCGTTGAGCAATGACATAAAATATTTAATCACATATCCTGAGTTTACAGAAATAGCAGAAATATTTGTTACAGAGATAGATAAAACAAGCAATATAGATTGGAAGAACAACGGTTCATCAACTACTATAGAGTATAAATTCATCAGCGATGTTGATATTTATTATACTTTCAGTCTCACGGCAGCCGCAATTCAACGAGATGTTAGGGTTACTGTTTAGAAAAAATGCCCACACCCGTCTTTTGCGTTTTACTCGCAAAATACTTACTCAAAACTTGGATAGGACTGTTTTAAAAAAAGTCGCAGACACAAACTGTGCCTGCGACTTTTGGTGCGGGTAACAGGACTTGAACCTGCAAGGATTGCTCCACTGGATCCTAAATCCAGCGTGTTTGCCAGTTTCACCATACCCGCGTCTGTTTGATTATAACAAAGAGAACATATTTTTTCAAGATAAAAATCATTGATATCCAGTTGTGTAAATCCGATGCAAAATATTGCCTTTTGCATTCTAAAATGTTAATATAAAGTAGTATTAATTAAAGGTCGGTGATAGATTATGAATCGCGCAAGCGGTGTTCTTCTGCATATTTCATCCCTCTGGGGCGACTATTCCGAGGGCTCATTCGGCAAGGCGGCGAAGGAATGGGTTGACTACATTTCAAAACTCGGTTTCACATACTGGCAGGTTCTGCCTTTCTGCCTGCCCGATGAGTTTTATTCGCCCTATAAATCATACAGCGCATTCAGTTTAAATCCGTTTTTTATTGACCTTGATGAACTGTTTGACGACGGGTTGCTTACCGTTTCGGAACTGAACGCCGCAAAGCAGAAAACGCCATACTACTGTGAATTCAAAAGGCTTTCGGAAGAACGTTTGGCACTGCTCGCCAAAGCGGCTCAAAGGTTTGACGGCGAGAGCAAAATCAGCATATTTATGAAGGCGCATCCGCACACCGAAAAGTTCTGCGAGTTTATGGCTCTCAAAGCCTCAAACGGCAACAAAGACTGGCACGAATGGAAAAACAAAAAAACCGATGAGGCAACTCTCAAAACCTGGAGATTCACGCAGTTCATCTTTTTTGAGCAGTGGATGAAAATCAAAAAATACGCAAATTCAAAAGGTGTAAAAATAATCGGAGACATTCCCATCTATGTTGCGCTCGACAGTTCGGATGTATGGGCCGACCCGAAGCAGTTTCAACTTGATGAAAAGAATATGCCGAAATGCGTGGCGGGAGTTCCGCCCGACTATTTTGCCGAGGACGGTCAGCTCTGGGGAAATCCTCTTTATGACTGGGAGAAAATGGAAAGTGACGGCTTCACCTGGTGGAAAGAGCGCATTGCATTTATGTGCGAGTTGTTTGACGGAATCCGCATTGACCATTTCAGAGGGCTTGAATCCTATTACAGCATTCCCGCGACCGAAAAGACCGCAAAAAACGGCAAATGGATAAAAGGACCGGGGATGAAATTCGTAAATGCAATCAAGCCTTTATGCAAGGGCAAACTTATTATTGCCGAAGACCTGGGCGACATTGATGACAAGGTTCGCAAACTTGTTGATTCAAGCGGTTTCCCCGGCATGAGAGTTCTTCAGTTCGGTTTTCTGGGCGGCGCCGACTCGCCTCACCTGCCCCATAATTACGATGCAAACTGCATTGCTTACACCGGCACGCATGACAACAACACTCTGCTCGGCTATGTGTGGGAAATTGATGAAGGCACACGCAAGCGCCTGCTTGACTACTGCGGTTATGACGGGATCAATTGGGACGCCAGCTATGACAAGATTCTGCAGATGATGTTCCGCAGCCACGCCGGCACGCTTATTCTGCCTGTTCAGGATTTGTTGCTTTACGGCAGCGACACAAGGCTGAACACACCCGGCACGGCGGATGACAACTGGAACTACCGCATTACAAAGGAACAGTTAAACGGTATCAATGCCGAAAAGTTCAGAAAATGGAACGAACTTTACGGGAGAGTATAAATAAAGTATATACAGAGACAGCACCTGCCGCGGCAGGTGCTGTTTTGAGTTGTTTTCAGTTTTAATCTTATATTTCCGGTTTTTCGGCTTTGCCATATAATGGCTTTTAAAAACCGATTTTGAGTGAGTTCAGAAAAACATCGGCTTCATTTCTGCTTTTGAAAACAATTACATTTCTGTCAGAATACTTATTTATGCGTTCAAGAACAACCGGTCTGTTGACCGAGTTGTAATTCTTAACCGAATCAACAAATTCGGCTTCAAGCTCACCGGAATCCTGCCATGGCATATCGGGGCGTTGCGTTCCGCGCCTTGCCATTATTCCTTCAAGGCAGACCTCTGTGGGAAAGTCGAGAAATATGATTGTGTCACACAGAGACATCCTCAACTCCATCGTGCCGCCGTAGTTGCCGTCCATTATCCATTCATTCGTTGCGCTGATTTCGTTGATTTTTTCAATCAGCTCCTCGCGTGACAGAGCGGTCTTGTCTTCACGCCAGTTAATCATATCAAGATGATAAAGGGGCAACCCCGTGATATCGTGCAAGGTTCTTGAAAATACACTTTTGCCACTACCCGGGCAACCGATTACAATTACTTTTTTCATTTCAGTCATAACACTTTTTTCATCCTGTAAAATCTGCCGTCTTTGTCTTCGCATTCTTCATAAACAGAAAAACCTAGTTTTTTATAAAGATTGACGGCGGCGGAATTGTCGCAGTCAACGCCGAGCGCGATTTCTTCAAATTCCTTTTTCTTTGCAAGTGAAAGAATATATCGCGAAAGCGCATTGCCGTAACCCTTTTTGCGGTATTCCTTTCTGACGATAAGGCGGGACAGATAAAGTCTTTTTCCCGGTATGGTTCCGTATTCGGGATTATCATAAACAAGGTCGCAGGTTGCAATATATTCACCGTCAACGGTAAGTATAAACACATCGCGGTTGCCCGCCTTTATCTGCTCAATGAACATATCGGTATAAGGGCAAGCCTGCATATTCCATATTGCGTTGCATTTCGGGTAATCTTCAAGCCCGATTTGTATGATTTGATAAGGTTTCATTTTTTGACCTTTTCATAATAAAAAGTATTTTTTGTTTTGGCAGCAGTGAGAATAAAGAAATGACGGCGGAAACTTCCGGAAGTTCCGCCGTTGACGATTAAATTACTGAACTTTGCCTATTTCGCGCTCAAGCCAGATTGTGCCGATATCCATCGCGCTGTAAAGACCGCGCCTTTCGGCTTTTTTCATAATCTTTTCACGCGCTTTGACATCAGGGTCGGTGTTGACAAGCTGAACAACAACTCTGTCGGCGACCTCCATACCGTTGATTTCGCGTGTGCTTGTAACCTGCATAATAACTACGCAGGGCTCGTTCATAAAACCGTAGTAAATTGTTTTGCCGTCGCGCACGAGCGGTCTGCCTTTATACATTAAAAATTCGTTCTTTTTTGCAGCCATAAACATTCACTCCAATCCATTATTCAATTCCGAGGTAGCTTTTAAGCATAGCCTGGAGCAGTTCATCGCGGTCAATACGCCTGATTAAACTGCGGGCGTTATTGTGCGTTGTGATGTAAGTCGGGTCTTCGGAGAGAATATAGCCGACTATCTGATTTATTGAATTGTAGCCCTTCTCGTTGAGAGCATTGTAAATCTCAACAAGAGTTCTTTTCATTTCGCGTTCGCTTTCATCTCTGATTGAGAATTTTATTGTTTTATCGGTCATATCGGCACCTCCGTTCATATTATTATATTACATCTTTCAAAATAAAACAACAGTTTTTTGATTTATTTCGCTTATGTTCTGAGTACTACCCCGATGAACGAAAGATTTTCGACAATTTTGTCAATCCACACCTGAACTTCATCCATTCCTATTGTGCGCTCGTGGGAGGAGAAATTGAACCTGAGCGTTATGCTCTTTATGTTGGCTCTGTCAAACAGGTCAATCATTTTAACGCTTTCAAGTTCTTTGATGCCGAGAGCGTTCCACGCTTTTTCAATATGGGAATAACGGACATCGTCGGGAACGACAAGCGAGAGGTCGTAATATGTTGCCTGCTGAACCGAAGGTTCGACAAACTCTATTGACGCGGCGGGAATTTTGGAGAATGCATCCATATTGATTTCAATGCAGGCGACAGCGGCGTTTTTGTCGATTTTGACTCTGTTTGATGGGTAAAGCGTGTTGATTGTGCCGACGCAGACGCCGTCCACCGTGATTGAGGCGGTGTTTTTGGGGTGCTGCCAGTTGTGGTAAACTTCGGTTTTGTTATATTCAACCGGTTTCTGTTTTATGAGCGAAGCAAGGCAGTTCACTATTTCAACGCCCTTGAGATAAACAGTTTTTTCATCCAGCGTTTTGCTGTAAAGAACCGCTCCGAGATGCTTTTCTTCAACGCACATTCCGTCCGCGCCGGTGCCGTTTACAACTCTGCCGATTTCAAACACACCGAAAGTGTCGGCAAAATCCTTGTTTTCACTGACAGCGACAAGCATTGCGGGAATCATGGAATTGCGAAGCACACTGTTGTCGGGGTTGTCAATATTGATAACCTTGACATTGTCTTCAACATCAATGCCGAGTTTTTTGTATTTTTTGCCGTCGCACCATACATACGAGTGAACTTCATTAAAGGAATACTTTTTGACGAGAATATCTTTGACCTCGTAATCCTCATTTTTCTCTTTGGAAATGCGTACGGGCTTGAGCGGACTGCGTGTGGTTGAAATGAGGAAATTGTCGTAACCGTATATTCTGGTTATCTCCTCAATGATGTCCGCTTTCATTGTAACATCCTTTGTAGCTCGCCATGAAGGAACATCAACGGTAAATACTCCGTTTTCAAAGGCAACACCGAAGCCGAGAGCCGTAAGCGTGTTGATAATTCTTTCGTTGCTTATATCAATGCCTGTATAGCGGTCAACATAGGCTTTGTCAAATGTGATTGTAATATGATCATAATGAGAAACATACTCATCGGTAACGAGGGACGCGACCTGCGCACCGGGATCGGAATCCTTTACAAGTTTTACAAAGCGTTTTACGGCGAGCATAACAAGTTCAGGGTCAAGCATTTTTTCATATCTCGCCGAGGCATCGGTTCTGTGATTGAGCCTTGAAGCGGCTTTACGCACGCTGACTCCGCTGAAATTCGCGCTTTCGAGAATAACGGAATCCGTTGTGCCGACTATTTCGGAATCAAGGCCGCCCATTATTCCGGCTATGGCAACGGGCGTTGAGCCGTTCCAGATCATAAGCGTGTCGGTGTCAATGTTTCTCTCAACCCCGTCAAGTGTTGTAAATTTGAGAGGTTCATCGGGAGTTGTGACGACAATATTGTTTATTTTATTCGCGTCAAACGCGTGGGTGGGCTGACCGATTTCAAGCATAATGTAGTTTGTTACATCGGCGAGCAGATTAATCGGACGCATACCGCAATAATAAAGCCTTATCTGCATTGCCACGGGGCTGACATTAACAGTGATATTGCTCATTTTTATGCATGCGTATCTGTAAACAAGATCCTCCCTGCCGACTTTAACATCAATTTTTTCACTGCCGTCATAATCGGTGCAGGCAAGGTCAAGAGGCTTTAATTCACGGCCTGTAAGAGCGGCAAACTCGCGGGCGATGCCGTAGTGCCCCCATAAATCGGGACGGTTTGTCAGCGACTTGTTATCAACCTCAAAAACAATATCCTCAACGGGGTAAACATCTTTTATGTTTTTGCCGACGGGCGCGTCTTCGGGGAGCTCCATAAGACCGGATTTGTCATCACTTAAACCGAGTTCATAAGCGGAACAGCACATTCCTTCGGACTCATAGCCGTAAACCTTCGCTTTTGTTATTTCTCCTCCCGGCACTCTGCCGCCGGCGAGGGCGAGCGGGATTTTCATACCTTCCCTGACATTGGGAGCGGCGCATACTATATTGCAGACTTTGTCGCCCGCGTCAACCGTAAGCAGGTGAATGGGCTTTTTGAATTTTTCATTTTCGGGATGGTCTTTGACTGTTAAAATTTGACCGATAACAACATTTTCTATATCTCTTCCCTTGTAAAAAACATCTTCAACCTCAGCGGTCGCAAGGGTAAAACTGCCTATAAGCTTTTCAATATCAAGACCTGAAAGGTCAACATATTCTTTAATCCAGTTAATAGAAACAAACATTGATTACGCCTCCTTATCTTCGGGAACTGTGAACGATTTGTCGGTAAACTGTGAGAGTGATTTGAGGTTGCAACCGTTGAAAACGCGGATATCCTTCACGCCGTATTTCATCATCGCAAGCCTTGTCATACCGAGACCGAACGCGAAGCCCGTGTATTTTTCGGGATCAATGCCGCCTTCGGAAAGAACATTCGGGTGAATCATTCCGCAGGGGCAAAGTTCAAGCCAACCGCTGTTTTTGCAGGATGGGCAACCGTCACCGCCGCAAATAAGGCACTGAATGTCAAGCTCAAAGCCCGGCTCAACAAAAGGGAAAAAACCCGGGCGGAGTCTTACTGTTATATCCTGCTGAAAAACCTCGGAGAGCATTGTTTTCATAAAATAAATAAGGTTTGAAATCGATATATCTTTATCAACCATCATACCTTCCATCTGGAAGAAGGTGTTTTCGTGGCAGGCATCGATTTTCTCATTGCGGAAGCATCTGCCCGGAAAAATCGCTCTGAGAGGCATACCCGCTTCAAGATCCTTTTTATATTTTTTAAGAATCATATTCTGAGCGGCGGAAGTTTGAGTTTTAAGAAGCTGACCGGTGCTTAAATAGTAGGTATCCTGCATATCTCTTGCGGGATGATGCTTCGGAATATTGAGCGCTTCAAAGCAATTATAGTCATCGGTTATTTCATAATAATCCTCAACAGCGAAGCCCATTGTGCGGAATATTTCCTCAACCTCGCGCTGAACGAGAGTAATAGGATGGTAAGAGCCCGCGTTTATGCCGATGGGCATTGACTCATCGTATGCCTCTGCCATCTGAACCTGGCGGAGCTCCTCCGCCTTGATGAGTTCCGCGGTTTTTTTCTGAATCTCCGCTTCAATTGCCTGCTTTATCTCATTAATGCGCTGACCCGCTTCTTTCTTTTTCTCATTGGGAACATTGCGAAGCTCGTTCATAAGGTCGGCAATCTGACCTTTTTTGCCGAGAAAGTCTATTCTCATCTGTTCCAGATCGGCAGGCATTCTCGCCTGTTCGATTCTTTCTTTGAAAGATTTTCTGATATTTTCGGTTTTTTCAATCATAAATATTCCTCCGGAATTAGTTTACTGAATAAAAAATAAAAGCCCCCATCCCGAAAGGGACGAAGACAAATCTCCGCGATACCACCCGAATTCCCGCCCTGAGGCGGACACTCAAAGCCTGTAACGGAGGCAAACCGTAACAGCCTACTGTATTTCAGCCGTTCCGCTCCCGGGTGAACTTCGTAAATCGTTCGCGCAGGTCTGCTCTCAGCCGGCGGCAGACCCTCTCTGAGCGTTGCGGAAAAACTACTCTCCCGTTCACTGCGTTTAATAATATTGTGAGAATATTATCACAAATATTATTTATTTTCAAGTATTATGTAAAAAAATCTTTTAATTACATTTTTATTGTGGTAAAATATTGCAAATATGTTTGTGAAACGGGAATGATTATGGAGTTTAAAATCGGAATAGACAGCGTTGAAATTGAAAGAATACAAAAATCTGTTGAAAAAGATTCGTTTGTAAAAAGAGTTTTCGGCTCAAGAGAACTTGAAGAGTTGAAAAACAGAAATATGCCCGCGCAGAGCGCTGCCGCCTGTTTTTGCGCCAAAGAGGCGTTTTCAAAGGCAATCGGAACGGGCGTTAACGGGTTTAATCTCAACGAGGTTGAAACACTGCACGATGAAAAAGGCAAACCGTATCTTGTTTTCAGCGGAGAAGCGAAAAAAATTGTTGATGAGAACGGTTTTTTGTTTGACATAAGCATTACCCACACCGACATAGTCGCGACGGCTATTGTAATTGCGTTTAAGGATTGAAGGTGAAATAATGAATGTTCTGACATCTGCTCAGATGAGAATAGCGGAGACGCTGTGCGTTGAAAGAGAAGGTATAACCTACCTTGAACTAATGGAAAGAGCAGGCAGAGAGAGCGCTGCAATTATTATGAAACGCACAGAGCCGTGCAACGCAGTTGTGCTTTGCGGAAAAGGCAAAAACGGCGGTGACGGTTTTGTTATTGCGAGACATCTCTCGCAGGCCGGATATAAAGTAAAAATCCTGCTTGTAAACGGTCAGCCGAAGGCGGAAGACGCTGTGAAAATGTTCTCAATGATTGATAAGTTCAACATTGAAACAGATTACTATATTGACAGCATTGACGACATAAAAAGCACCCTCGATTCAGCGGATATTTTTGTTGAATGTATATTCGGAACGGGCTTTGAGGGCGCTCCCGACGCGAGAACCGCAAGACTTATTTATGCCGTTAATGAAAGCGGAAAAGACATTTATTCCATTGATGTTCCCGCCTGTGTTGACTGCGACAATGCGATTGTAAACGGAACAGCAGTCAGAGCAACGCTCACAATAGCGATTTCTTCTCTGAAAGCCGCTCATATTATGAAAAACACGGCTCAATACTGCGGAAAAACCGTGATTGCGGATATAGGAATTACTGTTGATGAACACATCGGCGCAGGGTCGGATATAATCTCATTTTCAGACAAAAAAGAGGTTGTCGGGATTCTTCCCGTAAGACCTGCCGATGCGCATAAAGGCACATTCGGGCACGCCCTCAACATCTGCGGAAGCAAGCGTATGCAAGGCGCCGCTGTGCTTGCCGCAAAAGGCGCGTGCAGAATGGGTACCGGCCTTGTTACGGCAGCGTTTCCCGATGCGGCATACGGCGCCGTTTCGGCAAAACTGACAGAGCCGCTTCTTCTTTCTCTCCCCTGTGATGAAAAGGGATTTCTGACAGCCGACGCATTTGGTGAAATCAGTGAAAAGATGAAGAAAGCAACGGCAATTCTTGCAGGCTGCGGTCTCGGTGTGACAGAGGGAACTAAGCAGATTATTCAACTGCTTTTGCTTAATTCTCAGATTCCCGTAGTTATTGACGCTGACGGTCTTAACATTGTTGCGGAAAATCCCGCTCTGCTTGACAAATCAAGCAGCAACATAGTTATTACGCCGCACCCCGGAGAGATGAGCCGTCTTTGCGGAAAAACCGTTGAAGAAATAACGGAAAATCCGATACGGACCGCTCTGCGGTTTGCGAAGAAGCACAACATTACGGTCGTTCTGAAAAGCGCGAATACAGTTGTCTGCGCCCCCGACTGCCCTGTTTATATTAATTCAACAGGCAATTCCGGACTTGCCAGAGGTGGCAGCGGAGATCTGCTTGCGGGTATGATTGTTTCGCTTCTGTCACAGGGGATGAGCGCGTTTTATGCTGCGTGCTGCGCTGTTTACCTGCACGGGCTCTGTGCCGACAGATATGCCGAAGAGCATTCTTCACGATTTATTCTGCCGGGCGACCTTGCCGACAATATGGCGCAACTGCTTTCAGATTTCTGATGTCAGATTGCACAAAAACACATTTTCATTTTAAATCGCCGTGTTTAATTCAACGATTTAAAAACGAAGTGTAAAAAATGACTTGACCTTTAAAAGCAATAGGTTTATTATATTTTATAAATTTTTAAAGCATCAAAATATTTTAGATAAAGGAGTTTTATTATGTTAAACATCAAAGTAACAAAAACAACCGCTCCTAAGGCAAAGCCCGAGGGAAAACTCGGCTTCGGCAAAATCTTCACTGACCATATGTTCATTATGAACTACACCGAAGGTCAGGGTTGGCACGACCCCAGAATAGTTCCTTACGGCGACATTTCACTTTCACCTGCGAGCATGGTTTTCCACTACGGTCAGGAGATTTTTGAAGGCCTTAAAGCATACAGGGGCGCAGACGGCAGGCCCAGACTTTTCAGACCCGACATGAACGCTAAAAGAACAAACTCCTCCAACAAGAGGCTTGTTATTCCCGAACTGCCCGAAGACGATTTTGTGCAGGCGGTAAGCGAACTTGTTGAAGTTGACAGTGACTGGATTCCCACCGAGAAAGGCACATCGCTTTATATCCGCCCCTTCATTATAGCGACCGACGATTTTCTCGGCGTTGCACCCTCAAAGACTTATCTTTTCATAATCATCCTCTCCCCCTCGGGCGCTTACTATGAAAGCGGTCTTGAACCCGTAGGCATCTGGATTGAAGACGATTATGTCAGAGCGGTCCGTGGCGGTATGGGCTTCACAAAGACCGGCGGCAACTACGCGGCGAGCCTTATTGCTCAGGTCAAAGCTCATGACGACGGCTACTCACAGGTTCTCTGGCTTGACGGCGTTGAAAGAAAATACATTGAAGAAGTCGGCGCCATGAATATCTTTTTCAAAATCAACGGCGTTGTTGTTACGCCTATGCTCAACGGCTCAATTCTGCCCGGTATTACCCGCAACTCGGTAATCGAAATCTGCAAGGACTGGGGTCTTCCCGTTGAGGAACGCAAGGTAAGCGTTGACGAGCTTATTGAGGCTCAGAAAACCGGCAAGCTCGAAGAATGCTGGGGCACCGGCACAGCGGCGGTTATTTCGCCCGTAGGCAAGCTCCGCTACAAGGATGATGTAATGATTATAAACGGCGGCGGAATAGGCGAACTCAGCCAGAAGCTCTATGATACCGTTACCGGTATTCAGCTCGGCAAACTTGAAGACAAATTCGGCTGGGTCAAAGTTCTTGACTGACAATGGATTTTAAACGCGTAACACTCTTTTCGGGTCACTACGGCAGCGGCAAAACAAACATTGCCATTAACTACGCTATGCTGTTAAAAAACAGCTTTGACAATGTCTGCATCGCTGACCTTGACATTGTAAACCCGTATTTTCGCACAAAAGACGGCGAAAAGGCATTGAAAAAGCGCAAAATCAAACTTATCTCTTCGGAGTTCGCGAGTTCCAATGTTGATCTGCCTGCCTTGCCTGCTGAAACTTATGCGATTCTTGACAATCCCGGTCTGCACGCTGTAATAGATGTGGGCGGTGATGACAGAGGCGCTCTGGCACTCGGCAGATACGCACCGTCAATTCTGCGTGAGAATGATTATGAGATGCTGTTTGTTATAAACAAATTCAGACCCCTCACAAGAGACTGCGAAAGCACACTCGGCATAATGAACGAGATTGAATCCGCGTGCAATATGAAATTCACCGCAATAGTCAACAATTCAAATCTCGGCGATGAGACGACGGCTCAGAATGTTCTTTCATCGCTCGGCTACGCGGATGAAATCTCAAAAAAAACGGGTTTGCCGGTCAAAATGACCTGTGTTGACAGCCGTATTGCTCCGGAACTGAGCGAAAAAATCAAAAACGTATTTCCCATAACTCTGTATGTAATGCAGTCGTGGAAATTACAGGAGGACAGATAATGGCAAAAGTTACATTTAAAATTGACACCTGCAAGGGCTGCGGACTTTGTGTTGACGCCTGCCCGAAGCATATTGTAGCCATTCTCAACGATGTTATTAACGCCAAGGGTTACCACCCGGCAGGCATTACGGATCAGGAAAGCTGCATAGGCTGTGCGTTCTGCGCCACAATGTGCCCTGACTGCGTAATCAAAGTTGAGAAATAACGGAGGAAAACAAAATGGCAGAAAAAGTATTAATGAAGGGCAACGAAGCTCTTGCAGAGGCCGCTATAATGGCGGGCTGCCGTCATTACTTCGGCTACCCCATTACGCCTCAGACCGAGGTTGCCGCATATATGTCAAAGAAGATGCCGAAAATCGGCGGCACTTTTCTTCAGGCTGAAAGTGAAATAGCGGCAATCAATATGGTTCTCGGCGTTGCCTCAACAGGCAAGAGGGTTATGACCTCAAGTTCGAGCCCCGGAATCTCGCTTAAAAGCGAAGGGCTTTCATATCTCGCAGGCTGCGACCTTCCCGCGCTTGTAGTTAATGTTCAGCGCGGCGGGCCCGGTTTGGGTGGTATTCAACCCTCACAGTCGGACTATTTTCACGCAACAAGAGGCGCAGGGCACGGAGACTTTCATATGATAGTTCTTGCCCCGAGCAATGTTCAGGAAATGGTTAACCTCACATTCAAAGGCTTTGACCTTGCCGACAAATACAGAATGACATCTATGATTCTCGCCGACGGCACAATGGGTCAGACTATGGAACCCGTTCTGCTTGAGCAGGGTGAAATCACTCAGCATGACAAACCCTGGGCTACCACGGGAACAAAGATGGAGAGACCGCACAACATTGTAAACTCCCTTTTCCTGAAACCCGAACAACTTGAGGTTGAAAACTTCAAACGCTACGAGCGTTATAAGAAGATTGAAGAGACAGAAGCGCTTTATGACACATACCGTATGGAAGACGCGGACATCTGCGTTGTTGCCTTCGGCATAGGCGCAAGAGTTTCGCACAACGCCATAGATGAAGCCCGCAAGGCCGGTATCAAAGCCGGTATGATAAGACCGATTACACTCTGGCCGTTCCCGAAAGCCGCCCTTAAAGAGGCTGCGGGCAAGGTAAAGGCGTTTATTTCGGTTGAACTTTCAATGGGTCAGATGATTGAAGACATTGAGCTTGCCACACGCTGCGCAAAACCCGTAATGCTTTGCAACCGTGTGGGCGGAATGATTCCCACCGTTAAAAATGTTTATGACTCCATTGCGGAAGCAGATAAAATCGGAGGTGACAAATAATGGCTGTTGTATTTGACAAACCTCACGCTCTCACGGATGCTCCGTTCCACTACTGCCCCGGCTGCACACACGGTATTGTTCACCGCCTTGTAGCGGAGGCTATTGACGAGCTCGGAATTGAAGGCAGAACAATAGGCATTGCGCCTGTAGGCTGCTCCGTTATGGCTTATGATTATTTCAACTGCGATATGATTGAAGCCGCTCACGGCAGAGCTCCCGCGGTTGCGACCGGCGTTAAAAGAAGCGACCCGAATAATATTGTATTCACATATCAGGGCGACGGCGACCTTGCCTCAATCGGCACCTGTGAAACTGTTCACGCCGCGGCAAGGAATGAAAACATCACCGTTATTTTCATCAATAACGCAATTTACGGTATGACCGGCGGTCAGATGGCTCCTACATCTCTTCCCGGTCAGATTACACAGACATCGCCTTACGGCAGAGATGTTGCAACCGTAGGCTACCCCATCAAAGTATGCGAACTGCTCTCAAATGTTGACGGTGCCTCATACCTTGAAAGAGTTGCTGTAAATAATGTAAAAAATGTCAAGAACGCAAAGAAAGCCATTCTTCATGCTTTTAAGAATCAGGTTGAGGGCAAAGGCTTCTCGCTTATTGAAGTTCTTTCAACCTGCCCTACAAACTGGGGCCTCACACCCGACAAAGCTCTCAAATGGCTTGAAGAAAATATGATACCTTATTATCCGCTCGGCGTTTATAAGGACAGATACAGCGGGGAGGGCGAATAATATGACAAAATCCATTCTTCTCGCCGGTTTCGGCGGTCAGGGTATTCTGTTCAGCGGAAAGTTCCTTGCTTATAAAGGTCTTATTGAAGGCAAAGAAGTAAGCTGGCTCCCTTCCTACGGCCCCGAAATGAGAGGCGGCACCTGCAACTGCAGCGTTATTATCAGTGACTCGCAGATAGGCTCGCCCATTATTGCAAACCCCGATATTCTTGTTGCGATGAACCTCCCCTCGCTTGACAAGTTTGAGAACGACGTTGTTCCCGGCGGTCAGATTTATGTTGACAGCACGCTTATTGAGCGCAAGGTCCAGAGAGATGATGTTGAAGTTTTCTACATTCCCGCGACAAAAATGGCTTCCGACAACGGAATACGCACACTTGCCAATATGATTATTATGGGCAACATCATAAAACACTGTGATGATATTCCCCATGACAACATTGACAAGGCAATGGCGAAAGTTGTTTCCGCAAAACATCAGGATCTGCTCCCCGTTTATTATTTGTTTCCAATATAACACAAAAATCCAGCCTTTTCAATAAAAAACAGGCGGAGAATCAAATTGTTCTCCGCCTGAATATTTTAATAGTTATATCCGAGTTCAACAGCATTGATGTTTACGCCGAGC
>JAFRQM010000034.1 GCA_017428625.1 Clostridia bacterium
ATACGGAAGAGATATTAAGAAAGACGGCGGAACAATAACCTGCAATGACGGATTTTTCCGTAAACTCATTGCTTTCTTTCAGTGGCTGTTCAACGCACTCCCTGAAAAAACAGTTCAGCCGAAATAATCTTCATCCCGTTTACGGAGTATTTCCTGAGATAAGAAAATACAACCGGCTTCTTAAAGCCACTGACTTTTATTACGGGGGTTTGGCATGGTTAGAATTATAAAATCATTTTCAGCAGTGTTGATGGTTTGCTGTGTTTTGCTTTCATCAACAGGTGTTAGTGTTAACGCGACGGAGTCATACACAATAAGATTTGTTGACGAGGACGGCGCCGAACTTCAGAGCAGCGGATGGGAATACGGCGAAACGCCTTCATATTCCGGAGAAGACCCGACAAAAGAAGCCGATGACTGGTATTCATATGAGTTCAAAGGGTGGACTCCCGAAATCACAGAGGCAACGGGAGACGCGATTTACACTGCAACATATACCGCGACACCGATTGAGTATATTGCAAAATTTGTCGATGAAAACGGTAAAACGGTAGCGGAGATTCCTTATACGATTGAAACGAAAGAAATCACGCCTCCTCCTGTTCCTGAAAAAAAGGGCTTCTATGGTAAGTGGTCTCCCGAAATATTTTACATAAATTATTTTGGAGCATTTGATCCCGGCGGAATGACATTTACTCCTTTTTATATAAGTGCGTCGACAATATTTATAGAGCCTGATTATGATATAATCAGTTACAAAGAAACCCAGAATTACTGGGCTGTAGTCGGAGATCTTCCTGTCGATGATTTTGAAATACACTGGTATGTAAACGGTGAGGATGTCGGAACAGGCTGGGAACACACAGTTGAAAAACCAACTGAAAACTATACTGTTATTGTGAAAGTTCTTGACAAAAACGGTAACGAAATTGTCCGTTCTCCATTCCCGATGAACGTCACAGTCAGGAACGGATTTTTTGATAAACTCCAATGGCTTTTTGAAACAATCTTCTACTCTCCTTTCAAAATAATAGCAGCATTTTTTTATTAAATACCTAAATTATAAACACTAACCCGAATGTCGCTTCGGGCAACGCGCAAATTAAAAAGCCGAAATATTATTCAGGAGTATTTCCTGAGATAAGAAAATACAATCGGCTTCTTAAAGCCACTGACTTTTATTACGGGGGTTTGGCATGGTTAGAATTATAAAATCATTTTCAGCAGTGTTGATGGTTTGCTGTGTTTTGTTTTCATTAATCGGTGTTAATGTTAATGCTGACACGGCAGACTTATACACCGTTAAGTTTGTTGACGAAGACGGCGCCGAACTTCAGAGCAGCGAATGGGAATACGGCGAAACGCCTTCATATTCCGGAGAAACCCCGACAAAAGAAGCCGATGACTGGTATTCATATGAGTTCAAAGGGTGGACTCCCGAAATCACAGAAGTAACGGGAAATGCGACTTATACTGCAACATATACCGCGACACCGATTGAGTATATTGCGAGATTCGTCGATGAAAACGGTGAAACGGTAGCAGAGATTACTTATACGATTGAAACGGAAACGAAAGAAATCACGCCTCCGCCTGTTCCTGAAAAAGAGGGCTTCGATGGTGAATGATATCCCAACATAAAGTATTATGGAACATTTGACCCTGGCGGAATGACATTTACTCCTATTTATGATAGTCTGAGGGCAATATGGATAGAAGATTGGTCTTATAAAAATGAAATCGGTTACAAAGAAAGTCAGACACTCGAGGCTGACGGCAGATATATTCCGAAAGATGCTGAAATTCACTGGTTTGTAAACGGTGAGGATGTCGGAACAGGCTGGGAATACACCGTGAAAAAGCCAACCAAAAACTATACTGTTGTTGTAAAAGCAATTGACAAAAACGGTAACATAATTGTCCGTTCTCCATACCCGGTAAATGTTACAGTCAGACCTTTTCCAAGTGATATAACCGAAATAAGGATAGACTGTAAAAAAGAACTCGGTTACAAGGAAAGTCAGACATTACATACTGAATGCACAGATATTCCGGAAGATGCTGAAATTCACTGGTATGTAAACGGTGAGGATGTCGGAACAGGCCGGGAATACACCGTGGAAAAACCGACTGAAAGTTACACTGTTTTTGTAAATGCAATTGAAGTTGACAGCGGGAAAAGCGTCTGCTCGTTGCCGATAAATGTCACAGTCAAAAACGGTTTTTTTGACAAACTCCAATGTTTTTTTGAAGAGATTCTACTGTTTATTGATAAAATTATCTGGGCAATTCCGGACGCAATAATCTTATGGCTCTTATGAAGATATAAGAGAGATTATGCCGTTAAAATCAATCAAAATTATAATTGCCTAAAGGACTTTGATAGAAACAGTGATATTTTAAAGGAAACCTTCTGGAGTAATAAAACCCACTCTCTTTTTCATTACACAACAATTGTTTATCAAGGTTGTTATTTTATTGACCCGGATACATATATTGTAAGTCTTGATCCGAATGTCGCTTCGGACAGTGCGCAAAGCGAAAAGTCAAAATATTATTCAGGTGTATTCCCTGAGATAAGAAAATACAACCGGCTTCTTAAAGCCACTGACTTTTATCATGGAGGTTTGGCATGGTGAAAAGAATCAAAACCTTTATATCCGTTTTTCTTGCGCTTGATATGATATTCGGAGTAACCGCCCATGCCCTTTCGGTTGATGGGTTTGTGCCGTATGGTTATACACCGGTCCGCACCGCACAGGAGTTTGACAGTATCCGCAACAATTTAAAAGGTAATTATATTATAATGAACGACATTGACCTCGGTGAGTATGAAAACTGGGCGCCTATCGGGGATAATTATTATGAAGCGTTCAAGGGAAAAATCTACGGCGGTCTTCATAAAATAACCAACTTAAAGATAACAATATCTGACGAAGATGAACTTAACCCTTCCGAACCTTTATATGCCGGTCTTTTCGGATATGCAGTAGGTGCTGAAATCAAAGGATTAAATGTTTTCGGAAATATCAGCATTGCTTCAAACAAAGGTTTTGCCGGAGGTGTTTGCGCCCGTTGCGATAACGGTTCATTTATTTCGGAATGCATTAGCAATGTTGATATCAATGTTGAATCAAAAGATGCAGGAGAAAGTTTTCATACCGGCGGAGTGATCGGCGAATTATACTACAGTTCTTTAACTCAATGTGCCAATTATGGGAACATTACTGTTGATTTTCATTTTGAAGATCCAAACAACTCTATCTGGCTCCGCAGAACAATTAACGGAGGAGTTGTCGGCGGTGCATTGGATAGTAAAATATCTGATTGCAGAAATCAGGGATGTATTACGGTAAACGAAAATTCTGAACCGACGACTTCAGCCGCAACGGGCGGTATTGTCGGAGCGTTTCATGCGGATGTTGACAGCATCGACTATGATTTGGAACCGTGGGAAGAAGTCCCGTGGGGAATCTATCCGTTAATACATAACACATGCAACACAGGAAGTATAAATGTTCAGCCCGGGAACGGAGGCAACGCGAGTGTAGGAGAGTGGCGTGTTTTCGATTGGGGCTTTGGTGACCCCAATGTGCCGGAACTTGTAAAAGGCTGTTACTATCTTGACACATCATGCGAAAACGGTCAGCAGGGATATCGCGCTGAATGCTTCACCTCGTTCAGTGAATCGGAAACAAATGAAAATAACTTTTCCGAACTTGATTTTGATAAAATCTGGACCTTTTTACCGAACTCAAATATTCCGGTTTTAAAAATTGAAGAAAAAGCATCTGCAATAAATCTGAATATGAACATAGGCGAAACCATAATAATAAATACTGACGGGGCAAGCATAGAATCAGCCGCGTCTGACAACGAAAGCGTTGCTTGTGTTGTTAATGACAGCATTAAAGGGCAGAAATCCGGCACTGCCTTGATAAAAATAATATTTGATAACGGAACAGAATCATCATATTATGTTATTGTTCATCCCGATCAACCTGAACTGATAGATGCCACAATAGTTGAATCGAGACTTCCGGATAAAAACAGAATTGTCAGTAAAAACGGTGAACCGGAATATCCGGACGGAATTGTTATTCAGTTTATATATTCAGATACAAAAAGGGAAAATGTGACAATTGAAGAAAGAGACGGGAAATATTATGCAAAAGATGAAGAGGTTAAATATATAGGTAAAGACTCCGAAGAACCTCTTTATGGTAACCAGACCGCCTATCTGGAAATGAAAAACGGGGAAATCAAAATGTCCTATGAATTTTATTCTCCGAAACCCGGTGATGTTATTTATGCGGAAATCAATGTTGCCGAAGCTGAAACAATCAGTTACAGAACAAAGGTTACATTAAAGGCGACAGCTTCAAATCTTGATTCCGAATATCACCTTGTGCTCGTGGTTAACGGAAGCAAAATCACAGGGGACAACAAAGAAGTTGCATATGAATACGGCGAACTGACAAGTGACCTGAATTACTTTGTGAAGATTGCCGACAGGGATGGCAATTTTCAAAAAGATCCATACGGAAGAGATATTAAGAAAGACGGCGGAACAATAACCTGCAATGACGGATTTTTCCGTAAACTCATTGCTTTCTTTCAGTGGCTGTTCAACGCACTCCCTGAAAAAACAGTTCAGCCGAA
>JAFRQM010000035.1 GCA_017428625.1 Clostridia bacterium
AGCCGTTTTCATCCATTGTGCCCGCTACGGTTGCAACATCGGGTGTGTAACCGGTAACTGCTGGTGAATCAACGCTGTATGCGGTGTTGTAAGCATACATATCGTTAACAACATCGGCAGGTTTAACAGCGTCGTTGCCGTCTGACATTACATAAGTAATGTTAAGAGCATATTCGTTGGGTGTGTAGGTTACTGTTACCGAGTAGCCGTTTTCATCCATTGTGCCCGCTACGGTTGCAACATCGGGTGTGTAACCGGTAACCGCGGGTGAATCAACGCTGTATGCTTCGCCGTAATCATACATATCGTCAACAACATCGGCGGGTTTAACTGCGTCGTTGCCGTCTGACATTACATAGGTGATGTTAAGGGCATATTCGTTGACTTCCCATACCGCGTAATAAATAAGCGGATTGTCGCCGGGAACGATTACATCGTTTTCAACAGTTGTGTCTGTTTCAACCGTAAGGTCGCCGAGATCTGCGATAACACTGCCGCCGGATGTTGAAGCCCAGCCCCGGAATGTGTAGCCGGTGCGCTCGGGATCGGCGGGAAGAACTATTGCGGAATCAAACTCCGAGGAGACTGCTTTCTGTGTAACATTTGCGTTGCCGTCGAAATAACCGTTATCGGCGTCAAATATTACATAGTAGTCGTTCGGGGTGAATACCGCATAGTAGTATGTGCTTGTGTCAGGCATTACGGAGGGAAGGCTTGCAGCGGGTGTTCCGCCCTGCGTTGCCGACCAGCCGTCAAAACTGTAGCCTGTCTTGTAGGGGTCCGCGGGAACCTCAAACGGGTCGCCTTCTATGTTGTCGATGGTCTCGTAAGCGGAGCCGTCGTCAAGGTAGAAATACTCTTTGAGGTCGGGGTCAAGTTCCCAGGTTGCAATGTAGTCTCTGTCAGCGGGAGTGTCGAGAACGCCTGTGCCGACAATACTCGGAGACCAGCCGGAGAATACATAACCGTCTTTTGCGGGATCGGCGGGAGCAGTGATTGTGCCGCCGAAGGGAACAAGCTGTGTTTCGCCTATCTGAGTGTTTTCATTGAAGAATTTAACTTCATATTTAACATCATCAAGGTAGCCGTAGATTGTGATGTTGCTTGTTGAGTTGAGTGTTGCTCCGTCTGCAAGCGCTGTTTCGCAAGCCGAATCGGTGAACCAAGCGTAAAGAGTTTTGCCTCTGGGAGCTGTGTAACGAACATCAGTCTGAATCTCTGCGCCGTATGCTGTACTGCGGCTGAATGTGAAGACTGTGTCGGGTGCACCCTTCGCACTATATATAATGTAATTAACTATATATGAGTTTGCTTCGTAAATCGCATTATAGGTTGTGTCGCTGTCAGGGAACACAGAGGGTGCAGCGGGAACAAAGTTGCCCTCGCCCGCTACGTTTGTGTAGCCTGTGTATGTGGGAGCCGTGGGAGCGGTTGCCGTGAAGGGATCACCTGCGTAGCCGCTGAATGTTCCGAGGCTCAAATTGTCTTTTGTATCAAAGAATTCAACAGTAACTGCGGTTGCCCATATCATATAGTAGGCAACGCCTTCGTTACCGTAAACCATACCGTCAAAGTTCTGAAGAAGGTTTGCAGACTGCGGCGAAGCCGCGGGGTCTGTTGACCAGCCTCTGAACTCGTAGCCTGCGCGTGTGGGAACTGCGGGAACGATGCTGTCGCCGTTGAGGTCAAGACCTACGGGATAGCCGGGAGTTGCGGTCGGGTCAACTACATCGGCGGGAGCGCCGTCATAGTTGTAACTGAATGTTGCGCCAACCTGGTCAATCCAAAAAGCGGTAAGGTCAAGGTCTTCATCTTCTGAGTAGGCTGTGGGGCCTTCGGGACCGTAGGTGCAGTCCTCAGCAGTTGCGTTTGTTATTGATGAATCATACCAGCCTGCAAGGGTTTTGCCCGCATAGGCAAGTTCGGGACGGGTAAAGGTTGCGCCCGTTGTGCCGTTGAAGGTTCTTGCAACTGAGGTGTTTTCATCCTGCCATTCGCCGCCTGCCGGGTTAAGAGTGATGCTGCTGTCGGTGGTAACCGAAACAGAGCAGTTAACCGTGCCGTTATACCAGATGAACATATCATAGATGACTGAAGAGTCTTCGCCTGAACCGCCCTTGGGAACATTGAAGAAACCGTAGGGGTTTGAAGTCTTCTGAACGGTGGATTCAAGAACTTCAAATACACCGTCGCCGCTCGCGTCTGAAAGCACGTTGAGGTCAAACTCAAAGAGCCAGTCGCTGCCGTCATACTGATAGTTTGTGAACGGACCTTCGAGAGAAACTACAAAGTAGTTATGGGTTGAGAGATAATCGGATGTCAGGCATCCGTCACTTATTAGGTTGTTGATAATTCCGCTTGCCGATTTTGTGAAATAAGAACCGGAGAAAGCGCTGTCATTAACAACAAGTGACTGAATGCCGGTCTGATAGGAATCGCCGAAGAAAGCGTTGTCATAGAAGAAAATGAGGTCGGAAAGGTTTGAGTAGTAGTCTGTTCCGATTGAGACTCTGACTTTAACCGATTCACCCGCCGTGACTTTGTCACAGGCGACCCATTCTGTGCCATCGTTTTTGAAAATCTGTGCTGTAACTGTAAGCGTTGAACCGCCGGTGGTGGGGTCAAACGCATTAGCAAGAACTGACACAGAACTGAAAATCATCATAAACGCCAGCACCAATGCAATGACTTTTTTCGTTTTAGCCATTATGCTTAATTCCTCCTTGTAAATTTATGGAATCTGCCTGCCTGATATTATCAGGCTTTTTTACTGACCCGTGCAGCGGGCGGCTGCCCGCCGCACGGTGATGATAGTTCAATGTCAGATATTTGTAACTGTGCCTGTTACCTGATCAACTGTTGCCATACCCATTGAAATGGTTCTGATTGCGGTTGTGTCGGTGGATGTGAATACGCCGTCACCGTTGAGGTCTGCCGCAAGAAGAATCGGAGCGGGTGTGTCATCGGGGTCGATCGGGTTGTCGTTGTCGTCAATACTCCAGAGCTTGCCGACCGCTGCGTTGGGAGTCCATGCAGCTTCCATTCTTGCAACCTGAACATCGTTGCCGTTTACTCTGCCGTCGCCGTTGAGATCGCCGAATATTACAATGTAATATGTTTCAACTACTTCGTTTGTAACATTGTCAACGAGTTCAACCTTTGTGCCGGTGCCGCATACATTAAGTGACGAGTATGCGGTAACGGGAGTAACTACAAGGTGGCCGTCGCCGACTACTTCAGCGTAGTCATTTGTGAACTGTGTGATTGTCAGGTTAAGGTCAAGGCCGTAGATGTAGCCTGTGAACTCGTCTGTGGGATCGTCAACCTTGTCGATTACGGTTGTCTTGGTGGAGACAACTTCGAGTGTTACGGGAACTCTGGTGTAGATTGCAATTACAGCAACATTATTTGCGGGAACTGTCGCAGCGGCTTCAATCTGTTCGCCTGTCTCGGCGTTGAACCATACCCACTCATTGCCGAAGGTGTAGTTTGCGATTTCGGGAACAACTGAAGGAACGGTGATTGCCGTGCCGAAGGGATCGGTTGAAGATGCGACTGAATCATAATCTGTTGCGAGCTGTGCGAAGACAGCTGTTGTCTTTTCGCTGTTTGCGTCAAGAATGCTGTCTGCCGATGCCGCCTTGGGTGCATAGAATGTTACTGTGTAGGGGTTGGGTGTGTATGTAACTGTAACGGTCTTGCCGTTAACATCATCCATTATGCCGGTTACTGTTGCGATGTCGGGTGTGTAACCTGCAACTGCGGGTGACGCTACGCTGTAAGAGGTGTTGTAAACAACGCTGCTTACATCAGCTGCGGGAGCGGCTGATCCGTCACTCATTACATAATTGACTGTAAGGGTGTAACTCTCGGGTGAGTATGTTACTGTGTATGACTTGCCGTTAACATCATCCATTGTGCCGGTTACTGTTGCGATGTCGGGTGTGTAACCTGCAACCGCGGGTGACGCTACTGTGTATGTGGTGTTGAATGTTACCATCTGGTTTGTAACATCAGCGGGTTTAACAGCGTCGTTGCCGTCACTCATAACATAAGTGATGTTAAGTGCGTAATCATTGGGTGTGTAGGTGACCGTTGCGGTCTTGCCGTTAACATCATCCATTGTGCCGGTTACTGTTGCGACGTCGGGTGTGTAGCCTGCAACCGCGGGTGACGCTACGCTGTAATCAGTGTTGAAAACAACCTGCTCGGTGTGTGAAGCGGGAGCGGTTGAACCGTCGCTCATTACATAGTTGACTGTAAGAGCGTAACTGTTGGGTGAATAGGTTACCGTTACCGATTTGCCGTTTACATCATCCATTGTGCCGGTTACTGTTGCAACATCGGGTGTGTAACCTGCAAGCGCGGGTGACGCCACACTGTATGTCGCGTTGTAGTTGACCTGCTCGCTGTGCGCTGCGGGAGCGGTTGCTTTGCCGTCGCTTACAACATAGGTGATGTTGAGGGCATAGGGGTTGGGTGAATATGTAACTGTTACTGACTTGCCGTTTATATCATCCATTGTGCCGGTTACTGTTGCGATGTCTGGTGTGTAGCCTGTTACTGCGGGTGATGCCACGCTGTAGCTTGCGCCGTAATCAACATTTTCGGTGTAAGCCGCGGGAGCGGTTGTGCCGTCAGACATTACATAAGTGACTGTAAGGGCATAGGGGTTGGGTGTGTAGGTTGCGGTGTATGAAAGGTTCTCATCGGGAACTGTCGATGCAACCGCGGGTGACCATGCCGAGAAGGTGTAACCGTCTTTGACAGGTGTGCCGGGAGCGGTTACATTTGCGCCGAATACAGTGTTCTGAACGATGGGGCCTGCGTCGCCGCCGATGTTACCGCCGTCAAGGTTCCATGTAACTGTATGCGGGTTGGGATCGTATGTGACTGTTTCGGTTACATCGCTTGAACCCATTGTGCCGGTTACGGTAGCGATGTCGGGTGTATAGCCTGTTACCGCGGGTGATGCAACTGTGTAGGTTGCGCCGACATTTACGGTTTCGGTGTGCTGTGCGGGGGCGGTTGAGCCGTCAGACATTACATAGTTGACTGTAAGGGTGTGGCTCTGCTGAGTCCAGTTGATTCTTACATTGATGTTAGCCGCGGGCATTGTTGCGGGAATCTCGCTGTAACCTGCGGTCTGAACAACAAGTTCGTAATCCCAGCCTGCTCTGTAGGGAACAGCGGGAACTACGGTCTCACCGTATGCGTAGGTATCAACACGCATCTGAGCGGTAAGGCTTGTCTGATTTGCGGCGGCGTCTGTAAATGAGCAGCCTGTAAGGTTACGGTATGTGATTGTAAAGGTCTTGGGAGTCCATACCGCGTAGATTGATACGCCGTCAACACTGTCCATAACGCCGAGGCTTGCATCGGGAGTTGTCGCAGTGCTGCTGCGTGACCAGCCGGCAAAGTCATATCTGCCAAGCGCGTCAGTAGGAGCGTTGATATTGTTACTTGTGATTGCCGCGTTGTATGCAACCGTGTCGGTTCCCGCAACATCAGCGGGATCGTCAAGGTTCATATAGAATGTCGCGGTGTAATTGTTGGGAGTGTAGGTTACGGTTACGGTTTCGCCGTCAGCATCCATTGTGTCGGTTACGGTCGCAACATCGGGTGTATAACCTGTTACTGCGGGTGACGCTACGCTGTAGACCGCGTCATAGTAAACCTGCTCGGTGTGAGCCACGGGAGCGGTGGAACTGTCAGACATTACATAGTTGACTGTAAGGGTGTTCTGTGCGCGTTTGATGTAAGCTTTGAGGATTACGGTTGTGCCTACCGTGCTCTCATCAAGGTGAGCGGTAAGAACATTTGCCGCGCTCGAGTCAAATTCCGACATACCCGCGATTACATAGGATGAGTAATCAAGTGTTACATCGCCCGAACCGCTGAGTTCATTTGTATAAGTCGGGTCGGTCGGATATGTTCCGTCAGTGCCCATTATATAAATGTATTCATAATAAGGCTGGCTGGTGAGCTGCCATACCGCATAGTATGTTGTGCCGGTTGTTGAAGCCTGGTTGCCGAGCTCATCAGGTGTTGTTGCGTTCGGGTCTGTGCTCCAGCCGAGGAAGTTGTAGGAGGGTTTCGAGGGTGAGTTGGGTGTGATTACCGCCGAGCCGAAGATCGAATCTGCTGTGGCTGTTGTGCTCTGGTCGGAGAACTCACCGCCGTTTGCGTTAAAGGTGTTGGTAACGGTAACACCCTGCCATACAGCGTAGTAAACTCTGTTGGCGGTTGCCATACCGATATTACCTGCGGTGGTTGCTGTTGCAGATAAGTTCCAGCCGATGAATGTGTAGCCTGTTCTGACGGGAGTTACAGGCGCAATTACGGGCTGGGTAGCAACCGCGTCATCTGCAAATGAGGTCTGATACTCTCTGTAAAGAACATAGGTGCTTGCATCTGTGTAAGCGTAACCAACACCGTAGGAGTCTTTGTCTTCCGCTGTTGCGTAGCCGGTGAATTCACCGCCGTTTGCATTGAATGTGCCGGTGTAGATAGCGCCGCGGTATGCAGCGAGGATAATACCTGAACCGTCTGCCGCGATTGTGCAGGTAAGCCTGTTGCTTTCGTTGGTAGCGTCAAATACATATCTGCCGTTCTGAACCGCGGGAAGGTCTGAATAGCTGAAGTAATTATCTGTGCTTGTGTTGGTGTAGGCGCTTGCGTCTTCAACAAAGTGAGCTGTCGCGCCCGTTGTTCCGATATATGTGCCGCCGGTTGTGTCGTTTGTAACGATGTTGCCGGTCGCGTTATTGACATAAATTACACGAACTGTGAACGGCGTGTCATCAGCGGGACCCCAGATTGCGTAGTAGGTTATGGGGGCGTCGCTCATCTGCTGCGGGAAGGTTACCGCGGAACCGTCTGCCGTAAGCGACCAGCCTGTAACTACATAGCCCTGTTTTGTGGGAAGGGTTGAGGGGCCTGAGAATTCCACTTCGTAGCCGTAGTTTTCGGTAAATGTTGTTTCATTGCCGAACGCACCGCCGTTCGCATCCCATGTTACGGGATATTCGACGGGAGTCCACAATGCTTTGAACTCTTTGTTGTTCTGGGTTTCGGAGCCGTAATAGCCTGCTACCCATTCGTCTGAAGTTGTGTCTTCGGGATCAACATACCAGCCGGTAAGTTCATAACCTCTTCTGATAGGATCAGCATAGTCCGGAATCGCTTCGCCGACATCGCCCGTGAAGGTCCTTGTGCCCTGAGGAGCTTCGGCCCATGTGCCGCCGTTGGGATTCGCGTGAATTGTGCTCTGGGGAGCGGGCTGAAGTGCTATTTCAACTTCATCTTCTGCAAGCTGAAGAAGAGGTGTTACATGGTTGTTGAAGCTGTTCCATACATTTGCGGAAGCAGATTCAAGCCAGCCGTAGAACATTGTGCCGTTGTTGTTGTCGGGGTCTCTGGTCCAGGCATTGTCCATATAGATTTTGCCTACAGAGCCGCGAACCGCATTGTCTTTGACTTTGAGCTGGAACTGAACCATCCATGTGCCGTCATTCATCATGCCGCCGGTGGTTACACCGCCGAGAACGTCGGGATCGATGGAAACCTGAATCCAGTTGTAGCCTGCCGGGCATTCGTCACGGGCGGGGCTTGCTGTGTAGCCTGAATAGTCTGTGCCGTTGGTGCCGGAGATTGCGCTGATATAACCGTTTTCTGAGTTGATGGTAAAGGCGTTTTTGCCTGAACCGATAAGTTCAAACACGGTGTTATCATACATATATACAAATAATGTTGACGCTGTGTAGAAGTTGGTGGTCGACTTCATCTGAACGGTGATGGTGTCGCCGGGGTTGATGGGAGTGTCCGCAACGGGAACAAGCTCGCCATACATTTCTTTGTAAGCGTCAAGTTCAATGAACGCCGCTGTGGTTGTTCTTACCCAGACCGCGCTGAGCGCTACTGTTGAGCTCGCGGAAGCCGGGAAGTTGTCGGAAGCGGGGTTGACAAGGGTAATGGCGCCGCTCGATACAGCGCTGTTGTAAGCAGCCATATCGTTAATGATTCTAGGTGTGTTGCCTATATACCAGCCGCCGAAAACATAACCGAACTTAACCGGGTTGGCAGGAAGAGGAATACCTGCCGCTGTGTAGGCGTCTCTGATGGGAGAGCCTGTGTTGCCGGTGATGCTGTCCGGGTTGTGAACTGTGTCAACAGGTGTGTTGTTGGCGTTCGGATTATAGCCGATATTATATGTAAGGGTTACGGGGTTGGGGGTCCACTTGGCGTAGAGAATACCGCCGCCGACAAGCGAAGCGGGAAGGCTGTTCGCGCCCGCCTGAAGAGCTGTGCCCGTAAGGGACTCATTGAGATACCAACCGTTGAATGTGTAACCTGTTCTGACAGGAGTGGGAAGGGTTACGGAATCGCCCGCGCTGAGGCCGGCAACGCTGACAGGGTCAACAGCCTCGCCGCCGTTTGAGCGGAAGACTATTTTGTTGTTATAGCTTTCGAACTGGGCGTAAACTGTAACATTCTCACTGTCATAAGGGCTTGTTGTTGTAGCGCCTACTTCGGAATACCAGACCTGCTCACCCCAGTTGAACGCTGTGATGTATGACGGGTCGGCATACCAGCCGAGGAACGCATAGCCCGGAACTACCGGATCTGCGGGCTGTGCAACAACATCTCCGGGATAATAGAGGCTCGAAGGCATTGTTGCGCCTGCCGCGCTGAGGTCGTAGTTGATGATTGTGGGGTTGGGAGTCCACTTAGCATAGAGAGTGAACGGGTTTGTGTCAACCGTTACCGAAGTAAGTTTGTTGGTGTATGTGCCGGTTGACGCGTCGTAATTTTTATACCAGTCCTCAATATGGTAATGGTTGTAAGTGAACGAGGGAGCGTCCGTAAGAGGAGTGAATGTTGAAGTGTATTCAAAGCTCTTGGTCTTGGGTTCGCCCGCGTCAACTACTACCGGGTCAAAGGTGTAAGTTTCCTGAGCAAGCGTGTAGTAGCAGATGATTGTTGTCTGGTCAACGCATGTTACAGTCTGAGTCGCGGAGGACTGAAGGGTGTAACCGTTGATTGTGGGGGCTGTGAAGGTAACTTCAGCACCGATTTCTTTTGAGGGGCTGGTAAGAGCCGCTGTTGTGCCGCCGTTTGCAACATAAAGGTCGGTTGCCCAGTCGTTGTAAGCGGTGATTGATGTGCCCTGAAGAATGCAGTGCGCGTAAATCTTACCGGTCAGCTTGTGGCTGGCAAGATCGTCATACGCAGATTTAAGGCTGCTTACTGCCGAGTCGATGGTGTTCTGGTTGTCAGATCTGCCGTTGGCAAGCACCTTGAGAGCGTTCTGATAAGCAGTCCTGTAAGTGTTGTAGTAGGATGTTTCAAAAGCCGATGCCTGCGGGTTTGCGCCGAGGTCTGCTGTTAAACCTGCGGCTGAAAGGCCTGTGCCGGTCTGGATGGCTGTAACAAGGCTGCGGAGTGTTCCTTTGTTAACCATGTAAATGTAGAAAGCCATCGAGGTCGTGCACTTACATTCATCGGGATCCCAGCCTCTGAGCTGAGGATGCCATGAGAATGAATAGGCAGCCGAACCGGTTGAGTTGTTGAGTGAAGAAAGCTGACCGCCGAAATTCTCTACCCTGTAATTGCCTACCGCGGTGCCGGAGATTGAATAGGTTGAGCCGTTTGTGGGACCGTAGTTGGGCTGGGTAATGTAGGGGCTGGTTGTTATGCCTGACTCACCTTCTGTGTCGTTGCCGCCGAGTGCATAACCGACCGCGCCGAGGTAAGACCTGTTGACTGAAATGTAGTTTGCGTATTTGTCGCCCGAATTATACTCGGTGCAGATAATCTCATAACGGAGATTGACACCGGACGAGCCGACAGTTGTGTATTGTGAACGGTCAACATAAATAGTTGCGCGGGGACGGTTGCCGTCATCAACATAACCCATATTGTAAACAACTTTACCGTTATTGTACTTGCCGTTTACATAGCAGCCCTGTGTTGATGCGTCGCCGGATACATGGAAATACTCAAGGTTTGCGCCGTCTGAGCCGTGACCGAGCACCGAAGCGTTGAAGTTGAATGTGTAGTGAGCGCTGTCGCTGGCGCTGAAAGCGCCGTAGGTAGAGCTCTTGTTGTTCTCGTTGTAAACACCTTTGCCGAGAACGCGGATAGCAGCGTCAAAGCGGGCAGCTGTTGAACCGCCGGTGCTGTTTGAGGAGTGACCGCGGTAAATATCCTGGCCGATACCGGTCTGAACCCTCTGAACATTAAGCGCGCCGTATGCGGTGTATGATGCGCCGTTGACGGTGTAGGTGATTGTAACGATGAGTGTGTCGCCTGCCGTAGCCTGTGAAGAGGCGCCGTCGTATGCGATAGTCCATTCATAAATGTTGTTGGACATACCGCCGTAAGTGGTTGAAATTGAGCAGGTCGAATTGTTAGAAGATGCGAAGGAAATTGTGGGTTCGGAATCGGCCTCCTGACCGAGTTCAAGGTAAACCTTGGGGATAATAATGGATTCACCCGCGTATGCCTGCGCCGTATTGTTGGCAACTTCGGGTGTGCCTGACGCTGTTGCCGCAACGACCTTGTTACCGCTTAACGGCGAATATCGCTGGCTCGCAACGCGTAAAACATCTGTGGAGAAAGACACGACTGCCGAAACGCCGGCTGTTGTAGTGTCGGGCCCTGACCACATTCCGCTTGTCCATGCACTTGCATTTGTTGAAAGAATGGTCGGGCATACCGAGAGGACCATTATCAGTGCAAGCGCAAGACTGATGAGCTTCTTCATTTTTTTCAAAATGAATCCCTCCGTTCAAAATTTTTCGTGAGATAGTTTTGGGCACTATTACACATTGTCAATTATACACGGCAAAATGTTATATGTCAATAAAATATCTTTAAAAAATTTATATATTATATATAGAAAATTCATATTTGTCCTAAGTTGTTGTCAAAGTAAACAAAACACTTCGTTGATGGTTATTTAAAACGCTGAATTGACAAGAACCTGCAGGTATCGGAAGACTACCGATTCAGGCGATCATTTTCTGTTGCGGAACCCCATCCCGGAGAGCGCCTAATCGCTTCGGAAAAGTGTTTATTTTTGCCAATTTATGGCAATTTATCCACCTGTAAAAAGACGCGTTTATTTTCTGAGTAGGAATTATTATCGACAAAAAAAGACCCCTTCAAAAGCAATTTTCAGAATAGTTAAAAAGCAGGCAATCCGAATTTTGCCTCTCAGTGCCTCTTGAAGGCTCTGATTTCGTCTGAACGGAAAAAATATTGATTCAAGCACAAAATTGTCTCTGAGAGCTTCTGAGGGCTTGTAAAGTGATTTGTTTTACATCTTTAAAAATCATTTTTGATAGTTTGTTTTATGCCCGTTTTTGTTTTATCGGCTCCCCTGCCCGTTTATCCGGCATAAATCACTGCGTTTTTCCGCTTTTCGCGCCTTTTTTCAGGCGGAGAAATATTTCAAGAAAGGAAAAGCCGCAGGGTTTTACCCCTGCGGCTGAATGTTGCGATATTACGCTTTACGCTTTAAGCTCAGCCCTGAGCCGCTGCGAGTTCAGCGTTGTTGTTGTAGATTGTGGTTGTAACTGTTGTGCTGCTGCAGTCAACCCATGTGTTGCCGCGGCTTTCAACTGTTACGGTGTATTCGCCTGCTGCGGTGAATCTGTAGCCGATTACCCAAGTTGCAGTGCCGTCGCCGTTATCTGTGAAGGTAACGTTGTTGGAAGTTCTGGTGTAAACAGCCTGTTTTGTGCCGACAGTAAGGCGGATCTTTGAAACATCACTGGTGGTTGTGATTGTGATGTTTGTGTAGGAGAGCTTCTTACCGAGCGCTGCTGTTGCGTCAAGGATTGAGTAGGGATCTACTTCATTGCCGTCAACTTCGTGAATCTCACCCGATGTGTCATATCTGGTAACGTTAACGCTTACGGAATCAACGCCGCCGTCAATGAACTCTGAGGAAGCTTCATCATAATAGTATGCAGTGTAGGTGTTGAGCTCGCTGAGTTTCGGATTCTGGATATCAAGAACGTAGGAGATCGGGAAAGATACGGTCCATGTTGCTGTGCCGTCGCCGTTGTCAACCCAGCCTTCGCCTACGGAAGCCTTTGTGAAGCCGATTGAACTCGAAACTGTTGAGCCGTTATCAACTACGTCAGCAAGTCTTATCATATTGATATCGCTTGTTGCTACGATGGTAAATGTTACCGAATCGCCGCGCTTGATTTCAGTCTTGTCAACCGCAACTGAGATGATGGCGCTGACTGATACAGTTTCATCATATTCAACTGTGAAGTCGAAGCCGTTTTCAAGTAACTCCCAACTGCTCTCGTCGTAGGCAACCTTTGCGCGGGCTTTGTAGCCGCCTTCGGGGATTGTTGCTCGAACTGTCCATACTTCTGTGCCGTCACCGTTGTCAACGATTGAAACGAGACCTGTGAGATCGCCGTCATCAAGAACTGTCGGGTTGAAGCGGCTGTAATCCCAACCTACCGAATAGGTGTCGTCATAGTAAATCTGGAGTCTGCTGGGTGTGCCTTCAACGGTAATTGCCCAGTTTGCTACGCCGCACTCATAGTAAGGATCGTCACCGAGACGGACAACGCTCTTAACTGTGCAGTAGCTTGTATCCTGAGTCCACTGTGCTGTGTATGTAACATTGCCTGCGCCGATGGTTGCATCAACCTCGGGTGACCAGCCTGCGAATACATAGCCGCTTCTCTCGGGATCTGCGGGAGCGGTGATTGCGCCGCCGAATTCAACATTGAGAACTACGTCTGCTGTATTGCCGTCAATGTTACCGCCGTTAAGCGCAAATGTTGCTGTGTAGGTATTGATTTCGAACTTGGCTGTGTAAGCAGCGCCGTTTTCATCCATCGCGGGGATAGACACGAGAACTGTCTCTGTAGCGTCGCCTGTTACGAACCAGCCTACAAATGTGTAGCCTTCCTTGGCTGCTGAGGGAGCAGCGGGAACTGCACCGTAGTTAACCATTGCGGTTGTGTCACTGCCGTCAACAGTCCATGTTACCTGATACTTGTTGATTGCAAAGACAGCCGTTGTGGTAAAGTCGTTTGCGGGCATTGTTGAAGGAAGTGAAGGAGTCCAGTAGCTGAATGTGTAACCGGTCTTTACGGGATCGTCGATTACAACATTTTCGCCGTATTCGAACTCATATTCCACTGTATTGCCGTCTATCGAAGCAATTACTTTATAAGTATTGATTTCGAACTGCGCTGTTACAGTGAGGTCGCCTGCGGGCATTGTTGCGGGCCATTCGGGATCCCAGCCGGTGAAGGTATAACCTGTCTTGGAGGGGTTCGGGATGGCGGCAACAGTCTCACCGTATTCATAAGCGATTGTTGTGGAAGCGCCGTCAATTACATAAGTGAAATTGAAGGTGGCAAGACCAAAGGCAGCAACAAATGTCATATCCTGTGCGGGCATTGTTTCGGGAACATCTGTCGATACGCCGTCAACCTTCCAGCAGGAGAAGTCGTTACCTTCCATTGTGGGATCTGCGGGAGGAGTAACCTGTGTGCCGTAATCCTGAGTGATTACCTGATAGGTCTCACCGTTAACGATGAAGGTAAGTGTATACTGGTTGATTGTGAACTTCGCTGTGTATGCAGCGCCGTCAACGCCAACTGCCGGGAAGGATGTGACTATTGTTTCGGTTGAGTCGCCTGTTACGAACCAGCCTGCGAAGGTGTGGCCTTCTTTTGCTGCTTCGGGAGCAACGGGAACTTCGCCGAAGGTAACATCTGTAATCTGCGATGCACCGTCAATTGTCCATTCTACCGGGTAGGTATTGATTTCGAACTGTGCGGTGTAGGTTGAATCTGCCGCGGGCATTGTTGCGGGAACTTCGGGTGACCAGCCTGTGAAGTCATAGCCTTCTTTTGCCGCTGCGGGGGCAGAAATTGCCGCGCCGTAGTAAACCTGAGTTACGGTGTCATTACCGTCAATTGAGAAGGTAAGAGCATACTGGCTGCGGCCTACATAAACCGTAAGGGCTGTTGAGCCGTCTGCGGCGATTACGCCTGTCGCGGCATAGCCTGCGTGGTCAACATCATAGTAGAAGCCTGCTTCAAGTGCGGCGCTTGCAGCGTCAACGGGTGCGCCTGTAACACCGGTCTTGGCGGTTGTTATGCCTGAGTCATAAGCACCGTCTGTGCCCATTGTGTAAACTGTTACGCTGTAAGGTGTATCGCCTGATGCTTCCCAAATTGCTGTGTAAGTAACATCTTCATCGGGAACTGTTGAAGCGGGTGCCGGAGTCCATCCGTTGAATGTGAAGCCGCTCTTTTCGGGTGTTCCGGGAGCAACTATCGGTGCGCCGAACTCAGTGTTCTGAACGATGGGGCCTTCATCGCCGGCAATGTTACCGCCGTCAAGAGCCCATGTTACTGTATGAGCATTTGCGGTGTAAGTAACGGTGATTGTCGGGATGGGGTCAATTGTGGTGTCAACTGTGAATGTGCCGAATACTACGGGGATGTCGGGTGTGTAGCCGGTAATCGGGGGTGAAACCTGGCTGTAGGATACGCCGAATTCGTTAATCAACTGAACTGAAGGCGCAGCTGTTGTGCCGTTTGCATAAACATAATCAATGTTTACTTTGACATCGTTCGTGCCGTAGAAAACGGTGTATTCCTTGCCGCCGATCTGGTCCATAGTAACCTGAACAGAAGTTGCGGGAGCGATGGAGTATGAATAACCATAATATGTAGGCGGAGTTACGGTGTAGGATGCGTTGTAAAGAACGTTGACTACATCATCAGGGAATACGCTGGTGGTTGTATTTGCATAGTAGTAGTGAATTGTAAGAGGATAACTTACGGGTGTAAGTGTAACCGTTACGGTAGTAGCAGCTGCGGGCATTGTGCCGGAAACGGTTGTGACATCAGCTGTGTAGCCTGCGGGAACAGTTACGGGATAATCGTAATTTGTGCCGTAAGCAACCTGGTAGGTTTCATCCGCGGGAGCGACTGAACCGTCGGATGTTTCATAAGTAACAGTAAGAGTATATTCGATGGGAGTGAATACAACATGATATGTTGCGTCGCCTTCAATTGTCGCAGGCATAGGATTGTTGTTTTCATCAACCCAGGAGAGGCTGTAACCAGCGGGAACAGTAACTGAAGGAGCAGTGATTGTTGTGCCGGCTGAACCGCTCTGTGTTGTAATAAGGTTGCCGTTCTCATCGTTGAAGGTTACGGTGTAGGTTGCATCTGCGAATTTCGCGGCAACTACAAGATACTCTTCGTTGGGAACTATTGTAATCTGCTCATCTGTGAAATTATAGGATTCGTCAAGAACGAACCAGCCGATAAACTGCTGACCTGCTACGGGAGCGGTCGGAGTGGGAGCGACTGTGCTGATATCGGTGCCTACCGGAACATCAAAGCCATCGATGTAGGTAGCGCAGTCCATCTCGAAGAAGTCGATGAATACAGTTGCAACCTGCCATTTAGCATAGAAGCTCTTGCCGCCGATGGGCATTGTGCCGAGGTTGTTCGTAACATTACCGCCGGGAGTAGTTGACCAGCCGAGGAATGTAGCGCCGTCCATAGTGGGCTGAGGCGAGAGCGCCTGAATGTTTGCGCCATACTGTGCCTGAGTAGTGCCGAGAACGGTTGTTCCGTCTGAATCATAGAACGTTGCCGTGTAAGTGTTGGCTGTATAGGTAACGGTCTCTGTGGTGTCATCGGTGATAGTGCCGGCAACTGTTAAGATGTCGGCTGTGTAACCGTCGATTACGGGTGAAACAACAGAATAAGAATCATTGTATGCGTATGTGCTCGTGTGTGTTGCTGCGGCTGTTGTGCCGTTTGCATACTGATAATTGATTGTAAGGGTATATGTTGCTGCGGCGTAGCTTGCATAAACTGCTGTGTCGCCCGAAACAGTAATCGGCCATGAAACAGCGTTGCCCTGTGCGTCAACCCAGCCTGCGAAGTTCTGACCTGCAGGAGGAGTAACGGAGGGAGCGTCTGCAAGAGCTACGGTTGCGCCTGCGGCAAGGTCATCGATGGTATCAAGAACGGTGTTGCCGTCGGCATCATAGAAGGTTACAGTGTAGGTATCGCCTTCTGCAGGGGGATCGCCTACGCAGAGAGTAACGCCGAAGTCCTGATAATCAAAGTGAGGAACTTCGTGAGAGTTAACTGCTTTTTTACCTGTGGTGCTGACCGCGAGTGTGCCTGATTTTTTACCTGCCTGAAGCGCGGTCATCCCGGAAACCGGAACTTTGAACATACCTTTATTCGGGTCCTGAGTGGCGGGAATAAAGATTGAACCGATGGCGCCGTCCTGAAGATTGTCTTTAACCTTATACATAATCGCAAGCGACCACAGGTCATCTTCGTTCTGGTAATAAATAGTGGAACCTACTCGGCTGCCGACATAAACATTGACGCCGATGGTGTCAAGTTCATCTGCAGTCCAGCCGGATTTGGTGATGTTTGTCTGGTTGTTGGCTGTAACAGCCGGTGTCTTGGGAGCGAAGGTAAGACCGATTGAGGCGTTGGCAACATCCGCCTGAAGGGGGTTCATAATACAGCCGTAAGTTTCAAGGTTTGTGTTGCTTGAATCAAGAGCCTTGATTTGAAGGTCGGTCAGACCGTCGTTTGCAGTGTTGATGTTGTCAAAGAAATCGTATGTGTGCGCAAACCAGCCTGTAAGGTTGCCCATATAGGGGTAGCTGGTTGTGAACTTGATGAGAAGAACAACATAATCGCCTGCATGAACATAACCGTCGGTCTCTGTCATATGATTCTGGAAATCATAGTTGGGCGTGTAGCCGCCGGATGTGTCAATCTCATAAGTCCAGCCGGAAAGATATGAATATCCGTCCGGATACATTGCCGCAAGTTCGCTCTTCATAAGAGGAGCTGTTCTCGGATTACCGTTGATATCCAATCCGCGGTGCTGTCCGGGTTCTCTGGTAATGCCGTCAAGGTTGGTGATGGTCGGCGCTGTCGCCGATGCGGTGACTGAGAAAACACCGCCGAGACATGAAAGCGAGGTCATAAGCATTGCGAATACAAGCACAAAGCTCATAAAGCGCTTAGTTGTACGCATATTGAATGTCTCCTCCTTTTTTTGAAATAGAATTGTTAAAATTATAAAAACACATTTGCTGTGATTTTTAACCTAACCGAAACTTTTCATTGCTCCGTCCGGGGCGGATTTCCCGCCCCGGAGCGGCTGTGAATAAAATGATGTTACTGAGAAACTAACCCTTCAGAATCAGAAATCTATATATGCGCCTTCGTCGCCATAGCCCCAGTGATTGTCAAAATCCTGGTTGATGGCACTTGAACCGGAGGATACGGATTTAAGGATAAGGGCGTCAATTGAGGTTGCTTCGAAGTCACCGTCAACGTCGGCTGAGCAAGCCATTACAAAGTGATCCATTTCGCCGTCCCACATATATTCTTCAGCATCTGAACGGACTGCGAAGGTATCAAACGCAGTGATTTCAGCATCGCCGTCGAAATCGCCGTAAAGAACAACATAGTAGTTTGCGATTTCGTCTGTTTCATTTTCATCTGCATAGATGGTGATATAGGATGCTGTTGAGTAGCAATCCATCTCATTGGGAGTCCATACAGCGTAGCAGTTTTCAAGGGTCTTAAATACATCGGTGGGTTCACCGTCATAGTAGAACACGCCTATACCTGCTATGAAATACATATCAGCATCACCGTAATACATTTCACCGTATGTGCTGTCTGCATAGGGAACAAATGCTGCACCGAAGTCATCACGATAGAATACGCTGTTTGCAAGAGCTTCTTCGTATGCATCGGGGTCGGTTTCAATATCGAAGAACTCAATTACGGGATCGGCTCCTGCCGCGATAACAAGACCGTTGATTGCCGCTGTAAGAGCAGCCGCCGCATTTGCAACGGTGTTCTGGTTTGCGGTGCTGTCACCAAGGTCGGCTTTGCGGATATCGATAGCTTCAACAACCGCGTTTGCGAATGCCTCTGAGCTTTCTGCAGTATAGCCTGCCGCTACAAATGCTTCTTTGATTTCGTTTGCATCGCTGAGAGCAGTGTCAAGGGTATCAATAACGCTTGCTACCGCGCCTGCTATAGCTGAAGGATTAACCCCGCCGATGTCAAAGCTTTCGCCTGCGAGAGTTGAAAGCGCATCGATAATAGCAGCGTCAAGAACTGTGTAGTCAACGCCCATGCAGAGTCTCTTATAAGCTCTTACATACTGGCTGAGAGCTTCTGTTATCTGTTCGGGCTTCGGAGCGGGATCACTGAGTGTGTAATCCGCGAATGTCTTTGCAAGTGTGTATTCTTCCCATGTGGATGCGGAGTAGTTGCCCTGAGCGTCTACTGAGTAAGCGCTGCGGAACGCCGCAAGTTTGCTTGTGTTTGCATCACGCGGGATAAGTCTGTTACCGGTAAGGTTGACCATGCTCAGAGCATAAGCAACCGAAACGGAGTTAAGTGCGGGAATATTGGCAACTCTTACGAGATATGACTCATACTCTGCATTGTAAGCTTCCATAGCTTCAACATATTTATTGTATTCATATACCGAAGCATCTGCGCCGGGATTTACGGGCTCGATGGGAGGATATACAACCTGAGAGTCGATGATGCTCTGTGCTGAATTTCTGGCGTCTCTGAACTTCTTGTAGTCATGACCTACATAGTCGCGGATACCGAAATAACTGTAAGCATATCTTGAAGGACCGTTTGTGCCGCCTGCGGTTGTTGCCCAATACTGAACATTGTTCCAGCCGACTTTTTCGGGTTCGTTGCCGTCAGCCATAAATACGGGGTTAACATCCTCTGCTTCATCAAGATAGTAGTTGTTGCTGTAGTTTGCGCCGTTGTTCGCAGAGTTCGCTACGAAGCCTGCGATTGCCTGCTCAAGAGCGGTTGTGCCGGTTGTCGCGGCTTTTTCGTCAAGAGCTTTAATAGCGGCGTAGAGGTTGCCGTATGCTGTAGCATACTGTGCGGATTTGGTCGGGAATTCTGCTTCAGTCTTCGGGTCAAGAACAAGAAGACCTGCCGCGTCAAGAGCACTCTTGTAGGTGTTATACTCTGTGTTCGCATTTGTGAAGTTGTTGGGCTGACGGTTTGCGTCAACTGCATTCTCATAGAGTGATGCAAGGCCCTTGTCATCATAGAGGAAGAACTTGACGCTCTTTGTAATGTTGCCCGAAGGAGTTGCCAATGTGTAGGAGGCAGTGAATGTGCCGTTTGAAATTATTGTGTTGCCTTCCGCATCGACATTTGTTCCGTTAACGGCATTGGTTGAAAGTGTGTAATAAGTTTCGGATGCATCATATGCCGCGCTCTGAGGAACGAGAGTATATGTGTAGCCGTTTGCGTTGCGGGTGTAAAGGTCGGTTGCGCGTGTTGTCGGATTTTCATCGGTGTTGCCGTAGGTTTCGAAGTTACCGGAGTTGACATTCGCAACATTGTAACTCTCGTTGAGTCTTACATAGCCATCCGCCAGTTTGAACGGAGTGAGCGAGTAAGTCATACCTGCCGATGCGTCGGTGGTAAGAGTAGCTTCGGTGTTCTGGGTAATCCAGGGAACATTTGTTGAAATTGAGGAGATGCGGATGGTCTGTGAATTGCCGGCATCGTCCTTGACAGCCACCGAATAGCCGAGAATGTCATCGAGCGACCTGCCTCTGTTAGCGTAAACAGTGGGAGCAGCTTTAAGTGTGTAATTGCCTACAACATAGTCAATACGCTCGTCGGAGTCGTCTTTGTTTGTGGTGTCAACATAGCAGTATCTTGTGCAGGCAAGTTCAGCGCCGTCGGCAAGATATTGGTTTGTTTCATTCTTTACTTTATATACAATATTTAATGTTATGATTGAATCCTTCTTGATGCCGGAACCTGCAATGGTAAGAGACTTTGCCGCGCCGCCCGCGAGGGTCTGACCTGCCGCAAGGCCTGTAACACCGA
Organism: Clostridia bacterium; assembly: GCA_017428625.1. Classification (GTDB taxonomy): domain Bacteria; phylum Bacillota; class Clostridia; order Oscillospirales; family Acutalibacteraceae; genus CAG-177. Next base: position 19,950 of record JAFRQM010000035.1, read on the forward strand.
CTGAGCCGGAGGTTGTGGTTGCGGTTATGGACACGATTTCATAAACATAAAGGTTGTCTTGTGTGAATGCGCCGTTTGAGTTAGTGTAGCCGGTGTTGATACCCGAACTGCCGTTGTAAACCTGGAACTCAAGGCCTGCGGTTGCTTCGGATACGCTGACGATTTCAGGCATATAGCATTCCATTTCGCCGAACTTCTGAGCGTCTGTGAGATTGAGAAGGTCGCAGACAACGGGAAGCGCTACCGCAATCCAGTCTGACGCATGTGCGTAAAGCGAATCAATAAGGTTGCCTACTATTGTGGCAAGCTCACTGTTTACTACAAGAGCGTCAAGGCTCGCGAATGACTTGGTAACCGTGCCCGGGAATATAGTGTTGACAACTCTGGTAACAAGGTCGATGATTGCCTTCTTGGTTGTGTTTGTGGCAAGTTCACCGTTGGTGTTTCTGGAGAAAATCTTCTCGAAGTTTGAAACATCGTTGATGTTGAGAATGGGATAAATAATGTAATCAAATAATAATGATTTAATTACGAGAGTCTGGCTTGAGATGTCATTGTGAATCCATGCGCTGGCGCCCTTGATGGGAACAAGTGCGTTGATGATGGTGTCAAGGTCTGCCCAGACCTGAGCCGCTGTAACATTGCCTACCGTGCCGTTGTTGTTGGGGTCGGTGTTGAGATTCTCGAATGCGCAGCCCGTTGCGGTAAGCATACCCGCGTAGTTGTGAACGCCCCATGTCGCAATCTGAATCGCAAGGGTTTCATAATCGTTGCAGTATTCAAGAAGACCGCTGCCGGCATTAGTTGCAGGGTTGGTAGCCGTGCGGTTCTTCATTTTGCCGTTTGAATTGGCGACCATATCAATATTGTTGTTGATATTGTATGCCGCGATATCCATAAGAATGTCGAGCATCTGATCAACAAGCGCTGCATAATACTGCGCGTCTGTACTGTTGCCTCTTACGGGCTTGGTGTAAGAGAGCTGGGGAAGATCCTGCCATGCAAGCTGTTCAACTGCTGCGTAGCAAACATCAGCTATTGTCTGCTGAGTGTCGTCAATATACATCCAGCTTACGGATTCGTTAAGAATAACTCTGAGAACGAAAGCAACAGTCTGCTGGTCGTTCATATTACCGATTTCTTCTGAACTGGGAAGAGTGATGTAAGGCTCAAAGAATTTGTCGCCTGCACCCTTAAGAATGAATCTTGCAACCGAGCAGATGTTCTTGAGAAGCAGAGCATCGCCCTGTGAATTATCCCAATCCCAGTCTCCGTTTGCTGCGGAACCGTTGAGAACACACTCAAGAACGCCGCCGAAATAGGTGTTGAAGTTGGCTATGAATGTTGAGTTCGCCGCATAATCCGAAGGATTGTATGCCGGAATATGCATTCCGTCAACATCAAAAATAGCGGCAAGCTGAGGATCAAGATCGCCGGGCTGATATTCGCCGTCATAGTCGGGATCATAATTTGCGCTGTTGGGGTCCATCTTATCCTTGTCATAAGTTACGCCGCAAACCTCGCGAAGCCAGGGGCGTGTAACATTGTTAAGAACGGGAACCGCAATGTAGTTGAACGCATTGACCATAAGCTTTTCAATGAAGTTGTAAGCCGATGTGTTCGCGTTGATGTTGCAGTCAGAAAGAATCTGATCGATTTCCGCTGCGGAGAGGTCCTCAAGATATTCCCAAAGAAAGCCTTCGTAATCTTCGGGATCGGGGAGAACATAAGCGCCGTTAACCTTCTGGTGGTTGCCGATAAGAGCATATTTGAGAAGGTCATAAAGCATAACGTCAAGGTCGCCGCTTCCGGACGTAACGTTGTATTTGCCTTCGATTTTGTTGTTGGCGTCGATTTCACCGTCAAGAATGTCATAACTATCATTCATAACATGGTAGAGCGCTTTGAAAGCAAGAGCTCTGACGTCAAAGAGATAATCGCTGACAAGTGAGTTAAGAGCGCCGAGGCTGAGTGTGTGTGCCACATATCCGGTAAGAATGCCTTTGTTGTCTTCAAGGAACCGAACAACGGCAAGGATAACGTCTTTATCCTGAGTGTTGCCGCTTACGCCTCTGGTAACAAGGCCGCCGGATTTCTGATGGCCGACATAAAGAGCGTCGATGCTGAGAGAGCCTGCATCGCCTGCAATGCTCAGAAGACCGGAAACATTTTCATAGATAGCCGCTACCGAAGCAATGGCTTTGTTAATGCTTCTCAGGTCAAGACCTTCATCTGTGAGGTTGAGAAGGTCATCGGGGCCGAGGTAGATATTTGCCGAAGCAAGTAACTTTTCGAGCTCTTCCAATGCCATTGAAGCATACTGCTCTGTGGTGAACGTAGGCTTGTCAAGGTCATCGTAGCCCCTGCCGGTCGCTGCCGTGATTGCGCCGTCTCTGTATGCCTGGTATGCGCTGCCCATAACTGAGAACATACCGAGAAGCATTGTCAGAGCGAGAATCACACTGAGAATTCGGGTTGACTTTTTCAAAGTTTTGCACCTCCAAAAAAATTTAATGCGGGGATAAATTAAAAACTATAACAATGAAACTTTGCTTCGCAGGCTATCATTTGCAAACGCCCCGGGCGCTGCCGACTGCCTTGCCTGCCTTTAACAACCTCCTTTTGTTTGCGTGCGCCGGATACGCCTGCCCGGCGCACGCTGCAGTCAATTCAATTAATCCAACTCCGTCTTTGAAACCCGTGATTTTCAATTAAACATAAAGAAGGGTGCACGGGTCCCAAAAGCCGCTTTTATGGTCATATTAAATATACTAAAAATAGGGATTGATGTCAACGAAATTGAATTCATTTAAAATTTTTTGTGAATTTATTACAATCTTTTTCCGCCGATTTTGGCAGGTTTTACAGAATTTCAGGCTGCTTCAGCGCCCGGAAAAATCCTATTCGATTTGATATTTTTGTAAAGTTTTTTTGCATTACAAAAACAACGCAAATCAGAGAACGACATCTTATTTTGTTTATATTAAATAATCATTAATGTATAAAATAATAGATATCATCAACGAAAAAGTCGAAAAAACTCCCGGATTGCGTTTTTTGTAAAGAAAAGTTTCTTTGCATCTTATTTTCATATTTGGAAATTATCGCACCGGATAAAAATTGTCTTTGACAGCCAGATTCTCGTTTTCAAACAAAATTATCGCAAACTGTTCTGCTTTTGCATAAATAACCGCGCTTGAAAAGGCTTTTGACTTGACAGCTGTTCCGAGACATCCGTGAAGCGGTTTTCGGCGTTTTTTTACTCCTGATTCAGGCAGTCGGGCACATTGGTTCGGCTGCTGATTGCGCCGCTCTTAGCGGGATTCCGGTTTGCGGACAAAAAACGTTTTTTCTGAGACGGCATATATTGTGGTCAAAGCTCAAAAAAATCTTTTATTTTTCGGAATAAGAAAATAATATTTTACTCTTTTGTATTTTTTGCATTTTGTGCTTAAGTAAAGGTATATGACTTTACAAGATTGCTTTTCAAGTGTGTTTTCTGTCCGCTTTTCGTCAATCTGACGGTTTTCGTCGGTTTTTGAAATATTTAGTAACTTTGTTACTAAAAAATTCTTGAACAATTATGTGCTTTTTCCTGTTTTCTCCGTCAAAAGTTTTGTTTTGCCCGTTTGTAAAGATAAATCGCTTTACAATATTGTCCGTTTTTTCTCTTCCTGCTACTTGATTTATTTTTTGCTATTTATTACCATTTTTCTTTGTATATTTGTCAATATTTCACATACAATTCATTTTTTCAGTCCGATTCTGTCAGGAGATAAAAAACAGGCTGAAAGTCTCCTGAAAGATTTTTGAGTTGTTGACATTTAATTCTTTATGGAATAAAATGTAAAAGTAATTTTTGAAAATGGAGTTGATTTTACTATGGAAATCAAAAAACTTAAATATTTTGCGGGCGGTCAATGGATAGAATCCAAAACAGACAAATATATGGATATCTACAACCCCAGCACCGGCGAAGTTCAGGCGCAGACACCCTGCTGCACCGAAGAAGAGGTCAACTATGCGGTTGAGTGCGCCAAAAAGGCTTACCCCGGCTGGTCCGACACTCCCGTATTCAAAAGAGTGCAGATTCTCTACAGATTCAGAGAACTGCTCGAAGAGCACATGGATGAACTCACCGAACTTGTCGCGCGTGAGCACGGCAAAGTGTGGAGTGAGGCAAAAGGCGATATTCTCAAGGTAAAAGAACCTCTTGAACTTGCCTGCGGCGCGCCTTCTCTGATTATGGGCGAGAGTCTGCGCGACACATCGTCTGGTTACGACACCACTCTTTACAGAGAACCTCTCGGCGTTTTCGCGGGAATTATCCCCTTCAACTTCCCCGGAATGATTCCGATGGGCTGGATGACCCCGATATGCATAGCCTGCGGTAACACAATAGTTCTCAAAGCCGCCTCAATGACCCCCATGACCTGTATGCGCCTTGCCGAACTCTGGCAGGAGGCGGGCCTTCCCGACGGCGTTATCAACATTGTTACCTGCACAAGAAACGAAGCGAACATTCTGCTTGAGCACCCCGATGTCAAGGGCGTTTCATTCGTAGGCACCACAAATGTAGGCCGCCACATTTATTCAACAGCCGCGGCTTCCGGCAAACGCGTTCAGTGCCTTTGCGAGGCTAAGAACCACGCCCTTGTTCTTGAAGACGCCGCCCTTGAAAGAACCGCGAGGGGCATTATCAACTCCTCATTCGGCTGCGCGGGCGAACGCTGCATGGCCCTGCCCGTTGTTGTAGCCCAGGAGAGCATTGCCGACGAGCTTGTTTCATACATAGTCAAATTCGCGAAAGAGCTTAAAATCGGACCCGCTTATGACAAAGAATCAAAACTCGGCCCCGTTGTCAGCGCCGCTCATAAAGAGAAGGTTATCGGCTGGATAAACAAGGGCATCGAAGAGGGCGCCACCCTTTTGCTTGACGGCAGAAACACCGTTGTTGAAGGCTATGAAAACGGCTTTTATGTCGGCCCCACAATTCTTGACAATGTTACCGAAGAAATGACAGTCGGCACAAGAGAGATTTTCGGTCCCGTTCTCTGCATTAAGAGAGTAAAGACTTTCGAAGAAGGGCTTGCAATAATGAACAACAACCCCTTCGCAAACGGCTCCGTCATATTCACACAGAGCGGCTACTACGCCCGTGAGTTCGCAAAAAGAACCGACGGCGGCATGGTCGGCGTAAATGTCGGCATCCCCGTTCCCGTAGGCATCTTCCCGTTCAACGGCCACAAGCTCTCATTCTTCGGCGACCTTCATACCCTCGGCAAAGACGGCTTCCGCTTCTACACCGAAAGCAAAACCGTCACCACGCGCTGGTTCGATGAAGAAGAAATGAAGGCAAAAGAGGTTGACACCTGGGACGGCTCTGTCGGCGGAGATCTTAAATAAGATTTTTTTGAAATAAAACATTTAAAACCCGCAGAGTTCCGGCTCTGCGGGTTTTTGTTGCAACGCAAGGTTGACTTTTTTTTTCGTTTATCATATATTAACTATATCATGGAGTAATATCTGCCGAAAGGAGTGAAGGCATATCGAAACGGTAGATTCTTTTCTCATTTTTTCACATTATTTTCTGCCTGTTCTGGCAATTCTGATTGTTCTGCTGTGCCTGCGCGCTCTTTTGAGAAGGCGGATGCCCTCTCTCGGCAAAGCGAGAATAATCAACGAGGCAAACGGGAAGTCGTTCCCCATAAAATACCGCGAAACTTCAATAGGCAGAAGCAAAACCTGCGACATAGTTCTCAACTACCCCACCGTTTCAAGGCTTCACGCCGTCATTGTATGCGCCAAAGACGGCTGGTATATTGCCGACAGTTCAAGTTCAACCCTGACAGTCAACGGCTTAAAGGTCAACAAACGCGCCGACATTGCGAGCGGAGACCGCATAGGCGCCGGCAACGTTACCCTGAGGTTTGAAAATCTCAAAACCGCTCCCGCCCGCGAAAAGCCGAAAAGCACCACGCAGAAAAAATCAAAATCAAAATAACACACAAACAACGAGAGGCAAAGAATGAACAACGCATCACAGATAAAAAGAATAGTCGTCAAAGTCGGCACCTCCACCCTGACTTATGAAACGGGCAAGGTAAACCTGCGCAGAATGGAAAAATTAGCGAGAGTTCTCAGCGACCTTGCCAACTCGGGCGTTGAAATAGCCCTTGTTTCATCGGGAGCTATCGGCATAGGCGCGGGCAAACTGGGGCTCAAGGAGCGCCCGGCAGACACTCCCGGCAGGCAGGCGGCGGCAACCGTAGGCCAGTGTGAACTTATGTTTATGTATGACAAGCTTTTCGGCGAATACGGTCAGATTACCGGCCAGCTTCTCATTACCCGCTCCGACTTTGAAAACGAAGAGCGCCACGGCAACCTCTGCAACGCCTTTAACAAACTGTTTGAATACGGCGCCCTGCCGATAATAAACGAAAACGACTGCGTGGGCGTTGAGGAAATCGTCTTCGGCGACAATGACAGCCTCTCGGCTCATGTTGCCAAAATCATAAACGCCGATCTGTTAATTATTTTAAGCGACATTGACGGGCTTTTCACCTCCAACCCGCGGGAGGATGAAAACGCGAAATTCATTCCGGTTGTTGAAGAAATAACCGATGAAATACTTGAATTTGCGGGCACTACCGGCTCATCGAGGGGCACCGGCGGAATGGTTACAAAACTTCACGCCGCGCAGATAGCAAGCAAAGCGGGTATTGACACAATAGTTATGAACGGCAAAAACCCCGAAGATATATACCGCGTGCTTGACGGCAGGCAGGCGGGCACTCTCATAAAATCAAAGAAGGTGCAGTAATGATTGATTTAAACGCTCTCGGTTCACGCGCAAAAGCGGCACAAAGGCTGCTTGCAAAGGCTGGCGGGAATGCCAAAACACAGGCGCTTAAAGCGGCTGCGGATGCCATTGACGCAAACAGGCAGTCAATTATCGACGCAAACAAAACAGATATTGAAAACGGCAGAAATAACGGTCTGAACGAAGGTCTTATTGACCGTCTCACTCTCACCGACAGCCGTATTGACGGCATTATTGACAGTATAAAACAGATAGCGGCATCACCCGACCCTGTCGGCAGAATCCTCTGGGGCGAAGCAAGACCCAACGGGCTTAAAATTCAGAAAGTCAGCGTGCCTCTGGGTGTGATAGCCGTAATTTATGAGTCGCGCCCCAATGTTACCGCAGATGCGGCGGCTCTCTGCCTCAAAGCAGGCAACGCCGTTATTCTCAAAGGCGGCAAAGAAGCAATAAACTCCAACAAAGCGATTGCGGACACAATGCGCGGAGCCCTTGAAAAATCGGGTCTTCCCGCCGACTGTATTATTTTGATTGAAGACAACGCGAGAGAGGTTACCAATGCATTGATGACCCTCAACGAATATGTGGATGTCCTTATTCCGAGAGGCGGTGCGGGTCTTATAAAAAGCGTTGTTCAAAACTCCACCGTGCCCGTTATTGAAACCGGCGTCGGCAACTGCCATACATATATTGACAGTCAGGCGAATATTGATATGGCGGTCAGAATTCTTGTTAACGCCAAAACCTCAAGGGTTTCGGTATGCAACGCCTGCGAAAGCCTGCTTGTTCACAAAGATATAGCCGAAATTGCCCTCCTTGCCGCGGGCGAGGCGCTTAAAGAAAAAGGCGTAACAATCAAAGGCGACGAAGCGGTCTGCGCCGTTCTGCCTTATGCCGAAAAGGCTGATGGGAGCGACTGGGGCAGGGAATATCTCGATTATATAATTTCCGCAAAAGTGGTTTCGGATATAGACGAAGCGATAGACCACATAAACAAATACGGAACCGGGCACAGCGAGTGCATAGTCACCGAAAGTTACGAAAACGCAAACCGCTTCACATCCGAAATTGACGCGGCTGCCGTTTATGTAAACGCCTCAACAAGATTCACCGACGGCGGCGAGTTCGGTTTCGGTGCGGAAATCGGCATTTCAACGCAGAAACTTCACGCCAGAGGTCCTCTCGGGCTCGCAAATCTCGTCGCGGAGAAATACATAGTCTGCGGCGACGGTCAGATAAGATAACTTCGGAGAAAAATATGGCAAAAAAGAAAAGCAAACTCGCATTCCCTCTGGGCATGCTGATAATAATATTTTCAATAATCGGCATTGTTGCGACGGTAAAGGCGGGCGTTACGCTGTTTAAGGATTTAACCGACAACAGCGCGCAAAAGGCGGAATATGAAGAATTTCTGCGCCCTGTGGTTATGTATGACCCCGACCCGTTTGACGATGTCCGCTCGGCTGACATAACACAGCTTGTAAATGCCGCCATCTGGTCACTCATTACTCAGAGCAACTCCACCGAAGCTTTTTCATATTCCACCGGCGACAATATGGGTATTCTTATCCCCGTCGAGCAGGTTACGGATGAGTTTATCCGTCTTTTCGGCGGCGAAATCGACATAGCCTCGCAATATAACTCCATAGATATGAGTTCGCACGATATAACCTACGATTCGGCTCAGGGCGGTTTCATCATTCCCATCACAAGTCTTGAGGTCGCTTATACTCCCGAAGTTTATGAAATTGAGAAAAAGGCAAATTCTATTATTCTCTCTGTCGGATATATCGGCTCAAAGGCGTGGGCTGAAATTGACGGTAATGAATATGTCGCGCCTCAGCCCGACAAATTTATGAAAATCACTCTCAGGCAAGGTGACAGGGGGTATTACATTGCCTCGCTTCAATCGGTCAACGCTCAGGAAGTAGCCAACGCCCCCACGGTCGCGGCAACCGTTGTGCCCGCGATTTCAGGCAATATAGCGGATGAAAACATTATTGTTGAACTGACCGAACCTTCAACGGCGGGCGAAGGTGAAAACGGAGAAGATGAAACGGGTGAAGGTGAAACAAACGAAGAAGATGAATCCGCGACTTCGCAGGCGGATGAAAACCGGTAAGTATTACCGTAAAACCAACGAGGGCGGCAATGCCGCCCTTTTTTGTTGACAGTTCCGATTGCTGTATGATAATATTGAAATGTTAAGTTCATATTAAGTTGTTTGAGGAGGAATCGGATTGACAGACTTCAAAACAAGCCCGGTAATGTATGGCCTCGCTTTTGCGATAATTGCATTTATTGTGGCTCAGTCATTGTTTTTTATCATCAAATCGTGGAAGCACGGCAAAAAAATCGGCATTAAAAAAGAAACTCTTGTCTCCACGGTTACATCAAGCATTCTTTTCAGCGTTGCGCCCGCCATTTCCATCCTTGCGACGGTTATTGTGCTTGCCAACGCGCTCGGTCTTGTTCTGCCGTGGATTCGCCTGACGGTTATCGGCAACCTTGCCTATGAGACGGTCGCCGCAGAAACCGCGCTGAGCAACCTCGGCGGTTCACTCAATCAGGAAATCACCGACAAAATTCAGTTTTCAACCGTCACCTGGGCTATGACCATCGGCTCAACATTTCCGCTGATGTTTCTGCCCCTTGTTTGCAAAAAACTGCAGATGAAAATAGGCGGAGCGATAAACAAGAGCGAAAAATCCTCAAAACTCGGCGATGTCGTGTCAGCCGCAGCGTTTATCGGAATAATTTCCGCTTTCATAGCGCGCGCTCTCGCGGGCACAAACAAAAACGACCCCACAACCAACGCCGGCGTTATGTCGCTGACTGTTCTGATTGTGGCTGTTGTCGCAATGCTTGTTCTTTCAAAACTCTGCGCAAAGTTCAGAGAGAACGCCTTCTGGAGCAGGTTTGAGCCTTTTGCAATGCCTGTAAGTATGTTTATCGGCATGGGTTCGGCAGTTATTTTAAGCAGGTTTCTGCCAGACCTTGCGTCAATATATTGGAGATAAGGGGGTGCCGTAATGAATACAAAGTATTTTGAAAAAATTCACCTCTGGGGCACCGTCTGGAATTACGCTGCTCTTGCCATGATGTATTTTGTGCCTCTTGCTCTTTCTGTCTTTTACGGAGCGTGGCCGAGTCTCGGAATCATCGGCAAAACTCTTGTTACCCTTATTCCTCTTTACTGGACAACGGCGATAATCGAAGTTGTTACCTATGTGCCCATGCTCGGTGCGGGCGGAACTTACCTTTCGTTCGTTACCGGCAACATTTCAAACCTGAAACTCCCCTGCGGTCTTAACGCCATGGAAAACGCGAAGGTTCGTCCAAATACGGAAGAGGGCGAAGTTATCAGCACAATTGCCATAGCCGTTTCATCCCTTACCACAACAGCGATTATAGCCGCCGGCGTGCTGCTGTTTGCGCCGATTCTGCCTAAAATCACAGCAGACGGCTCCGTTTTCAAAGCGGCGTTCAACAATGTGCTTCCCGCTCTTTTCGGAGCGCTCGGCGCGGGCTATTTTATCAAACACTGGAAACTGGCGTTCGCGCCGATTATCGTAGGCGTTCTTGTTCTTATCTTTGCGCCCGAAACAGGTGTCGGAATACTTATGTTCATCACCATTGTCGCTTCCGTTCTGGGTGCGGCGGTCATTCACAGAGACCTGCTTTCAAAAGAATCTCTCCGTGGGTCGCCTGCGCCCGAAGAAATCGCTGCCGAAAATGCGGTCAATGACACCGACGAATAATAATCGCAGACACATTTTTAATTTGTGCATTTTGGCACTTGTAAACGGCACGGCAATAGTTTATATTATTTAAGGCTAATCATTCAAGTTTTGAAAGGAGAAATACAGTTATGATTAACTACACAAGCGAAGTGCAGAATATGTGCTGCGTTGCAAAAGGTCCCAAACACGGTCCCGCTCCCATCCCCGAAGAGGGCAAATGGGTTAAGGCTCTTGAAATCAAAGACATTTCGGGCTTTACTCACGGTGTGGGCTGGTGCGCACCTCAGCAGGGCGCCTGCAAACTTTCGCTCAATGTTAAAGACGGAATTATCGAAGAGGCTCTTGTTGAAACAATCGGTTGCTCGGGTATGACCCATTCGGCGGCTATGGCGGCTGAAATTCTTCCCGGCAAAACCATTCTCGAAGCGCTCAACACAGACCTTGTGTGCGACGCTATCAACACCGCTATGAGAGAACTCTTCCTTCAGATAGTTTACGGCCGTTCGCAGTCCGCTTTCTCGGATGACGGCCTTTCGGTAGGCGCAGGCCTTGAAGACCTCGGCAAAGGCTTACGCTCACAGGTCGGCACAATGTATGGCACAAAACTCAAGGGCGTCCGCTACCTCGAAATGGCGGAGGGTTATGTTACACGCCTTGCGCTTGACGCAGACGACCAGGTTATCGGTTACGAGTTCATTTCACTCGGCAAAATGACCGACTTCATCAAAAAGGGCGACGACCCCACAACAGCATACAACAAGGCAATCGGTTCTTACGGCAGATTCGCAGACGCCGCAAAGTATATCGATCCCCGTAAAGAATAATTTGTAAGAGGAGGAAATTAAAATGGCATTATTTGAAAGCTATGAGAGAAGAGTTGACAAAATCAACGCAGTTCTCGCGCAATACGGTATTTCATCAATAGAAGAATGCAAAGAAATCACTCTTGCAAAGGGTGTTGACTGCGACGCAATCGTAAGGGGCACTCAGCCGATATGCTTTGAAAACGCTGTCTGGGCTTACACCGTAGGCTGCGCTATCGCAATCAAATCCGGCTGCACAAAGGCTGCAGACGCCGCCGCCAAAATTGGCGAAGGTCTTCAGAGTTTCTGCATTCCCGGCTCCGTTGCCGATAACAGAAAAGTCGGCCTCGGTCACGGCAACCTCGGCAAAATGCTCCTTTCTGAAGAAACAGAGTGCTTCTGCTTCCTCGCAGGCCACGAATCATTCGCCGCTGCAGAAGGCGCAATCAAAATTGCTCTCAACGCAAACAAAGTTCGCGTTAAGCCCCTGAGAGTTATACTCAACGGTCTCGGCAAAGACGCCGCCATGATTATTTCGAGAATCAACGGCTTCACCTATGTTCAGACCGAGTTTGACCCCTATTCGGAGACAGTCACCGTTGTTAAAGAAACACCCTATTCAACGGGCGACAGAGCAAAGGTTAAATGCTACGGCGCAGACAATGTTCCCGAAGGCGTTGCGATTATGAAACTTGAAAATGTCGGCGTTTCAATCACCGGCAACTCAACCAACCCCACAAGGTTCCAGCACCCCGTTGCGGGCACTTACAAAAAATGGTGCAACGAAAACGGCGTTAAATATTTCTCAGTTGCTTCGGGCGGCGGCACGGGCAGAACCCTTCACCCCGACAATATGGCGGCAGGCCCCGCAAGCTACGGTATGACCGACACCATGGGCAGAATGCACTCCGATGCCCAGTTCGCGGGTTCCTCATCCGTTCCCGCTCATGTTGAAATGATGGGCCTTATCGGTATGGGCAACAACCCGATGGTCGGCGCAACGGTCGCCTGCGCGGTTGCTGTTGAAGAGGCTATGAAGTAATAAGAACCTGACGCAAAGCGTCAGAACCTTGTTACTCACTGCGTTCGTAATAAGGACAATTCTTCGGTATAAATATTTTGTAAGCAATTAAGACTCCGCCTGAAAACGGCGGAGTTCTTTTGGTTTAATATTGCCTGATGATTGATTTTAAGCCATAACTGTTGTATAATATAATAGTTATCAGTTTAAGTATTACAGGAGGTGAAATGCTTTGGGTTCCGATTACCGACCGCCTTATCACATAACCGAAAAAATGGTTAACCTTGTCGCTGAAATTGCTCAGCTTTCCGAACGCATTGAAGCGTCTGAAAAATACAGCGACACCCTTAAACTAAGGCATGAAAGCAGAATAAAAACTATTCATTCATCTCTTGCGATTGAGCAGAACATTCTGACGGTTGAACAAGTTTCGGATATAATAAACGGCAAAAGGGTGCTTGCTCCCCCGAAAGATATAAAAGAGGTTCTCAATGCATACTCAGTATATGACAATCTCGGAGAGTTCAGCCCCTATTCTGTTGAGGATCTTCTTACCGCACACCGTATTATGATGGGTGACCTGTTAAAAGACGCCGGCGTTTTCAGAAGCGGAAATGTCGGAGTGTTTGACGGTGATAAACTTATTCACGCCGGTACTCCCGCCAAATATGTTCCGGATCTTGTTGAAAATCTTTTTTTATGGCTTGAAAAATCCGAGGTTCATCCACTGGTTGCATCCTGCATATTCCACTATGAATTTGAGTTTATTCATCCCTTCAGCGACGGCAACGGCAGAACAGGAAGATTCTGGCACACGCTCATTCTTTCAAAATGGAAGCCCATTTTTGCGTGGATGCCGATTGAGACGATTGTTTATAACAATCAAAAAGCATATTACGATGCAATCGGTCAATCAACAAAGAACGCCGACTGTTCGGTTTTTATTGAGCTTATGCTCAGACTTATCTGCGACGCAATGACGCTCTATATAAATGAAAAAGCCAAGGGTGACACTCAAGGTGATACTCAAGATGATACTCAAGAAAAAACAATTCAGAAAATAATTGAAATTATAAAGGCAAACAACAAGGTAACCACTGCGCAAATTGCTGAAAAACTCGGTGTCAGCGTTATAACCGTGAAAAGAAAAATCAAATCAATGCCGGAGATTCACTATGTCGGCAGCGGCTACAGCGGACACTGGGAGATAGCTGCATCGGAGGATTAATAATGAATATTAATAATATTAATGTACAAAAATGGTTTGATTTTAAATGCTGATATTTTTAATAAAAATAAATGGACTGTTGACAGTATCAAAGAAAGAACAGATAAAATGGTTAATGCCATAATGGAAATGTTCAGTCTCGAATAAACACCTCCGCTCCGATTATTTCGGAGCGGTTCTTTTTTGCTTGCAATTATCGGTCGGGGAAATTATAATTTTCAAAATAAAATCAATATTAACCGGAGTGATTGAAATGGGCAGGACGGACGAAAACAGAACACCTCTGCTGACACGCGACAAAAGTTTTTATATATCTCTTTTTGCGCTCGCTGTTCCCGTCGCGTTGCAAAATCTCATAACCTTCGCAGTCAACTTCGCCGACAATCTTATGGTAAGCTCGCTGGGCGATTCGGCTGTTTCGGGCGTGTATATGGGCAACCAGATTCAGACATTTCTGCAGATGTTTTCAGGCGGTGTTGAGGGCGCTGTTCTTGTTCTTTCCGCTCAATACTGGGGCAAAAATGATAAAGAGAGCATAAAGCGCATTGTGTCAATCGGCACGCATTTCTCGCTTTTGTTCGGGCTTGTTCTTACTGCCGTGTGCGTCCTGCTGCCGGCTCCCGTAATCGGAATATTCACTCACGATGCGCAGGTTATTGCCGACGGAGCGGCTTACCTGCGGATTGTCTGCTTTTCATACGCGTTTTTCTGCCTTACCCAGGCGCTTATTGCGGCAATGAGAAGCGTTGAAGCGGCAAACATAGGAATGATTGTGTCGGGCATTTCGCTTTTTGTCAACATCGGGCTAAACTACGCGCTTATTTTCGGCAAACTCGGTCTGCCCGCACTCGGAATAAAAGGAGCGGCGCTGGCAACGCTCATTTCACGCGTTGCCGAAACGGCCATTATTGTTTTTTATGTTTTCAAAACAGATAAAAAGCTGCGCCTTGCGCCCGGCGATTTTCTCAAAACAGACGCTCTGCTGAGAAAGGATTTCATCCGCTACGGTCTGCCGATTATCGGCGGCAATGTTGTGTGGAGCGTAAATCTTATGGGCAACTCGATTATTCTCGGCAGGTTCAATCAATCTGTTATAGCGGCGGCAAGCGTCGCGAACAATTTGAATTCGCTTGCCTATGTGGCGGTAAACGGCATGTCGTCGGCAGTGGGAATAATCACGGGCAAAACGGTCGGCGCCGGCAAAACGCGGCTTATGAAAGAATACGCGAAAACCACTCAGATTCTTTTCTTCGGCATAGGGCTTGCAACCGGGCTTCTGCTGTTCCTGCTGAGAGTGCCTTTCATTTCGCTTTATTCCGGAATTACCGCCGAGGCTGCGGGCTTTGCCAAACAGTTTTGCACCGTGCTTTCGGTAACAATAATCGGCACCTGCTACCAGGCGGCGTGCCTGTTCGGGCTTGTCAAATCGGGCGGAGATATCGGTTTTGTATTCAAAAACGACACAATTTTCGTGTTCGGTGTTGTTTTGCCTTCCGCGGCAATCGCGCTTTATCTCGGCGCCCCCGCCTGGGTGGTTTTTGCTCTTCTGAAATGCGACCAGATTCTTAAATGCTTTGTTGCGGTTTTCAAAATCAACAGTTTCAACTGGATGAAAAACCTGACAAGAGAATAAGCTCCCCTGAGTCGCTTTACCAATATCAAAAATCCATTCTGGATTTCATCCGAAAACGGGTGAAATCCTTTTTTCGCAAATCTCTGACGGAAAAATGATGTTTTTCCGTCTTAAAATATATAAATAAAATTAACGAAAAATAATGACTTTTATTTTTATTTGTGTTACAATTACTTGAAATGTATAATTTTGCTCCGGAAGGCGGCATTTTATGTATGAACAGATAATCAATGTTGACCGCATGGAACAGGCGGTGAGCCTGTTCGGCAGTTTTGATGAAAATATAAAACTTATTGAAAAAGAATTCGGCGTGGGCGTTATCAGCCGCGGGTCCGAACTCAAAGTCACGGGCGAAGCCGAAGATGTTTCAAAAGGCGTCAGAGCAATAAACGGTCTGCTCACACTTATCAACAGGGGCGAATCTCGGAGCGACCAGAATGTGCGCTATGTGCTTTCGCTTGTCAGAGACGGAGACGAAGACAAACTGGCACAGATGACGGCGGACTGTGTATGCATCACTTCAAAGGGCAAACCCGTCAAGCCCAAAACCCTCGGTCAGAAGAAATATATTGAAACAATCCGCAGCAACACAATTACAATCGGTGTGGGTCCCGCAGGCACCGGCAAAACCTATCTTGCCGTGGCAATGGCGGTAACCGCTTTCAGAGCCAAAGAGGTAAACCGCATAATCCTCACAAGACCGGCGGTTGAAGCGGGCGAAAAGCTGGGCTTTCTGCCCGGTGATTTGCAATCGAAAGTTGACCCTTATTTAAGGCCTCTTTATGACGCTCTTTTTGATATGCTCGGGGCTGAGAATTACCAGAAGCACCACGAGCGCGGCGACATAGAGGTAGCCCCTCTCGCCTATATGCGCGGGCGCACGCTTGATGACAGTTTCATCATACTTGACGAAGCGCAGAACACCACCGGCGAACAAATGAAAATGTTTCTGACACGCCTCGGTTTCAACTCAAAAATGGTTGTTACCGGCGACATTACTCAGATTGACCTGCCCGACGGCAAACGCTCCGGGCTTAAAGACGCGATGAAGCTTCTGAAAAATATTGACGACATAGGCATTGTGCGCTTCAGCGAAAAAGATGTTGTGCGCCACAGGCTTGTGCAGGACATTATTAAGGCGTATCAGAAGCAGGAGGAAGAAAGGAACAGAAAATGACCGGTAAAGTTAAGGTTATTATCACCAACGACCAAAAGGTTTCCAAAATACCCACAGGTGTGCGTTTGCTTGTCCGCAAGTGCTGTCATGCCGTTCTTACGCTTGAAAATTTTGACGGAGCGGCTGAAATAAGCGTCACCTTTGTTGATGACAATGCTATTCAGACGCTCAATAAACAGTTTCGCAACATTGACGCGAGCACCGATGTTCTCTCGTTCCCCTTGAGTGAGAACGGAGTTTATGACACAAACCCCGACACAGGCGCAAAAATGCTCGGCGACATAGTAATTTCAATTCCGCACGCGGAACAGCAGGCTGAAACATACGGTCACAGCCTTCAGCGTGAAATCGGTTTTTTAACCGTTCACTCAATGCTGCACCTGCTCGGTTACGACCATGTAAACGGCGGAATTGAAGCCGTGCGTATGCGCGAAAAAGAAGAGACTGTTCTCACACAACTCGGTCTCAAACGCAACGCAAGTTATTATATGGACAAGGAGTAAACCGTGAAAGACCTTGCCAAAAGTTTTGTTTACGCGTTCAACGGCATATTTGTCTGCATAAAAAAAGAACGCAACATGAGAATACACCTGACCTTCTGCGCCTATATGTTTTATTTTTTGGGCGTTCACGACTGGTTTGAGGTTTCGCGCACACAATATGCAATTCTGTTTATTGTAAGTGCCTCGGTTATCGCGGCGGAACTGTTCAACACGGCAATCGAGAGGGCTGTTGACCACGCTTCTTTTGAAATAACAGAGAATGGCAGAATCGCGAAAGACTGCGCCGCGGGCGCCGTGCTTGTTTTTGCTTTGTTCTCAATAGCGTGCGGAATAGCGATTCTATGGCAGCCCGACGCTTTCAGGGCGATGTTTGCTTACTATAAAGAGCATCTCTGTTTTCTCGGCGTGCTTGCCGTGTGTATTACGCTGAGTGTAATATTCATATTCAAAGGATTCCCCGGCGGAAAAAAGGAATAATATATGACTGAAAAAACTGCGTTCATCGCAATAGTGGGCTGCCCGAATGTGGGCAAGTCATCCATACTCAACAAAATGATAGGGCAGAAGATAGCCATTGTTTCAAGCAAACCGCAAACCACCCGCACTAAGATTATGGGCGTGCTCACCGACAACGACGGCGTTCAGCTCGTTTTTACCGATACTCCCGGTTTTCACCGCCCGCATAACAAACTCGGCGAAAAAATGATTAAAGCCGTCGGCAGCAGTATGTCAGGTGTTGACGCCTGCCTGTTTGTAACCGAACCTGCGGGCGAAATCAGGGACGAGGAAAAAGAGCTGCTGAAAAAAATATCAGCTGGCAAAATTCCCGCCGTGCTTGCGATAAACAAGATTGACACGGTTGAAGACAAGGAACTGCTGCTCAAAAGAATAGCTCAGTTTGCTCCGCTTTATGATTTTGAGGCGGTTGTGCCTGTGAGCGCCTTGCGAAGAGAGGGTATTGACGAACTTAAAGAAGAACTTAAAAAGCTCGCTTACGAATCACCTCATTTCTTCCCCGATGACACGCTGACCGACCAGCCCGAAAGGGTGCTGGCGGCTGAAATAATCCGCGAAAAAATGCTCAACCTGCTTGACAAAGAGGTGCCGCACGGCACCGCGGTATGCATTGAGAGTATGCGCGAGCGTGACACGGCGGATATTATTGACATTGAAGCTACAATCTATTGTGAGCGCGAAAGCCACAAGGGCATAATAATCGGCAAAAACGGCGCGGCTTTAAAGCAGATTTCCACCCGTGCGAGAATTGATATGGAGCGGTTTTTCGACTGTAAAATCAACCTTAAATGCTGGGTCAAAGTCAAAGAGGGCTGGCGCAACAGAGAAGGTCTTATTCACAATTTCGGGCTTGACTGATATGAAATTCTCAACCGACGGACTTGTATTGAAAAGCGCCGATGTCGGCGAGAGCGACAGAATAATAACCGTTCTTACAAAAGATTACGGCGTTGTGCGCGCGTTTTCAAACGGGGCGAAAAAACTTCGCAATTCAAAGCAGAGCGCCACTCAGCCCCTTTGCTATTCGCATTTCACATTTTACCAAAGCAGAGACAGTTATGTTGTTGACGACGCGCGGAGCATTGAAACTTTTTTCCGTCTGCGCGACGATATAGAAAAACTGTCGCTCGCACAGTATTTCTGTGAACTTGCGGGTGAACTCGCCCCCGAAATGGAAAATTCGCAGGAGTATCTGAGCCTTGTTCTCAACTGCCTTTATATGCTGGTAAACGAAAAGCGTCCGCAGAAATTCCTAAAAGCGGTAATTGAACTGCGTATGCTTACGCTCGCGGGCTATATGCCGTCGCTCGGAGTATGCTCCGCCTGCGGAAAAGAACCGGAGGGCGACTCTTTCTTTGACATTGCGTCAAGCAGTGTTTACTGCCCATCCTGCAAACCTTCGGGCGAAAAGATAACCAAGGGAATCCTCAACGCTATGCGGCATATCTGCACCGCTCCGGCGGAAAAACTTTTCTCGTTTGAACTCGCCCCCTCTTCGCTTGACAGGCTGTCATTATTAAGCGAACGCTATCTTCTCTCGCAGTCGCGCGGAAATTACAAAGCGCTCGATTTCTACAATAAATTATTCAGGGAATAAAGCCGTGCGGCTTAAAATAAATTCAAAGGAGACTGACATGAGCAACATCAAAAACGGCACTGTCGCCACCTACACCAAAAAAGAACTTGCGGGTTACCTCACCGGTCTTGCTGGTCAGAACATCATTTACAACATCATTGCGACCGGTCTTGCGTTCTATTTTCAGAGCGTAATCTTCCTGCCCGCAATCGCCTGCTCGCTGATTTTTGCGCTGGCGAGAGTATGGGATGCTGTCAACGATCCGATGATGGGCACCATTGTTGACAAAACCCGCACAAAATGGGGCAAATGCAAACCCTACCTTCTGTTTGTGCCCGCAGTTATTATGGTAACCACCATTCTCCCCTTCATCAACAATATGTATGCCGAACCCAACGACCTGCACGAGGTTACGCTCGCGGAGCAGAACGCCTATGTTGCGTTTGCCGACAGCGACCTTGTCAAAGAGTTTGAATATGACGGCGTCAAATACTATATGATTCCCGCAGGCGGCAGTTGGGACCTTCAGAAAGACGCTTCCGGCAGAAACCTTCTTGATGAAGACGGCAACATCGTAAAAACACAGGTTATGATTTACACTGCCGACAAACAGCCTCTCACCGACACAGCCCTTGCCGAGACGGTTCTTCAGGATTTCCAGAACGAGGAAGGCTTCGTTAAAAAGACAGGCGGCAAAGCGGTATTCATTATTGCATGGGCGGCAATTTCCTATGTTCTCTGGGGTATGACCTACACAATAGGCGACATTCCCCTTTGGGGCGTTACATCGCTTATGACTGAAAGCCAACAGGACCGCGCCAAGGCGCTCACCCTTGCAAGAGCCGTTGCCAATGTCGGTATGATAGGCACACTCTTCACAATGATTGCTCCCGCTTTTCAGGGTATGTTCAAAGCCCGCGGTATGGATGAGGCACACTCGCTGAGAGCCGCTTACATCGCGCTCGCGGTTGTTATGACTGTTTTTGCCTCAATTCTCTTCCAGGTTGCGGGTCTTTCCGTAAAAGAAAAGGTCTCCGCCAAGAGCGAAAAAACATATACAATCAAAGAAAATTTCAAGATTATGTTCGGCAACAAGCCCTTCCGCCAGATTCTTATTTCCGGCATTCTGAGAAGCCCCATTCAGCTTCTCGCTATTGTAGCCATGACGCTTGTAATGTATTATTTCTTCAACAACGACATAGGCGCTACTCTGTTTGTTGACGGCGCGCTCAATGTAACCCTTGTTCTGAAAATACTTATTCTTGTCGTTGGCCTGTTCGGCGGTATGATAGGATTCCCTCTCTTTGTTCCGCAACTTATCGGCAAGTTTGAGAAGAAAAAGCTTTACAACTTTTTCTCGCTTATCGGCGCCATTCCCTTTGCTCTCATCTTCGTTTTCTTCCTTATTTCAAAGGGCAATGTTCTCACCTGGGCCGGTATGATTGTTATGGCAATTCTGTTCTTTATGGCTGCGGCATCAATGGGCTCTCTCAATGTGCTTCAGTCCGTTATGATTGCCGACTGCGTTGACTATGAGGAATACTACACAGGTGTTCGCCCCGACGGCGTTTTCTTCTCGGGTCAGTCCTTTATCACAAAACTTTCGGCAGGTATTGCCTCGCTGATTTCGGGCGCGGTTTATGCCATAGTCGGTTTTTCCGACAAAAACGTCGCTCTTCTCAACAATGCCCTTGTTAACGGTGCGGATTTCAAAACATACAACGGCGGCAAATACGCGGCGGCTATGTTCTTCCTTATCTCCATACCGCCCGCGGTCGGTATGGTTCTGGCGGCGATGCCCACTCTTAAATACGCTCTTCCCGACGGCGACCATAAGAGAATGCTTGCCGAACTCATAGAAAAACGCCACGGTGCAGAAGGTGCAGGCGAAGTTCCCGTTTATGAAGAAACATCTTCTGTCGTGAATGTAATCGCCGACACTGTTGACGCTGTTGAATCTGCAGTTGAAGAAACCATTGAAGCGGCGGCTGATACAGTTGAAAAAACGACTGATGAAATCGCGGAAACGGTTGAAGAAACCGTAACCCCCGACGAAAACTGATAATCAGAATCAATGCGCCCGGCGCGAAAAGTCGGGCGCATGTTGCATATTGCAATTTGTTTACCGGAAGGTTTTATTATGAACAAACATTTTACCGCGCTTGAATTTAACAAGGTTCTGGAGATGCTCGCTGAATTCACCGCCTGCCCCGACGCAAAAGAGGCGGCGCTTTCGCTCACCCCCGAAACAAACCTTGCTCTCGCTCAGGTGCTTATGAATCAGACAAAAGACGCGCATATGCTCCTTGCCCGTTTCGGAGGACCCGCCTTCGGCGGACTTAAAAATGTGAACAACATACTCAGCCGCGCAAATGCGGGCAGCGTTCTCACACCGAGAGAACTGCTTGATGTCGGAGGAGTTCTTCGAGCGATTCGTTCGCTCTCGCAGTGGAGGGAGTCAAACGCGGGCGTCGAGTGTTCGCTCGACTCGCTTTTCAATGCCCTCACGCCCAACAAATTCCTTGAAAGCGCAATATTCGAGGCTATAATCTCCGAAGAGGATATTGCAGACTCTGCCTCGCCCGAACTCTATGATATACGCCGCAAAATAAGAGTGCAGGAGTCAAAAGTCAGGGAACAGCTTGACAAACTCATCCGCTCTTCAAAATTCTCGAAAATTCTTCAGGATTCCATAGTTACACAGCGCAACGGAAGGTATGTCGTTCCCGTCAAAGCCGAGCACAGAAGCGAAGTGCCCGGTATGGTTCATGACACATCGGCGAGCGGGGCGACTGTATTCATTGAGCCAATGGCTGTAGTAGAAGCGAATAACGAAATCAGGGTGCTTCAGACTAAGGAGCGGGAGGAAATCGAACGCATTTTAGCAGATCTTTCCGCGCAGGCAGGCGATTTTGAAGACAGCATCAAAAGCGGTTATGAATGCGCGGTTGAAATCAACCTGATTTTTGCCAAAGCGCAGTTCGCCTATTCAATAAAAGCGTGCCCGCCCCTCCTTAATGACAAAGGCATTATAAATCTCAGACAGGCAAGACATCCGCTCATTGACCCGAAAAAGGTTGTCGCGGTTGATATCCGCCTGGGCGGCGATTTTGACACCCTTGTAATCACCGGCCCCAACACAGGCGGCAAAACCGTTTCAATAAAAACAATCGGTCTGCTTACGCTTATGGCTATGTGCGGGCTTATGATTCCCGCGGCGGACAGAAGCGAAATCTCCGTTTTTGAAAATGTGTTTGCCGATATAGGCGACGAGCAGTCCATAGAGCAGTCGCTGTCAACATTTTCATCGCATATGATCAATATCATAAATATTCTTGACGAGGTTACGGATTCGAGCCTTGTTCTCATAGACGAACTCGGCGCCGGCACAGACCCCGTCGAGGGCGCAGCGCTTGCCATGGCCATTCTTGAAACCCTGCATTTCAGGAGCGCGGTTATAGCCGCCACCACACACTATGCCGAACTCAAGGCATACGCCCTCGAAACACCGAGAGTCGAAAACGCGAGCTGCGAATTTGACATTTCATCGCTGCGGCCTACCTACCGGTTGATTATCGGTGCGCCCGGCAAATCCAACGCGCTTGCGATCTGCGAGCGGCTCGGGCTTGACAAAGAGGTTGTCGCAAGGGCAAACGACCTTGTTTCTTCCGAAAACAAAGAATTTGAAAATGTTGTTGACAAACTGGAAGAGACAAGAATCCGTATGGAACGTGAGTTTGACCGCGCCAACACTCTTGCTCTGAAAGCGGAAGAAGAAAAACTCGAAATTGAACGCCTGAAGGCGGAAACTGCCAAAATCCGCGAGCAGGAAACCGAACGCGCCAAAGCGCAGGCGGAAAAACTTGTGGAGCAGGCAAAACGCGAGGCTTACACACTTTTGCAGGAAATTGAAAAAATCAGAAAAGAAAAAGATAAAGCGAACGACAAGGCTGAACTTGCGCGTCGCGCACGCTCGATGGTAAAAAAAGGTATTGAGGCAATCGATGCGGCAGCCGACCCCGTAACGGGAATTGATGACGGGGATGAAGATTATGTTCTGCCCCGCGACCTTGTGAAAGGCGATTCGGTGCTTATCCGCGATTTAGGCAAAACGGCAACCGTGCTTTCGCCCGCAGACAAAAACGGCAATGTCGAGGTGCAGACCGGTTCAATAAAAACAAGGGTTAAACTTGAAAATCTTAAACTCATCGAAACGCAGAATAAAAAAGAAAACAAAAACACCGTCAGCACAAAAGGCGTAACAGGAAAACTTGACACAAAGGCAGAAACCCGCCTCGATTTAAGAGGAATGACGGTCGAGGAGTGCATTATGGAACTTGAAATGTTCCTTGACAGCGCAATGCGATCGGGTCTGCACGAGTTCACCATTGTTCACGGCAAGGGCACCGGCGCACTGAGAAGCGCCGTCTCACGTTACCTGAAAACTTCACCTTATGTCAAAACCTCAAGGCTCGGTGTTTACGGCGAAGGTGAAGACGGAGTTACCATAGTTACACTGAAATAATCAAAAACCGCAGCATACATACAAAGGACGGATTTTCAAAACCGTCCTTTTGTTTTTTTGTAAATCCGCTGATTCACGATTATTCTTTTCTTTACTTTTTAATTTTTATATATTATAATTATTTTTTGTAATATGTTTTTGGAGGCACAGTATGGAATACAAAATCTCTGAGGGTCTCGCGTCACTCAAACCCTCAATTATCCGTGAAATACTTAAAGAAACAGGCGGGTCAAGCACAATCCCCTTCGCGGCGGGCAACCCCGCTCCCGACGCTTTTCCCGTTGAGGATGTTAAAGAAATAGTAGGCGAGCTGTTTGAGAACAATCCCATTCTCGCCCTGCAGTACGGTGTAACGGACGGTTACGCCCCTCTTGTTGCCGAACTTGAAAAACTCTGCCGCGAGCGTTACAGCGTTATGACAGAAAGCGACAGCGTCATTGTCACATCGGGCGCTCAGCAGGTTATGAGTCTGCTCTCGCACGCCCTTCTTAATCACGGCGACACGGTCATTTGCGAGGAACCCGCGTTTATCGGCGCTCTCAACTGTTTCCGTTCGTTCGGGGCAAAACTTGTCGGAGTTCCGCTTGAAGCGGACGGTATGAACATTGAAGCTCTTGAAAAAGCGCTTGAAAACAACCCCAGCGCAAAGTTCATCTATACAATACCCAATTTTCAGAATCCAGCCGGCTCGACCACTTCATTTGAGAAGAGAAAAGCGATTTATGAACTTGCGAAAAAATACGGCGTTGTTATTCTTGAAGACAATCCCTACGGCGAAACAAGAGTGGCGGGCGAGGATATTCCCGCCATCAAAACAATGGATGACTGCGGGCTTGTTGTTTATTCCGGCTCTTTTTCAAAAATCGTCGCGCCCGGCATACGCGTGGGCTATGTTTGCGCAAACAAGGCTCTTATAGCGAAGATGACCGTTGTTAAACAGACTCAGGATGTTCATACGCCGATTATGTCACAGTATATTGTATATAAGTGGCTTCACGATTACGATTATGAAGCGCACATCGCCAAAATAAAAAGCATATACCGCAGAAAACTCAACCTTATGTGCGACCTTATAGATGAGGAACTCTGCGATTATGTTGAGTATGTCCGCCCCGAGGGCGGCCTGTTTGTGTGGTGCAAGTTGGCCGACAGGTTCGATATGCTCACATTTGTCAAAAAAGCCTCCGCCGCGGGCGTGGCTATAGTTCCCGGCAACGCTTTTCTGTGTGATGAAAGCGGCACATCGCAATATGTCCGCCTGAACTTCTCAACACCCACAGACGAAGGCATTGTCAAGGGCGTGAAAATTTTAGGCGAAGTCGCAAGGAATTACTGATAACTGATAACGGAGAAAACATTATGGAAAACACCGCACCCGAACGCAAAAAAAGAGTGCTGAGCCTTATTCAGCCCACCTCAGTGCCCACAATAGGCAACTATTTCGGCGCGCTCAAAAACTGGAAAAATATGAGCGAGGAGTTCGACTGCATCTACGGGGTAGCTGACCTTCACGCCCTCACCGTTCACCCCGAGCCGGCCCTTCTGCGCAAACAGTCGCAGGAGATGTTCGCCCTTATGCTCGCGATAGGCCTTGACCCCGAAAAGAGCATTGTTTTCTTTCAGAGCCATGTTCACACTCACAGCGAGCTTGCCTGGATTCTCAACTGCTACACACAATTCGGTGAGGCTTCGAGAATGACCCAATTCAAAGACAAATCGCAAAAACATGTCGGCAATGTCAATGTCGGTTTGTTTGATTACCCCGTGCTTATGGCGGCGGATATTCTCATCTATCAGGCGGATTTTGTGCCGGTCGGCGCGGACCAGAAACAGCATCTTGAACTTGCGAGAGATATAGCGGACCGCTTCAACACGAGGCACGGCAGCACATTCACCCTGCCGGAGCCGTTTATAGGCAAGGTGGGCGCGAAAATCGCCAGCCTTCAGGACCCGACCCAGAAAATGTCAAAATCCGACACAAACCCGAGAGCCTCCGTTTCGCTGCTTGACCCGCCCGACGCGATAGTTAAAAAATTCAAATCCGCCGTTACCGACAGTGAGGCCTGCGTGCGCTATGCCGAGGGCAAAGACGGCATAAACAACCTTATGTCGATTTATTCCTGCTGCACGGGCAAAGGGTTTGATGAGATTGAAAAAGAGTTTGACGGCAAAGGCTACGGCGATTTCAAGCTCGCCGTCGCGCAGGCCGTTGTTGACGAGCTTAAGCCCGTTCAGGAGGAATACGCAAAACTCATAAATGACAAAGCCTATCTCAACGAGTGCGCGAAAAAGGGCGCCGAGGCAGCCCTTAAACTCACATACAGAACCCTCTCAAAGGTGCAGAAAAAGGTCGGACTGTATCAGTTATAATCGCTGATTTGCATATTTTTTGGCAGTTATGCCGATTTTTTGAATAATAATACACTTTTGCTTGACTTAGCGTATAAATGTTGTATAATCATTGCATAAAATAAATATCCGGAGGAATACTGAAATGAAAGAAATCAAAAAAGTTGTTCTCGCTTATTCCGGCGGGCTTGACACATCTATAATAATCCCGTGGTTAAAAGAGAATTACAACAACTGCGAGGTTATAGCCGTTTCGGGCGATGTAGGTCAGGGCACCGAGCTTGACGGCCTTGAGGAAAAGGCAATCAAAACTGGCGCTTCCAAGCTCTACATTATGGACCTCAAAGACGAGTTTGTAAAAGATTACATCTTCCCCACCCTTAAAGCGGGCGCGGTTTATGAGAACGATTATCTTCTGGGCACATCCTTCGCGCGCCCCCTTATTGCGATGAGGCTTGTTGAAATCGCCAAAAAAGAAGGCGCCGACGCCATCTGCCACGGCTGCACCGGCAAGGGCAACGATCAGGTGCGTTTTGAGCTTGCCATCAAGGCTTTCGCGCCCGATATGCAGATTATCGCCCCGTGGAGAATCTGGAACATAAAGAGCCGCGAGGAAGAAATAGAATACGCGGAGGCTCACAATATTCCTCTTAAAATAAACCGCGAAACAAACTATTCAAAAGACAAAAACCTCTGGCACCTTTCGCACGAGGGTCTTGACCTTGAAGACCCGGCGAACGAGCCTCAGTACAACAAACCCGGTTTTCTTGAAATCGGCAAATCGCCCGAACAGGCTCCCGACAAGCCCACTTATGTAAAAATTCATTTTGAGAAGGGCGTTCCCACCGCGGTTGACGGCAAAGAGATGGGCGGAGTGGAACTTGTTGAGTACCTTAACAAAATCGGCGGCGAAAACGGCATAGGCCTTTGCGACCTTGTTGAAAACCGCCTTGTGGGTATGAAGTCAAGGGGCGTTTACGAAAACCCCGCCGGCTCAATCCTTTACAGAGCGCATCAGGTGCTTGAGACAATCTGCCTTGACAGAGACACAGCCCACTACAAAGCGCTTGTGGCTCAGCGTTTTGCGGAGCTTGTTTATTTCGGCCAGTGGTTCACACCCCTTCGCGAGGCTCTCTCCGCCTTTGTTGACAAAACGCAGGAAACGGTAACCGGCGATGTTACGCTCAAGCTCTACAAGGGCAATATGATAAACGCAGGGGTTACCTCGCCCTACACCCTTTACAGCGAGGCATTCGCCACATTTGATGAGGATGAGGTTTACAATCAGAAGGATTCCGCGGGCTTCATCAACCTGTTCGGCCTTCCCATCAAGGTAAAGGCCATTCTCGACGCCGAGAGAGAAGGCAAATAATAAACAGCAAAAACAAAAGAGCCGTTGCGGCGGCTCTTTTTCACTATTTATAAAAGGAACGGAATTGCTATGAAATTATGGGCAGGGCGCTTCTCAAAGGAAGCCGACAAAAAAACCAACGATTTCAACTCCTCCATAGCCACCGACTCGCGTATGTTTGAGGAGGATATTAACGGCAGCATAGCCCACGCGACAATGCTGGCGGCTCAGGGCATAATCTCAAAAGAAGACGGGGCGGCAATATGTGAAGGTCTGGAACAGATAAAGCGGGATATTATAAGCGGCGAACTGCTTATTGACCCGAACGCCGAGGATATTCACACCTTTGTTGAGGCAACGCTCACACAGCGTATAGGTCAGGCGGGCAAACGCCTTCACACCGGGCGCAGCCGCAATGATCAGGTAGCGGTGGATGTTCGCCTTACCCTGCGTAAGGAATGTGACGCGCTTTACGCTCTTGTAAAAGGGCTTATCGCCTCGCTTCAAGGCAAGGCGGATGAATACAAAGGCGCGATTATGCCCGGCTACACCCACCTTCAGCGCGCTCAGCCCATAACATTCGCAACACATCTCGGCGCTTATGTTGAAATGCTCACAAGAGACCTGGGCAGGCTTGAAGACGCGAAAAAAAGAATGAATGTCTCCCCACTCGGCAGCGGCGCTCTTGCCGGCACAACCTACCCGATTGACCGCGCCATGACAGCGGAGCTTCTCGGCTTTGACGGCTATATGAAAAACACGCTTGACGGCGTATCAGACCGTGATTTCTGCATTGAGCTCGCGTCAGCGCTCTCGATTATTATGGTGCATCTCTCACGCCTTTCGGAGGAGATTGTGCTGTGGTGTTCGTGGGAGTTCAAATTTGTTGAGCTTGACGACGCCTTTTCAACCGGCTCAAGCATAATGCCGCAAAAGAAAAATCCCGACATCACCGAGCTTGTAAGAGGCAAATCGGGCAGGGTTTTCGGCGACCTTATAACCCTTCTGACCGTTATGAAAGGGCTTCCCCTCGCTTACAACAAAGATATGCAGGAGGACAAAGACGCGATTTTTGACGCCTTTGACACGGTGAAAATCTGCGTTGACACCCTTATTCCGATGATTGACACCATGCGCGTTATTCCCGAAAATATGAGAAAAGCCGCGGCGGGCGGGTTTATCAACGCCACAGACTGCGCCGACTACCTTGTTTCAAAAGGCCTGCCTTTCAGGGACGCCTACAAGGCTACGGGCGAAATTGTCGCGCTGTGCATAAAATCGGGCGAGACGCTCGAAAGCCTGCCGCTTGAAAAATACAAAGAGGTGTGCGACCTGTTTGACAGCGGCGTTTATGAGGCGATAAAGCTTGAAAACTGCGTTAAGCGCAGGGGTATGTGATATGCGCCTGCTTGTTTTTTCGGATTCTCACGGCAGGGTGAGCCCTATGCGCGAAGCCCTTGAAAAGCACCCGGAGGCGGATGCCGTGGTTCACCTGGGCGACTGCGAGAGAGACACGGGCTATATTGAGGATTTAGTGGGAAGCAGACCGTTTTACAGGGTTTGCGGCAACTGCGATTTTATGCCTCAGTTCCCGCTCAACGAGCTTATAAAAGCCGGAAATACAGGCGTTCTCTGCACCCACGGCCATATTGAAAAAGTCAAATACGGCACAGAGATGCTGGAAGAAAAAATCCGCCGTATGGGCTTTCAGGTTGCGCTTTACGGCCACACGCACTGCCCCGACAGCACTTACAGCGACGGCGTTTATCTGTTTAACCCCGGCGCCGCGCAGGACGGAAAATACGGCATTGTGGATGTAACCGAAAACGGTATTATGTGTATAAAAAACGAAGTATAAAAATGTGTAAACATCCCCGTTGCACCGGCAACGGGGATGTGTCTTTTGCGCTCATTTTTAATTATCCGGACATCGGTTTCTGATATTCCATTTCGACCGCGGTAATAGTTTCTCCGTTGACGGTATAAGTCTCTTTCACTCCGGTTTCACGAAATCCGGCAGATAAATAACACTTATAAGCGGGGGTATTTGTTTCAAAAACGCTGATGGTCGCTCTTGCGGCACGGTAATTGTCAAAAACATACTTTAACCCTTCGGTAATCATCTGCCTGCCGATGCCCTTCCCTCTCAGTTCCGGGCTGACAATAACAAATCCGAAACGCAGTTCATTTAATCTACCATCCGGATTTCTCAGTGTAAAAAAACCGGCAGGGCTGTCTATGTGAAGAGCGGTGATGCGCATAAGGCTGCCGGTTTTTGCGAACCGTTCGGGAGTCAGCGGATAATCTCCGAGCACCCCCGCCGTCCATCTGTAAAAGGTTTCTTCGTCTCTGCACCACGAAAGAACAGTCTCTTCATCGGAATCAATATACGGTCTTAAATGAATCATTTTCTTTTTTTCATCTTCTTTTCCGCTTCATAGCGCTCTCTGTCAAGGCGGCGTTCCGCGGCAAGTTTTTCCTGCTCCTCGCGCTGCGCGTCATGGCGTGATTTTCGCTCTGCCGTGATTTTATCATAATCCGCAATAAGGTCATCGAGATTGTTGTAGCCTTCATAAAGTTCAAGCGTTCTCTGCGCGGTAAGGTAGGGAGCGGCGAAAGATGAATAAATATTCTGCTCACGGTTCGCCTCTTTCATCGCCTGCCTGCGAATTTTCACATTCTCTTTTGTATCATCCGGCAGGTTGTAGGCTCTGTCTGCCTTGTCGGGGTCGTATGTAATAACCCCGTCGGGATAGCACTGAGCCGCAAGGCGCCTTGAACTCTCAAGCATTTTTGCGTTTTTGATTTCCTGCTTGCGCCAGGTTTTTTCCTCTTTTATATCGCTTTCGGGCAGACTGTGCGCAAGAGCGATTATCTCTTTGTCTCTGTCAAAGAAATGCTCGGCACCACCCTCGCAAATCATTTTGCACAGTTCATATTGCTTTTTGCCGAATTCGGTTGTGAAACGGTTAAGTTCGCGCATAACAAACCGGGCAATTTCAATCTCTTCATTGTGAGTTCTCGCGTCTTCAATCGCCTGTTTTGCCTGCTTTATTGCCTCAAGGCGTTTTTCTTTTTCTTCGGGAGTGTTTTTCGGCATAGCTCTTGCCGCCGCAACTGTTGAGCGGTGAGGCACCTCAACAGGCACCTCGTTTATGTATTTTCTTGCCATCATAACGGCTTCACAGCCCTCTATATATGTTGCCTCATCGCGTTTACCGGAGTTTCTGTCTTCTATAAGAGTGCGGATTCTTATAACTCTTATCATTGATTTCTGACCTGTTTCGGAAATATCATAGGCAAACCAGGGTAGAACATCAACTGCAGCACCGAAAATGGAGATTTTAAGAAGCGTGTCCATAAGACTGTAAAGCACACAGTTGGGGTTGAGCGTCTGTTCCGAAAGCGGCTTTGTTTCGTCGTAGTTTTTATAGACATCCAGCACGGAGTAGTCATTGCCGTCAAAACCTTTTCTGCGGTAAACCCAAGGTATGAAAAGCCCTGTGACCGCTCCGATCACACCGCCCGCATAACTCTGAATAAACCCGAATGCGCCGTCAATCCTTTCGCCTATAAGATACTGCTGGTTGTCGCGCATATCTGACTCAATGGCGGAGTCAATGACATTGCCGGTGTCAACAAACCTGTCAATGGTGTAAACAATAAATAAACCGACCGCGGCAAACGGTGTTTTATAGAAAAGGAAGTATGAAGCGATGAGAAAAATCTGAACGGTGTTTTTGAAAATCTTGATTTTTCTTTTGCCGAATTTTTTGATAAACCAGGGTGAAAAAAGCATACCCCAGAAATTCGCGTTATAAGAGATTGTGTTGAGCAGGCCGTAGGTTGTGCTCTTCATTATGTGGGCGCGGTAAACCATCCAGTCCCATATATTCCCTTTTGCGCCCTCAAGAAAGTCGTTCCAGCCGTCGGCACATTTAATCCAGAAAATCTTGTTGCCCGCAACTGCCCGCATTGAATTGGAAAAACTCATTTTGGTTATTCTGCTTTTAGGCAGAACAAGGCGTTCTTTTGTGCCGAAATAGGCAAGAAGCACCAGCGGCATAAGCAGCGCGACCGGAGTGTAGGTTCCTCTGAAATAGCGCATATTGTATTTGTCGCCGTTGTCACACAGAACATCAACCATAAGCGGATAATAAATATTGTTTATGGTATAGCCCAGAGAATAAATAATGCTTGTTATCGCCATAATTCTCGTGCGCTCCTGTGTGTTCGGCGTCATAACATGAACCATATTGGTAACGCCCGTGTTGACCCAGCCCTGAATGTAGCCCTGAACCTGACCGACAACAAAAAGCATGGCAATCATAATGTATCTGCCGAAACGCCCCGAATCCCTGACTGTTTCATAAGGCAGCCACAGGGAAATTACCGTAAGAATCATTGAGGGTATGCAGAGCTTCATATACACCCTGTATTTGCCGTCTGTAGAGCGCAGATTATCTATTATATAAGCGTTAAGCGGTGTTGTCAGGTAGCCGATCGCCGTGCAGACATAACTCATAACAAGCAGTTCGTTGTTGTTCATTTTAAGAGTCATACCGGTAAACTGGTTACCTACGCCGAAACCGATAACCCATTGAATTGACATAAGCAGAGCCATCCACCCCACCGAGAGCATAAACACCTCGCGGTAGGGAACATACTCGCCCGGTTTGGGCTGACGCCAATACATTTTAATATCCAGCGCCGTCTCTTTGACCTTGCCTGCAAGTTCTCCCATCACACACCTCTTTTTTGCTGTTTTGCCTCATCCGTCAGGCTGAACACTTTTTCGAGCACGTTGAGTTGTTTTTCTCCTTTTGCCATACGAACTCCGATGTGCGGTTTGCCGTTGCCCGCGCTGACGGTTACTCTGCCTTTGAGGTTCGCCGCCAGGTAACGGATGACATCCATATCCAGGTCATTTATGTAAAGAATCAGTTTGTCTCCGTTTTTGCGTATTTCATAAACATTATTTGCCGCCGCTCTGCCGCGAAGCAGGGCAATTCTTATAAGCCCTTCAACGCTCGCGGGCGGGTCGCCGAAGCGGTCGCAGAGTTCGTCAACAACATCCGATGCCTCTTCTTCATTGTGAATATCTGCAATTCTGCGGTAGATTTTAAGCCTCTGGGGAACACTTTCAATGTAATCCTGCGGAATATGAGCGTCAATCGGGATGTCAATAAGGCAGTCTCTTTCCTCAACGGCAGGAGTTCCTCCTTTTTCTTCACTGATTGCCTGTTCAAGCAGTTTTACATACATTTCGTAGCCCACAGCCTCCATATGCCCATGCTGGTGCGCGCCCAGCACATTGCCCGCGCCCCTCAGTTCAAGGTCTCTCATCGCTATGCGGAAGCCGGAGCCGAACTCGGTAAATTCCCTTATTGCGTCAAGCCGGCGCGTTGCGAGTTCTGTGGGCTGACTGCCCCTTTCAAATGTGAAATAAGCACTCGCCCTTCTTGCGGAACGGCCCACTCTGCCCCTGATCTGATGCAGTTGGGCAAGACCCATACGGTCAGCGTGCTCTATAATAAGCGTGTTTACATTCGGCACATCCACACCCGTTTCAATAATTGTAGTGCAGACTAAAATATCTATTTCACCCTCAAGCAATCTGCGCCAGATTTCGCTCAACTCATCCTCGCTCATTTTGCCGTGCGCTATGCCCACATTGGCATCGGGCAGAGCCTCTTTAATCTGCAACGCCTTGCGTTCGATTGTCTCGACCCTGTTGTGCAGGTAATAGACCTGACCCCCTCTGCGCAGTTCCGCCTGCATTGCCTGAACAAGAACAGGAAAGTTATGTTCTATTACATAAGTCTGAACAGGCTGTCTGTCCTGCGGAGCCTCCTCCAGAACAGACATATCCCTTATGCCCGTCATAGCCATATTGAGCGTCCGCGGTATTGGGGTGGCTGTAAGGGTAAGAACATCAACCTCGGGGAATCTTTCTTTTAACTTTTCTTTCTGCGCAACACCGAAGCGTTGCTCCTCATCTACTATTATAAGCCCTAAATCGCGGAATTCAACATCTTTTGAAATAAGTCTGTGCGTGCCTACCGCAATATCAACCGTGCCGTTGCGCAAACCGCTTATTGCAGAGTCGATTTCTTTTTTTGTGCAAAAGCGTGAGAGCATCGCGCACTCAACGGGAAAACCGTCAAAACGCCTTGTAATTGTCTGAAAATGCTGCAGGGCGAGAATTGTTGTGGGCACAAGAAAGGCACACTGTTTGCCGTCTGCTACGCATTTGAATATTGCCCTTAAAGCCACTTCTGTTTTGCCGAAACCGACATCACCGCAGAGCAGGCGGTCCATCGGATAAGGCTTTTCCATATCTTTTTTTATTTCGTTTATGCAGTTTAACTGATCTTCTGTTTCGTCAAACTCAAAACGGCGCTCAAAGTCACTCTGCATATCTATATCCGGCGAGAAGGCATGACCCTGAATCTTCATACGCTTGGCGTAAAGTTCAATCAGTTCTTTCGCCATATCGGCAACAGCCTTTTTGACTCTGCTTCTTGTCTTCTGCCAATCTTTGCCGCTCAGAGTGTTGAGTTTAACCGTTCTGTCATCAACACCCGCTCCGATATATTTTGAAACCATATCAAGCTGTGTGACGGGCACATAAAGAACATCTGATTTATCATAAAGAATCTTAATGTAATCCTTGACCGTGTCGCCCGCATTCATCTTCTGTATGCCGTCGAATATGCCTATGCCGTGTGCGGAGTGAACAACATAATCGCCGCGGTGAAGTTCGTCAAGGTTGTTAAACGCGTTTTTAGCGGTTTTTTTTGCGCGGGCAGTTCTCTGTTCGTTTTTCTGCTTTACGGTTCTTGCCAGATAGGTGATGAGCGTGAAGTCCGCGTCAGGGTATTCAAAGCCGGATGAAAATCCGCCGGGAAGAACGCTTACAGCCCCTGCGGGAAACTCACGCGGGGGTTTTTCAAAATAATATACCTTCTCCCCTTCAGCCTCCAGGTCGCCGTAAAGAGCGGCTGCCGCTTTCGGTGTGCCCGCAACGACGGTGGTAATGTGAGTTTTTCTGCCGCCGAAACTGTTTATATCTTCAAGCAATGAAGAAAACGAGCCGTTCCAGGGGTTAATCTGTTTTGCGGTAAATGAAACAAGGTCTTTTACAGGTGTGTCGAAACTTCCTCTCGGAAGGTTGTCAAGGTAGATTGTGCGCCTGTTGGCGTATGCGGAAAGCAGATCGCCCTCGGTAACGGTAAAACGGTCAAGACCCTTTGTCAGAACACCGTCTTCAAACAAAGCCTTTACCGTTTCATTGACATAATCGAGCGAAGCGGTAAAGTTTTTATGCGTCTGAAAACTTTCACAGACAAAAAGAAATGAGTTGTCAAAATAATCAAAAACACTTGCCGCCTGCGGATAAATGAGCGGCATATATTTGTCGGGCGAGGGCAGCATTATTCCGTCATCAAGATACTTTATATCCTTCTCTATTTCTTCAAGAGCCCTGCCTTTCACTCTGCGTGATTTCAGAAAAGCCCGTATTCTGACCGCAAGTTCGGCGCTGTCACACAGAATCTCCCTGGCGGGAGTAATACGCACGGACCTGACATTTTTTGTTCTTCTCTGACTGTCGGGTTCAAATGTGCAGACGCTGTCAACCGTGTCGCCCCAGAGTTCTATTCTGTAAGGCTCCTCCGCGTCGGGCGGAAAGAAATCCACAATACCGCCTCTGCAGGCGAACAGACCTCTGCCGTCAACCTCATCGCACCGGGTGTAGCCTGCGTTGACAAGCACACTCAGAAGCGAGTCAAGTTCAACGCTTTCACCGTCTTTAACGGTTATACATCTTTCGGCAAGCGTGTCGGGCGGAATTGTCAGTTGGCTGACTGCCTCGGCAGACAATACAACCGCGCCGAAACTGCCGGTCAACATTTTGTCAAGCACCCTGAGCCTTGTGTGCTCATACTCCCTTGAAACACTCTGCATTGAGTGAAATGAGAAATCGCCCGCAGGAAAAACGAAAGTCTCTGTGCCGAACGCCGAAATGTCGGCTGCAAGCCTGTTTGCTGACGCTTCATCGGGGGCTATGACAACGGCGTTTATACCGTAAATGTCAACCATGGAACTTATGATGTGAGCCTTATGTATGTTTGAAAGACCCGTCGCGCCCACCGGAAAACGCTCCGAGTCTGCATCTTTCAGTATTCTGTCGAGCGAGGGGCTTTTTCTGACAATCTGCGAAAAACAGTTCATATTTCCACTCCGTTTTCTTTAAGAGCGTTTTCAAGCGCCTGCGTGTCGTGATTTGCAAAATGATGGGCTCTTATTCCGAGCCGCCGTGCCGCTTCAACATTTTCGCGTGTGTCATCAATAAAAAAGCATTCATCCGCTTTGAGATTGAATTTTGTGAGCAGATGCTCATAAATTTCTTTTTCGGGTTTTAAAAGTTTTATATCACAGGAGGCGACAAAGCCGTCAAACAGCCTGAGCGCCGGCAAAGTGCCTGTCATTTTGTGAATGTATGGCGGAACATTTGACAAAAGATAAATTTTTTTACCCGACGCCTTTATTCTTACAATCAGTTCATACATATCGTCAAAAGGCGGCATATACTCATTCCAGTTTTCAATAATGCCGAGCACCTTTGAAAACGTTTCGGTTTCGAGGCGGTCTATGTGTTTTTTAAACGCCGCTTCGGGAGTAATGGTGCCTCTGTCAACCTCACGCCATTCTTTTGAAAAGAAGATGTTGTGCAAAATATAATCTGAGTTTTCTTCCGAAAACAGCGAACGAATGACTTTTTCGGGGTTCAACTCAACCAAAACACCGCCCAAATCAAAAATAACATTTTTTATCATAACAAGTTTCCGCCGTTTCAAAACATTTTGCCCCCGAATCCCCCGCAAAGGGGGTTCGAGGGTGTTATTATTTATTTAATGTAAACTGTCAGTTGTCGTTTCTGCGGGGCTTTCTGTCACGGTTGAAATTCCTGCGCGGACCCGAGGAACGACGGCCGGATGAATCTGAAACATCATTTTCAGGCGTGAGACCTTCCACCTCAATAAGAGCCTCTCTGCGCGAGAAATTGAGCCTGCCCTGGTCATCCTTGGGAAGAACCTTGACAATAATCTCGTCGCCTACATTGACAACATCCTCAACCTTCTCGGTTCTCTTGACATCGAGCTGGCTGATGTGAACCATACCCTCTTTGCCGGGTGCGATTTCAACAAACACACCGAAACTCATAAGGCGGGTTACCACGCCCTTGTAGATTGCGCCCTCTTCGGGGTCGTTGGCGATTGTTTCAATAATATCAATGGCGCGTTTAGCGCAGTCGATATCTGTCGATGAAACATAGATGCTTCCGTCTTCCTCAACATCAATCTTGCAGTTGCATTCGGCGCAGATTTTCTGAATAACCTTGCCCTGTTTGCCGATGACATCACCGATTTTTTCGGGGTCAATCTTGGTGGTAAGCATCTTGGGAGCCCACTTGGAAAGTTCTTTGCGGGGTTCCGCAATTACAGGCAGCATAATATCATCAAGAATGTAGCACCTTGCTTTATAAGTTTTGTCAAGAGCCTCACGGATGATTGCGGGGGTAAGGCCGTGCACCTTGAGGTCCATCTGAATTGCGGTAATTCCTTTTTTGGTACCCGCAACTTTGAAGTCCATATCGCCGAAGAAATCTTCAAGACCCTGAATGTCAACCATCGTCATAAAGCGTTCGCCTTCTGTGATAAGTCCGCAGGAGATACCCGCAACGGGAGCTTTGATGGGAACGCCCGCCGCCATAAGCGAAAGTGTTGAGCCGCAGACCGAGCCCTGTGATGTTGAGCCGTTTGACGAAAGAACTTCGGAAACAAGGCGGATGGTATAGGGGAACTCCTCAACCGAAGGGATTACCGGAAGAAGAGCTTTCTCCGCGAGAGCGCCGTGACCGATTTCACGCCTGCCGGGGCCTCTTGAGGGCTTTGTTTCACCGACAGAGTAAGACGGGAAATTGTAGTGGTGGATATATCTCTTGGAATCTTCTTCATCAAGACCGTCAAGCATCTGATTGTCACTCATGGGGCCGAGTGTTGTTACGGTAAGAACCTGAGTCTGACCGCGTGTGAACATACCCGAACCGTGAACTCTGTCGAGCAGGTCAATTTCAGCGTTGAGAGGACGGATTTCATCAATGCCTCTGCCGTCAACACGTTTGCCGTCATCAAGAAGCCAACGGCGCACGACATACTTCTGGGTTTTGTAGAGACAGTCTTCGATTTTCTCTTCCATTTCGGGGTAGATTTCGTCGAACTTCTCGTGAACCGCCTCATAGATGGGCTTGAGCCTTTCATCGCGGACGCGTTTGTCATCGGTGTCAAGAGCGGCGCGGATATCTTCAATGGCAAACTCCTTGATTGCCTCATACATTTCGGGGTCGGGGTCATTTGAGGGGAAGTCAACTTTTTCTTTGCCGCATTCCTCACGGATTTTTGTAATAAACTCGACAATCTTCTTGTTCTGCTCGTGGGCAAACATAATGCCGTCCAACATATCATCGTTTGAAACTTCGTTGGCGCCCGCCTCAATCATTGCGACAAGTTCGCTTGTTGAGGCAACAGTAACATACATCTGCGATTTTTCGCGCTGTTCAAGCGTGGGGTTAATAACATATTCGCCGTCAACAAGACCAACTACGGAACTTGCAACGGGGCCGTCCCACGGAATCTCGGAGATTGAAATGGCAACCGAAACACCGAGCTGAGCGGCGATTTCGGGCTGGCAGTCGGGGTCAACCGACATAACGGTTGCGACAACGCCTACATCGTTTCTCATATCTTTCGGGAAAAGAGGGCGGATCGGTCTGTCAATAACACGGGAGGCAAGTGTTGCCTTTTCGCTGGCTCTGCCCTCGCGGCGCTGGAATGAACCGGGGATTCTGCCGACAGAGTAAAGTTTCTCTTCATAGTCAACGGAGAGCGGGAAGAAATCTACGCCCTCTCTGGGCTTCGCTGCCATTGTCGCCGTGCAAAGCACATTTGTTTCGCCGTAGCGCACGAGGCATGAACCGCCCGCCAGTTGCGCCATTTTGCCGACTTCCACAACGAAGGGGCGTCCGGCAATTTCTGTTTCATACTTTTTGAAACTTTCAAAAAACATTTTTTACGCCTTTCTGTAAGTTTTATTTCCACAGGCGGCGCGGGCTTAGCAATAGCTCCGCAGTCCGCGTTCTTTGTCAGACTGCCGAGCAACTGCTAAAACCTGAAAACACCGCCTGAAAGGATGCTTTTAGTAAACAATAATCGTAACAGAGCAGGCGGGGTGATAAGCCCTGCCTGCTCCTGAGCAAACTTATTTACGCAAACCGAGTCTTGCGATGATTGAACGGTAACGCTCGATATCTGTCTTCTTAAGGTATTCAAGAAGGTTGCGTCTGTGACCTACCATCTTGTGAAGACCGCGGCGTGAGTGATTGTCTTTTTTGTGAACTTTAAGATGCTCTGTGAGATCCGCAATTCTTTTTGAAAGAACCGCTATCTGAACCTCGGGTGAACCTGTGTCGCCCTCGTGTGTGGCATATTCTGCCATGATTGCCTGTTTTTCTGCCTGTGTCATAATTTTCACCTCATTTATTTATTTGCCTCGCTCCCAGTGTGCGGCAGGTGAATACCCCTTGCCGGGGTTCAGTCCGCAAACCGAGATACGGGCACAATGCAAAACGGAGTATAACACAACATACCGTTTTTGTAAAGACTTTTTTAAATATTTTTATTACTTTATAGACAACAATGTCTCAACTTTCAACGAGATCCTGTATCTGCTGAATTGCTTTTTTATAGGCGGTGTTGTAAATGTTCTGCAAAAAGATGATATCCGTAATGTTGTGCTCATCAATAAACTCAGAGAGCGAACGGTTGAAATATCTGTAATCAATCCAGTATGTGTATTGATAATGGTCAACAAGGAAAGGAACAAAAGCGCAGCCGAAACTGTCTTTTATGCATATACACGCCGAACCGTCGGTTATCTGTGGGTTCTCAACAACGCAGAGTTTTGCGTCTCCGTTTACAAAACAACTGTATTTGCTGTTGGCAGGGTAATTGTCAACATCCATAATAATCGGCCAGTTCTCATTTGTCTCCCCGTTGGTGTCGGTGATTGTCATTTTGTCTGTTCCCATCGGAACATATGCCGTGATTGTGTCGGGGTTGGCCTTGAGCGCGGCGGAATTTGTCTCCGAATAATGAGTGCCGACAAAACCCTCAAATGTTTTTGTTCCGAACTGACTTAACTGATGCGGCGCAATGCCTTTCAGATTGCAGAAACTAGTGTAAACATAATACGCTCCGAGAGCCGTCCAGTGGTGGTCGGTGCGGAAATAAAGATATTCATCGCAGTGGTTTCTCAGAATTTCAAAGGTCGGAACAGTCTTTACGGAAGAATTCATTTTGCCGTAAATGTAAGAAATTGCTTCTCTCTGGTCGCTGACGCCCAATTCCTTCTGCAAAGCGTCGCTTAACACAACACCCGAGTTAAGCGGAATAATCATATCATAAACCGTCGCCCTGCCTTCAAACTTTTTCTGCGCCTCATTGAGAACGGCTGCATACCAGTCTGCGTTCTCTTTGACAAAGTAATAAAGCGAATAGCCCGTGTCGCCGCTGACATAAACGCCGTCGGTGGTTTCACCGCCTTCATCAGAAACTATGCCGTCACGCACTGTCTGAGGTTCGGTTGTTACGGGCAGGGTAGCCTCTTCGCCCGCGTCATCTGGTATTTCGTCGGCGTCTTTACCCTTCCCGACTATCTTTTCGCCCGTTCTGCCGTAGAGCGCCTTGAACGAGTTGTTTGCTTCAACAAGTTTTTCACGTGCGGGGAATGTGTCGGCATACCAGGTTTCAACACCCGAAAACCAGTTTCCGTCTACAAAAGCGGAGAGCGACATCTTCGGGAATTCAGTCAGCTTGCGCTTTTCAATCTGTGACACATCGGGACGCCTGAACCACGCAAGACCGATAACGGTCATAACTGTCATTGTCAGAGCGAACACCGCTATCTTTATTAAATTTGCAATTCTGTTGTTTTTCATAATTCACACTTAAAATCTGAAATATAAGAACGGGTTGTATGTGTCGCCGGCGAGAGCCATTGACGAAAGAATAAGCAGAGCCGCCGGATG
This sequence comes from Clostridia bacterium, assembly GCA_017428625.1. Classification (GTDB taxonomy): domain Bacteria; phylum Bacillota; class Clostridia; order Oscillospirales; family Acutalibacteraceae; genus CAG-177. The sequence goes on from JAFRQM010000035.1 coordinate 60,348, forward strand.
CGCGACATCCCATATTCCGTATATAACTCCGACGGGGGCGGAAGTCTGCGATTTTTCATAAAGAGCGGTTCTTATTTTTTTACCGAGCGGCAGGCAGGCGACAGCCGAGAAAATAAGCAACCTGTAATTTGATTTAACCGCCAGCGCTACCGCTTTGCCGCCAAACGGATTGCGATTGAGCCCGAACAAACCTCTGAGCACCGCTCCGAGCGACGCGAAATCTTCAAATTTGAAGATTATCCAGCAGAAATAAACAATTATAAGCACAAAAATAATGCGGACCGCTTTCGGTATGCGTTCAAGTTTTTTGCCGAGAACAAACTTTTCGATTATGAGGAACACAAAGAAATACAGACCCCATATTACATAGTTCCAGCTCGCGCCGTGCCAGAGGCCTGTAAGCCCCCAGACAACAAAGAGGTTAAAAACCTGCCTTGCCGTGCCCTTGCGGTTGCCGCCGAGCGGAATATATACATAATCACGGAAAAAGGTTGAAAGCGATATATGCCATCTGCGCCAGAAATCCGTGACAGAATCGGCGGTATAAGGATAGTTGAAGTTTTCACGGTAATGAAAACCGCACATAAGACCCATACCGATCGCCATATCCGAATATGCCGAAAAATCAAGATAAATCTGCAGCATAAACGCAAAGCCCGCAAGCCATAAACCGAGAGCGGGAGTTTTAGCGAGTTCCGCTGCCGTTTTGTCAAAAAACAGGTCGGCAACCGCAGCGCAGGAGTTTGCGAGCACTGCTTTTTTAGCGAGACCGACGGTGAAACGGCTTATGCCTCTGCCGATTTCCGCACGGTTGACGCGTCTTGTGAGAATATCCTTTTCAACATCGGAGTAACGGACAATCGGACCCGCTATGCACTGATGAAAAAGGCAGGCGTAAAGCAGAAGAACCCAAAATTTTTTCTGAGCCGCCACCTGCCCGCGGTAAACATCGGCAACATAACTGATAAGCTGAAAACTGTAAAAACTTATGCCGACAGGCAGCGCTATTGAAACAACCTCAGACGGAAAACCGAAAATGGATTGAAGCGTGCCGCAGACAAAGCCCGTATATTTGAAAATTCCGAGAACGAGCAGAACTGCGAACACAGAAAATCCCAGCAGAATTTTTCTGTCGGCTTTGTCGGCGTTTTCAATAAGGCGGGCAGCTCCCCAACATACAAAAGTATCAAAGAGCAGTAACAGAAAATAAACGGGGCCGGCCCAGCAATAAAAGAGAATTGAAAAGGCAAGCATCGCCGCATTTTTATATTCGGTTTTTTTCAGAACAATCTGCGAGAGCAGGTTGAACGAAAGAAAAACAAAAACAAAAAGAAGACTTGAAAAGACCATAATATCTCCGGATTTATTATCTTCAACTCCGTTTTCAGCGGAGAATAAATGTGATTTTACATAACAGCCGTGCTTATTTTATAGTAAAAATATACAAATATCAATACCTTTTTAAAATTTTCCGCAAAACCGTTTCCAACGCAAAAACAGCGGAGCGAAACACCCCGCTGCCGTTAATACTTTTACATATCAACCAAGTTCGCTCCAAGCGCACTGCAGTTTTTCAATTATTGACAGATTCTGAGGGCATTTTGCCTCGCAGGCTCCGCAGCCTATACATTTGTCGGCGCCGTTATTGTTTTCTTTTATCCGTTTTAATCCCCGGTCATTTGCAGGGTCAAGGTCATAAAGCGAAATGTTATTCCACGCTGAGAAAATTCCCGCAATATTCACATCGTTCGGACAGGGCATACAGTATTTGCACCCCGTGCAGCCGATTTTTGTGCGGTCAATATAAGCCTTGCGGACATTCTCCATAAGTTTCAGTTCATCCGCGCTCATAATACCCGCTTCAACTGTGTCAAAAATGCGCAGGTTTTCTTCTATCTGCTTCTGCTCGTTACAACCCGAAAGAACAACGGCAACCTCAGGGTGATTGCATATCCAGCGAAAAGCCCATTCCACCGCCGACCGATTTACGGGAAAGGCGTCATAAAGCGCCTGCACGTTTTCGGGCGCTTTTGACAGCCTGCCGCCGAGCAGACCCTCCATTATAACAACGGGTATCCCTTTTTCTCCCGCCAGTTCAAGTCCCTTTGTGCCTGCCTGATTTTCAATATCCATAAAGTTATATTGAATCTGCACCATATCCCAGTCATAATCATTGAGAATAAATTCAAAATCTTCATAGGAGCCGTGAAACGAAAAACACTTGAAGCGGATTTTGCCTTTTTTCTTCATATCGTCAAAGAACTCCGGAGCGCCTATGGATTTAAATGACTCCCATTCTTTTTTGTCGAGACCGTGCATAAGATAGAAATCAATATGGTCAGTCTGCAGTTTTCTGAGTTCCTCGTCAAGAAGCGCCTCCATACTCTCACGGTCTTTGACATAACCGAGCGGCATCTTCGTCGCAACAGTCACTTTCTCGCGGTATCCGTCTTTGAGAGCCTTGCCGACAACGGTTTCTGATGTCTTGTCAAGATACACATAAGCCGTGTCAAGGTAGTTCACTCCTCCGTCAATCGCTTGACGGATAAGGGCAATCGCCTTTTGCTCGTCTATAATGCTGTCACCAGACGCCTCGCCGTTAAAGCGCATACATCCGAGACCGAACACAGAAGCGCTGACACCGGTTTTTTCCATATAGCGGTATTTCATACAGGTATTCCTCCCGTTTCTGATGTTGCATTTATCATAACACACGACGGCAATAATAACAATAATAATTACAAAAAAGAAAATAAGCCGGTTTCTGTTTTATTTGTTCAGTTCAATTTCTTCACCGTCGGCTATTATAAGACGGTTCGGAGCGTCGAATTTTCCGGCACGGTCTTTGTCAAAGAGTTTGCCCGGAGCCATATGGTATGGAATGTTGTGCTTTGCACCCACAAGAGCCGCGCACCGCACCGCCTCATCGGTATCCATATTGTAAACACCGTCGCAACAAAAAAGGGCGTAATCGATATTCCTCCGCGCCAGTCGCGCCATTTGCGGTGTTCTGCTTGTGTCGCCCGAAACATAAAGAGTGATTCCGTCCTGAAGAGTGAGAATATATCCCACGCATTCTTTGACATTGTGATTGCGGTTGTATCCTGCTTCAACGGCTTCAACCGTAACATAATCAAAGTCAAATCTGTGATGTGTTCCGCCTTCAAGCGCTTCTTTATAAGTTATAACCCGACAGTCCGGATTACGCTTCCCGATAAGATTTACAGCCGTGTGGTCGGAGTGACTGTGCGTAACAAGAATCAGGTCCGCCGCCTTGTCATATCCGTCCCCCTCATACGGGTCAATATAAATCACTTTGCCTCCGGCTGTTGTTATCCGTAAGCTCCCGTGCCCTTGATAAAGAAGTCTGTCGGCTGAATTGTTCATATTATTCTCTCCTTTTATTGCTGTGATTTTCGCTGTCTGCCCGTTCTTTAATTTTATCAAAAACGCGAGCAGAACGGCAAATAACACACAAACTGCTTTTTCATTTCAGTATTTTTTCTTTCCTTATATATTTCTCCAGAGTTCCGGCAATCTGATAATGCCCAAGGTCGTTGGGATGTGTGCGGTCTGTGGTACACAGCGCAGGGTCGGCATCTCCGAAAAGCGATAAACCGTCAATAAAATATACATTACGGTCGCCGCGCTTCAGAGCGTTCTTATAAGTTTCTTTTACAATTTCCGCGCGTTCGGCAGTGTCGTCCGTATCATCGGCGGGTCGGCTTGTCATAATTACAGGAGTGAAACGGTCTGTCTCCCTGAAGCGGCGAAAAAAAGCTTCATGCGTTTCTCTCAGATAATCCGCCGTCGGCGCATTATGGTCGTAATCATAAAAAAAGAGAGACTTCGGTATTGCCGCAAGATATACGGCAATTTTCGGCTCGCCCAGCGCGTTGCCCGAAGCGCCGAAATTGTGAAAATCCGCGTCAAAAGCCCGTGAGAGCAACGCGGGGTATGCCAGAAATGAAGATGTATGCCCCTGCTGTGTTATTGATGAACCGTAAAACACAAACGGCAGTCCTGTTGCGTGCGGTGTCGGCGGCAGAAGTGTCGCGTTGTCTTCAAGGTAAATGCCGACTTCCTCAACCGCAGGGTTCTGAGGAAAGAAAACCGTTACATCATTCATTCCGCTGTTGCTGAAAACAGAGCTTATCATCTCATCCTTATAGGGCTTATCCGCGCTTACCAGCGAGGCGTAGGCTGAACTCGAATACGGTCCGATGAAAGCATAAGCCGTATTTGCCTGATAAAAAGACATACCTCTGTCAACATATTGATTCGAAAGGCGAAATTCCGCACCGATTTTTTTGCTGTCTGTCCGAAAACGCATACGCACTCCCGCGCACTTTTTGTCTGCGTCGGCAAGACGCGGATAAACTGCCAGAATTTCATCCGTATAACGGCGGAACCGTTTATGATTTTCAAAGCCGAAAAGCCCTTCGATTTTTATTCTGTTATCCGATATATTATACTTTTTCATACTTCAGACCCGAAACTTATCGATTTCAAGCAAAACACCCGCGGTAAAAGGCAACTCCGACGGTGTTTCAACCCGTTCATGCCCTGCTCCTTTTGTGTCTTATACTTAATTTTCTTAATCCTAACAAACGGATATTTAAATGTCAATACAGACACTTTCTCCGGCGATTCTTTTTGAAACTTAACAAAAGAGAAAAACAGGCACCTTTCGGTGTCTGTTTTCTCTTTGGCAGGGGCAGAAGGACTTGAAGTTGCTTCGCAACCCCCTCAGAAACATAGTCGTCTCACTCGCTGTCTCGCTTCGTGATTCTCCTTGTTTCTTCACCTCACCGCCTCGCTTCATCGTCCGCCGGACGCGCTTCGGCGCTTCGCCTCGGCACGCGGTTTTGGAGGATTAGGTTCAAGTTTGAAAAATAAGGGTTTACAGGCTTTTTTACGACACTTTGACGACACCGACTGTTATACCGTCAAATCAGCATACAATTAATGTTAATTACCTCATTGACATAGGCAAAAAATGGTGCTAAAATAAGGTTGACCTTAGATTAGCACCAATTGGGAGTGATGCTATGAGTTACATAAAAAGGGAACTTGAAAGAAAATTCCTCCATATGAGTTCCGCGTTTAAAGCCGTTATGGTTGTGGGAGCCAGACAAGTGGGCAAATCCACTATGCTGAAACATCTGGCAAAAGATCAGGACAGAACTTATGTGACAATGGATGATCCTCAGCTTCGTTCGTTTGCCCAGACAGATCCGAAACTTTTTCTTCAGACATATAAACCGCCTATATTGATAGACGAAGTGCAGAAAGCTCCGGAACTGTTTGAAGAGATAAAAATCATCTGTGATGATACGGACGAGCGCGGTCTTTTCTGGCTTACCGGTTCTCAAAGCAAAAAGCTTGTTAAAAAAGCCGGTGACTCTCTTGCCGGGCGTCTTTGCATTTTAAAGCTGTTCAGTCTTTCAACGAGGGAAAGACTTGGTATAGAAGATGCGGATGAATTAGAATTTTCTTTACCTTCAATACTTGATAGAAGCAAGAAGTATCCCGAAAACAATATTATTAACGTGTTTGAAAGCATCTGGCGCGGAGGTTTACCAGACGTGCAGGATAAAGATGAAGAACAGCTTCGTGAATACTTCAATTCCTACATTGAAACATATCTGATGAGAGATGCTGTTGATGACTACGGCATTATTGACACGGAAGGATTCAGGAAGTTTCTCAGAGCGTGCGCCGCTTTTACAGGTCAGCTTCTTAATTATAATGACCTTGCAGCTTCCGCCGGGATTGCCGGTGTAACAGCAAAAGAATGGGTTAAAGTCTTGCAGTCAATGGGAATAATTTTTTTACTTGAACCTTATGCTTCCAACGAACTTAAACGTCTTGTTAAAACACCGAAGTTGTATTTTTGCGATACGGGTTTCTGTGCATATTTGTCATCATGGACAAACCGCGATGTGCTTATGAATGGTGCCGCCAGCGGCCATTACTATGAGAACTATGTAATCGGAGAACTCCTGCGCCACTACTCGTATGGAAAAAACAAAGTGAACCTGAATTATTACCGGGACAATAAGATGAAGGAAATTGACCTTGTTATTGAAGAGGACGGTGTTCTTCATCCAGTAGAAATCAAGAAATCCAGTTCCCCGGATAAAAGTTCTATAAAATCGTTCTCCGTACTGAAAGAATCGGAAAGACCGGTAGGAACAGGTGCTGTGTTCTGTATGTCTGATAAAGTTCTTCCGATAGACGAGAACAATCTGATAATTCCTTCAAATATTATCTGATTTATAACTAAATGTGCCTCGTCGGAATTAATCCGGTGAGGCTTCTTCTTATTTAAACAGCTACGTATTGCCTTTCAACTCTTATTGTTTTGTCAAGAGCAGCCATTTAAGGCATATTTTTATCGATACCGTATCGGGGTTTTTGTATCGTTTTCCGCTCAGTTTTTCTCCGCCGGATATTTACTCATCCAAAGCATTTCTATTGGATGAAAGTACAAATAAGGTGTTTAAAAATGAATAATGATATGATATAATCAAATCGACAAATCGGAATTTGACGAGGTAAGACAAATGACCATCCAAACAGTTGAACAAAACAACATATTATGCGCTGTTATAAACAGCGATGAAAAGGTATTTACAGATGCACAGTCTGCACTCGATGTGCTTATGACTGCAAA